>NZ_JAUOSY010000003.1:0-564324 GCF_030549125.1 Zobellia sp. 1_MG-2023 | reverse complement strand
CAGACATAAAAAAAGCCCCGTAAAGAGGCTTATATGAATCCGTTCCGTGGAGAATCAACGGCTTGTGCAACGGTTACATGTGTTGGCAGTAGTTTTTAATTCCGTTACAACTGTTTTTAATGTTGCGTAATTTTCCGCATTATCGGGTAAAAACTTTAAAATTCCTTTCTTTTCAATTTTCAGGCGAATTACATTTTCTTTCTTTTCTGCCAATAATATTGAGTCAAAAAGCTTTCTTGGAATCTCAATTTTTAAAACACTATCAGATTTTTCTAACACTTTATATTTTATTAAAGATTTTTCAGTCAAATCAATTATTCGATTCCAGTTTTCATCACTATTTTCTACATTCAATTTATGCCTTGATTCGAGAAAATCAGTTATTTCCATTTTGTCAAATTTTTCATAATCGAATAGATTCCAAAAAATAGTTCCGAATGCTAAACCGAAACCCATCATTGTTGGGAAAACCAATGAAATTTATCTATTCCACTAATTAAAGTCCATATTCCAAACCCAATTGGAAAAAGAATTAGAGTTTTAAAAATGAACTTTGTTGTCTTGTTCTCCATATTTTTTAAATGTTCTACAACGGTTTAGATATGAACAGTGCGGGAGCAAAATAGCGTTTGCTTTCCGCCATGCACGTAGCGAAATCTTTTTGTTTCGCTTTTTCTTTTCTTGTCCAGAGCAAAATCCAAAAGATTTTGCGGACTTCATAAAATTCGCAAACCTTTCGGTAAAGCCTTTAGCCGGTATTGTTTATAAATTCTGTTATGTTTAGTGTTTTTTTTCTGTGTTGTAATTCCGTCCAGTTTTGAATCCAAAATATGCTAACAATACGAGAAGTATCATTTGGACAGTAAACAGTATTCGTGAAATAATTTTCAATGCGTTTCCAACTTCATTTGCTCCATCAGCCATAGAATCATTATTGGGAGGTCCACTAAAAAAGTCTAGCATGCCAATTATTTTTCCAAGAACTACTGCGATTAAAAGCGTTGCAATTATCAGCACTAGATTTGCCGTGAGATTTTTAAATCCATTTAGAACTACTCTAATCAGATAAACCTTAAAAAAAATGAAAACAAATAATAGTAAAACTAAATGGACATTGGCAATAACAAAATAAGTATCATGAATATTTATATCGAAAGTAGAATCGATATTAAGTGCATCTATTCCAAATAGGATTAGAGTCAAGACTAACACAAGTACTGCGGTTCCAAATAACCAAAAGATTTCTTTTCTATTCAAATTTTCAATTTTGGTTCAATTCTGCAACATTAAGCACAACGGTTCTGTGTATGATTTCGTTGCGTGTTTAAGCAACTAAATAAGCAAATGCAAACCGAATAGAAAATCCATGAGGATTTTCGTAAGTATGCGATTACTAGTAATGAATTATATACGGTGTTGTGCGTTCGTTATTTATATTCCGCAATTATTATTTCAGCGTTTTCATTTTTAGGATTAAGTTCTAATGATTTTTTATAGGCATTAATTCCATCTTCTTTCTTTCCAAGTGCTAAAAGACATTCTCCTAAGCTATCCCAAGTATTGTAAGTATTAGGATATAATTCCGTGTTGAGAGTGAAAATTTTTAAGGCTTCTTTATATTTTTCTTCACCCATTAAATCATAACCAAAGCCATTAATTCCATTTTCAGAAATATCATATTTAGGGTCTTTTTTGTTTTCAGATTTTATGATTTCAACAATCTGGTCAACAGATTTTCCTTGAGAATAAATGTCATATAATTTTTTCTGGTTAATCCGCTTAACTTTTTCTTTTTGTTCTGCCAAAGTTTCTACACCATATTCAACTCGTTCGGCATCGGAAATTTTTGTGGTATCCATTGTTGCAATTTGCCAAGGTTCGTCTTTTCCATATTTAAGATATTGAGTGCCATAAATTTGTGGTTCATCTTTACTCAATAAATATCTGTCGATTGCAGCCGCTAAAAGCCATTTGTCAGCTGTAGAATCAAGTTCTATTGATTTACGCATCATTTTAACAGCCATTCCATACGCAGTAGAATCTCCACCGTGTTGAAAAACCATAGCTGCATTATGATAGTCTTTAGAAGTCCTAACTTTGTTTGAATCTAAAAGTTGATAAACCCTTAGTTCGCGCAAACTGTCTCTTTTTGAAACGACATTCCAATCAATATTTTCGCTTGCCTGTCTATCGGATTGGTCATTTTTATAAATTTCAACTAATTCAGCATTGTCCTCAATTACTTTTTTTAATTCGGTTTGTGAATTTTCATTATTTGTTTTACACGAATAAAATCCGAAGATTAGTAGGATTAGGAAAGTCTTTTTCATATGGTTTGGTATAATGACGCACAGCGTCTCTTGTATGATGCGTTTGCATCCCGAAGGGTGCATATGCATTATACAAATTGTTGTGCTTAGTTTTTATATCCAGTATTACAGTAAGGATGTGTTAATTGTCCATTATCTACAGTTCCTAAACCTCCGTCTTCTTTTCTGTCAATATGGTCAATCGAAATAGCATTTCTATGTATTAAACCACCGCAAATTTTACATTTTGGAGCCGACTCTATTGCGTCTTTTATGTAAACAGCACTTTTCCTATTTGTATTAAAATCGGAAGAAGAAGTTTCTTCAAATTCTTTGCTTTCTATAGTCAAATAGTCATATTCACTTTGAGAAAGGAGTTTAATAACATCAAATTCACTTTTTTCTTCATTTAGTAATTCCATACATCTCTTTAAGAATGAAGAAATATGTGGGTAGCTAGCTTGAGCACTTCTATACTTTCGATTAATCTGTTGAATTAGGTAGTCATAATTCCAAATAATATTTTCAATTCCAGCCCTTACTTTTATAAAATCATTTAGCTTTTTTCTTTTTTCTATGTCGATTACAAAGTTGATAATACTATAAAATAGAGCAGTCTTATGTCTTCCATCCTTTGAGTAAAAGTAGATTACTGGGTGAAGACCAAGAGATGACGGATGATTACTATTAATTAATCTCGCAATTTTTAAGGTCCTTTTAAGGATTCGGATAGTTTCGCTTCCATCGATATCTTCATTCAGATTCGATTTTGTATTAATGTCATTGGCGATATTAACAAAATCCAAAATAAGCGGAAGAGTTGCGGCAGCATATAGTTTACCTCCAATTGGGATATCCAAAGTCTTTATAGGAGTATCTAGCTTTGGATTAAACAGAACATCATTAATTTTTTCTGCATATTCTTGAATTTCCTTCTGAATATCTAGCGTAAATTTTGACCAGTATTTATGACCTTTACCACTCCTGATAATCGCTCTAGCTGCAATACTATTTGGAAACCTTCTTGTTTTAAGTAAGGTTAATTCTGTTTTATCAATAGGTGCAGCCTGTTGATTAATCTTGAAAAAAGAATTTTCGGCTTTTGTCGCGTCTCCTTCAACCCATTGTAATTGAATTGCTAAAGCGCCAAGATTTTTAGAATTAGAAACAATCTCTGGCTTAACTTTCTGTGGATGTGTGAGTGCCAATTTGTAGTCTTTATATGAACCGACTAGTGCATTAACTTTTTTTCTTGTTTTCTCCGCAATTTGGAGTTGTTCTTCTGGTATTTGACCATCATAAAACATTTTTGAAATGTCGCCATCTCCATAATCATCATTTACCCAAGCAGATAATGAGCTTAACCTATGAGATCCATCAATTACAAAAAGATAACCTCCTGAACTTCTCCATAGGATTATTGCAGGTATTAAATCCCCTTCAACAAAACTTTTAACAAATTGCGAAATTTTTTTTTCATCCCATTCATTTGTTTCTCTTTGAAAATCAGGTTTTCTAATATTTATGAAGAAAAAAGAGTCCGTTTTTATATCTTCTATCGATATTGTTTCCTTCTTTTTTCCTGGAGATTGATTTTCCTCAACCTCAAAATCTTCTCTTGGTATTATAGCATCTAAGTTTACTTTACCCATTTATTTATATTTCATATTAAGCCCAACAATTGTATAAAGCAACTAGTTGCTTTATCTCTATTTTAGACCTAATTTACTTAAATCTTGGATACTGTCAATGTTTGTAGGAAAATAAGAATATAGTATACATATAATATGCTTTTACAAACGCTTAAAAACGGCTGGGCGTTTGCAGAATAATTACACACCATAGAACTCATCTTAACAGCTGACAAAACTTGGGTACCCCTTTTTTTATATTTTTCACTGTACCGCGTTTCTCATGTATATATTTCTTAAACCCTTTTTAGAGTACTAAATTTGTGGTTTTATTACATAAAAAAACAGAAGGCAAATGTCATTTTATAGTAAGGTATCGGATTTTGGTTCACGGTTTATGGGCAAGCACACCCTTTTTAAACATGGGTTTAACTTATCGCCAATGTACCGCAGAACTACCGCTAGGGTAAAACACGTTTCAGAAGACCTTAAAAAGGTAACGGTTAAACTTCCTATTAGCTATAAAAACAGGAATTACGTAAATACTATATTTGGGGGCAGTCTTTTTTCGGCGGTAGACCCCATACCCATGGTCCAGCTAATTCATATTTTGGGCAATGATTTTGTGGTGTGGGACAAATCTGCGGAGATTGCTTTTAAAAGACCGGCAAAAGAGGACGTATACGCAGATTTTGAATACGACCAAGAAGAAATAGACGAAATTAAATTAAGGCTAGGGCAGGAAGAGGAGATAGATATCGTAAAGACAACCCTTTTAATGAATGCCGATCGTAATACTGTTTTCTGTGAAGTAAAGAAAACGATTTATGTAGCGAACAAGGAACACTACAAAAAGAAACGGGCGCTGGCCACCGTACAAAAAAAGGAAGGGAAACAGTAGGTTGTTTACCTAAGTTGCGTTTGGTTTTTTTCTGCTTCGCACCACTGTGTGTCAAAGGAGCGTTAAGCTCCTTTCTCAGCAACTTTGGCCTGGTTCCCTTGCCAACCTTTATTGAATTGTTCCATAAGTTCTTTTACAAGCTCAGGCTGCTCCTTGGCAATGTTCACGGTTTCGGACGGGTCTTTTTCATGGTCGTAGAGTTCTATGAAAATGGGTTCTGCTGTAGCATCCGTATAATCTTTCCAAACAATAAACCGGTACTTTTGGGTACGCATAGAATAGCCCATGAGTCGGTTTTCAAATAGGTCGCGGTCCCATTTTTCGCCCTGTTGTTTTTTAATACGGCCCTCAACTTCCTCTATTAACGGTCCAAATGAAGTTTCCCGCATTCCTTTGGATAAGGGGTTGGCCGCCCATTCACGTAGTGCTGGTGTGGGGAATTGAGAAAAAACCGCTGTTTTCCATTCTTGTTCGGGATTTGAAAGTAAGGGCGCAAAACTCTGGCCCTCTAAAGTTTCGGGCTTTGAAATAGCGGCAAGCTCACAAAGGGTTGGGTACATATCCACTAGCTCTACAAGGGCATCGGTAGATTTTCCTCTTGTTTCTTTTGCCATATCCGGAGTGCGTATAATTAACGGAACCCGTGTTGCAATTTCATAATTGGTGGCTTTCCCCCAAATACCCATATCGCCTAAATGCCAACCGTGGTCACTCCACAAAATAACAATGGTATTGTCCTTTATTCCTGCATCTTCCAATGCGGCAAGCATTTTACCAATTTGGGCATCTACGTAACTTACGCAGGCTAGATAGGCGTGTTTCAATTGTATGGCCTGTTCGGGAGAGATATCACCTTTTTTAGGAATTCCCGCCCTGGCCCTTAATTCAAACGAAGCATGCAGCCCCATAGTAGCACCGTCTTTTGGGGCTTTGTCCTGCTCGGCAAGTTTAATGTCCGCCTCATCGTACATATCCCAGTATTTTTTAGGGGCTATCCAATCCAAATGGGGTTTTTTCATGCCCATACCCAAGAAGAACGGTTTTTCAGGATTTTTTTCCAACATATCTTTCATAGTGGCAATGGCCATATCGGTATTGAAACCGTCTTCGTAGGCATTGTCGGGAAAATCGGCAAACTCATAGGAAGGCCCTTTACCAAGTCCGTTTCTAAGCGCATTCTCACCGTATTTGGCAACCATGGCCGCGCTATTTTCCTTTTGCATTTTAATGTTCTCGGGCAGTTTAAAACCGAATTTTACATCGCTTTTGCTCATGGCAACGGGCTCTCTGCTCCATGAAAGCTCTGGGTCGTTATATTTGCCGTGATATATTTTTCCGGTGTAAACGGTCTCATAACCATTGGCTTTAAAATGCTGAGGAAGGGTCTGTATATCCGGATTTTTATCCCTGAAATACGTAAAATTTTCAATCACCTGAATGGTTTCGGGCCGGGCACCGGTCATTAAACTGGCCCTGGAAGGACTGCAAATGGCCTGTTGGCAATACGCATTATTAAAACGAAGACCTTCATGGGCAAGTGCATCTATGTGTGGGGTAATGGCAATATCGGAACCGTACACGCCCAATTCCGGCCTAAGGTCATCTATGGCAAGAAACAGAATGTTAGGTTGTTTTGGTGTTTCTTTTGGTGCGGGAGTAGTAGAATTTTTGCAACCGAATAACAACCCAATACAGACAAGAGCAAGGATACGAATGTTCATTTTTAACGTGTTTTATAAAACGATTTTAAAGTGCCCAGTTCTTAAGGTCACGGAAGGGCACATACAATGGTCTACAAAGTAACCTTAAAATGGGGCGTGTGCGTTTTCGTATTTTAGCAAGGGTCGGCACTATCTTAACCCTCTTGGTTAACAAGCGTAGTTAGTAGGTTTTTACACCAGAAAGCGGTGTGTATTTTTAATTAGGGGCTTATAAATTTTAAAATTAATTTACCTTTCATGAGAATTGGTTTATATTCAAAACATGCATAGCGTTTCTCGTTTTTTATTTCAATTTATAACGGTCTGTATTCTAGGTTTTTCTACAACGGTCTACGGGCAAAGTAAGGTTGGTAATTATGAAATTACTCATTTTCAACTGCCCATAGAAACGGAGACCCAGGATATTTTGGAGGATCGTTACGGGTTTCTTTGGATAGCCTCTACCAATGGTCTATGGCGTTTTGATGGGGGTAATTTTAAGAATTATAGTAAAAATGAGCATGAACAGACCAGCATTACGGACAATCATGTTTTTTGTTTGTTTGAAGATAGTGCGGGTGTTTTATGGGTAGGTACCTATGGTGGTGGTTTATTAAAATATGATCGGGAGTATGACCGTTTCCAGCGGTTTATTCATGACGAAAATAACCCGGAAAGCCTCAGTTTTAATGAAGTTAGGGTAATTTATGAAACGGCGGACAAAACTTTTTACATCGGGACGGATGGTGGCGGGTTAAATATCATGGACCGGGATACCGGAACTTTTAAAAGGTTTCAATACAATGCACAGGACCCCAAGAGTATTAGCCATAATAATGTGTTGGATATACAGGAAAGCCCGGATGGTCGCCTTTTTGTAGGTACATGGATCGGGCTAAATATGTTCCATTCAAATACGGGGAAATTTACACGTTTGGTAAAAAATATAGCGGAGGGTTCCCATGCGTATCCCGTTTTGGGGTTTTATAATGATTTAATCGTTTCTAGCGGTAAGCTGTTCACCGTAGATAAAAAGAACCGATTCCACAGATTGAGTTTAACCCAGGACTGGGTGAGTGCCATACAGCCGGATGACGTAGGTAACTGTTGGATAGCCCACGGAAATGAAATAGCGATTATAGATGATCAATTTAAAACCCAGAAATTAATAGCGCTCAATGAGCGGTTCAAGGATGGGTCTTTTTATATACGGCAAATATTTCACAACCCGTCCAAGGAAGATTCGTGGGCCTTGGATGGCGCTGGCCATTTTTTCCACATTAAAAAATCGGCAGCCATTTTTAAGCCGTTCATAGCACCTGGGGTTAGCGGTA
Organism: Zobellia sp. 1_MG-2023; assembly: GCF_030549125.1. Lineage (NCBI taxonomy): Bacteria > Pseudomonadati > Bacteroidota > Flavobacteriia > Flavobacteriales > Flavobacteriaceae > Zobellia > Zobellia sp. 1_MG-2023. The sequence goes on along the minus strand of NZ_JAUOSY010000003.1, from coordinate 556,449 downwards.
AAATCCTAAAAACAAATAGCAACTACTGGGTGTTTGATAGGGGTGCCATTACCATCTATGACAAAGCTACTCACGAACAGGTTAAAACGCTAAAGGGCTTTTACCATAGAACGTATATGAGTTCCTATGACAAGGAAACCGTTTGGGTGGCAGATACCAATTCCATCTATCAATTTACCGAAGAAGGGGAAACGCTGTCCAAAACCAGTAGAAAACCCGCCGAGCTTTTTGGTCTTTTGGAGACCAGTGCCGGACTGGTTTGGACAGGAGAGGTTTTGGGTGCGCGTATCTACGACCCCAAAACCGATGCCACCGTTTATTTTGACTGTGATCCCAATGACCCTAACGGTATCGGGTACTTTCACCGTGCCAATGAACTGTTCGAGGATTATAAAAATCAAATTTGGATCGGGACCAATGGCGATGGGGTAAAACGCTATCTACCGGAGAAAAATCAGTTTGTACACTACAGGCATGAGATTGGCAATACCGCAACGGTAAACAACAATTTTATAAATGTAATTTTTGAAGATGCAGACCGTACCCTTTGGGTGGGAACAAACTCGGGGCTTTGTAGTTATGATGCGCAAAAAGATCTTTTTATTCAGTATGATAATGCCCTCCTGAAAGATAGGATTATTAACAGCATTGAACAGGACGGCAAGGGCAACCTGTGGCTGGGTACAAGAAACGGACTTATAAAACTGGATGCGAAGAATAATGTGGTGCGTATTTTAAATGAGCAGGACGGACTCATTTCACAGAAAATCAATGTTTCTAGCGCGGTTACGGATAACGGGCATATGGTATTTTCCACCAACTCGGGCTTTATGACTTTTGACCCGGAAAGGGTAGTGCCCAGTACCAAGACACCATCGGTCTATATTTCTAAACTGTGGGTTAACAATGAACTGGTTACACCGGATAGCGATTACATAAAAAAAAGTATTGAGGTAGAGGATCATCTACAGTTATCCTATAAGGACCAAAAGATAGAACTGGGATTTCAAGCCATTCAGTACGAAAATACACAACGGTGCCAATATGCGTATATGCTGGAAGGTTTTGATAAGGACTGGACCATGGCCAATGGTACACGGGCAACCTATACCAACTTGCCCTCCGGGAACTATACCTTTTTGTTAAAAGCTACCAACGAAGACGGCGTCTGGACGGATAAATTAAAACGATTGCACATTGAAGTGACCCCTCCGTTTTGGGAGCGCCTGTGGGTTCAAATTCTAGCGGGAATTCTGGTGATTTTATTAGGGGTCTGGGCATTTCGCTACTTCTTGCTACGGGAAAGGACCCGGAACAAGTTTGAGATAGAGAAGCAACGCGTGTATCAATTTGAGGAGTTGGCACAGATGAAATTGCGGTTTTTTACCAATATCTCCCATGAGCTGCGTACACCCTTAACGCTCATTACCTCTCCGTTGGACAAGTACATACGTAAAGGCACCAAACCGGATACCAAGGTATTGCAGATGATGCACAGAAATAGTAACCGTCTGTTGGAGCTTGTCAATCAGATTCTGGATTTTAGAAAACTGGAAGGAAACCAACAATTGCGAATCAAGGCCCATGATGAACTATTGGTCTGTTCCAACATGTACACGGCCTATGAATATTGGGCAAAGGAGAAGAATATAATTTTTTTATGCGATGCCCCGGAAACGGATTATACCCTTTATTTTGATGAGGATGTTATTGAAAAAATGGTGAGTAACCTAGTTTCCAACGCGTTTAAGTTTACACCAAAAAACGGAAAAATCACCTTGAAGGCTTCGTACGTAAATCTTGAAATTGATACGGATGATAAAGTAAAGAACGGAAGTTTATGTATAGAGGTCATAGACAACGGTTCGGGCATTCCGGCAAAGTACCAGGAAAAAGTTTTTGAACGGTTTTATCAGTTAGATGAGAACCCCAATAAAGGGTACAGTAGTGGTATTGGTCTTTCGCTGATTTCGGAATTGGTGAAATTGCACAGAGGGAGTATCGGCTTAAAGAGCGAAGAAGGTGTAGGTTCGCATTTTACCATCACCTTGCCTATAGGTTATAAAGATTATGAAACCGCCGTTGAAGAAAAAGCGGTTCCTATGGTAGAGAGTACAACGGGGGAAACCGTAGTATTGCTTATTGAGGATAATGAGGATATCAGAAATTACCTGACCACAGAGTTGTCCGACGATTATGTGATTCTTCAGGCAGATAATGGCAAGGATGGTTTTCAGTTGGCCTTGGAGCATATTCCGGATATTGTAATAAGTGATATTATGATGCCATTATTCGATGGAATTCAAGTGGCAAATCAATTAAAGGGAAATGAATTAACGGCCCATATCCCGTTGATGTTCTTGACTGCCAAAACGGGCTTGGAAAACAAATTGAAAGGTCTGGAAACGGGTGCCGAAGATTATATTGAGAAGCCTTTTAATGTCTCCGAGATTAAAATGAAAATCCAGAACCGTCTAAAAAGTAGGCATAGACTCATTAAAAAATACCAAAAAGAAGAGTTGTTCGTAGAACCTAGCTCGTCCGTTGATCAATATTTGATAAAGGTGAACGAAGTCATTGATGCGCATCTGGAAAACTCGGATTTTTCAATCGACTATCTATGTGATGAATTGGCTATTGGGCGTTCACAATTGTACCGAAAAATTCAGGCCTTGACCGGTAAAACTATTATTGAATATATCAATACCTATAAATTGTCCAAAGCCATGCCCATGCTTCAGGAAGGGAACCTAAGCATTAAGGAAATTGCGTTTAAAGTAGGGTACAATGACAACCGGTATTTTAGTAGAATTTTTAAAAAGGAGTTTGGCCACCCGCCATCTCATTACGTGTCCAAGAAATAGGTTAAGTGTACATAATACACAAAAAGTGCACCTTTTTGAGTAATAAGTCTACATTGTAAAAGAGGGAGTTAGGTATTTTTGAGAAGCATTTTGTATAACTGCACCAAAAATACTCAAATGAAAAACTCCAGACGAAACTTCATTAAACAGTCCGCTCTTGCAAGTGCCGCTGTAACCATACCCACCTATAGTTTTGGGATTATAAACAGGCCAAAATTATCCGAGCAAATTATTGGTCATGGCAATTTTAAATATCGCGTTCATAAAGAATGGGGCAACCTAAATCCGGCAACCACTCCGGTGAAAAATTGCCATGAAATGGTAATGGATTCCAAAGGGAGATTGATCATGGTAACGGATGAAATCAAGAACAATGTTATTGTTTATGACAAGTCTGGAAAACTATTAAAAAGCTGGACCCATGATTTAAAATCCGCCCATGGTTTAACCCTGTCCAAAGAAGGGGAAGAGGATATGCTTTTTATTACTGATAATGATGGGGCTATCTTAAAAACTACGGTAAACGGCAAAGTACTTATGCAATTGCCAAATCCGCATGAGATAGAGGTATATGAAAAGGACCAAAAGTACCGTCCTACGGAAACTGCTGTTGGTCCCAACGGAGACATTTATGTTGCTGATGGGTATGGCTCCGATTTTATTTTGCAATACTCAAAAGATGGGGAGTTTATCAGAAAATTTGGGGGGCACGGTCTTGAGGACCATTTGTTCAGTACGGCCCACGGAGTTACGATAGATGACAGAGATCCCAACAATATCACTTTATTATGTACCTCTAGAAAGCACAATTCGTTTAAACGCTATAGCCTGGACGGTAAATATCTGTCCAGTATTTTTCTGCCCGGGGCTTTTGTTTGTAGGCCGGTCATAGATGGTGAGAATTTATACTCGGGCGTATGTTGGTCCAGACTTAAATATTTGGAGCAAACTCCGGATTCGGGTTTTGTTACCATTCTGGACAAAGACAATAAAGTAATCTCAAATCCCGGAGGTACTGCCCCTGTCTATAAGAAAGGGGAACTACAGCTAATGGTGCAAGAGGTGCCGTTGTTCAATCACTGTCATGATGTGTGTATTGATGATGATAAGAACATTTATGTCTGTCAGTGGAATGCCAATAAAACCTATCCTATAAAATTAGAAAGGGTATAGTTCATGAAAAAACAGGTCTTACATCTCCTAATTTTGGGCGTACTTCTGGTCTCTTGCAAGGACCAAGGGCAATATGCTTCCATCCCGCAGAAAAAAGTGCCGGATAGGGTAGACTATAATTTTGATGTGCGTCCCATCTTGTCGGACAAGTGTTTTAATTGCCACGGTCCTGATGCCAATAAAAGGTCTGCAGACCTGCGGCTAGATACTCCTGAAGGGGCGTATAAGGCATTAAAGGATTCGGAAAACGAGTTTGCTATTGTGCCTAGGAATATTGAAAAATCCATGGTGTATCAACGGATTACGACCAAAGATAGTTCCAACCTTATGCCACCGTTGGAATCCAATTTAAAGCTTTCAGATTACGAAATAAAGGTGTTGAAAAAGTGGATAGAGCAGGGAGCGGTCTATGACCCTCACTGGGCATTCATTCCGGTGAAAAAACCAAAAATTCCAAATACGGATTCAGATTGGGTGAATAACGAAATTGACCATTTTGTTTTGGATAAACTGAGCGAAGTCGGTCTTGAACCCAACGAAATTGCGGATAAGGAACGTCTGTTAAAAAGGGTTTCTTTGGATATTACAGGTTTGCCGCCCACTCCGGAAATGCGTAAAAAATTCATATCGGATAATGCTCCCGATGCTTATGGGAAAATAGTAGATGAGTTATTGTCCAGTCCTCATTACGGTGAGAAAATGGCGAGTCATTGGTTAGATGTGGCGCGCTATGCAGATTCGCACGGTTTCCAGAACGATCAGTTGCGTACCATGTGGCCATGGCGGGATTGGGTAATTCATGCTTTTAACGAAAATTATAGCTACAAAAAGTTTGTAACCTACCAGTTGGCGGGAGACCTGATGCCCACTAAAAACATAGAGACCATTTTGGCAACGGGTTTCAATAGGAATCATAAAATAAACCAAGAGGCCGGTATTATAGAAGAAGAGTTCAGGATAGAAAATGTAACTGATCGTACCAATACTTTTGGGAAGGCTTTTTTAGGACTCACCTTGGAGTGTGCCAAGTGCCATGATCACAAGTACGATCCCATTTCGCAGAAAGACTACTTCAGCACCTTTGCCTTCTTTGATAAGGTAGTGCATAGACCAAAACCAATGGGCGAAGTATTGGCAGAGCCTCCATTAATTACACTTACGGATGAAGTTGTAGAAAAGGAACTCCCGTTCGTGAACAAAAAGGAACCGGAAGATGTAGAGGTTATGGTTATAGAGGAGAAACCGGATATTAGAACCACCCATTTGCTAAATAGGGGTGTGTATGATGATAAAGGTGAAATTGTCCAGCCCAGCACACCGGAGTCGGTTTTAAAATTTGATACCTTGGTTTATGATCGTAACAGGCTTGGTCTTACCAAATGGCTTTTTGATGAAAAGAATCCATTAACGAGCCGTGTTTTTGTGAATAGGGTATGGCAAGAAATTTTTGGCGAAGGTATCGTTAGGTCTTCTGGAGATTTTGGTATGCAGGGAGACCTGCCCACGCACATAGGGCTATTAAATTGGCTTTCCGCAGATTTTATGGAGAACGATTGGGATATGAAACGTTTGGTGAAGCAAATAGTCATGTCATCTACCTACAGACAGTCTTCGGTGGTTGATGATAAAAAGCTGGCCATAGACCCGGACAACAGATACCTTTCGCACATGACGCGCTTACGGTTTAGTGCAGAAACGATTAGGGACCATGCATTGGCAACCAGCGGTTTATTAAATGATGAAATAGGAGGCCGTAGCGTAAAAGTATACCAACCTGATGGTATTTGGGAAGCAGCCAGTTCAGGACGTGGTATTTTGGCCAATTATGTGCAAGATCATGGGAAGGACCTGTATAGAAGGGGAATTTATATTTTTATAAAACGGACAACCCTGCCACCGGTTCAACTGACTTTTGATGCGGCCACACGGGATCAATGCGAGGTAAAGAGGCAGTCAACCATGACTCCGCTCCAGGCACTCATAGCCTTGAACGACCCTACCATTCTTGAAGCGGCAAGAGTACTGTCCGAAAGTTTAATACAGGAAGAAAGTACGGTAGATGAAAAAATAGAGAAAGCCTTTGAGCGCATTCTCTGTAGGAGTATAAAGCCCAAGGAAAAGGAAATGTTGGTAGAGTATTACCAAGATCAGGAAGAGGCATTTGCGAACGATACGCAGAAAGCAAAAGATTTTATTGAAGTTGGGGAGTACCCCATTTTAAAGGGTAGGGATGAGGTGAAAGTTGCCGCACTAATGCAGATTGTTCACACCATCTATAACCTGGAAGAAACCATAGTAAAAGGTTAACGTTCAATCAAAAGATATGGATAAAGAAGTTTTTGAACATTATTTGAATACGAACCGTAGACACTTTTTGGGTAAAATGGCCATGGGAGTAGGGGGCGTAGCCTTAGGTTCCCTTTTAATGCCCGATTTGCTAAAAGGTAAAAAAGCAGCGGAAGAACAGTTGCCCTTGGGATTAAAGCATTTTGCCGCCAAAGCCAAACGGATTATTTTATTGGTACAGAACGGGGCACCTTCCCAATTGGAGACTTTTGATTACAAACCCAAATTGAACGATATGTTCGGCCAAGAGCTACCGCATTCAATTAGAGGAGAGCAAAAGTTAACGGGTATGACAGCGGGGCAAAAATCGTTTCCGTTAGTCGGGTCCAAATTCAGCTTTAAGCAATATGGGGAATCCGGTACTTGGGTAAGTGAGCTTTTTCCGCATATCGCCAAAATCACAGATGATATTTGCATGATCAAGAGCATGCATACGGATGCTATTAACCACGATCCGGCACTAACTTTTATGCAAACTGGGGCTCAGGTTGGGAATAGGCCCAGTATTGGTTCATGGTTCAGTTATGGTCTGGGTAGTGAAAATCAAAATTTACCGGCCTATTGTGTGTTACTTTCAAAGGGCAAGGGTAACGGTCAAGGTGTATATTCAAAATTATGGTCTAATGGGTTTTTGGACAGCTCGCACCAAGGGGTGCAATTGAGTGCCAGTGAAGACCCTATTTTATATTTGAACGACCCCAAGGGAATGGACCGTGAAACCCGGCGTAAGATGCTAGACCACTTGGCGTCTTTAAATCAGCTAGGGTACGATGAGTTTGGCGACCCGGAAATTCCGGCAAAAATAAAGCAGTATGAAATGGCTTTTAGGATGCAAACGGCCGTTCCCGAGATTACGGATGTATCCAATGAGCCCGATCACATCAAAAAAATGTACGGGCCGGATTGTATGGTGCCGGGCACCTATGCGGCCAACTGCTTGCTAGCAAGAAAGCTCTCCGAATCCGGGGTGCGTTTTGTACAATTGTACCACCAAGGGTGGGATCAGCACAATGATCTGGTAGGCGAGATTAAAGGACAGGCCAAAGATGTGGATATGGCTTCCGCAGCCCTGATCACCGATTTAAAACAAAGGGGACTTTTAGATGAAACCTTGGTGATATGGAGCGGAGAATTCGGTAGAACCAACTATTGCCAAGGAAAACTCACAAGAGACAACTACGGGCGTGATCACCACCCACGTTGTTTCAGTATCTTTTTGGCCGGTGGCGGTGTAAAATCGGGTATCTCTTATGGTAAGACAGACGAGTTAGGGTATAACATAGTGGAAAGTCCGGTGCATATTCACGATCTGCATGCTACTATTATGCATTTAATGGGCTTAGACCATGAAAAATTAACGTATAAGCATCTGGGTAGAAGGTTCCGTTTAACGGATGTTCATGGCCATGTGGTAAAAGATATTCTAGCCTAGCTATATGAAAAAAGCGGTTCCCTACGTTTTGAACGTTTTGTTCTTTCTGCATGTACTATTGGCATTTTTAGTACTCTTTGAAGGCTATATGAAGGTTCCCTTTTGGGTACAACCTTTAGGACGGATGCATCCTTTGGTATTGCACTTTCCGGTAGCGTTCATTGTACTTTTGGTAGTACTCAATCTGTTTAAAAAGCAATTGGAACCCGCCGCTTTTAAAAAGATAAACTTTGCGCTGTTATTGCTTACATCCTTTACAACGGTTCTGGCAACCCTTATGGGGCTTTTGTTATCGTTGGAAGGGTATGATTCGGAGTTGCTAACGCTCCATAAATGGGTAGGCGTGGCCTTGTGCTTTGTGATCTATGCGCTTGTTTGGTGTTATTCCTATCCAAAAGTGTTTCAGGTATTATTGTATGTGGGTTTGATAGGTGTTATGGTAGGCGGGCATTTTGGTGCGGGATTGACGCATGGCACTAATTTTTTAATGGAGCCCATTACCGCTTCAAAAGAGGAAATTATAGATGAAAATACACCGGTTTATACGGCATATATTGCTCCTGTTCTAAAGGCGAAATGTACCAGTTGCCATAATCCGCAGAAACATAAGGGCGATTTGGATTTGACCACAATCGAAGCTATAACCAAAGGAGGGGAAAATGGAGACTTGTGGTTGCCCCATAATGCAGAGGAGAGTCTTTTTCTAAAAAGGGTAGCCTTACCTCTTGAAGATGAAGAGCACATGCCGCCCGAAGGAAAGCCACAACTTACCGAAACTGAAATTGAATTAATGCGGACTTGGATCCAACACGGAGCAGACCATCAAGTGAATTATGCGCAACTAAAAGAAGCCGATACCTTAAAGCAACTACTTGCCAGTAAATGGATAAAATTTACGGAAGAAAAAAAGTATGATTTCAGTTTTGTAAGTCCGCAGACAATTAAAGAACTCAATAATCCGTATCGTACGGTAGTTCAAAAGTCTCCTTCATCACCTGGTCTGGACGTTGCAATATTCGGGCGAAGCGCTTTTCAGGATGCCAATTTAACCGAATTGGAAAAGGTAAAGGATCAAGTAGTCTATTTAAATTTGGCTAATCTCCCCATTAATACAGATCATACGGCAACCATAGGAAAGTTTGGGAACTTGGAGCATTTGGTGCTCAATTTTACAGATGTAAATAGTGAATCTATTGCCGCGTTGGCGAGTTGTACCCAACTGGAAACCTTATCCTTGTCCGGAACTGATGTAGACGCCAGTGTTTTGGAGCACTTAAAAGGTCTAAAAAGTCTAAAGGAGGTGTTTGTTTGGAATACGGACTTGGAGGCAGAGGATATTGAGGCATTAAGAAATGGATTGCCCAAAGTGGTTATTAACGAAGGTTACATTCCAAACCCGGAAGAGGAGCTGGAATTAACACCACCAACTTTGGAGAACGAAGGCAATATTATAAGTTCTGGTGATTTGATTTCCCTAGGACATAAAATGAACGGAGTTGCTATACGCTATACTTTAGATGGTTCTCAGCCGGATTCTACTTCAACCATTTTTGAAAAACCCTTTGCGTTAGATTTAATGGACGAAAGAAAACAGACCATAAAAACATTGGCCTATAAAGACGGTTGGTTGGCCAGTAAACCGGTTTCCTATGAGTTTTATGATAGAGGTTTGGTACCTGAGGGCGTAGAAGTTTTACACCCCGGGCTATTAAGTTCGTACACGGGCAATGCCGAGAAAATATTAACGGATGCCGTTCGCATCAATGAAAAAATAGGTTTCTCTAAATACTGGGCCTCTTTTAAGAAGGACCCGTTAGTGGCCGTTGTTGATTTTAGCAGTTCTGCACCGGAAATTGGGGAGGTGGTCCTAAGTTGTGGTATCCATTTTAAGCAAAAGGATTCGCCATTGGACTATGTAGCCGTTTGGACCAGCGATGACAAGGAAGATTGGAAACTGATTAAAAAACAGAGCTTTACCCAAGAAAATAAAATGGAGCGACTTAAGGAAATATCTATGAAGCTCCCGAAGCAATCTTACAAATACTTAAAAATAGTAGCGCAACCGCAAAAAGGACAGATCATACGCGTTAATCAATTGTTCTTTTTTTAAAGGTTAGGCTTTTATCAAGGGTATGGTAGAATCCCGTTCGATCATAGTGGTTTTGATCACTTCGGTTTCAAAAGCTTTGTCCGTTTGGGTCTGTTCTATCCGGCTCACCAACCGTTGGGCTGCGCGTTGCCCCATGTGGTACCCATGTTGACTTATAGAAGTTAGGCTGGGCCTTACATATTTGGGAAGCACCCCGTTGGTAAAACAGATTATGGAAAGCGCCTCGGGAATCTTCATGCCCAAAGAATTAGCGGTCAGCAAAGAGGTAACTCCTGCTTCTTCCTCCAATCCCAAAATAGCATCTACTTTTCCGGCAGAGAGTAATTTTCGAATTTCCACCTCCATAAAAGACTTCTCCAGTTTTTCAAAAATTAAGCTCTGGTCCAGTTCTATATTGTGGTCCTTTAAGCATTGGTGGTACCCGTTAATTCTCAGTTTTGAAATCTCAAGGTCACCTAAAAGCGAAACAACGGCAATACGCTTGCATCCGGATTTTATAAGATGCTCTGTTGCATTGTAGGCAGCTTTGGTATCATTTATGGTTACTTTATCGCATTCTAATTTTGAGGAAACACGATCAAACATCACCAGCGGGATACCTTTGTTCAAAAAAGGTTCAAAATGGTCTACTTTGTCCATCTTTCCGGTTTCCTCGGCCAAGGAGACTAAAAGTCCGGAAATGGCACCTTTGCGTAACATCTCCGTAATGGCAACCTCTTTGTTGTACGATTCATTGGAGATACAGGCAATCATATTATAACCATGATCGTTCAGGACCTTTTCCACACCGCTAATGACCTGGGCAAAGAAGTAATTAAGAACATTGGGAATGATAACACCTACGGATTGCGACGATTCCTTTCTTAGATTAATGGCATTAAGGTTAGGGCGATATTTCTGTTCCTTGGCGTAAGCAACTATTTTAGCCTTAGTTCGGGCACTGATCTCATGGCTATCGTTCAATGCTTTGGATACGGTAGATTTAGAGACTTTAAAATGCTTTGCAATATCGTCTAAACTAAGTTTTCGTTTCATAACTGCATCAAGATACTAAATATCATCAATACCATTTTACTTCTTTATTACCTTCTGGATCGCTAAAATACCATTTTGGCCCTACGCTTTTTACGAAACCCGTTTCGAAAAATGTAAAATATTGTAAATATCTGATTTTAAATAGGTTGTGATTGCGAAATTTTGAATTTATAAACGCTTGTATTTCGTATTTTTAGTACGGAAACGAATTATCTGGAACTCGTTTTAAGTTATAGTTTAAATTTGACAAAAGCGCTTGGTTTTTAGGGGTCTACAAAATACCCTATGAGGATTAAACCGAAAAACAAAGGCACTTACAAACACCAAAAGATGATGTATAGTATAGGTTACGATATAGGAAGTTCGTCAATAAAAGCGGCCTTGGTAGAGGTGGGTACTGGTAAACCCGTAGCTGTAGTGAGCGAACCTAAAACAGAAATGGATATTTTGGCCATTAATAATGGTTGGGCGGAACAGGACCCGGATACCTGGTGGAAACATGTGTGTACCGCAACAAAAACATTGTTGTCCGAGAACAATATAAAACCGGAAGAGGTTACGGGTATTGGTATTTCTTATCAAATGCACGGATTGGTGGTGGTTGATGAAAACCTAAAGCCTTTACGCGAGTCCATTATTTGGTGTGATAGTCGGGCAGTGGGCATAGGTCAAAAGGCATTTGATGAATTGGGCAATGACCGTTGTAGTGAGAATTTATTGAATTCGCCGTCCAACTTTACCGCTTCCAAATTAAAATGGGTAAAAGAAAACGAGCCGGAAACTTTTGAGCGTATCCATAAGTTTATGCTTCCCGGAGATTATATAGCTTGTAGGTTAAGCGGAATGGCAAACACTACCTTATCCGGCTTGTCCGAAGGTATTTTTTGGGATTTTAAAACGAATAGTCTGGCTACGTGGTTATTGGACTATTACGGATTGAACGAATCTCATGTGCCTGAAATAGTTGATACTTTTTCTGTTCAAAGTAAAGTATCGGAACAAGGAGCAAAAGAATCAGGTTTAAAAGAAGGCACGCCTATTTTATACCGTGCAGGAGACCAACCCAACAATGCATTGTCATTGAATGTTTTTAATCCAGGAGAGGTAGCGGCTACAGGTGGTACATCTGGTGTTATTTATGCCATTACGGATAATCTTTCGGTTAAGGAGAGCTCGAGGGTAAACAACTTTGCTCACGTAAATTATAGTGAAGCCAACAGATTTGTGGGTAAACTACTTTGCATCAACGGAGCCGGTATTCAATACAGATGGTTGTTGAACAACTTAAGTGTTGCTTCATACGATGAAATGAACGATTTGGCCAATTCGGTACCACAAGGTTCGGACGGTGTAAAAATATTGCCTTTCGGTAACGGTGCAGAACGCATGTTGAACAATGTGGACTTAGGGACGAATATCTTTGGTATCAACTTAAACAACCACACCAAAGCACATTTGTGCAGAGCTTCATTGGAAGGTATTGCCTTCTCTTTTGTGTATGGTATGGAAATCCTTAGGTCAGACGGTATTACCGCTACTAAAATACGAGCAGGAAACGATAACTTGTTTCGCTCGGAAATTTTCTCGAACACTATAGCGACACTTATTGATCGCGAAATAGAAATATATAATACCACAGGCGCTATTGGCGCAGCTAGGGCCTGTATTTTACGCGATGGCGATTTTTCAAGCTTTGGGGAACAGATTATGGCCAATGATTATGTCATGAGCTATAAACCTTCCGCAGAAAAAGAAGCATTGCAATCCGCATATTCCGCATGGAAAAAAGAATTAGAACAATTATTAAAAAACAAGTAACATGGCATTATTAGGAGACAAAGAGTATTTTAAAGGTATTGGAGACATTAAGTTTGAAGGGAAAGAATCAGACAACCCTCTAGCGTTTAAATATTACAACCCGGATCAAGTTGTTGCGGGCAAGACCATGAAGGAACATTTCAAGTTTGCCATTGCATACTGGCATACGTTCTGTGGACAGGGTTCTGATCCATTTGGCCCAGGTACACAAAGTTTTGAGTGGGATAAATCTTCTGATGCCGTTCAAGCTGCAAAAGACAAGGCAGATGCCGCTTTTGAGTTTATCAGCAAAATGGGTTTCGATTATTTCTGTTTTCATGATTTCGATTTAATTCAAGAAGGTCCAACTTTCGCTGAATCAGAAAAAAGATTAGCTACTATTACTGAGTATATCAAGGAGAAAAAAGCAGCTTCAGGTATTAAATTATTGTGGGGTACGGCTAACTGTTTCTCTAACCCAAGGTACATGAACGGTGCTGCTACCAACCCTGATTTTGATGTGGTTGCTAGAGCAGGTGGTCAGGTAAAATTGGCTTTGGATGCTACTATTGCATTAGATGGAGAGAATTATGTTTTCTGGGGAGGTCGTGAAGGTTATATGTCTCTTTTGAACACCAATATGGGTCGCGAATTAGACCATATGGCACAGTTCTTAACTATAGCTAGAGATTATGCCCGTAAGCAAGGTTTTAAAGGTAATTTCTTTATCGAGCCAAAACCAATGGAGCCAACCAAGCACCAGTATGATTTTGATTCGGCTACGGCAATCGGTTTCTTGAAAGAGTACGGATTGGATAAAGATTTCAAAATTAATATTGAAGTAAACCATGCAACTTTGGCACAGCACACTTTTCAGCATGAAATGGAAGTTGCCGCAAAATCCGGAATGTTAGGAAGCTTGGATGCCAACCGTGGGGATTACCAAAACGGATGGGATACGGATCAGTTCCCGAACAATATTTTGGAGACTACAGAAGCTATGTTGGTTTTCTTGCAAGCAGGAGGCTTACAAGGTGGTGGTGTAAACTTTGATGCTAAAATTAGAAGAAATTCTACAGACCTTGAAGATATTTTCTTAGCTCATATTGGAGGTGCGGATACGTTTGCAAGAGGTTTAATTACGGCCGATAAAATTATCCAGTCTTCTGATTATACCAAGCTTCGTGAAAACCGTTACAGCTCTTTTGATTCAGGGAAAGGAAAAGAGTTTGAAGCAGGTAAATTAAGCCTTGAGAACTTATACGATTTAGCGGTAACTAATGGTGAGTTAGAGCTTAAGAGTGGTAAGCAAGAATTGTTCGAAAACATTGTTAATCAGTACATCTAGGATATATGAAGTTTTTTATAGATACAGCAAATTTAAACGACATTCAAAGCGCCTACGAATTAGGTGTTTTGGATGGCGTAACTACCAACCCTTCTTTGATGGCCAAGGAAGGGATTACTGGAAAGGACAATATTCTAAAGCATTACTTGGCTATTTGTGAGAAGGTTGAAGGTGATGTTTCGGCTGAGGTCATTGCGACAGATTATGACGGTATGATTAAGGAGGGCGAAGAATTGGCCGCTTTACATCCGCAGATTGTGGTAAAATTACCTATGATTGCAGATGGAGTTAAGGCCTGTAAATATTTTTCGGACAAGGGAATAAAGACCAACGTTACTTTAGTTTTTTCCGCGGGACAGGCGTTATTGGCCGCTAAAGCGGGAGCTACCTACGTTTCTCCGTTTTTAGGAAGACTGGACGATATTTCAACAGATGGTTTACGTTTGATCGAAGAAATACGTTTGATCTATGACAACTACGGTTTTGATACACAGATTTTATCCGCATCCGTACGTCATACCATGCATGTTATTAACTGCGCCAAATTAGGGTCTGATGTAATGACAGGTCCATTATCGGCAATTGAAGGCCTTCTAAAGCACCCGTTAACGGATAGTGGTTTAGAGAAGTTTTTGGCAGATTATAACAAAGGAAACGAATAAAAACCTAAAGAAAGTAGACCATGTAGCCATGGTCGCCCCAATGGTTAATTTTTGATTCAATACATGAAATTGCCGGTGGTCTGATCTACCGGCAATTTGGTTTGTGATGTCTTTTGTATCCAGTATTAAATGTAGATGCTTTGGTGACAGCTTTTCCTTTCATGGTGCCAGAGCGTCGGCCAACTGTTCCGTTTGTGTGAATTGATCAATTGGTCTATCTTCAGGCAGGCATGAAAAGGCGTTCGTTTTAGATTTAAATCGGTAATCTATAATTCATCCGTAAGGCGGTACTTATATATGAAGTTTGTAAAGGTAATTTTGGTCTTAATTTTTTGTGCGTTTTTTGCGCAAGATTGCCTGTATGCCCAAAATTCGGAAACGGAATATAATTTTGTAAATATTGAGCAGGACAATACACAAAGAGCGGTCTCAACTATTGTTGAAGATAGTATGGGACTTATCTGGATAGGAACCAATGGCGTTGGGTTAAAAAAGTATAATGGCATTGATTTTATCACCTATAAACAAGATATAAACGAACCCAAGTCAATAAGTAACTCGCTTATACATACCTCGTATATAGACCGTTCGGATAGACTTTGGGTGGGTACGGAAACAGGTCTTGATCTCTACAACACAGACCTTGATAATTTTGATAAAGTAGAACTTGGGAATGATACCGCAAGACAAGGAAGTATCCTTATTAGGGCCATTCAAGAAGGTATTAATGGAGAACTCTTAGTGGGCTCACATTATCATGGTGTATTTAGGGTAGACCCTTTGACTATGAAAAGTGAGTCAATTCCCATTCAATCTACTATAGATATAGCCACACTTCAGGTCAACTATATTTTAAAAAGCACCACGGGTAAAATCTATGTGGCCACAAATTATGGTCTCTTTGAGTATGATGGAGTTAAGGTCATACCCTCACAAATAGTAAATGAAAAGGGAGAGGAAGTCAAAAGTCTATCAAGGAATATCGAGACTTTATTTCAGGATAAAGAAGGGGCCATTTGGTTGGGAACCTTATCGGATGGTTTAGTGAAAATAAAATTCATATCCGGGAACAAATACAGGATAGACTCCTTTGAAATAACTCCGGAGCGGGTTTTTTCAATCGCTCAAGCTGCAGATGGTAATATCATATGCGGTACGGAAAATGACGGCCTTTTTGTCCTAAAGGCAGATGGAACGCTGATCAAGAACTATCGTTATGACAAGTTTGATGTAAACAGTATTAAATCCAATTCCATCTGGTCCGTATTTGTAGATAGCCAAGAGCGTATCTGGATCGGCTACTACAACAAGGGGGTAGGGGTTTATGACAAGTTGTACGATAAGTTCAGAGATATAAAGAGCTTGGCGAACATCAATAACTCTTTGCTGTTGCCATCCGTTACGGGTATTGTGAGCGATAAAAAAGGAAAACTGTGGATAGGTTTGGATGGTGGTGGAATAGATGTATATGACACTAAACACAATAGCATTGTACATTTGAAAGACCCTCAAAACGGGATAGCCACGAACCTGCATGCCGCTGCGGTTTCAGGGATGTTTTTTGACAGTAAGGGCAATCTCTGGGTAGGAACATGGAACTCGGGCATTTACTTTCTGGAAAAGAATGCTACAGCCTTTAAAAATTATAAAATTTCCAATACCAATGGCGGATTAACCAGTAACCGTATCATGACCTTTGATGAGGACAAAAACGGAATAATCTGGATTGGCTCCTATGTAACGGGTTTACATTCCTATAATCCTAAAACCCAAAAATTCTCACCTCATGTAGACCAAATTTTTCAGGACCAGGTACCCCATCACGGAGAGGTACGTAAGGTTCTGGTAGATAGCAATGGTTTTATCTGGTTGGGTACCACAGGCGGACTGTACAAAATTAAAAGTGATTTTTCCGAAGGAGACAAGGCTATTTCTTTGGTGGAGCGCATGCATGCAGATACGAGTCAACAGCTTATAGTAGATAGAATTATATCCTTATATGAGGATAGTAACCGCATTATTTGGATAGGCACGGACGGCGGAGGTCTGTGCAAATATGACCCTTTCAAAGACTCGTTTACTTGGTACGGAGATAGGAACGGTCTAAGCCAACAGACCATAGCTTCTATTTTAGAGGACAATAATGGCGCCATTTGGTTGGGGGGCAACAATGGCATTTCTAGAATGGATGTGGAAAAAGAGAATTTCAAGAATTTTGATGTTCACGACGGACTTCTGGCCAATGATTTCAATTTTAATTCCACTTTTAAGGATGAAGCCGGTATATTATATTTTGGGAGTTATGAGGGCGTAAATTCTATAGACCCGCAGAACCTGAATTTTAATGAGCACGAACCAGAAGTATATTTTACGGATTTTAAACTCTTCAATAAATCCGTGGTTCCGGGAACGGAAGACTCGCCTTTAGAGAAGGTAATTAATCGTACCAAGGCCATGACTCTTTCCCATGACCAGTCCGTTTTTACCATAGAGTACGCCGGAATTAATTTTACAAGGCCCAAAAAAAACCAGTACGCCTATATTCTGGAAGGGTTTGATAATAGATGGAACTATGTAGGTAGTACAAGAAGTGCCACCTATACCAACCTGCCTGCTGGCGATTATGTTTTTAAAGTAAAGGCCGCCAATAATGACGGGGTTTGGAACAATACCCCAACGGCAATGGTCATTACGGTTTTGGCGCCGTGGTGGAGTACCAATCTGGCCATATTTCTATATGTTTTGGCTATTCTTCTCATTACCTATTTCTTAGTGAATCTGGCCAGCCAGCGCATACGTGAAAAGCGCATAGTGCAGTTTGAACGTGAAAAACGACTGCAGGAAGAAGTGTTGAACGATAGAAAAATTCAATTCTTTACCAATATCTCTCACGAGTTTAGAACCCCGCTTACCCTTATATTAAATCCTTTGGAAGACATTCTGCGAGATTCGGAAGAGGTGTTTTCAAAGAAAATGAAAGAGAAGTTGAGCATTATCCATAAGAATACCAATCGGTTAAAACGGTTGATAGATGAGTTGATGGATTTTAGAAAACTGGACATCAACAAGCTGAACGTTAAAGTATCTGAACTGGAAGCCGTGTCTTTTGTAAAGGAGATAACCGGTCATTTTGAGGAAGAAGCTACACTAAAGGATGTGCATTTGGTGGTTGAGTCGGATGAACCGCCCATAACGCTATGGAGCGATCCCTCCATGCTGGAAAAGGTCATTTTTAATATTCTCTCCAATGCCTTTAAGATTACACCGGATAAAGGCACCATTACCGTGGGTATTTATAAACGTGCCGATAAAATTATATTGCCCCTTTTAAACGAGGAAGAGCCCGTTCAGGCCTTGGAAATTTATATTGAGGATACCGGAAGCGGTATTGGTAAGGACGAATTGGAAAAGGTTTTTGAGCGTTTCTATCAGGTTGAAAAAATGAACAGCCAGTATTATGGCGGTACAGGTATTGGTTTAGAAGTGGTAAAGAGTTTTGTAGATTTGTTAAAAGGAAAAATTACCGTAGAAAGCGAAGAAGGTATCGGAACCAAGTTCAAGATTTTCCTGCCGTTGGGGAATGCCCATTTTAAACCTAGCGAACTTTTCTTAAAACCAACACCTAAAGCGGATGGCTTACCACTGGCCAGGGTAGATGAAGATATAGTGGAAAGACTTACCAATAAAGGCTCCGGCATTACTTTGCTCATTGTAGAGGACAATGCGGAACTGCGTAGCTACCTAAAAAACGAACTTAAGGAAGAGTATACCGTTATTGAAGCCGTAAACGGTACAGAGGGACTAAAAGCTGCGGAAAAAAGAACTCCGGATATTATCCTGTCGGATGTGGTTATGCCCGAAATGGATGGTTTTGAGTTTTGTAGACATATTAGGGAAGACCTAAAAACAAGCCATATTCCTATACTTATGTTAACGGCCAAAACCATGACGGAGGATTGGGTAAAAGGAATTGATTCTGGAGCGGATATCTACCTGACCAAACCTTTTGAGATGACCGTTTTAAAAGCTCAACTAAAGCAGATTCTTAGTAGTAGGCAGGTACTTTTTAATAAGTATTTAAACGATTCCAATAATGTAAAAGTACCCGAAAACACTTCCGAACTGGATAAAGGTTTCATTTCCAAAGTGCTGGATTATGTTACCGCCAACCTATCGGATGAAAACCTTAATGTAGAGCAGCTGGCAGAAGAGCTTAACCTAAGTAGAAGTCAATTATACCGGAAGATTAAAGCGCTCACCGGTTACTCCGCAAATGAATTCTTAAGAAAGATAAGGCTTGAAAAAGCCAAGAAAATGATAGAGAACGGAAACGAATCTATCAGCGAGGTCTGCTTTAAAGTAGGCTTTTCCTCTCCTTCTTATTTCACCAAATGCTTTAAGGCCCAGTTTGGGTTTCTTCCTACAGAAGTAAAGTAAGTACATATTAATTTTTATTGTAGTACAAATCTTAAGACTTCGCTAGATTTAGTTAAATTAGGGGAGGAATATAAATTTATAATCATATAGTATATATCTGTATGTTATAACCCATTTCATCAAACATGGAAAAAGACCCTTTGATAGACTTCCCAACGCTTGAAGAATCTATAAAAGCCATTCAAAAACTAGAAAAATATAAGTTTCCAAAATTCAAGGAATCTGACAATCAAAATATAAATGAGTTTAAAAAAAACGTTTTGGCTCCAATTGAAAAAGAATTCAAGGCTTACCCTCATTTATTACAACCGAAAAAATGTAACGAATTCAATTTGAATCTATTTCGGGTCAGAGATTTATCTACTTTCACTAATCCAGATATTTTTTTAGAACACTCTCACCCTCCATCGCATATGACAAAAATGGGTAGATGTAATTTTCCGAAAACACCTGTTTTCTATTGCTCTAATGACCCTGGAACTTCATTGTTTGAAGTTATTAGAGATAATGATTTCGAAAAAAAACAATTCTGCATTTCAAGGTGGAAAGTTAAACCCACTGAAGAAATTTTATTTTTTG
The DNA here is from genome assembly GCF_030549125.1 of Zobellia sp. 1_MG-2023. Classification (NCBI taxonomy): domain Bacteria; kingdom Pseudomonadati; phylum Bacteroidota; class Flavobacteriia; order Flavobacteriales; family Flavobacteriaceae; genus Zobellia; species Zobellia sp. 1_MG-2023. The sequence goes on along the minus strand of NZ_JAUOSY010000003.1, from coordinate 536,666 downwards.
AGAATTTCTTAAGAAGTCCATTGCCTAAGGAAAATACTTTTAAAGAAATGAATTCGACTTTAGTTGAAAAACTAGACCAAATATTTGAAAAAAAATTATCATTGGATAAAAGAGAAGGGTTAATTAAATATCTTGAATATTTAGACAATTGCTTCATTAGTGATGATAGCTATTCTTTATCCGCAACAATTGCTCATAATTCTCTTTTTAGAGATCATGATACAAGAACAGATATTTTAATGTACCCAAGTAGGCAAAGTAATTTAAAAAGTGTCAATTTGGCTATTAATCCAAATTTTGTAAATAATAATATGTTCGTCGATAGATTTTATGTTGTTGAAGTAAATAATTTATCTGTAGATAAAAGTACATACAATTTAACCTTTATGCAATATGGAACTGTTGTTAACAGGTTAACTTATTGGAGAAAAATAATAGAGAAGGATGATTTATTTGAAGAATATGTAATCTCAGATTTTGGTCGATCCTTTTATAATCAGATAGACCCGCTTAAAAATATTAGGCAAAACAATAAACTTTAGCCTCGTTCACATACGGAAACGAAAAGTTTCCTTACTACCACACTGCATTTAGTGCAAGCGTTAAGCGTCATATGATAAACAGAAATAAATGGAAACAGAAATAGAAAGATTAATTCCACATAGATTCCCTTTTTTATTTGTAGATAAAATTATTACTGCAAACGAAAAAGAGATTATAGGAATCAAAAGTTTTGACAAATCAAATGAAATGCTAACGGGTAGTTTTCCGGAATATAACTTTATCCCTGGAATGATTTTAATAGAATCCATGGCTCAATGTGGAGGTGCAGGCTTAAAAAAAAGCAGGACTTGCAAATGGTTTTTTTGGACTGGCAAGTATGGAGAAAGTTACTTTTTCAAAAGGAGTGACTTATAACGAAGAAGTTAAATATGTTATTAAAAACATTAGAGTTAGCAACAAATTAATAAAGCAATCTGGAATTGCATACGCGAACGATGAACCTATTGCAGAAGCAACTTGGCTTTGTGCCAGAATTGACAAGTAAGAAATCGTAGTAGAATCAATTTAGTTTAACTAAATTTTCCCATTTAAAAACGGTTGCTCATTTAGTGCTAAATAACAGTTTACAAACCTAAGAATTTGTTTTAATTATGAATAACATAACGAACCCTGCTATGAAAACTAAACAACAGAGTAAATGGTATAATAGCAGCACTACTGTAGATATCTTATTGTTTTTATTGCCACCTTTGGGTTTTTACGGACTTTATAAGACAAAGACAATCAAGTCCAATACATCCAAAATTCTTTATGGAATAATGGCTTTTGTTTCTATGCTAACCTTGTTGATTAGTTTGTGAGAATGGGTATTGGTAATTTCCCCAATACTCAAAATAAGCCGTGAAAACTCACCTTATTTCAATGTTTTTTCACTTCAATTAAACACGATTCTATCATCTGTTTTCTCGGTTTTGTAAGGCATAATTTTACACTCTCATTTTCGGCCTAGGGCCCAAATGCTTTGGTACTATTGTATTTGCAAAACAAAATGCCACAAATGTTCTATACTGCGCTTCATTTGTAGTATGGCCCACCTGCTTATTTTCCGACTTTTATCAAACTATAGTCTTCAAAACAGAAAGGAGCTATTATCAATTTCTTTATTTAACCTTTTTAAATTAATGATATGTTTAAATCCGTTGTATTATTTTTTGCAATTCTGTTGTTTTTGTTCGGTTTTGGAAAAATCAGGGAAAGCAATTTTCAAACCGAAGATGATGCTACCAGTCTCAAGAAAGTATATGAAAAAGACTTTTATATCGGGGCGGCCGTAAACGACCGGATTATTACAGGAAACGATGCAAAAGCGCTTAAAGTCTTGAAAGGGGATTTCAATTCGCTAAGCCCGGAAAACGTTATGAAATGGGAAGCCCTTCATCCATCTCCCGATACCTATAATTTTGAGATGGCGGACAAATATGTGGCGTTGGGCAAAAAGAATAATATGCATATTGTAGGGCATACATTGTTATGGCATAGCCAAATTGGCCAATGGATGAATTCCGTGAAGGATAGCGCCCAAATGGCCAACTATATTAAAGAACACATTACCACGGTTGCAGATAGGTACAAGGGTAAGATAGACAGTTGGGACGTGGTGAACGAAGCGCTTAACGAGGATGGCTCTCTACGGGAATCCGTTTTCTTGGAAGTAATGGGAGAGCGCTATTTGGAGTTCGCTTTTAAAATGGCAGAAAAGGCCGATCCTGCCGCAGAGTTGTATTACAATGACTATAACATGTGGAAGCCTAAAAAGAGGGAAGGCGCCATTAGGCTTATAGAAAACCTTCAAAAGAACGGTGCTAAAATTCACGGGGTTGGTATGCAGGCCCACTGGGGTCTTACGGAACCTTCGTTGGATGAAGTAGAGGCAAGTATAGTAGCCTATGCCAAATTAGGGATTAAAGTAGCCATAACCGAATTGGACGTTACCGTTCTGCCCAACCCTTGGGAGCTGGAGGGCGCGGAAATAAGCCAGAACTTTGAGAACAGCGAGGAAATGAATCCATACCCGGATGCCTTGCCGGATTCTGTAGAAGTACAGTTGGCGGAGCGTTACCGAGATATTTTTAAGCTTTTCTTGAAGCACAGCGATAAAATTGACAGGGTTACGTTCTGGGGCGTGAACGATAGAAGCTCGTGGCTTAACAATTGGCCCATTAAAGACCGTACCAACTATCCGCTACTTTTTGATCGGGAGTACAAAACCAAAAAAGCATACTACGCTGTTACAGGCTTAAAAACCGATGCTACCAACCAACATTAATCTTCATGAATTTAGAATCTCAAAAATTATCCGTTAAGGAAAAAATAGGCTATAGTCTGGGCGATCTCTCGGCAAATTTGGTCTTTCAGACCTTAATGACGTACCTGGCCTATTTCTACACGGACATCTATGGCTTGGAAACCAACCATGCATCGGCCATTATGCTTACCGTGGGTCTTATTGCGGCCTTTGGTTTTAATCCTATTATAGGGGCTTTGGCGGACCGTACCACTTCCAAATGGGGTAAGTTTAGACCTTGGATTTTGTTTACGGCCATTCCGCTAGGAATAGTGGCGCTGTTGGCGTTCAGTACACCTGATTTTGCCTATAAGGGCAAGGTCATTTATGCCGTGGTAACCTATACGCTGCTATTATTACTGTACGCTGCGAACAACCTGCCTTACTCGGCCTTAAGTGGGGTTATTACGGGTGATATGGGCGAGAGAAACAGTTTGTCTGCTTACCGCTTTGTAGCGGTTATGTTCGCACAGTTTTTTGTTCAGGTTTTTATGTTGCCTATAATCGAATCTGCTGGAGGTGGTGATAAAGCCGTTGGTATTGAAATTGTAATGACCTGGTTGGCCATTATAGGAACCGTAATGCTGATTATTACCTTTTTAACCACTAAAGAACGCATTGTTCCTACTTTGGAACAGAAATCTACACTTAAGGAAGATTTGGGTGACTTGTTCGGTAACAGGCCGTGGATTATTATGTTGGTACTTACCACTTTGGTATTCATAACCTTGGCCATGAAAGGTGGCTCTTATGTGTATTATTTTGAAAATTACGTAAACGAAGAAAGCCTTACCCTTTTTATACAGCCCGTTCTTGATGGTTTGTCCGCTATTGGGGTCAACTTCTTTGGGGAAAATCCGGTATCTGCTGGTTTTGGCCTTTTTAATGCCGGGGGAATTATTTTTATGATTGTGGGTATTACGCTCTCAAAACGGTTCGCAGATACCTATGGTAAAAGGGATGTTTTTATGGTAGCCCTATTTTTATCAACACTGTTCATAGTTTTCTTTTACTTTTTTGCACCTACTTCTATTGGGTTGATTTTTATCTCACAAATTTTACACGGCTTCTTTTACGGTATCACCATACCCTTGCTTTGGGCCATGATTGCAGACGTTGCAGATTTCTCCGAATGGAAGAACAACCGTAGGGCCACAGCCATAATTTTCTCTGCCATGATGGTAGGGTTAAAAGGAGGTTTAAGTATAGGGAGCGCATTGGTAACCGCTATATTGGGTATGTACCGTTATGTTTCAAAAGAAGCAGTGGTAGCCGGAGAAGCCATTGTGCAGCCGGAAACTGCAGTGCAAGGTACCCGAATGTTGGTTAGTATCTATCCGGCCATTCCGTTTTTGATAGGTATAGGTTTGTTGTTTTTCTATGAAATCAACAAAACAACGGAAACCCGCATAGAATTGGATTTAAAGAAACGAAGAGAAAAATAATATCTAAAACAAAACACAAGATTTCATGCCAGAAGAATCTATAGAAAATATCGATTTTGATAAGTTGAACGAAACGGCTATTTCTCAGCCATTGGTAAAGCACATATACACCGCAGACCCTTCTGCCCACGTTTTTAACGGAAAAATTTACATTTACCCATCTCATGATATCGAATCCGGGATTCCTTTTGATGATTTGGGAAGCCATTTTGCGATGGAGGATTACCACGTGCTTTCCATGAACGGAATAGCGGGTGAAACGGTAGACCATGGGGTTGCACTTCATGTGGATGACGTGCCCTGGGCGGAGAAGCAAATGTGGGCACCGGATGCGGCCCATAAAGACGGGAAGTATTATTTGTACTTTCCAGCTAGGGATTATAATGGAATTTTTAAAATAGGTGTTGCCGTAGGCGATGCTCCAGAAGGACCTTTTACGCCCCAACCCGAAGCTATTAAGGGAAGTTATTCCATTGATCCAGCAGTATTCGAAGACGAGGATGGAAGCTACTACATGTATTTTGGTGGAATCTGGGGCGGACAGCTCCAAAAGTACCGTAAAAATGCTTATGATAAGACCAATGAAATGCCCGAACCCCAAGAAACGGCCTTATTGCCTATCGTAGCCAAGTTAACGGACGATATGCTGGAGTTTGCCGAGGAGCCAAAAGAAGTACAAATTTTGGATGCCAATGGTAACCTTTTGTTAGAAGGGGATAATAACAGACGTTTCTTTGAAGCATCATGGCTACACAAATACAACGGCAAATACTATTTCTCATATTCCACTGGAGATACCCATTTCATTTGTTACGCTATAGGTGATAATCCATACGGACCTTTTACCTATGCCGGACGCATCTTGAATCCGGTTGTGGGTTGGACGTCTCACCATTCCATTTGTGAGGTAGATGGCAAGTGGTATCTGTTCTACCATGACTCTAGTCTTTCCCGAGGGGTTACACATTTACGGTCTGTAAAAGTTGCGGAGATTACTTATAATCCAGATGGGAGTATCGTAACCTTAGACCCATATAAAGAATTTTAATCGGATTTTATAATGAAGAAAAAGAGGGACTATCATTGTGGTAGTCCCTCTTTCTTTTTAAGTGCTATAAACTGCAAATAATCATTGTTTTTGGCCGCTAGAATGTAGGATTGGGAATTTACTTGAATAGGGGCCATATGCTTCACATCTCCAGTAACAAAAAAGCCGCTTTCAGAAGCTGTTATAGGTGTAAAACCTCCTTCTCCGTTACCTTCTAGGAAGAGTCCGTGGCTGGCATCGTTACGTGGGGTCTCAACCTCCGAGGCATAAAGGTTGCCCGCTACAAGAATATCTAGGTTTCCATCCTTATTATAATCGTCTACCAATATTTCGTTAATGCTAGAGGTTTGCGCTAACACCGGAAGCTTATGAACTATAAATTTCCCGTCCTTATTTTCTAAATAGATACTGGCGAAGGATTTTACTTGATAATGAAGCGCGGATTCCAGAGACTTTTCTGTGTAGACATCTTCTAAGGTTGCTTCGGCAAAACTCTCGTAATCCTGGAACTTCTGTTTTATAGCAGGAATCTGCTGAGACGAACATCCACGGCCACGAACAGGGTACTGTTTACCATCATTATAGTAACTGAGTACAATATCTTGGTTGTTGTCCTTATCAAAATCGCTCACGAAAATATCAAACGTTTCTTCCTCAGTGGCCTTATATTTATAGTTTTCACCATTGTTGCCCAAAACATAATCCATATCGCCATCCTTGTCAAAATCGCCTTGTTGAATGCTCCACCACCAGCCTGTAGTATCTTTAGTGAGCCCCCAAGACTCAGAAACTTCCTCAAAACCGTTCTCGGTATTTTGGAACATGCGTATGGGCATCCATTCGCCCACAATCATAATATCCTGTCTGTTGTCATTATTAAAATCTGTAATTAAGGCGCTGGTGGCCATGCCCAGATTTTGGAATTCTTGTGGTTGTATATCTTCAAAGACTTCAAAACTAACGTTGCCGTTTGTACTCGTGTTTTTAAGAAGGTAACTGGAAGTAGGGCTAGGGTAGTTTTTAGGAATCTGTCTGCCTAAGACCAGAAGGTCCGGTTTGCCATCTCCATTAAAATCGGATTGATAGACTTGGGAACCACTAATTTTTAAATCCGGTAGGGCCGTGGCATCAGATTTTTGGAAATTGCCTCGGCCGTCGTTTAGATATAATCTATCTCGTAATGCATTAGAGTTTTCTGAAAATTCATATCCTCCACTTACCACGTAGAGGTCATTATCTCCATCCCCATCGGCATCAAAAATTAAAGAACCGGAATCCTCACTTATTATATCATTTTGTAAAAAGTTAGAAGATTGCTTTTCAAAGCCATCATACGTCTGTAAAAATATACTACCAAGATTTCCGGAAGAGCCCCCTACGAAGTAGTCATCCAGACCATCATTGTTAAGGTCTCCAACAGCAAGAGTAGGACCAAAAGAGGACATTTTATGTGGGAGCAGAACCTGGTCCTCAAAATCATCATATTTGTTTTCTGTATGTTGATATTCAGGGAACTTTGAGTTGGTAACCGTGGCAAATAATTTAGTTTGAAATCCCTTTTTCTCAATATTCGTAACAGCACTCTCAAAATTTAAGGTCAGTGCTTGGTTGGCTTTTACCGCCTGCAGTTGTTGAACCTTTCCGTTAGGCCAAACCACTTTTAATCCGTCTACTTTAGAAGCGTCGCCCAATCCAAAATGAAGCATAGGAGCTACTGAAGACTGAAATCCTCTGGTCAGCGTTAATTCTTGCATTTGTGTCCGTCCATCAACCGTTACATATACACGGGCACCTAAACCAAATGGATTGGTATTATTGCCTTTGAGCTGTATTTGTACATAATTATTGTTCTCCGAAGCATTGTTCCTGAAAACCGAGGCTTTATCATCTATGTTATTGGTAACGATTTCCAAATCTCCATCATTATCAAGATCAGCATAGACCACGCCGTTGGAGAAACCTTTAAACTCAATGCCCCAATCCTTGTTGGCTCGTTTGAACTCTAAGTTTCCGTTGTTCTTAAAAATGAAGTTGTCTATTTTCTCAGATGGAATTTTTTGACTAAGTTCCAGTAGCGTATCATTCTTTATTTTGATGGATTTCAGTTTGTTGAAATAGTCATTATTATTGATTTCCCGTCGCGTACCGTTGGATACAAAAAGGTCTTTATAGCCGTCATTATCAAAATCGGCAAAAAGAGGACCCCAGCTCCAATCGGTTGAAGAGGTGCCGGTAATTCTAGAAACATTGGAAAAATGAGGAATGCCATCTTCAAAAACTCCAGAATTCATTTGCATACAATTGTGCATGTACTGGTAATGGAATCCGGCATCTACTACGTCCCAAAACAGTTGCGGATTCATGCTGGCCATATTGGCCTTTTTTCGTCGGTTGGATTTGGCGTCCATATCTACCTGGAAAATATCTAGGTTTCCATCGTCGTTAAAATCTGCTATATCGGCTCCCATACCATAAAACGCAGTATGGGATGTAGCTTGTTTTACCACTTCTTTAAACGTACCGTCCTGATTATTAATGTACATGAAATCAGGGGAATTAAAATCATTGGATACGTAAAGATCTGGCCAGGTGTCATTGTTGAGGTCGCCTACGGTGGCACTTAAGGAAAGTCCGTATGCTTTAAGTCCCGAGGCTTCGGTAACATTGGTAAAGGTCTGTCCGTTGTTTTGGTACAAGTGCCCGGATTCATGGTCCTGGACATTTTTCATCTTATATGAATAAACAAAAGTGGGAGAGTCAAATTTAGTAGGAGGGTAGTTGGCTACGAACAGGTCTAGATCACCATCTTTATCATAATCAAAAAAAGTAGCTTGCACACTGTTGCCTATATCTTTAAGACCATATTCTGCCGCTTTTTCGGTGAAAGTACCATCTCCGTTATTCATGTAAAGTTCATTGTCCTTTGGACCGAATTTGCCACCTACGGAACAATAGATATCTAGAAATCCATCTGCATTTACATCGGCCATGGTAACTCCGGTATACCAACGGTTATCACCTGTTACGCCGGCCTTTTCCGTAATATCCTCAAATTGAAGATTACCCTTGTTCAGATATAATTTGTTAGAAACTTGATTTCCGGTAAAGTAAAGGTCAACCAAGCCGTCATTATTAATATCCCCAGCAGATACGCCACCACCCATGTACAGGTACGAATAGGTAAAATAATTTAAGGAATCATTCTCCGTAAGGGTATTATTAAAGTGTAAACCACTAAGCTCCGGGTCTAAACCCGTAAATAATTTTGTTTCCACTTTATTGGATTCTTTGGTGCAATTCACCAAAAAAAGAAGGATAATGGAGTATACCAGTGTTTTACCGTACATATTAAAATCCATTTGGATATGTGTTCAAATTTTTAAGATACAGCTTTTTTAAAATAGAATTGAAGCAAAAAAACAGTGTGTCGACCAAAACACACTGTTTTTAAAATAACTAACTCAAACTAACTCGTAAAATGTTTAGTAGCCAGGATTTTGGTCTGCAGCAGAAATATTGATATTGGCATCAATCTCTGCTTGAGGTATAGGTAAAAGCTCATGCTTGCCTTCTTGGAACTGGGTCCCGGACAATTCTGTACTTGCAATTCCCCAACGGATAATATCATTGAACCTGCATTGCTCACCGGCCAATTCAACTTTACGTTCGTGTACCAAAGCATCAAAGACTTCAGCTTTGGATAATCCTGTAGGCAATGGGTCTAATGTAGCCCTTTCGCGAACTTGGTTGATGTAGCCTATGGCTACATCTTGGTCACCTCCCGGTCTCATGCTCTCACACTCGGCCATCATTAACAAAACATCGGCATATCTTAAATATTTAAAGTTGATACCAGAAGTTTGATCCTCATTGGCATCTTTGTAATAGTTGTTGTATTTGGACCAGCCTGCATTGCCACCACCATTGCTAGGGAAAGCATCTACGGTTAATGAACCGTCAGGTCCAAATGTATCTCCGTTTACATAAAAACTTTGCTCAAAACGAATGTCTCCAATTTCATATTCCTCCAATAAATCATCCGAAGGAAAAACATTGAACCAATCATTAAAGCCATATTCTTGACCTCTAAAAGTGGCCTCGTTAGGACCTTGACCGCTGCGGTCCGAGTTCCACTGTGCGCTGGTACCAAAATCATCATTATATTCAATTTCAAAGATAGATTCAACACCATGTTCGGTTTCTTCCATGAAATTGTCAAAGTAGTTGTCTTCCAATTGATAGCCGTTTAAAGCATTGAACTGAGCCAAGGCATCATCATATTGCTCCAAGAACAAGTATACTTTGCCCAGTAAGGCTTGAGCGGCCCCTTTTGTAGCACGGCCATTTTCTTCCTCACCCTTTATTTTAAGCACAGGAATAGCTTCTTGCAGGTCTTTGATGATCTGTGCATAAATTTCAGAACTAGGGCTCTTGCCTGGGCCGGAACCATCATCTGGGGGCAATGTAGTAACCAACGGCGCATCTCCATATCTGGTTACAATAAAGAAATGGAACAGGGCACGCAAGAACTTAGCCTCTCCAATGGCCTTTTGCTTTAGGGCATCGCTCATTTGAGAAGGTAGAATCTCATTGATTTTCTCTGAATTCTCAATAACGAAATTGGCTTTATTGATACCTCTGTAGCAACTTTCCCAATAAGCTCCAATGGCGCCATGACTGGCATCAAATGAGAAATCAAGATATTGTCTTTTATCGGCCTCCAATTGGTTGTTTCCTCCGTTTTCATGAGACATATTATCCATCATAAAGAACATATGACGACTATAGAGGCCTCTGGTCTGCAAGTTAGAGTACACCGCGTTAACGGCAGACTGTACCTGGGTGCTGTTCGTAAAAAAGGTATCTGGCGAAAGTTCGTTCGGGTTGGTCAATTCCAATGAATCTTCATTACACGATAGCACCAGACCTATCGTAGCTATGACCGTTACTAATATTTTATTTCTTTTCATGATAATTTTTTTAGAATGATAGTTGAACTCCAAGTAATACTGATTTAGGCTGTGGATAGTTACCTCTATCTATTCCCAATTCATACTGGCTATTTCCACCATTATTTGTCAAAGGGTTTCCTATCTCTGGATCCAAACCTGAATAATCTGTTATAGTAATCAAGTTCTGACCGCTCACGTAAATTCTGCATTTAGAGAAGTAATCTTCCAAGGCAGTATTTTTTAAGGTATACCCCAGTGTTATGTTCTTTAATCTGGTAAATGAACCATCTTCTACAAAACGATCGGAAATGGAGTTGAAATTCTGGGCATTACCTCCTGCAGCAGGTACGCTATTTGATGTTCCTGGGCCCGTCCAACGGTTTAGGACATTAGTGCCTGCGTTGAACAGCCTTGGCATACCTTCCAAGTCATAAATATTGGTGTTGTACACATCAACACCGGATACCCCGGATATGAATAGGTTAAGGTCTAACTGCTTGTAATTAGCGTTTAGGTTTAGCCCATAAGTGAAGTCAGGATATGGGTTTCCAATTTTCACACGATCGTCCGCATTAATTTGACCATCTCCGTTTTGATCTACGAATCTAATATCTCCAGGGTTAACCGGGAACTCACCATCAACAAGGGTTTGGTTTAGATTAGCGTCTACTTCTGCACGAGTTTGGTAAATACCGTCTGTTTCATAACCGAAGAAAAAGAACAAAGGCTCGCCCACTTCAATCCTTGAGATATCCTGAGACTCAAAAGTACCCCCAGAAAGCGACTCGTTAGATCCTAAGGATTTTACTTCGTTGGTAGACGTACCTACATTAAGATTGGCAGACCATGTAAAGTCTCCGTCGTAATCATTGTAACCAATATTAAATTCAACTCCATTCGTTTCAACAGAACCTACATTTTCGGTTACGGAACCAGAGTGAATTCCTAGCGACCCGGCAAGAGGGCGACTCATAAGTAAATCATCACTGGTGTTGTTGAAGTATTCAACGGCACCCATTAATTTACTATTGAACAGTTCAAAATCAAGTCCAATATTCATCATGGTAGTTTCCTCCCATTTTAAATCAGGATTAGCGAGTCCGCCTGCTGTTGTTCCAGTTGCCAATGTATCGCCAAACGGATAAAAGAAATCAGAAAGTAAGGTAGCGCTGTACTGGTAATTGTTAATACGGTCGTTACCCGTAATACCCCAACTACCTCTTAATTTTAAAGTGTTGAAAGCGGTGTCCGTAAGGAAATTTTCTTTGACAATGTTCCAACCTAAGGCAACAGAGGGAAAAGTACCCCATCTGTTGTTCTCTCCAAATCTAGAGGAAGCATCGTGTCTGATTGATGCTGCAAAAATATACTTCTGGTCAAAATTATAGTTTAACCTACCCAAATATCCTAAGCGGTTATATTCATACGTAAAAGACTGTAAGAATGCTTTTTCTGAAGATACTTGGTTGATATCATTAGTAATGGGGTTCTGACTATTACTGTTTAGAAGCTCATCTATGGTTTCTTGTTTCTCTGCAAGTACCAGTACATCAAAATTATGCTTGTCATTAACAGAGAAGGTATAGTTTAAGCTATTGGTAATTGTAATCGATTTTCTTAGGCTAGAATTTTTGGTAATGGCCGCAAATTCTGAGCTGTGCGTAGCTCCTTGACTATCATCATTATAAGAAGGTACAAAAATGTTGGTATTGGCGTTTCTGTACTCTAGACCCACTTGACTTTTAAATTTAAGTCCGTCTATAATTTCAAATTCACCAAAAATACTACCAAGAACGGCAGATGATTTGTTCACGTGTTCCCCAAGGGTTTGAACTCTAATTGGGTTCTCGCCGTCTTGGCCGTCCGCATCATTATTTGGTCCCTGAAAACCTTGTAAGTTGTTAGGATTGTAAATAGGTAAATAAGGAGCGGCTTTTATAGCATGTTCCAAAAGGGACCTATCTCCTAGGTTTCTTTCAGGGTTTTGCTTTTGAAAGGAAACCGCCATGGTTTCACCAAAATTAAATTTACCTACGGTAAAGTTACTATTGGCACGGAAAGAAAACCTTTCAAAGCCAGTTTCTATAATAGCTCCTTCCTGATCCATATATCCGGCAGAAAATCTGTAGTTGTTATTGTCACCACCACCAGCAAGTCCAAAATCTACTTTTTGCATAACACCCGTTCTAAATAGAGCGTCTTGAAAATCCGTAGTGTTCCCGTTAGATTGTGAAAGGGCGGAAGTTGGGGTAAATCCAAAAGCGTCCTGTGCGTACTGTAAGTATTGCTGTGTATCCAATAGGTCAAACCTTTGGTTTGAGAAATTAACCCCTGTATATGCATCAAGCGTCACTAAGGTTTTTCCGGACCTGTTTCCTTTTTTAGTAGTCACCATAACCACACCATTAGATCCCAAAGAACCATAAATGGCCGTTGTAGAGGCATCTTTTAGTATGTTGATGGATTCAATGTCATTAGGATTCAAATCGCCCAAACCGCCAGCAATAATACCATCAATAACATACAATGGATCATTGTTGTTCATAGTACCAAGACCACGAATACGAACTACCGGGGCGGTACCTGGAGAACCGGTATTTAAGACCGTAACACCTGCGGCCCTACCTTGCAAGGCTTGATCGGCACTAGCTACAGGTAATGCGGAGAGTTCTTCCGCTCCTACGGTGGCAATAGCTCCGGTTACTTCTGCACGGGACTGCGTACCATAACCAACCACAACCACTTCATCCAAAGCTTGAGCGTCTTCTTGTAAGCTTACGTTTATAGAGGTTCTGTTTCCTACGGTAATGGTTTGTGATGTCATGCCTATATAGGAGAAAACTAAATTGTCCGAAGGGCTTACATTAGAAAGGGAATAGTTACCATCAAAATCCGTAGTTGTACCGTTTGTTGTTCCGGATACTAAGATTGTAGCACCTGGCAAGGGAGTTCCGCTTTCATCTGAAACCACACCATTAACGGTAGAGGTTTGAGAAAAAGCAAACTGTCCGATCATTACAAGACATGCAATGATCGCATGTTTAAGTTTAATCATAATCATTAAGTTTAGTTAGTTAATTTTTAGGATGTTGGTATCAATGAAAACATCACCGAAACAAATGTATGTGAAGGCTTGAACGAGAAGTAAAAGATTTGACGCATATGATGGAAATTTTGTTGCATTCCTTTTGTTATCCCAATATTTACGGGGTAAAAATGAGGAATTTAATAGTTTTGAGAGGTGAAAATTAGTAATGTGATATGTGTCTGAGAGGGCATAAATAAGAAGCGAAAAACCATATGTTATGCATATGTTTTACTTTGTATCATACAACTGCTAATTTGCATTGAAAAAATCCTAAAATATAATACCAAGAAAACGGAGTTTATAGTGCTGCAAGGCTATGTTCGCAGTAACTAGAATAGAGTACTTCAAAATACATAGAAACAAGTAGGGGAGAATGAAGGAGAGGACTATAGGAGCAGCACTTAATGGGGAGGGATAAATAAAAAAGCCCGATGTATCATCGGGCTTTTCCATATAAATTATAAGACTAAGATTTAAGCAACTTCAGCCTGAGTGTTTTCTTTTCTATTTTTCATCCAGAAATAAAGCAGGGTGAAAAGCACGATTAGAATACCAGGGAATATTGTCATTGTCAACAAAGTAGCTTGACCGGAAACCAAATCCAGTTCATCACCTGTAAAACCTTCCGCAGCAGCTTTTGCTTTATCGGCATCAATCCATCCACCAATAATTGGTTGAAAAATAGAGCTAGAGAACATACCTACGGCACCAACAATAGAAAGACCTAATGCACCACTTTTTGGAATTTTATCAGCAACAAAACCAATCATGTTAGGCCAGAAGTATGCAACACCTAGGGCAAAGAAAATAGCAGCAACATATGCCATAGCACCTGTTTGCGTGCTAAATAAGTAAATACCTAAAGTGGCAAGTACGGCAGAACCTAAAAGAACGCCGGTTTGGTTAAATCGCTTCACCATATTACCTCCAAAGAATCTTGCAATGGCCATTAGTCCCGCTGTTAAGGCAAGAATGATCATAGGGTTGGCTCCACTTTTAGAGAGGATAAGACCCACCCATTGGTTAGGGCCAAATTCGGAAATAGCCGTCAAAGACATACAAACCAACATAAAGATGAATAATGGCGATAACATAGCTTTTACGTTCCCGCCAAGTGTAGCGGCTTCTTCTACCTTAGCCTTAGGCCATGCTTGGCCAAAGAATAAATAGGCGTAGATTAAAGTAGGTATTAAAATAAGCCATATTTGACTTTCCCAGCTAAAGCTCATATCTGTCATAAAGCTTGAAATTAAGCTTCCTATAGCAATACCACCTGGGAACCACATGTGAAAACGGTTCATCATAGTACTCATCCTGTTTCCTTGGTATGCATCTGCAATCATAGGGTTACATGCGGCTTCGGTACAACCGTTACCCAAACCTATTAAAAGAGTAGAGATAAGAAGACCAGTGTAACTACCGGAATAAATGGTAAGTATAATTCCTATAGCATGAGCAAAAAAAGCAAACTGCATTATGGCTTTGCCACCAACTTTGTGATAAATAAGCCCCCCTATAACCATAGATAAAGGAAAGCCGATAAACCACATAGCGTTAATAAAACCTAATTGTTCACCACTTAAACTGAGCTCTTCGCCCAATTGTGGTAAGATACCAGCCCTAATACTAAAAGAAAATGCAGTGGTAATAAGTGCAAAGCAACTTGCGTAAAAAAGTCTATTGGCGTTTGAAGCCATTTCATTTGTGTTTGTTTCCATATAATATTTGGTTTGTTGTTTTTGGTGTTCAGATTTGTAAAAGTAATTTTTATTAAAAGTTTTTTTACGAAAATCGAAACGAAAGATAATTTAAAAATATGTAATTGATAAAAAAAAAGTGAATTTAACAATCCTTGGTTTACTTGCCTAACACAGGAAAATTAGACAAAAAGTTCATTTTTAAAATTCAAAATGTGTTAAAAGTACACTTAATTGAAATTGGAGGTATATCTTCAAGGTGCCAAAAGTCAGGTGGTTAGGAGTAAAAAAGACTTAATGCTATAAAATGGCAGACTTACGGCGGAAAAGGTAGTTTGCGCCCATCCAATTGACTGGATATTCTTAAAACTAACAAATTTGTATTGCTTTGATAAAATAATGTTTCAGAAAGTGAGAAAAACGCAAATTTTGATGAAATAAGTTGGCTTATTATTTTTATATTCACAGTTGCTTCGTAGATGTACCAGCTACTGCAAATAATCCTAGAAATATACAGAAAATGAAAGTAGACAAGACCAAAACCAGTATTATCAAAAAATCCAGAAGAGATTTTGTTAGAAACACCGCCTTATTTACTGGCGGAGCATTGTTGTTGCCCAATTTACAGATGAGCGGTATGGCAAATGTATTAGGGGACAAGAAATTGAAATTAGCACTAGTAGGTTGTGGAGGTCGTGGAACCGGCGCAGCTGTACAAGCGTTGAATGCAGATGATAATATAGAGCTTGTGGCTATGGCCGATGCTTTTGAAGATCGTCTAAAAGGTAGTTTGGCCAATATTTCAAAGGCAATGGGCGAAACTAAAAAAATTAACGTGAAGGAAAAGAACCAATTTGTTGGTTTTGATGCAGCTACAAAGGCAATGGACCTAGCAGATGTTGTTATCCTAGCAACGCCTCCAGGATTTCGTCCGCAGCATTTTGAATATGCGGTAAACAATGGCAAACACGTCTTTATGGAAAAACCAGTTGCTACAGATGTACCTGGCGTTCGTAAGGTTTTGGCCGCTGCCAAAAAGGCCAAAGAGAATAAATTGAACGTTGTTGTAGGTTTGCAAAGACATTATCAAGATAGTTATCTATCTGCCATTGACCAGATTAAAAAAGATGCCATCGGTAAAATTGTTTCGGGACAGGTGTATTGGAACAGCGGTGGTGTTTGGGTTCGTGAGCGCCAACCACAGCAAAGTGAGTTGGAATACCAAATGCGTAACTGGTATTATTTTAATTGGTTATGCGGAGACCACATTTTGGAGCAGCATATCCATAATATAGATGTTGCCAACTGGTTTGTTGGTGAATACCCAATTTCTGCCCAAGGTATGGGTGGTAGACAGGTTCGCAACGGTAAGGACCATGGTGAGATTTATGACCACCACTTTGTAGAATACACTTATCCTAGTGGTGCGGTCGTTGCTAGCCAATGTCGTCATCAGCCGGAAACTATGAGTAAGGTTTCGGAGTTTTTCCAAGGAACAAAGGGTACCATTTATACAAAAGGGGATACCGCTACAATTACAGATTGGAGCGGAAACTCGGTCTTTGAACATAGAGGTAAGGATGACCCTAATCCATATGAAGTAGAGCATATAAAGTTGTTTGAATCCATAAGAAACGGAGGTGTAATAGCTGATGCCGAAAATGGGGCCAAGAGTACCATGAGTGCCATTATAGGAAGAATGGCAACGTATTCGGGTAAAGTAATTAAATGGGACGAAGCCATGCAATCTAACATTGATCTGGCACCTGATGATTTAACATGGGATTCTCCAGCCCCCGTACAACCTAATGCGGACGGTAGTTACAACATTCCAAAACCAGGTGAAACCGTAGTCATATAATTTATAAGTATCACAAAATAACAATGTCCCCGTCTTTTTCGGGGACATTTTTTTGTTTCCGTTTTAAAAGAAACAGACGGAATCCAATATAGTGGTTAACCGGAAAATATGTTTAACTTTGTTTTCCATTTTTGAAATAGAATTATGCATAATACAATCAAAATACTTGCTTCTGTTGCGGTTTTATGTTTTGCCATAGGGTGCAAAGAAGATAAATCACAAAAGGCAGAGGTAGTAAAAACTCCAGAAAAGAAAGAGGAGTCCAAACCAATTGTGGTAGATACAACGGTAGTTAAGGAAAAACCAGAAGATGTACCTACTCCCAAAGGAATGGTTTGGATTCCAGGAGCAGTTTTCTCACAAGGTGCCGTACCACAGGATAAAGGGGCAATGGAACATGAGAAGCCAGCACATAAGGTTGCCGTTGATGGTTTTTTTATGGACATTACCGAAGTAACCAATGACCAGTTTAAAGAATTTGTAAAGGAAACAGGTTATAAAACAGTTGCTGAAAGAGAATTAGATTGGGAGGAAATGAAAAAGCAACTTCCCGAAGGCACTCCCAAACCACATGATAGTATCATGCAACCAGGGTCGCTAACGTTTAAGCAGGCAAAAAGTCCTGTGCCCAATCTTTATGATTTCTCACAATGGTGGAGTTGGACCATTGGTGCAGATTGGCAGCATCCTAACGGACCCAATAGTTCCATTAAAGGAAAAGGGAATTATCCCGTAGTGCATATTGCTTATGAAGATGCCTTGGCTTATTGCGAGTGGGCCAACAGACGTTTGCCTACCGAAGCGGAATGGGAACGTGCTGCACGTGGCAATCACTTAACTACAACTTATTTCTGGGGAGATGAGGATACGA
The DNA here is from genome assembly GCF_030549125.1 of Zobellia sp. 1_MG-2023. Lineage (NCBI taxonomy): Bacteria > Pseudomonadati > Bacteroidota > Flavobacteriia > Flavobacteriales > Flavobacteriaceae > Zobellia > Zobellia sp. 1_MG-2023. Next base: position 518,856 of record NZ_JAUOSY010000003.1, on the reverse strand, counting down.
AATTATCGGAAAAAGCGAACACCTGGGAGGGTGAGTTTCCGGTAACCAATGTAGAAACGGATGGTTTTGGACTTCGGGCACCTGTAAAATCATATCCTGCCAATGATTTTGGTCTTTATGATATGGCCGGAAATGTTTGGGAATGGACCAATGACTGGTATAACACCAATTACTATAAAGAGTTAAGTGCAACATATCCGGTGGCTAAAAACCCGTTGGGAGCGGATCAAGCCTACAATGAAAGAGACCCTTATGCTAGGGAGAAAGTTATGAAAGGTGGTTCGTTCTTGTGCAATGCCAGTTATTGCGCCAGTTATAGGATATCGTCTCGTATGGCTACAAGTTTAGATTCATCATTGGAACATTTGGGTTTTAGAACTGTTGCAACGCCCGATATGGTCCGCAATTCAAAATAAACAACTTCTCTTATGCAATTTTTAGAAAATTTTCAGCCAGAACTGGTTATATCATCACCGGGTAGAATTAACCTTATAGGTGAACATACGGACTACAACATGGGGTATGTGTTGCCTACGGCCATAGAAAAAAACATAACTTTTAGTTTTAGAAAGAACGGTTCTGCCAACCAATGCCATGTGTATAGCAAAACTTACGATACGGGTTTTGAGATAGATTTGAATAAAATAGCCGTAAGCAAGGTAGAATGGGAGAATTATATCCTTGGCGTGCTGAACGAAATTTCAAAAAGAACCGATAAGGTAAGAGGTTTTGATTGTGTTGTAGAAAGTAATTTGCCTACGGGTTCAGGTCTTAGTTCATCTGCGGCCTTAGAATGTGGTTTGGCTTTTGGTCTTAACGAAATTTTTGACCTTGGACTATCAAAAATAGAAATGGTTCAGCTTTCACAAACCGCGGAACATACCTATGTGGGCACGCAGTGTGGAATTATGGATCAATTTGCATCGGTTATGAGTGAGGCCGGTAATGTTATTTTATTGGATTGCCGTTCATTGGATTACGACCACATTCCCATAGATTTAAATCCATATAAAATCATACTATTAAACACGAAAGTGTCTCATAATTTAGCTTCCAGCGAATATAATACACGTAAGCAAGAATGTGAACAGGGGGTAGCCATTATTCAGAAAAAACACCCAAACATAAAATCACTAAGGGATGTTGATAGCGAAATGCTCTTAGCTTCTAAAGAAGAGATGGATTCTATAGTTTATAATAGGTGTTCGTTTATTGTAAAGGAAAACGATAGGGTATTGGAAATGGTTAAAGCCTTAAAGGAGAATGATCTTAAAGAAGTGGGGCAGATTCTATACAAAGCTCATGAGGGTATTAGTAAGGAGTATGAGGTGAGCTGTCCGGAATCTGATTTCTTGGTAGATTTCTCTAAAGGTAACGATCAGGTTTTAGGCGCTAGACAGACCGGTGGCGGTTTTGGAGGCTGTACTTTGAATATTGTACATGATAGTGCGGTAGAAGATTTTGTAAGAGCTGCAACCAAAGCATATAAAGATAAGTTTAATATTACTCTTGAAGCTTTTGAAGTCCGGCCAAGTGGCGGTACTTCCGCTATATAATTAAAAAGGCCGATTTAAAAAATCGGCCTTTTTTTTGTTTTAAACAATAGACTTTACGCCTGAGAGTTCATAAGTGCATCTTCCAATGCTAATTTTTTATGTCTGCTTAGCGGAATGGAATGCCCGCATACTTCAACTTGGGAGCCGTTAAATTTATCAACCCTATCTAAATTGATAATATAGGATTTGTGTACGCGCAAGAACCTATCCTTAGGTAGCTTCTCGGCAAAAGATTTCATGGTGGATAAGATTAAAATATTCTTTTCTTCGGTTACCACCTTTATGTAATCTCCAAGACCTTCGATCCATTTAATATCGCCAAGAACGAGCTTTAATTTTTTGAGTTTGCTGTTTACATAAATGTAATCGTCCTCATTTTCTTCAACTTCAATATTATTTTGAAGGGCTCTTTTTATAGCAGTGTTAAAACGGCTTTGGCCAATGGGTTTGAGAAGATAATCCGTTACATCGTAATCAAAGGCCTGCATGGCGTATTCTTCTTTTGCCGAAATTAAAATGATCTGCGGACGATTTTTTAAAGAATCCAAAAATTGAAACCCGTTAATGAGCGGCATTTCTATATCAAGAAAAACAAGGTCAACATTGTTCTTCTCCATATGTTTTTGAGCTTCTACCGCATTCTTGTAGTCGGCTAGAAAACGCAGGTTAATATGATTTTTTATAAGCTTGGCAACTGCGGTACGTTGTGTTTTAGAGTCATCTATAACTACGCACGTTAATTTTACAGAGTTCATAATAAGAGGATTGCTTAAAAAGTATGTAACTTCTTAAAGAGGTTAAATATTAATTAACTAATCACCTTCTTTTAACAGTTGTGGGGCCAGATAAAATAGGTTAGCTATTACAAATATATAGTTTAAAAATTTATTGGCTCCCCAGCTCATTTAAAATTAGACTTGACACCCGTAAAATTCCGAATATTTCATTCAAAGCTGATAGATGTCATGTTTTTTCTGTTTAAAAGGATATAGTTTTATTAAATCAAATCAAAAGTCATGCTAAAAGTTCTTTTGCCCACAGATTTTTCCGAAAATTCTAGAAATGCCATTGATTATGCCATGCGATTGTATGAGCATACAGAGTGTGTCTTTTATTTCTTGCACACCTATACTCCGGCAGCTTATAGAATAGATTACATCTTAGGTTCGCCCGCACAGGTAGGATTGGGAGATAATTGGCAATTGGAAGCAGAAAGTCAAATGCATGATTTCTGTACCAACATTGCAGAGGAGAACCAAAACCCAAGGCATACATTTATTGAACACATAGCTTTGGAATCCTTGTTAACCGAAATTCTAAAGTTATCTGCAAAAGAAAAAATAGATCGTATTGTTATGGGTACCCAAGGGGCTACAGGAGCAAAATCTGTTTTTTTAAGTACGAGAACGGTAAACGTAATTAAGATAGCGGCCTGTCCGGTACTAGTAATTCCTAATGGATGCTTTTATAAAGAGCCTAAGAAAATAGCATTGGCAACTCATTTTAAAAGAAACTTCTCCGCAGACGTTTTGGAGCCTATAAAAGAAGTACTCAATAAGTACGAAGCCAGTATGCATGTAATGCATATAAATGAGGAAGAGCGGTTAGATTCTATACAGATTTCCAATAGAAATACCTTAGAAGCGTATTTATCAAAGTATAAACTCTCCTACCATTGGATGCCCAATTTTACAAACAAGACAAAGAGTATTCAGGTTTTTCTCAAGGAGTTGGATATTGATATTTTGGCCATGATCAAACATGATCATGACTTTCTTGAGGGTTTAATGAGAGAGCCTGTAATCAAAAAAGTAAGCTTTTGCGTAGAAATACCTTTTTTGGTGGTGCCAGTGGCCAACTAAACCAAGAGGTGTCTTTAGGAAGTTCCTATGGCGTTCATAAAAGAATCCCTTCGGCTTCTGCTTAGGGTTATTTTTTTACCTTCAACCTCTACCATGGTGTTATTGAATTTTTCTATTCTTTTTAAGTTGATGATATAAGATTTGTGAATACGTACAAATTGCGAAGTAGGTAGTTTTCCTTCAAAAGCTTTCATAGAGGACAATACAATGTGGTTAGATTTTTCGGTGACTAATTTTACGTAATCCCCTAAAGCTTCTATCCATTTAATATCCTTGTAGTTTATTTTTACTTTTCTTGAGTTGCTTTTCACAAAGAAATGCGCTTCATCTTGCAAGATTGCTGTCAGTTTAGAATTTCGCAGTGCTTTTTCAATTGATTTGTTAAATCGTGAGGACAAAATAGGTTTCAGTAAATAATCGGTTACTTCATAATCAAATGCCCTAAAGGCATAATCTGGTTTACTGCTTACCAATATAATTTGCGGACTTTTTTTAAAGCTTTCAATTAAATCAAAACCGGTTATCAACGGTAATTCCACAGTCAAAAAAAGGAGGTCAACATTTTCGTTCGCTCTATGGTTTTTTGCTTCTATTGCGTTTCTATAGGTTTTTTTAAACTTTAAACTCGTGTGTTGATGAATTAATTTTTCCAGTTGCTTGGCGTGAGCAGGAGAATCTTCAATAATTGCACATGTCAACTTTAAATTTTCCATAATAGCTTGTTCTTTTTCAACCAGTATTTACGAGATGCGCATATGAAGGGTTTGGTTTTTCAAGAACTTTTTGTTAATTCATCTTTAGTTTTTAAATAAGGAAAGTTTAAAACCTTAGTGTTTATTGAAGGTCTGCGGCATTGTAAGTAAGCAGAACAAATACGACCAATCCCTAAAACTTTTAATAACTTTTAGAAGGGTCTTTTTGCAAAAAGGCTATTTTTGTTTTTTAACTATTTTAAAATGAGTATTTGATTATGTCTGAGAAAATAGAAAGGCTTAAAACGTTGATTATAGGATCGGGACCTGCAGGTTATACTGCGGCTATTTATGCGGCCCGAGCAGATTTAAAACCGGTTGTTTATACTGGAATGGAGCCAGGAGGACAATTGACCACTACAACTGAGGTCGATAATTTTCCAGGCTACCCTGAAGGTATAGACGGACCAAGCATGATGGTACAATTACAACAGCAAGCAGAACGCTTTGGTACTGAGGTACGTATTGGCATGGCTACCGCTGTTGAGTTGAGTGATACCGTTGGAGGTATACACAAAGTTACTATTGACGATTCTAAGACTATAGAAGCAGAGACTATCATTATCTCTACGGGAGCTTCTGCAAAATACCTTAATATCCCTAGTGAACAACGTTTACGTGGAGGTGGTGTTTCGGCATGTGCCGTTTGTGACGGATTCTTTTACAAAGGTCAAGATGTGGCTATTGTAGGTGCGGGAGATACTGCAGCGGAAGAAGCTTCATATTTAGCTAATATTTGTAACAAGGTTACTATGTTGGTGCGTAAGGACCATATGCGTGCTTCAAAAGCAATGCAACACCGTGTTGAAAGTATCAAAAATATTGAAATTAGATATAACACAGAGGTTGATGAGGTTCTAGGTGAACAAGTAGTAGAAGGTTTACGTATGGTGAACAACCAGACAGGGGCAAAAGAGGATATTGCTATCACAGGACTTTTTATAGCTATTGGCCATAAACCGAATACCGATATATTTAAAGGTCAATTAGATATGGACGAAACCGGGTATATCATAACCAAGGGAAAATCTACCAAAACTAACAAACCTGGTGTTTTTGCCAGTGGAGATGCTCAGGACAAGGAGTACCGACAGGCTGTGACCGCAGCAGGTACAGGTTGTATGGCAGCGTTGGATGCAGAGCGTTATTTGGCTACGGTAGAAACTCCGCAGGAAGCAATCTAAGAATTGTAGGATATAAATTAGAAAAAAGCTGCTTTACGCAGCTTTTTTTATGGGTAGTTGTTAATCCAAACGTTTATAATTTTCAGAGTTTATCCTATTTCCTTCTTCATCCCTAAAAATTTGACTGTACCTATCTTTTTCCAAATGTAATTCCATGTGCCATTTCATATCGGAATTGGCAATTTTTCTCATGGAGGCAGACATGTACTCTAACTTTTCCGTTAAGGTACTGTCCGTAGTTTCATAAGAACCATACCCGAACCACTCTACGGAATCGTTGGGTACGTAGCGGGTCCACATGACCTTACCGTTATAATACATTTTAATTTGCCGGTACCCGTCAACCGCAAGGAGTGTATCGGAAGGGTGTACGCCATCATTGTAGTTGTAGTGGCTAACAAGTTCCCAAGTCCCCTCAATAGAAGGGTGGTAGGGAGTGGATGGTGGTTCCAAGTTAGTAGCGGAAACAAGTAAAAAAGAAATACAGATTATAGTAATTAATTTTTTCATGGCTAAGTGTTTTAAATGTTGTTTACGTTTTGATAAAACCAACTAAGAGGCATTAGCTTTATGGTTCTTAATTAATCAATGCGCCTATAATTTTCAGAAGCAATTCGCCCACCATCTTCATCTAATGAGATTTGGGTAAATGCGTTGTTTTTCAATTGTAGCTCCATACTCCATTGCATATCCGGGTTGGCAATTTTGCGCATGGAGGCAGACATATACTCTAGTTTTTCTGTAAGTGTGTTTTCCGTGGCTTCGTATGAGCCGTAACCAAACCATTCTACCGTTTTGTTTGGCGTGTAGCGTGTCCACATGACTTTACCGTTATAGTACATTTTAATTTGGCTGAAGCCCTTTTCCGGGGTTAGTGTATCTGTAACATTCTCACCATCATAGTTGTAGCGGCTAACCAGTTCCCATGTGCCTTCAATTGAAGGGTGAAGTTCAGTTTTAACAGTAGTAGTTCCTGTTGCGGAGATGAGTAGAAGCATCAATAAGGCCAATCCTAATAGTTTTTTCATAATAAAGTAGTTTAAATGGATAAGCGGTTTTGTACCAATAAGTTACAACAAATTTTGTGAAAATCGTATTTTTTGTAACAAAAAAATAGGGTATTCTTAGTGTAGGTAAAATCTTCAATTATGGGTATTTGTAAATCTAAATTGAATAAAATAGCATATTGATAAATTGACGATTGTATATTATAGATGTGTCATTTCTGCTCTTTAGCCTGATGTTTTGGGCAAAAAATCCCTAAATTTAATAGATAAACTAACTCCAAAACACATGAAGAATATTACACTCGTAATTTTTGCCTTGCTTTGTTCATATACATCGTTTGGCCAAACAATTTCAGGAAATGTTACTGACACAAAAGAGGTGCCCTTGCCGGGTGTTTCTATTGTGGTCGTAAGAACTAACAAAGGTGCCACAACGGATTTTGATGGTAATTATACCATATCAGCTTCGGAGGGTGATGTACTCAACTTTTCCTATATAGGTATGAAAAGTAAGACTGTCACTATTGGCGCGGACCAAACCATTAATGTGGTCTTAGAAGAAGACGCCCAACAACTTAATGAGGTTGTGGTTACGGCCTTGGGTATTAAAAAGGAAAAACGCTCTGTTGGTTATGCCATTCAGGAAATAGGTTCCGATGAGCTTAATAGGGATAACAACGGAGATGTTTTAAGTGGAATACAAGGTAAAGTTGCCGGGGTCAATATCAACTCTAGTAGCGGTGCTGCAGGAGCTGGTTCTAGCATTATAATAAGGGGTATTACTTCTTTGAATCCTTCAGCAAACAATCAGCCATTATTTGTTGTAGATGGTATACCTATAAGTAATGAAGCTACAACGGGTAATCTTTTGCCAAGCACAGGGTCTAATGCACCCTCTTCCTCAGAGCAGTTTTCTTTTACGAACAGAGGGGCGGATATAAACCCTAATGATATAGAAAGTGTCTCCATATTAAAGGGTCCTGCTGCTACAGCTTTATATGGTGTAAGGGCAGCTAACGGGGTAGTGGTAATTACTACCAAGAAAGGAAAGAATGGAGAAACCAAATTTAACCTGAGAACAAGTATTGGTTGGCAGGAAGTAAATAAAACGCCTGATGTTCAAACCAAATGGCGCGAAGGAAGAGGTGGTGAGATTATTTCTACATCCAATAACAACGCCCCTGACGGATATGATTTTGCAGGTGACAACAGTTTTGGGTTTTGGACACTAGGTCCTGAGTATGGCCCAAACGACAAGAATTACGATAATTTCAAGAATTTTTTCAATAGGGCTTTTACTACTAGTAGTTCTTTAAATATAAGTGGTGGTGGTGAGAGTTATACTTATTTTGGTTCCATATCGCGGTCAGATGATGAGGGCTTGGTACCCAACACCTATTTTGATAGAACCTCCCTTAAGCTTTCAGGTACTTTTAATATAACCGATAAGTTTACGGTAGAACCCTCTTTTTCATACATTATTTCAGATGGGAGATTACCAAATGGTGGCGATAAGTCTATAATGAGTTCTCTGTCCTATTGGTCCCCTACAATAGATGTAAATGATTATATCCTGCCTAACGGAAACGAAAAAAATTATACGGCAGGTGTGGTAGACAATCCTCGTTATTTTGCTGAAGTAAGCTACCTGGACAGTAGGGTAAACAGAATTTTAGCCAATACAAAGTTCAACTATAAATTTAATGATTGGGCTTTCGTGCAATATCAGTTGGGTGTAGACAATTATCATGATTCAAGGCTTCGTTTTGTTCCGCCGGATATTGACCCCGGTTCCGCAACCCAAGGTTTTATTGTTGATGAAGCTTTAAATTACAATGAACTAACATCTAATTTGTTCGTTACACTATCAAAGGATTTTAACGAAGATTTTTCTGGGTCTATCCTCGTAGGAAACCAAATATCCGATACAAAAACAAGAAGGCTTACGTTACGTGCCGAAGGTCTTGATCCAAACAACTTAACAGCCTTTGGCCAGGCAAATAACTTCTTTGAGGATATTGGTGGTGCCGAACGTAAGATTGTTGGTGTGTTCGGAGATGCAAGGCTGGAGTATAAGAATACCTTGTTTTTGAACGTAACGGGTAGAAACGACTGGTCGTCTACACTACCAAAAGAGAATAGAAGTTTCTTTTATCCATCTTTCAATTTAAGTTACGTTCTATCTCAAACTCTTCAAGATGCAGGAAGCTTACCGGACTTTTTAACCTATGCCAAATTTAGGGCCTCTTATGCTGAAGTTGGTAAGGATGCCCCAGCTTATGTAGGAGTTTATTATGATCAACCTTCTAATTTTCCGTTTGGCACTGTAGATGGACTTTCACGAGATAGCTCCGGAGGTTCAAGTACCCTAAAACCGGAACGCACGGCTTCTATTGAAGTTGGTGGAGAGTTTAAGTTTTTCAATAATCGATTTGGAATAGACTTTACTTACTACAAACAAAATAGTAAGGATCAAATTCTACCCGTGCCCGTAGCCCAATCTTCTGGTTTTGATACGTTTGTTCTAAATGCAGGTGAAATTGAAAATAAAGGATTGGAAGCATTGGTAAATATTGTTCCCATAAGGAACGATAATTTTCAGTGGGATGTTACTCTAAACTGGTCTAAGGTTGAAGCGGAAGTTATTTCATTACCTAACGGTATAGACGAAATTATATTTGCCGATAGTGGTTTCCCCGGGGTTGTTTCCAAATTAGAAGTTGGCGGTGCTCCCGGTGACCTTTTTGGATATGTTTATGCAACACATGAAAATGGTAGTCGGTTAATTGGTGATGACGGTTTTCCTACCATCGTGGCCAATAACCCTTCTGATCGTGTTAAAGTGGGTAATGCGCTTCCAGATTGGTTGGGAAGTGTAAGCAGCACAGTTAAGTATAAAGGATTGGCATTATCATTTTTGTTGGAAAGAAAAGAAGGAGGTGAGCTTTATGACTCAGGGCAACGAAACGGTATCCGTAACGGGGTTTTGGCCATTACTGAATTCCGTGATGCCGAAATTGTTTTGGACGGTGTTCTGGCAGACGGTTCCCCAAATAATATTCCTGTGCTTATAGATGAAAATTACTATAGAAGTTCTTCTGTGTACAATCGTGCTTCAGAAATATTGGTTCAAGATGCTTCTTGGTGGCGTTTGCGCAATGTTACCCTGTCTTATGACCTTCCTAGTAAATTGATAAAGAATACCCCTTTTACAACAATGGGCTTCAGTTTTACAGGCACCAACCTTTGGTTAGATACGCCTTTTAGAGGTTATGACCCAGAAGGTAGTCAGTTTAGTGCCGGTACAAATGCTTATGGCTTTACCGGACTTAATATTCCTAATACAAAGTCGTTCATATTTGGTCTTAACCTTAATTTCTAGAAAAATGAAAGTTTTAAAATATATATTCTCGGTTACGGTAGCGACCTCTTTTTTAATTGGTTGTGATGATTATTTGGGCGATAATGTAGACCCGAACAAAGAGCTTCCTGAAAATGTTACGGAAGCAGATTTATTGCCTACGGCTATTTATAATTCATCCTCTGCACATTACAGTATAGCCTTAAGCATATGCCAATATTCTCAGCAATTGGCCTCTTATTTTGAGCCTGGGGCAGATACTCAGGAAGAGGTTCAAATCAGTGGAGGATGGAGCAATATTTATTTGCAGGCCTTGGCAGACTTGGGTCAAGTAGTTGCAATAGCTGAAGAAAACGGTGCTAACCACTATTTAGGTGTGGCTAAGGTTTTACAGGCATTTAATTTAGGACTTGCAACGGATCAGTGGGGAGACGTACCTTTTTCGTCGGCTTTAAAAGGCGAAGATGATTTTAAGCCTTCCTATGATTCCCAAGAAAGTATTTACACTCAAATAAACAGCTTGTTAAATGAAGCAATCACTTTATTGGAAGCTTCGGGTTCCAGTACTATTGGTGAAGCGGATTTGATTTACAGCGGAGACCTGTCTAAATGGATAAAAACGGCTTATTTCTTAAAAGCTAAGTATGCGCTTCATTTATCCGAGGTAAACCAAACCGAAGCAATTGAGGGTGTATTGGCCAATGTATCTTCTAGCTTTTCTAGTAATGAAGATGATTTTCAGTTGGTATACAATGAAAGAAATTTTAACCCATGGAACTCAGGAGTTGTTTTGCCTAACAATACGGGAAATTTTTCAGTGTTATTGTCCGATCAGTTGGTAAGCTTAATGGATGGTACTTCAATACCATTTGCAACTATAGAACTAGATCCACGTTTGCCCCTAATTACTACTATAGGTGATGATACGGAGTATAGAGGAGCTATTAATGGTTCTGCAGGAAGTCATGAGCTGGCCGCATCGGAAGACGATGATGGAGTAAGTGCCAACACGGACCTTGGAGCCAATAATTTTTATTCCTCACAGACAGCTCCGGTACTATTAGGAAGTTATTCGGAACTCAGATTCATGGAAGCGGAAGCTCTATTCCTTCAGAATGGTGGCAACGCTACTTCTGTTGGTAGTTCTGTAGAAGCCTACAATGCTTATTTGGCGGGAGTTGAAGCTAATATGGATAAACTGGGGGTCTTGCCAGCCGATAAAGCGGCTTACTTAAACGATGCGTCCGTTGCTGTTGGTGCTGATAATTTAACCATGGCGTTGATTATGCGCGAAAAGTTCATTGCTACTTTTTTGAATCCGGAATCTTTTGTTGATTTAAGAAGGTACGATTTTGACCCCAATGTTTTTATAGGCTTGGAATTGCCTGTGGGACATAATGAAATATTAAATGGAGAGTGGGTTAGAAGAGCTCAATACCCAGCATCTGAGCAAACTAGAAATGGCGAACAAGTAGAGGCCGTAACCAAGAATATAGGTGAGCCTGTTTGGTGGGATAGGGATTAACCACTAAAGAATATTTTTTAAGGAAGGATATTGATGCAATGTAATACGTGCTCAATATCCTTTTTTTTATGGGCGGCACTCAATACGATTCTGCTCATAAGGGGAGCGCTTTCATCTGGATACGGAAAGCTGGTAACGATAATTCTATTGGCTTCAAGGTATTCAGTTAGTTGTACGTCCGAAAAGGAATAGGCAGGATGACCCGGCATAAAATGGAATTTTTTTCGCTTTTTCAGATGCCTAAAAAAGTGCTCCATATTTCGTTGTAGTCGCTTTCTTTTTAGGTCATAAATAACATCCGCCTCTACAAGAGTGGCCATAGCTGCTGGTGTTGCCGGACTTGCACCACCATAAAAAGAGGTCTCGGTTAAAGAATTGATGCGCTCATCCGTACCAAAAATGGCACCTGCTTGAATCCCGAAACCCTTGCCCAATGACCCGCAAACAATAAGTTCTTTGATTTTTAACTTGGATAAAATAGAGAAAACGCCACCTCCATTTTCCCCAACTACACCCAATCCATGGGAGTCGTCTACCACTAAAATAATTTCTTCTAACGGCAGTACTTGTAATGCTTCAAAACTAGGATAGTTACATCCTGAAAAATCAATACTGTCCAAAAATACAACCGGGGTAGTCTTACTGGAAGTTAAATGCTCGCGAACGGCAATATTCAATGCGGCAAAGGTGGTGAACGGTTTCCGTTTTACTTGGTATAGCGCAGAATGGGTGTTTGGTGCATAAAAGAAGTGATGTTCTTTGGAATTGAGCGCCTGAGCTAAAAACTGACCGGCCAAATATCCTGAGGATACCGTTATGCATCCTTCGCTACCAGCTAAATTGGCCAGATAACGCTCGGCCTCATCAAATACTCTTAAGCGAATATTGGATTTTCTAGAAGCTCCGTAATTGGTGCCATATCTTTTAATGTTATTGATAAACAGTTTTTGAAAATCACTGTCCGTTTGAAGTGCAAGGTAGGAGGTGCCCCCAAAATAGAAATGGGGGACTTCGTTAATGATAACTTTTCTTCCGGGAAATGTATCTATATAATGATTCATGGCCTAAGGCTTACTCCGGTTCCGTTCAACTGAGGGAAAACAAGTTTTCCGTTGGGCAAAATTTTAGCGCCATCGGCTATATCGTCCTTTAAAAGTAGTGGGCCGTCCATATCTACATAATCCAGTTGGGGAACCAATTGCGCTATAGCTGAAATTCCTACGGTAGATTCCGTCATGCAACCGATCATAACTTTTATACCCATATCTTTTGCTTGGGCGATCATACGTAGAGCAGGGGTTATGCCTCCACATTTGGTCAATTTTATATTTATTCCACTGTAATGCAGCGCGCATTTTTTTACATCTGCCTCTACAATGCAACTTTCATCGGCAATAACGGGTAGTACGCTATGATGCATAACTTTTTCCATTCCTTCCCAATCATCCGCCTTTAAAGGTTGTTCAAGAAATTCAACGCCCAATTCTTTTAAAAGTGGGGCATTCTCAATAGTTTCATTAGCGGACCATGCACAGTTGGCATCTATTCTAAAAATAGCATCCGTATGCTTGCGCAGTTCCCTTACAATGGCAACATCATCTTCCGTTCCCAATTTTATTTTATAGATAGGCCATGGCATTTCTTTCATTTTCTCCAACATTTTTTCGACGGGAGCTATACCAATGGTATAGTTGGTTATGGGGTACGAGGCGTTGCCGGTATTCCAAATACTATACAATGGTTTCTTGTTGAGTTTTCCATATAGGTCCCATGCGGCCAGGTCTAATGCGCAAATAGCAAAATTAGAAAGGTTTTTTGTGCTTAGGAAAGCGTGGAAATTTTCCGGATGGTCTATGTTGAACGCCTCTATTTCTGTTCTGATTTCTTCAATTTCCGCCATCATACTTTCAACCGTAATCTTATAGTACGGATTAGAGGTAGTTTCACCGTAACCGGTTTCGCCGTTCAATGAAAGTGCAACGATAAGGGTATCTTGAAAATCATGTGATTCACGAGAAATACTAAAGGTGTGTTTTAAGGCTAGGACGTATTTTTTCAAATCTAACTGCATGGTTCAATTCTTTCTACTAATATAAAAAGACAAATAGGGTTTGTAGTTTTCTGCGCGCTTTTTTTCGGAAAGAAGAAAAGATTAACATTAAAGCCCCTTTAAACCAAAAACAAGCTGCCAAAAATTTGACAGCTTGCATTCATGGTCGATCGTTTTTTGATTTTAATATTTATGTACGCTACCGGAAACCGATTTTTTTGTTTTTACGCTGGCATTACCGGAGTAAGCAACATTGCCACCGCTGCTGGCATCGGCTACTAGGGTTTCTGAAACTAGAATTTTCATGTTACCGCCACTGCTGGCATCTGCGGTACAGGTTTTAGTAGAAAGTGTTTTTGCGTTAATATTACCACCGCTACTTACATCTACATCTGCACGATTAGCTTGGCCGGAGATGTTTAAATTGGCTCCACTACTGGCATCTATTTCAATGGTATTTGCTACAAGTTCTACGCTAATTTGAGCGCCACTGCTGCCATCAATTTCTAGATCATCACTTTCAATGGTGTTTTCAATACGAAGTTGAGAACCGCTAGAAGCATTTAAACTAGTTATTACGGGAAGCGAAACATATACAGTTTTGGTTGCTTTGCCAATGTTCTCTCTGGCATGAATACGCAATTTTCCATTTTTTATATCCGTAGCAATGAGGTCTATAATATTCTCATCCGCTTCTACCTTAATATCAAATTCATCGGCTTGGGTTACGTACACCATTAGCCCTTCAGAGGATGATACTTTGGTAAACTCGCCCGTTACTTCTCGGTTATCCGTTACTACGGTTCCGTTTCCTTTTTCTCCTGTTCCAAAATCTCCTATGTTTATGTCAAACCCACAGGATGATAGAAATAGCGCAACTAAGAATGCTATTGCAATACGAATTAATGTTGTCATGATTGTTGTTTTTAGATTGATGTAAAATTGAACTATTGGTTGCGTTCTGACCAGATTTTCAGACTCAAACGTCATATTTTGATACTGAATTGATTACACTGGATAGATCGCCTTGATAATTATGTTTTATAATTGGTGTCTTCAGGTTCAGAACGGTTGTCGTCTATATCTATGTCAATACCGTTTTCATCTATATTGATTCGGTTTTTACCATCAGAGCCATTTTCGTTGGATTTTATTTGTACTCCGTCTTCACCTATTTTCATTTTAAATGATTCACCATCTTCTTGAATGTCTATGTCAATACCGCCTTCGTTAATTCTGATTTTGTTTCTTCCGTTATTGTTATCATCAACATCATCATCATCGTCCTCATCAACAAACTCCGGGCATTCTAGACATTTTAATTCTCCATCAGAACCCATTTTCCATGTATAATCGCTTATATCGCAGGCATCCAAGTTTCTATCGTTTTGAATATGGAAGCGCCAGCATCTATAATCACTATCATTTACATAGTTAAGAACAGTGCCTTCTGGAATGTAAAGGTTGATGCGAACCTCTTGGTTCATCATTTTATTCTCTCTGGCAGTTGTTAAAAAGTCTTGAAGGTAAAGTGTGCTGTTTTCAACCTTGTAGCTATAATTGATAGCTTCGGCATATTTTTCTGCCACCTCAAAAGAAGAGCCATCGGATTCTTTTATAATCTCTATTCTAGTGATGGTGTCTTTTGATTTTTCCAAATAGAAGCTAACATCATCTAACACCATTACTTCTTCACCAGATTCGTTTCTGCTAATAGTTACTCCGTTACCCATTTCAACTTTACGCTTGTTTCGGAATTTTCGGTTGTAGGATTCCAAGTTGATTTCTAAGGTATCTACCGTGGTTGGAAAATGAATATTCTCCATAGTTACAGTAGATTCAGAAAATGCCCGTGCAGAAGCTTGTTTTATTCCAAAAACAATCAATAGTATTATGGAAATCAACCAAAGGCCTAATAATGAGAATTTAGCAATACTTCCAATAGATTTAAGGTTGTTGACCAAGATTTTCAATCCTAAATAAAGAAGAAAGAAAAACGGAATACCTATGGCAAAAAATCCAAGTAGTGAAATCAACCAGATAGACATGTCACTGGCATCCACAATATGGTACATGTTTATTCCTGGTACATGAACCATATCTGCAATACCTACTGTTATCATTCCTATAAACAGCCCAATAATAGTAGCCGCACCAATAAGGATTAGGAGAATACCGATAAACTTTCCAAAGATTTTGAAGAAAAACATTATGATATCTCCTAAAGTGTCAAAAAACGACTGACCGCCACTTTTTACTTTGTTACCTACACCTTCATAATCAACGCTCTTAATTTTTTGGGCAACATCATCAAAGCCTTCCTTGACCTTGCGTTCTATATTGCTGATGTTGATGTCCTCCCCCCGCATATCCAACTTTTGCGATGTAGTAACTGCTTCGGGAATCAATAACCAGAGTAGGCCGTAGATTAAAATAAACCCACCCGAAGAGCCAATGGTTAACAGTACCCATATTAAACGCACCCAAAGTGGGTCTATATTAAAGTAATGTGCCAGACCGGAAGATACGCCCGCAACATATTTGTGCTCTGTATCTCGGTACAGTTTCTTGGATTTTCTTGGTTCCGAATAACTACTTCTTGTATTGGGTTCGTCTTCAAAAATATCTTCGTCAACCATATAGTCTTCTGGTTGCCCCATGATGGCAATAACCTCGTCTACCTGTTTTTGGGTAATGACCTGGCGCTCGTTCTCAAGCTTTTCATGGAACAGTTCCGCTATACGGGCTTCAATATCTGCCAGTATCTCATCACTGCCGGGAGTATTTGCAAAAGACCGTTTAACGGACTCTAAGTAGCGCTGCATTTTGTTATATGCGTCTTCATCCATATGGAAGAGCATATTGGCTAGATTAATGTTTATAGTTTTGTTCATTTTAGTCGTTTTTTCTCTGTAAGTGCATAGTAAGTATGATGTTGCAGAGTAGTTTTTTAGGTTTATTTATTATTGGTTACCAAATTTGTTGCTGTTCTTAGCTCGTCCCACGTACTGTCCAGTTCCTTTAGAAAAAGTTTACCGGTTTCTGTAAGTGCATAATATTTTCTTGGGGGACCAGAAGTTGATTCTTCCCAGCGGTAGCTGAGTAGTCCCGCATTTTTAAGACGGGTAAGCAAAGGGTAAATAGTGCCCTCTACCACAAGCATTTTTGCATCTTTTAGCGTTTCAAGAATTTCAGAGGCGTATTTGTCCTTTCCGTTAAGGATAGACAGAATACAGTACTCCAAAACGCCCTTGCGCATTTGTGCTTTTGTATTTTCTACATTCATAATTTCTTTTTGCTTTTTATGCAGTTCCTTTAAATTGGGGGAACGTGATTGTTCATAAATGGTACGCTGCATAGTTTGATTGTTCGTTTTTTTGCTATTCCGAATCCGTTTTGGTTAATGTCTCGTGATTAGTGGGACCCGTTGCGGATTTAGAATAAATTGATTGATGAATAAACTCCTTTTTGATCGGGTATGATGAGTACCCTTTTTTATATTAATGAAGGCTAATGACCCTCGTGATTTTCCAATTAGAATCTGTGTTTTTCCATATCATTATAAATTTACCAGGCTTAGAAATAGCATCCGGTTCCTGGTTGTTGTGAAATTTGTGCATTCCTATTTCTACGGCGCCAAACCCGCTTATGGGGTACACCTCTATACTGCCTTCAACCAATTCGCGTGTTACTTTTCCGCAGATGTTCTTCTTTAAGCTTTCCAGCAAATCTTGTTTTGATGTGGATAATCCGCCTTTGTCATGATAGAACTCCAAATCTTCGGCATACATCGCGGCTTGTTTGTCCATATTACAGGTATTGTATGCCTCAAAATATTCGGTATCTAACCGGATAATTGTTTCCCTTAATTCCTCTTCAGAAGGAGATTGTGCTGTCACTCCCCAGAAGCTAGAAGCAAAAACAAGTGCGGTTATGGATGCGTACAATCTCATTATTTTAAAAACTTTATAGTTAGCGGATATGAAAATTCTTGGCCCTCATTAGTACGGATAACGGCAAGTATAGTGTATACTACGTTCACTACAAAAAGGGCACCGTGGGCTAAACCTGCTATACCCAAAGGAAATAGCCAAGAACCAAAATTAAGACCTTGACTCAAATCAAGATTAAGATTGTTGTAATCGTTTAAATGGTCAAGCCCCAAAAAGCTACTGTTTAACAATTCAGGAAAAAAACCTAGAAACATAGGAATGCTGATTGCACCAAGGACAATAGAGTAGAGCAAAAGGCTAATCTGAAAGTTTAAAACCTGTTTGCCGTTGTAGTCCACAAACGCATAATCCTTTTTATTGGCGGTCCATAACACTAACGGAATTATAAAGTTACCGAAAGGAATAAAGAATTTTGAAAAAGAAGAAGCGTGCACGATTGCCGCTAAATTTCGTTCATGTTTTGTTATTGTACTTTCCATGGCTTAGTAATTTCTTATGCAAATATATATCTAAAAGAAGGTACTATGCAAAACAAAGTACTAAATATTAACATTATATTAACAATTGTAAACAGAAAAAAAATATCTACATTTAGGAAAAATATATAAGAAAATGGCAGTATCTACGGGCAAGTTCAACACATTTACATTTTTTAAATTACCATCTGCATGGTGGAGTGGGGTTAGGTTGCGTTATATGGATGAGAAGAAGGCTGTTGTAACCGTTACCCATAAATGGTTTAATCAAAACCCGTTTAAAAGTATGTTTTGGGCGGTGCAAGGTATGGCTGCAGAACTAAGTACGGGGGCCATGGTCATAACCCAGATTAGAGAAAGTGGAAAGAAAATTTCTATGCTAGTAGCTAATAACAATGCTAATTTTTCTAAAAAGGCAACCGGAAAAATAACCTTTACGTGTGAGGATGGCCATCTCATAAAAGAAGCCATAGACAAAACTATTGCTACAGGAGAGGGACAGGCATTTTGGATGAAGTCCGTTGGTGTTAATGAAGATGGAGTAGTAGTATCTACCTTTAATTTTGAGTGGACTGTGCGGGTAAAACAATAAAAATTTTCACTCTATCTGTAACATTTTCCGCTTCATGGCTAACTAACATACATCAATAAAAAACGAAAAGAAATGAACGCACACGAAATAGACTACCAGATTTATGGTGAAGAAATGCAATATGTTGAAATAGAACTAGACCCGCAGGAAGCCGTAGTGGCCGAGGCCGGTAGTTTTATGATGATGGATTCCGATATTAAGATGGATACCATTTTTGGAGATGGCTCCAACCAAGAAACGGGTGTTTTAGGTAAGATTTTTTCCGCAGGTAAACGTATCCTTACGGGAGAGAGTCTTTTTATGACCGCTTTTTTAAATATAGGGCGAGGCAAGAAAAAGGTAAGCTTTGCATCGCCCTATCCAGGAAAAATACTTCCCATAGACCTATCTGAAAAGCAAGGTAAGTTCATTTGTCAAAAAGATGCTTTTCTCTGCGCTGCTCAAGGCGTATCCGTTGGCATTGAATTTTCAAGAAAGCTAGGTCGTGGCCTATTTGGTGGTGAAGGGTTTATCATGCAAAAATTAGAGGGAGACGGCATGGCTTTTGTACACGCAGGTGGTACTATGGCCAAAAAGGAGCTTGCCGCAGGTGAGGTCCTTAAGGTAGATACCGGCTGTATTGTTGGTTTTTCACAAACCGTAGATTATGATATTGAATTTGTAGGCGGAATAAAAAATACGGTTTTTGGTGGTGAGGGTCTTTTCTTTGCCACGTTAAGAGGTCCGGGAACCGTTTATGTTCAATCTTTGCCGTTCAGTAGGCTTGCCGGCCGTGTTTTAGCATCGGTGCCAAGAGGAGGTAAGGATAAAGGTGAAGGAAGTATATTGGGTACGCTTGGAGATATAGTAGGAGGGGATAATCGTTTTTAGGTGTCTTACCGTATATAAATAACTTAAATGGTAAACGCTTCTAATGGCGATAATTTAATGGATTTTAAAAACCTGGTCGAATTTTTAAAGGCACTTCAACGGAACAATTCCAAAGAGTGGATGGATGCCAATCGTAAGTGGTATAAAGAAGTACGGGATGATTTTGTAAAATGGTTGGACCATATGAATCTTATCTTGGCAGAAATAGACCAAGAGTATTATGATACACCGGGTAAAAAGGGCATTAACCGGATTAACAATAACCTTATGTTTCATCCTAACAAGCCGGTATACAAAGATCACTTTGGAGCTGGCTTGGACAAAAGACCCTTTACGGCCGATTTTTATATTGAAATAGGAATAGAAAGATGCATCTTGGCCGGTGGTTTTTGGCGGCCTGATTCAGGAACGCTCAAGAGTATCCGCGAAGGTATTGAATATGATGGAGATTTATTAAAGGATATCCTGGAGAAAAAATCATTTCAAAAGGCGTTTGGCGGCCTTTATGAAGACGCAAAACTCATAAAGGCCCCAAAAGGATTCTCCAATTCCCATGAGCATATCGAGCTTTTAAGGAATAAAACATTTGCCGTAGCACATGAATTTTCTACAAATGAGGTATTTGTGTCCGGTTTTGAGGATAAAGTTGTTAATTTATACAAAGAAATGCTGCCCTTTAGGCGATATCTTAATAAAGCCGTGACTGTGATTTAAAAATGAAAGAAAAATGAATGATTTACCTATTTTGATTTCATTTTTGAATTATTTTTCTAGTTTTGAAAGATTTTTCTGACTATATTTTGAGCGATTATGGAATTTGAAGAAGTTACCCCGTTAACAATATGGATTATAGATGACGATCTTGTATCGTTGTTTGCGGCTAGGTATGGCATAGAACAACTGGGGAAGCCTTACATAGTTGTGGATTTTGACAGCGCCGAAATTGCTCTTAAAGTATTGTCCGATAGTCTTGAAGGTTCCACTAATCTCCCGGATATAATCTTACTGGATTTGGTAATGCCCAAAATGGATGGTTGGGAATTTTTGCAAAAACTTGAAGAAATGCCAGAGCATGTAAAAACTACTGACGTTTACATACTTTCAGCATTTTTAAGTACCAAAGAAAGGCAACGGGCCTCTCACCACCCCGAGGTAAAAGGATATTTTGATAAGCCTATCTCAAAAAGAGCTTTAGGCCGTATATTTGGAGAAAAAGAAGAAGCCCGGTAAGGTTTCTCTTTTTTTTTAAACTAATCTCTCTTGTATAATCTCATATAATTTCAACGTGAAGAACGGTAAAATCAAGAATATTAAGAAAGAAGTATTATCGGACAATTGGTATACCCTTAATAAATATGTGTACGAATATCAAAAGGAAGACGGTTCTTGGGAAACTCAAGAAAGGGAAGCCTATGACCGGGGCAATGGGGCCGCAATTCTACTGTATAATAAGAAAAAAGGAACAGTTGTTCTAACACGACAATTTCGTATGCCTACCTATGTAAACGGCAATACCAACGGAATGATGATTGAGGTCTGTGCCGGTCTTTTAGATGGTGATAACCCGGAAGATTGTATCCGTAAAGAGGTAGAAGAGGAAACCGGCTACCAAATAGAAAACGTTCATAAAGTTTTTGAATCTTATATGTCTCCAGGTTCGGTTACGGAGGTACTCCATTTTTTTGTGGGTGCCTATGAAGAAAAGATGAAAATTGGCGAAGGAGGAGGAGCGGATGATGAAACCGAAAATATAGAGGTTTTGGAATACCCGTTTCAAGTTGCCATGGGCATGATAACTTCAGGGGAAATTAAAGATGCAAAAACAATACTTCTTTTACAGTATGCAGCGGTGCATAAGCTGTTGGAATAATCACCTTTTAAACCTTTAGTAAGTATCCGCAATTTGTTTGAGTACTAATTGCATTTTTCTTTTTACTTCGGAGGTTGGGTTTTTATAGTGATTGTTCATAAAACTAAAAATCAAGGTTTTTCCGGTTTTGGTAATGAGGTAACCGCTTAAGCAGTAGTTGTTGCTTAAACTACCAGATTTGGCATATAGCTTGGGGTACCCGGCATTGTAATCCCATCCTTTTAATGTTCCTGAAACACCGTTCTGCGGAAAAATAGAGAATAATCGTTGTTGTGGTATGGTCCGGTACATTTTGTTAAGAACCATGACCATAGATTCTGGCGTAAATAAATTGTACCTAGAAAGTCCAGAACCATCTACCCACCTTGGTAGTTGCTTAAGGTTTGCAAGTTCATTTTTAAGTATATGCTCCCGCGTTTTTTTGCCGCTTAAAGTATCTGATAGGGTAGAGGAAGACACTATAAGTAGTTGTTCTGCAATAAAATTATCGCTTTCGTGCATCATTCGTACGTATAAAGAATCGGATGCTTGCCCGTAAAGTATTTCCTTTTTGTCTGTTATGGGTTTATTGGATAGGCTTATTTTTTGGTTTAAAGCAGATGCTAAGAGTTGTTTGCTCAAAACGGTATCGGTTCTAAAAGGAATTTCAATAGTGTCCTTGCGAGAAGGCGAAAAGTAGAAGGTATTACGCTCTAATTCCCTATTTTTCGTATACCATGTACGAACAACACTATCTTTAAATAAACCGGGTTTTACGTTTAGACCGTTTGTGTTAGATATACTCGTAACGTTTCCGTAGAGGGGAAATGAGGTCATCTCCGGTTGGTAGTAATATTGATAATCATCCCACGCCCAACCTTGGCCTAATTTTTCATCCACATAGTTATTCAGGTTAAAAACTATGGATTTGCACTTCTTTAGAAAATGGTATGCGGTACTATCTTGAAAATGCGGGTGAAGAAATGAAGGGTCTCCGGTTCCTTCTACATATAGCGTATTGTTTTTAACACTATACCGTAAGGCGGGAACTTTCTCCGGTAATAATTGTAAAGCCGCAAAAAGTGTAAAGATTTTAGTGTTGCTGGCCGGCGTAAAGTATTTCTCACTTTGGTGGGCATACAAAGTGTCGTTCGTTTCCGGGTCCAAAACTAGTAGCCCTACAAACTGATTTTTGTAAAAATTGGAAAGAACTATACCGTCCGTAGATTTTTTTATGGTCTTTTTGTATGAGGTACAGCTAGTTGCAAATATAAGCAGAGCAAAAATCAATAGGCTGTTTTTCATTTTTAATGGTGTCTTAACGCCCGCGTTACGGCTATTTAACAAGAATTTGGCTAACATTTAACAACGCATATGCAATATAGTAAATGCATTAATGTTTAACTTTATGGAGAGAGAATATCTCTTAAACAACTAATAACTTAAACATTTTGAAATATGGCTAGAGCTATGCTTGAATACTCTAAAACAGTATTGAAAAAAGTTAGTTTTGACGCAAAATTGTTCATCAAAGAACTACAAAAAGCAGTCTCAATGCTGCTACCTGAAGAAGTAGATGAACTTAAACTCTGGTTACAGCAGTTTATAACCGATAAACCGGAGCTAAAACAAACTCTTATTTATTTAAAAGCATAATAAAAAAGCCCTCCTTTAGGAGGGCTTTTTTTATGGACTTATGTTATCATATCCTAGTATAGTACAAGGGTTTATTGTATTTAGGTCTATTTATTTGTTAATAGGACTTATGATTTGTACATCTTGAAAAGCGATAGCCCCTCGTACAATACTGGAGATAACATCTCTTAAAGCATCAGTAATCTGAATTTTGAGCTCACTTTTGTGATATATAAGACTTATTTCGCGGGCAGGAGAAGGTGCTTCAAAGTATTTTAGTTTGCTTTTTTTCTTATCGTCCAGAACCAAGGTGTTCAAATACGGTAAAAGGGTCATACCCAGGTTTTCGTCCGCTAGATTAATTAGGGTTTCAAAACTGCCGCTTTCCAAACGGAACTGCTTATGGTCTAAATTCCGTGGGGCTTTGCAGAGGTTAATTACATTGTCTCTAAAACAATGGCCGTCTTGTAAAAGAAGAACATCGCTAATATCAAGGTCTTCGGGTTTTAGTGTTTCGGAATTACCCAATCTATGTTCTTTGGGTACATAACCCACAAAGGGTTCATAATATAGAGGGCGTTCTTTTATAAATTCAATTCCCAAGGGTGTTGCAGCAATTGCGGCATCTATATGTCCGTCTTGAATATTTCTAATAAGCGTTTCCGTGCTTTGTTCTTTTATGATCAAATTTACCTTTGGGTACTTGTTGATAAAAGACTTTAGGAACATGGGCAGCAAAGTGGGCATAATGGTAGGTATAATACCTAAAGTAAAATCTCCGCCAATAAATCCTTTTTCCTGATCTACCACGTCTTTGATTCTACTGGCCTCGTTTACGATATTTTTGGCCTGTGCAACAATTTTTGCGCCCACTTCTGTAATAGAAATAGGTTTTTTACTTCGGTCAAAAATTAAGATATCTAACTCATCTTCCAACTTCTGTACTTGCATACTTAGAGTAGGTTGGGTAACGAAGCTTT
The DNA here is from genome assembly GCF_030549125.1 of Zobellia sp. 1_MG-2023. Classification (NCBI taxonomy): domain Bacteria; kingdom Pseudomonadati; phylum Bacteroidota; class Flavobacteriia; order Flavobacteriales; family Flavobacteriaceae; genus Zobellia; species Zobellia sp. 1_MG-2023. The sequence goes on along the minus strand of NZ_JAUOSY010000003.1, from coordinate 495,204 downwards.
TTTCGGCGGCTAAAGTAAAATTTCTGTACTCGGCAACGGCCAGTACGTACTGTAGTTGAGTAATTGTCATTTGCTATAAGTTCGAACGATAAAAATATAAAAACTATCAATGATAACTGTCATATTACAGGGGCTATTATTCAGTACCTTTGTACCATAGAAAAAACAACAAGAATCATGAAACTAAATAGTATAGGATTAAGCGAAAAAGATTCAAAATCATTAAGTGATGATTTAAACGAACTTTTGGCTAATTTTCAGCGTTATTATCAGAATTTAAGAGGTATTCACTGGAACATTAAAGGGAAACGTTTCTTTGAACTTCACCCAAAATTTGAGGAATTGTATACCGAGGCAAACCTTAATGTAGACGAAATTGCAGAACGTATATTAACCTTGGGAGGAGTGCCGTTGCACACTTTTGAAGATTATATTGAAAAGGCAAAAGTACCTGTTGGGAAGAATGTTTCTCATGATGAAGAAGCTATTCGTTTAATAGTAGATTCCCTAAAGGAACTTTTAATTATTGAGAGACGTATTCTAGATGCTTCGGATGAATCTGGAGATGAAGGAACCAACTCTATGATGAGCGATTTCATTACCGGTCAGGAAAAGACAGTTTGGATGATGAAAGCTTGGTTGGCAGAAGAAATATAGTTTAGGTGATTATAGATAGAAATCCCCGATGGACTTATGGTTCATTGGGGATTTTTTTATTACTTATTTTTCTTTTTGCTCTTTTTTGCCAATGGGTTAAAATCCAGACAAAGTTGAATCCAACGCTCTAAGTCTTCTTCGGTATCCAATCCATCCGCATCTACATAAATATAACCTTTCATCTTACGGCCGGTTAAATCCATAGGTCTGCAATGCGGTAATTGAAGTATTTCGCTCTGATTTTCTTTTCCTATTCTTGCCATCATGCGAGAAGACTCACTGTCCTTATCAATAGTAATGGCAAAGCACATTTTATCATCTACCATAAAGCATAGGGTGCCCATCATTTTCTTCTCTTGGGAATACACATATTTTTGCTTTAATATTTGTCTACATCGGTCTGCAAGATATTCGTCGTAAGCCATATTTTATCTTTTAGGATAAGGAGGTTAGTGCAAAGGTCTGTCCGTTATTCAAAAGTACAGTTTTGTTTTAAATGGTTATGACGCTAGGGTTGGAGTATCATGGTATTTCAACAAACCTATAACATTATGGGATTACCATTACTAATGAGTATATTCGAACAACAAAAAATGACAGCGTAATGAAGGTTTTATTTATTGGGGGAACGGGAAATATAAGTACGGCATCTAGCCTTCTGGCGGTGGAAAGAGGTGTTGACCTTTATCATTTGAACAGAGGTACAAATAAGGCGGGACTGGCTGGTGTGAATACAATTTTAGGCGATATAAATAAACCAAAGGAACTTACTGAATTACAAAAGCATACCTGGGATGTGGTAGTTAATTGGATTGCCTTTACACCCGAAGATATAGAGCGTGATATTCAATTGTTTCAAGGAAAGACAAAACAGTATATATTCATTAGTTCGGCATCTTGCTATCAGACTCCGTTGCAATATCCAATTATAACCGAATCAACCCCGTTATGCAATAATCTTTGGGATTACTCGCACGATAAAATTAGAAGTGAGGACCGTTTAATGAAGGCCTATAGAGAAACCGGTTTTCCTATTACCATAGTCCGTCCCTCGCTAACTTATGATACGGTAATTCCTATTGCCATTGGGGGTTTTAGGGAATGGACAACGGCGGACCGTATTTTAAAAGGAAAGGAAATTATTGTTCATGGAGATGGTACTTCGTTATGGACCGTAACCCATGCCGATGATTTTGCAAAGGGTTTTGTTGGCTTGTTGGGGTTAACTACGGCCATTGGCCATGCGTTTCATATTACTTCCGATGAAATCTTAAGTTGGAATATGATTTATAAAATTCTAGCGGATGCCTTGGGCAAAGAAGCTAAGGTGGTACATATAGCCTCTGATTTTATTTGTAAAATGGAACCTTCGTTTACCGGTACGCTATTGGCGGATAAAGGGGAAAGTGTCATTTTTGACAATAGTAAAATAAAGACCTTTGTTCCTGGCTTTAAAGCTACCATTCCGTTTTCGGAAGGCATAAGAAGAACTTTAAAATGGTTTAATGAAAATCCGCAGCATAAAATCATCAATCAGGAAAAAGATGATAAAATAGAACGAATCCTCAAGGCTTATAAATCAATATAAAAGGAATTAGGCTTTATTTTTCATGGCTTTGGCAATTTCAATACGCATGGGGTCTTTGGTGTCCTCAAGCTCGGCAATTATTTTGGGGTGGTCTTGCTCCCGGGTACGGGAAAGCTTGTACTGGGCCTGGATATCCGTAATCTCAATCTGAAAACCTACTACACCTTTTACTTGTTTTAAGGTGTGGGGAGACATGTTTTTTAGCGAAATTGGGTTCTTGGAGTTTGCTTCGTACTTATCTACCAGTCGGTGCATGGAAGCCATGACTTCTTCCTCGCTTAAAATTTTCAACTTCCCATACACGTGAACGGCAATATAGTTCCAGGTGGGGACCTCTTCTTCTTTGTACCAAGATGAAGATATATAGGAATGCGGACCGTTAAATATACAGAGTACTTCTTCGTTCTGGTCAAACTCGCGCCATTGCGGGTTGGCTTTGGCAATATGGGCGGTGAGTACTTCCTTTCCGTCTTCAGTAGTTTCTAGTTCCAAAGGAATATGGGTAGCCCAAGGTTTATTTTGGTATTGGCTAACAAGAATGCCAAAACTGTTGGCCTTTAAGAAGGCTCTTATTTCTGATGGATTATCGTTACGGTGGTGATCAGGTACGAACATAGGCTGTATGAATATTGATTCTAATGAAACTGGTCTTAAAGAAATTACAAAAGTATCTTTTTGGGGGAATATTATTAGGAATGAAGCGAGGTCTTTTCCGAGTAATCTTGTAAATTTAAATTCACTTTAAAATTAAATATATGCCATTTATAAAGAACAGAAAAGGAAAAGAAGAAGTAGATATATTTTACGAAGATTACGGGTCCGGACAGCCGGTTATACTTATTCACGGTTGGCCATTAAGCCACAAAGCTTGGGAGCAGCAAGTTTGGAAAATAGTTGAGGAAGGCTACCGATGCATAGCATACGATAGAAGGGGTTTTGGAGCGTCTTCGGCTCCATGGGGCGATTATGATTATTCTGCCTTGGCCAGCGATTTGAATGCTATAATTGAGGACTTGGACCTGAAAGACGCCGTAATTGTAGGATTTTCTATGGGAGGCGGAGAAGTAGTGCGTTACATGACAGACTATGGAACGGATAAAATTGCAAAAGCTGCGTTGATCAGTTCCATAATTCCATTGGTGAAGAAGAAAGATGATAATCCGGATGGTGTGCCCGAAGAGGCTCTTGACGGAATCAAAGATGCTTTACAGAACGATCGCGCTGGATTCCTAAAGGAAAAATTCCTAACCGGTTTTTATAATTATGATGACAACAAGGATAAGGTTAGCGAGGCTCAGTTAGAGTATGACTTTAGCATAGCGTCCCATGCTTCACCACGAGCAACGATTCAGGCGGCTTTGGCTTGGATGCATACGGACTTTAGGCCTGAATTAAAAAATGTTACTGTGCCCACGCTTATTGTACATGGTGATGCCGATGCTACAGTACCTCAGGCAACATCGGCCGATCAAGCGGCAGAGGGAATTAAGGGTAGTCAGTATGAGGTAATAAAAGGTGCACCGCACGGTTTAAACCTAACTCATGCCGATCAGTTGAATGAAATTCTGATTTCTTTCCTGAAGAAGTAAACGAAGGTTTAACGCAAAAAAGCCCAAGACTTGTTAAGTTTTGGGCTTTTTTTGTTTTGGAATTATGCTATTTTCTAACGGTTGCCATTACGGGAAGATGGTCACTAATATGTTTGTTATTTTCCATTCGGTCATCTATGTGAAGGTAGTTTTCAACTTTCACTCCTTTAACAAAAATATAGTCTATGCGATGGTCTAGTACTCGTGAATGGTCAAACCCGTTAAAAGTTCCAGGAGGACCATAAAAAGGCTGTTGGGTAATTTCCTTGGCATCTGTCATTTCCTTTTTTAGAAATTGAATAGGTTTTGATTCTGGTTTCAAGTTAAAATCTCCAGTAAGTATCACGGGTATATTATCCGTATTTATCTCATTGATTTTTTTGATTATAAGTGTAGCGGATTTTTCACGGGCCTCCGTTCCTACATGGTCAAAATGCGTATTAAAAACCCAGAACCTTTGTTTGTTCATCTTATTTTCAAATAGGCCATAGGTGCAAATTCGTTCCATAGCGGCATCCCAACCCACACTTATTTTTTCCGGTGTTGGTGACAACCAAAATGTATTGGATTGTAATAGATTATACTTTTTACTATTGTAAAGAATAGGGGAGAACTCGCCTTTTTTCTTACCGTCATCCCTACCTACACCAATGTAGTTATAGTTTTTTAGTGCCTCGTCCAAATAAGTTAATTGGCTAAAGAGCACTTCCTGCATACCCACAAATTCGGGCGCATAATGCTGTAGCAGCTTAACCATAGGAGCTTTACGGTCGTTCCAATTGTTTACGGTATCGTTCACATTATCATATTTAATATTGTAGCTCATTACCTTTATATCTTGGGCATGTGTTATGCTAAGAGTGAAAAATAGGAGCGAAGCAAAAAATGATTTTAAAGCCATATTTAGTTGAGATATATTCGTTTGCAAAGGCAATTTAAGTATTTTGTATTTCACTTCTCCCAATGGAAAATTAGGAAACTGTTATTTTAAATAACAGAAAAAGAAAAACCGTAAAATGAGTAGGCTGTATGATACGGCCCAAACATTTTACGGTAGTTTTTATTGTTCAAGAATGAACGAGATACTTTTAGTCTTCTCTACGGGAAGGCCTGCTGGAATTACCACGATTCCGATTATTTGAATTCCTGTTGTTGGAATTTCCAGAACGATTTCTATTCCTGTTTCTATTTCTATTGTTTCTAGAATTGTTTGAAGGGCGTCTTTGCTGAGGTCTTTTTTCCTCTGTAGTTTCTTCGCCTTCATCTCCATCAATAAACTGATGTTCCGGCATACGCGGTACCTGTTGTTTGATCAATTTTTCAATGTCCTTTAAATATGCGCGTTCTTCCTTGTCGCAAAAGGAAAGGGCAATACCACTGGCACTCGCACGTCCTGTTCTACCAATACGGTGCACATAGGTTTCCGGTACATTGGGCAAATCGTAATTTACCACTAAAGAGAGTTCTTCAACGTCAATTCCCCTTGCGGCAATATCCGTAGCGATCAAGACCCTTAATTTCCCATCCTTAAAATCGCCCAGGGCTTTTTGTCTAGCGGTCTGTGATTTGTTACCGTGTATGGCGGCGGACTTTATATCTGCTTGCGCTAGTTTCTTGACTATTTTATTGGCACCATGCTTTGTACGTGAAAACACTAAAACGGAATCCGTAGGACGCTCGTTAATAAGGTGCACCAATAATTTGGGCTTGTTAGGTTTGCTAACAAAATAAACACCTTGCTCCACTTTTTCGGCCGTGGCCTGTTGTGGTTTTATGGTAACCCGTTCAAAATCTCCTAAAAGCGTTCTGGAAAGCTCTACGATACTAGAAGGCATGGTCGCCGAAAAGAAAAGCGACTGTCTCTGCTTGGGCAGTTTTGCAATTATTTTTTTAATATCGTGAATGAAACCCATATCCAGCATCTGGTCAGCTTCGTCCAAAACTACAAATTCAATATCCCGTAAAGAGATAATGTTCTGGTTCATTAGATCTAATAACCGTCCTGGTGTGGCAATTAACGCATCCACCCCGTTGCGTAAGGCATTTACCTGTCGGGATTGCTTAACACCACCAAATATCACGGTATTCTTAATGTGGGTATGCTTACTGTAGGCCGTAAAGTTATCGGCTATTTGAATCGCTAGTTCGCGTGTAGGGGTAACGATAAGGGTTCGTATACGACGCTTACCTTTGGTCTGTCCTTCACTTTTGTGTAAATGATGTATAATAGGAATGCTGAACGCGGCAGTTTTTCCGGTTCCTGTCTGTGCAACTCCTAAAAGGTCTTTTTTGTTAAGTAAAATTGGAATGGCTTGTTCCTGTATGGGGGTCGGGTTTGTGTATCCTTGTTCCTCAATAGCTTTGAGTATAGGCAAAGCAATACCTAAATCTTTAAATGTCATGTATATTTAATAAGCGGCAAAGATACGGCTAATGTTTGGATAAGCCTATAAACACTAATTATAGACCCGCTACGGCAGCCTCTGCACACCGTTCACCGTCCATAGCGGCAGAAACGATTCCGCCTGCATAGCCACCGCCTTCTCCGCAAGGAAAAAGCCCTTCCACTTCAGGGTGTTCCAGTTTTTCATTTCTGGGAATATTAACCGGGGATGATGTTCGGGATTCTACCCCTACGATATTAGCTTCGGTGGTGTAATACCCTTTCATTTTATCGCCAAAAGCTTTAAAACCTTGTCTGAGTCTTCCGCCGATCAGTTTTGGAAGTAAGGAATGTAACGGAGCGGAATTTAATCCAGGTTGGTAAGAAGTAGGGTTAAGGTCTGCCGAAAGGTTTCCTTCCACAAAATCCGTTAAACGCTGTGCGGGTGCTGTTTGTGTTCTTCCGCCCGCGGTAAATGCCAATCGCTCCAAATCTTTCTGGTATTCCAGTCCCTTTAAGACCCCAAAACGTTCATATTTGTACAAATCTTCATCGGCATTGATTTCTACTACGATACCTGAATTGGCAAATTTGTTGTTTCGTTTAGAGGGAGACATACCGTTAACGACCACCTCTCCGGGAGCCGTCGCAGCAGGAACGATAAATCCGCCGGGACACATACAAAAGGAATACACTCCACGATTCTTCACTTGCTCTACCAAACTATATGCGGCAGCGGGAAGCAACTCGTTGCGCTCGCCCGAACAATGGTATTGAATGGAGTCTATGATGTGCTGGGGGTGTTCTACCCGAACGCCCATAGCGAAAGATTTGGCTTTCAGGCCGATTTTCTTGTCATTCAGTAAATAATAGATATCCCGCGCCGAATGTCCCGTGGCCAGGATAACCCTATTCGCTTTCATTTCATTTCCGTTCTGCAACTGAAGACTTTCTATCTTGTTGTTTTTTACTATGAAATTGGTAAGTCTCGTGTTAAAATGGACTTCGCCACCATGCTCGATTATGGTTTCCCTTATGTTCTGAACAATTTTAGGCAGCTTGTTGGTGCCGATATGGGGGTGTGCATCTACCAAAATTTCTTCCGTAGCGCCATGATGGACCAAACTTTCAAAAATACGGCGTACGTCTCCGCGTTTAAGGCTGCGGGTGTATAATTTGCCATCAGAATAAGTGCCGGCACCGCCTTCGCCAAAGCAGTAGTTGGAATCTTCGTTTACCGTATGGTCCTGATTGATGGCTTTTAAATCCCGTCTTCTGTTTTGGACGTTGTTCCCGCGTTCTAGAACAATAGGTTTGTATCCAAGTTCCAGACAGCGTAGGGCCGCCCACATGCCTGCCGGGCCAAAACCAATGATATGAACTTCCTTGGCATTGGAAACATCTTGGTACTTAAATTCGTAATCGGGAGCTTTTGAAGGTTTTTCGTTAATGTAGACCTCCATTTTGTAATTGAAATAGATGGTAGGTTTACGGGCATCAATAGATTTACGCAACACCTTAATGGTGATGTTCTTCTCGTCCTCACTCAAATATTTGGCGGTTTTCTGTAAGAGGATATTGGGCTTGCTTTCCTCTTTTAACGATACGCGTAACTGAATTCTTCTTACCATAGTGCAAAGCTACTGCGCTTTATGGTATAAAAAAATGCATCCTACGAATTGTGGGATGCATTTTTGAACTTTAATTTGGGTTTGTTACGCTAGAACGGCACTATTTTGGCGGCATTCTCTAGCTGCGGCTACCATTTCTATAAGGGCTTCCCTGGTTTCTGGCCAGTGTCTGGTCTTTAACCCGCAATCCGGATTGATCCAAAGTTGCTCTACCGGAATCTGTTTGGCGGCTTTTTCCATTAAAGCAACCATCTCCGCCCTTTCCGGAACTCGTGGTGAGTGAATGTCATACACTCCCGGTCCAATCTCGTTGGGATATTTAAAAGTTGCAAAAACGTCTAAAAGTTCCATTTGCGATCTTGAACATTCAATAGTAATGACATCGGCATCCATATCCGCTATATTGGAAATGATATCATTGAACTCGGAATAACACATGTGGGTGTGGATTTGCGTTTCATCCTTAACACCACTAGCAGAAATTCTAAATGCTTTTATGGCCCAGTTCAAATAAGTATCCCAATCTTCTTTACGTAAGGGTAGCCCCTCTCTAATAGCAGGTTCATCAATTTGAATTACCTGTAACCCGGCCTTTTCAAGGTCTACAACTTCATCACGGATGGCCAACGCAATCTGTGTACAGGTTTCAGAACGTGGTTGGTCATTACGTACAAAGGACCACTGTAAAATGGTAACCGGGCCGGTCAACATTCCCTTTACCGGTTTCTTGGTCAAGGATTGTGCAAAAGCGGACCATTTGACCGTCATAGGCGCTTCTCTGGATACATCTCCGTAAATAATAGGAGGCTTTACGCATCTGCTACCGTAGCTCTGTACCCAACCAAAGCTCGTAAAGGCAAATCCGTTTAGTTGTTCCCCAAAGTATTCTACCATGTCGTTTCGCTCAAATTCACCATGTACAAGTACGTCTATACCCGTACGCTCTTGGAATTCTATGGTTTCCTTTGTTTCCTTTTCCAAAAGAACATTGTACTCCTCAACAGATAGGTGTCCTTTTTTGAAATTGGCCCTCCAGCTACGTACTTCTTTGGTTTGTGGAAAAGAACCAATGGTAGTGGTAGGGAACAAAGGAAGGTCTAAAGCTTCTTTCTGAAGTTTCTGTCGGGTTGGGAATGTGCTTTCCCTTTGGTCGTCTTTGGCGGTAAGGGCGCTTACGCGTTGTTTTACTTTTTGATTATGAATTAGCGTTGCCGTTTTTTTATTGGCAAGCGCTTCGCTATTCTTTTTTAGCTTTTCCAGACTTCCGGAAAGGTTCTCTTTATTGGCCAACTGTTTGATTGTGGCAACTTCTTCTAATTTTTGTTTGGCAAAGGCTAGCCATTGCTTGATTTCTCCACTTAGGTTTTCTTCGTTGGATTCTAAATCCAAATCGCAAGGGGAGTGTAGCAAGGAACAGGAAGGCGCAATAAGAACACGTTCGGCACCCACATGGTCAATTGCTTTTTGAACCAGTTTAAGGGATTTCTCATAGTCGTTTTTCCAGATATTTCTACCATCAACTACTCCTAAAGATAAATGAGTGTAACTATTTAGTTGTTTTGATTCTATAATGTCATCTAATTGCAACGGACAGCGCACTAAATCTAAGTGTAAAGTGTGTACGGGTAGAGCTAATGCTGTATCTATATTTTCGCCAAAACAGTCAAAATAATTGGCGACCGTTAATTTTAAACTAGGGAATTTGGTGGCGAAATATGAATAGGTTTGATGTATGGCGCGCTGCTCTTTTTCCGTAAGGTTGAGCGCTAAATAAGGTTCGTCAAATTGAACGTATTCCGCATCAATATTAACCAATTGCTGAAGAATTTCTTCATACGCGGGAAGAAGTCTTTCTAAAAGGTCTATTCTATGAAAGCCATTTTCCTTTTCTTTTCCCAGTAAAAGGAAAGAAACAGGGCCGATCAGTACCGGTTTGGTTTTGATACCTAAGTCTAGTGCTTCTTTGTACTCGTTTATGATTTTATCAGGAGAAACATTAAACACTTGGTTTTTAGTAAATTCTGGAACAATGTAATGGTAGTTGGTGTCAAACCACTTGGTCATTTCCATAGCGGTAATATCCGCTCCATCTTGTTGAATACCCCTTGCCATGGCAAAATAAAGGTCATGGCCGGAGAAAGACGGGTTGTTTGCCAGTGCAGTATAGCGCTCTGGAATACACCCTAAGGTTGTAGAAAGGTCCAATACTTGGTCGTAAAGGGAGAAGTCGTTACTCGGAATCAGGTCTATACCTTGTTCTTTTTGTAACAACCAGTTTTCTTTCCGGATGTTTTTTGCTGTAGCCAACAGGGATTCAAGGTCTGTTTTTCCAGACCAATATTGTTCTAGGGCTCTTTTTAATTCTCTTTTACTTCCAATTCGGGGATAACCAAGGTTGGTAGTTTTCATGCTGTTGTTTTTCAATTAATATCTATGCAAAGCTATTGTAAAGGATATTTTATCCATAATTATGATTTTAATTAAGAATATTTAACTGTAAATAGGTATTTTTAAAGTGTAAATGAAAAGTAAATGTTCTGTAAAGGATGTTTTAAAGACGATTTATCTATGGAAAATTTGGATTTGACCGATTTGAAATTATTAAAACAGCTTCAAAAAAACTCGAATATTACTACAAAAGAGCTGGCTGCTAATGTTAATCTATCTCCAACCCCGGTTTATGAGCGAGTGCGAAAATTGGAAAAAGAGGGGTATATTAAAGGGTATTCCGCTTTGTTGGATGCAGGAAAAATGGGGCTAGAGCTGATTGTTTTTTGTGATATCACCTTAAAACAACATACAAAGGATATTGGAAATCAATTTGTTGAGGATATTTGCGCGGTAAAAGAAGTAACGGAATGTTATAATATTTCCGGCGATTATGATTTTAGGCTGAAAGTGTTGGTGCGTGATATGAAGCATTATCAGGACTTTGTAATCAACACCTTGGGGGCTGTAAATAATATAGGGAGTGCGCACAGCACTTTTGTAATTGGGACTATAAAACAAGGGTATGGTGTTCCGTTTTAGTAGATGCGGACTGCAGTTTGGGGCGGTTTATCTACAGTTGGGTCATATTCATTTTTAAAACGGGCTATGGTTGGGCATCTTTACATTGCTAATTGGTATGGATGTTTTTTAGAAAACAAGAAAAATGGGTGGCAGTAGGATTTTAAAGGAGCTCTTTTGGGGTTTTGTTATTGGGAACATAGTCTTCTTTGGGTTTAATACATATTGGTATTTTACCAATGAGCAAAGATTTGAATTGATTTTCGAAGATGTCTGGCGGGAGTATATGGTGAACATCATATTTTCGGTGGTGTTGTATGTTGTAAATATGTATTGGTTCTATTTTCTTTTGACGAAGTATGAAAGAAATATATATACCATAAAGCGAATGGTGTTCGCGGTGTTGGGAAATGCGGTTATATCCTGTTTTGGTGTTTTTGTAGCCACTTTTATTGCAATGGTTTCCCTCTATGGTAAGTCTGTTCAAGAGGCTTTGGTATATCATTCAACGGATAATTACCTGCGCTCTACTGCAATTTCCCTGATAATAGCTATGGTTTTTTACGCTATCTATTATTACAGGTATAGGCAAGAGAATAAGGTTAAGGAGCAAAAAATAATAGCCAATACGGCATCGGCAAAATTTGATGCATTAAAGAATCAATTAGACCCTCATTTTTTGTTCAACAGTTTAAATGTGTTGTCTAGTCTTATAGAGGAAGACCCGTATCAAGCACAAAAGTTTACTTCTTCTTTATCAAAGGTTTATAGGTATGTACTTGAACAAAAAAGTAAAGACCTGGTTTTGGTTGATGAGGAGCTTAAATTTGCCAGAACGTACGTGCAGCTCTTGAAAATGCGATTTGAGGACAGTATTGTTTTTGATATCCCAGAAGCAGCCTTGAACCCGGAATCCAAGATAGTACCATTGTCACTTCAGTTATTGATTGAAAATGCGGTAAAACATAATGTGGTAACCTCTAGCAAGCCACTACGTTTACGGGTGTTTGAGCAAGAAGGAGAACTGATTGTAATTAATAACCTGCAGGAGAAACAGGTGGTAAAGAAGAGCAGTGGTGTGGGCTTGTATAATATACGAGAGCGCTATGCCCTTTTAACGGACAGGAAAGTTCATATAGATAAAACGGCAACCGAGTTCAGTGTCAGGTTGCCTATACTTTTAAAACAAATTTCAACTATGGAGGTGCAACAAGAGTATATTCAGGATAAACGCTATGAGAAGGCAAAAGAGCGTGTGGAGGCTATTAAAGGGTTTTATGGTAATTTATTGGCGTATTGTATTGTAATCCCCTTCTTGGCTTTTTTGAATTATAGGACGACCAGTTTTCCGTGGGTTATTTTTCCTGTAATGGGATGGGGTTTTGGAGTGGCTATGCACGCTATGGAAGCTTTTGGTACCAATCCGCTTTGGGGAAAACGTTGGGAGGAAAAAAAGATGCGGGAGTATATGGATGATGAAAACTTTTAGTCCGGCTGTAGTGGTGATTTATAACTTAAATGAATAGTTTGCAATTCGGTCTTAAAAAATTACAGTTCAGGAAGTAATATTTTAAAAATGGAGCATTTTGGACGAATTTTGACCCAGTAAACAATAACCGATAAAACACTTAAATTATGGATAGGGAAAGTAAATACATTAGAGCAAAAGAAAGGGTTGAGGCAGAGAAGAAATTTTATACAGGGTTAATTTCCTATGTAGTTGCCATAAGCTTTTTGGCGGCCATAAATTATTTGACGAACGGCTTTGCTTACCCTTGGTTTCTTTGGGCTGCATTTGGTTGGGGAATAGGTGTTGTTGTGGGTGCGATAAAAACGTTCGGAAATAATTCGTTGTTTGGACGTGATTGGGAAGAGCGCAAAATAAAGCAGTTTATGCAGGAGGATGAGCAGAGAACTAAATGGCAGTAAGTATAATGTTAAAACAAATTAAAATGGATCAATCATTAGATAGAAGGAGTAAACAGGCTAGGGCAAAGAAACAGGTGGAGCGATTAAAAGGGTTTTATATTCATTTAACTGTTTTTGTTTTGGTGAATATCATGGTTATGACCGGAGCTGTAATCGGTAACATGAACAATGGCGAGAGTTTTACAGAGGCGTTCTTTAATTTCGGAACGTTTTCTACATTCTTCTTTTGGGGAATAGGGGTTTTGTTTCATGGTTTTAAGGTGTTCTCGTATAATCCTTTCTTTGGTAAAAAATGGGAGGAGCGCCAAATTCAGAAATATATGGAGGCGGATAAAAACGAAATGAAGAAGTACTTTTAGGTAGCTAGATTTAAACCAACCCAACCCAGTATGAAGACCATAATTATAGAAGATGAAAAGCCTTCGGCAAGGCGGTTATCACGTTTGTTGTTGAATTTAGGTGTAGAAGTGTCGCAAATGCTTCACTCTGTTGAAGAGGCTGTTGAATGGTTTCAAAATAATACGCATCCAGACCTTATATTCTTGGATATTCAGTTGTCGGACGGACTTTCATTTGAGATTTTTGATACCGTAGAGGTGAAAAGTGCTATCATTTTTACGACTGCTTTTGATGAGTATGCGTTGCAAGCTTTTAAGTTGAATAGCATTGATTATTTGTTGAAACCCATAGATGATGAGGAGCTGGAGGCGGCTGTTGAAAAATATAGGTCCTTAAGGCCTGAAACCAAGCCTATGACGCTCAACTTTGATGATATAAAAAATCTCTTGGTAAACCCGTTGGAGCGGGAATATAAAAAACGATTCACAGCAAGGGTGGGGCAGCACTTAAAAATAATCAATGCAGATGAAGTTGAAAGTTTTTATAGTGAAAATAAAGGAACTTATGCGGCAACTTCGGATGGTAGAAATTACCTTTTGGACACCACCTTGGAAAATCTGGAAAATGAATTGGAGCCTCAAACTTTCTTTCGGGTGAGTCGCAAATTTTACATCAATATAAATCATATAAAAGACATTGTTTCTTACACTAATTCTCGGCTTCAAATCAAGTTAAATCACTTTAATGAGCAAGAAGTCATTGTAAGTAGGGAGCGTGTCAAAGACTTTAAGTTATGGTTGGAGTAAATTAATTTAATGATTTGATTTAAAGTTTATTAATAGTCTGTATAGATTTTTCTTATAGTGCGTATTTTAGCAAAAAAATCTATTTTTCTACACGATTTTCATCAAAAGACGAAGGGAGTAACTTTGGAATTAGTTTTATAAAAATGGGCAAGAGCACGGCACCTCCCGGAAGTATAAAAATAGCTAAGGAAGGTATGCTTTTAAAAATATCGATCAGTTGGTTTTGTACCTTTTTCTTTTCTTCCGGGGTAAGATCTTTTAAGGTAGATTTTGAAATGAGGTAGACCAATTCTTTGCTTTCGGATAGTTCTTTTTGTAAGCGCTTGCTATTTCTTAAAATCAGTTTATTTACCATTTTGGACATGTTATCATAAAACTGAATCGCTAGATTGGTGTCTTTTAAAAAGGGTATAGTTTTAGAATTTTTTATAAAGAAAATTTTAATTTCCTCAAGGGAATTAAGAATATCCTCTTCTGCTAATTTCAAGTCCTTGCCAAGACCAAATATAAACTCTGATTCTTGGTATTCTAAAGACTTGTCTTCCCATACCGCTAAACAGGCTACATCTAAAAAATATCGGTTTTCAATTTCGGAACGGTTCTCAAGTAGTTTTTCACGGTATGAACCGTCAAAATTTTGGGAATCAATTTCAATAAAGGTCAATGAGGACGCAAATAGTTGTGCCAAGCGTTCATCGCTCTTGTTCTTTTCTTTGGAGCTAAGGGCGTGATAGGTAATGTTTATGGTAAGGTACTCTACCAATTGTGCCTGCTCTCTTATATTTATAGAATTGCATAAGTACCGCTTAAATAGAAGGACATCTATAAACAATAATGAATTGGTAATAATGCTGTTGAATGTCTTGCTAATTAAGTTATCTCCAAGAGAAACTCTAGAATCTATTAGTTTTTCTAAATGCGCAGCCGTTTGTGAGCCGGTAAGTATTTTGCTAAGAAGAGAAATATGACCAATCTCTAATTCTTTATAAAACCGAAAAATTTCTTCTAGAAAAGCCTTGAAGTCCGTTTTGCTGGTCTCCAGGGTATAGGTGCTGTAGAGTGCGTTTAGAAGGTTGATTTTTGCACACTCATCTTCGGAAAGTTTATGTTCGGCAACAATGAATTGTGGAATACCCATGTTGATACCGTAAACGAAACCGGTGCTTCTTAAGTCACGGTAGAGTGTATCAAAACTAGAGTAGCGGTCTCGCTCTTTTTCTACAAGCGAACCGAATTTATTGATCCAACCTGAAGCCGAAGGGTTCATAGTTTTATTGGTTTTTAGAGTGCCAAATTACGCTAAAATGAATAAAAACAATCCTCGTTGGGAATAGAATATGTTTAGATAGCCCATTTTTAAAAACGAGGTGTATATGGGGTTGGGTATTGTCAAATTACTAATAATGAGAGGATTCAATTATGTATAAAAAGTAATAGGGCTTCTAAGGGAAATGTTTCCGCTGTTTTTCATTTAACATTTTATTAACATTTAAAACCAAACCCTGCTACTAAAGTCCCGTAAGTAGGGGTGAATTAATAATCATTAAAAACTTAAAAATGAAAAAGACAAAACTTTTATTTGGCATGGGAATCCTCGCCGTTGTTGGTGCGGTTCTAGTGGCTGCGGATCATATTGATGCGCCAGGAACAACGGGCAATACTGCGGATATTGCGGATTTCTACGGATTTGAATCGCCTTCTAATCCAGAGAATACGGTATTTATTGTAGATCTACAGACCAACGTACTTCCTGATTTGGCATATGGAACATTTGATGAAGATGTATTAACGGAAATCAATATTGATACAAATAATGACTTAATAGAGGATTTGGTTATTCAGGCCATCCCTAGAAAAGATACCATGTATTTCTTTGGTCCTGTTGTTCCTGCTGAAACCGGAAAAACCAGTGGTGTTATGGTTGACACTCCATTAGGGCAAGTTGCTATATCTGGCGAAAGTGCATTAACGACTACTACAGAAGACGGTGTTTCTCTTTTTGCTGGACCAAGACAAGATGCTTTCTTTTTTGATTTTGGACAATTCAATAAAGTAATTGGCGGTACTGCACCAGAAGGTTTTTTACCAGAGGGCGAGGCTGTAGATACTTTTGATGGAGCCAATACAATGGCCTTGGTGTTGGAGATTCCTAATAGCATTCTAGGAGAGACTACGGCAACTAACGCATTAGGTTTAAAAGTGTACAAAACTTGGGTAACTACCAATAGAAAACAATAATAACTAATCTTAAAATCAATAAAAATGAAATTACATACTTTAAAATATATGTTTCTCTCGCTTTGTGCAGCTACCATGTTTGTTGCTTGCGATGATGATGACGCTTTAGAAATGGTAGAGACCAGTTGTACGGATGGTGTTATGAACGGTACCGAAACCGGTGTAGATTGTGGTGGTACTTCTTGTCAGCCGTGCGAAGATGGTGGCGGTGACGGAGATGGTGGTGACGGAATGATGGTTACACCTCCGGATTTTTCAGGAACCTACGCTCAAGTAGATTTTATGGGTAGACCAGGAATCAATACAGTATTGAGTATTCCTGATTTTAAAGATCCTTACAACCAAGCTGTACCATCTACTATAGCTGAGTTTTATCAAAAAGATTTTGAAAATAGATTGGAAGGTTTGCATGATGTGTATGCAGAGTTGTTAGGTCTTAACCCGGAGGACGTTAATTATCAACCTAATATTTTAGGAGATATTTTGAATGGTCCTGATAAGGATGGTTTTACTGATAATCCTGTGAGTGCAGAACTTTTAACCACAATTCTAGCGAACGATGTTCTGGAGGTTGCTCCAGATTTGCCAACTACCTATTTTAACCCGGGTACAGGTGCTCCAAATTATGAAGGAGCTATTGGTTTAACGGGTAGAACGTTACAAGATGATGTTATTGATGTTTCTCTAATTCTACTATTTGGTGGAGGTGATGGAGCACGTTTTAACGGACAAGAAGTAGAAGGTGTAGGTACTTTTCCAAGATTAGTTTCGGATGGTGTTGCTTTTACTGCACAACCTACAGGTACATTCCCTTATTTGGGAGCTCCTGAATAAGGCGCAAGTCTATGAAAAAGAAGGAGTGGGGAGGATGGTAATCCCGTCCTCCCTTTTTTAAAACAATAATTTCCGAACCTTAAAAACTTGAAGATGAAATACATTACCCTTTCCCTATGCATTGTGTTGCTTTTTCTTTCCTCATGTAAAACCGAGGGAGAAGACCTGTTGACACATAAGGAAGATTATAATAAATATTTGACCTCTCAACCGGCCAACACAACTTCAAAGTATTTTGAACTTTGGAATTCAAAGATAAAACCGGATAGCTCGCAACTTATGAGCTTTGGTATAGTAGGAGGGGAGTACAACCGGTATTTTAAAAATACTGGAGACATACAATACTTAAAAAAGGCCGAGCAGGTTCTGAAAAAAGCGGTAGATATAGCCGCTATAGGAAAGGCCGGTTATTATAGGGCTTTGGCCAGAAATTATGTATCGCAGCACCGTTTTAGAGAGGCCGTGCAACTTGCAGATTCAGCACGAACGGTAAACAGTGGAGTAGACCAAACTTTAGGGCTTTTGTTTGATGTGAATATGGAACTGGGCAACTACAGTAAAGCTGAAAGTTACTTGGATAGTTTAAAGAACATGAACGATTTTGGATATCTCATTCGATTGGCAAAATGGAATGATTACAAAGGCGACTTGGATACTACCATACGGTTTATGGAAAAGGCAAAACAAAAGGCCGATGATTCAAAAAATAAAGAGTTAAGGCTATGGGCATACACCAATTTGGCAGACTATTACGGTCATGCCGGAAGAATTGAAGACTCATACAAGCACTACTTAAAAGCATTGGAGTTAGATCCTGGTAACGCATATGCCAAGAAAGGAATAGCATGGATCGTGTTCTCGCACGAAAAAAAAGCAGAGGAAGCCATGCGTATTCTTGATTCTGTTACAAAAACTTACAAAGCGCCGGATTATTATTTGTTGAAGGCCGAGATTGCAGATTTTATGGGAGATGATTTAAAAAGTCTATCCAATTTTGATGCATATTTTGAAATGGTGAAAAACCCGGCATATGGAGATATGTACAATGCCTATAACGTTTCACTTTATTTAGATCGTACGGACCAGTTTGATAAAGCATTGCAGCTCTCAAGAGAGGAAGTGGGTAATAGACCTACTCCGGAAGCCTATAGTTTGTTAGCGTATAGTCATTTCAAAAAGGGAGATAAAGAGAAAGCCTTGGAAATTGTTCAAGAGTATATTGAAGGCAAAACTTTTGAACCCGGTATACTACTTTATGCGGCTGAAATTTATAAGGCGACCGGACAGATAGAAAAGGCCGAAGAAATAAAAGCAGAATTGGTTGGTGCAGTTTATGAATTAGGGCCTTCGTCAGAAAAAAGTATTATGAATTTGTAAAAGATAAATGGCTTGTTGAGGTTTTACTTCGCAACTGTTTGATTTTCATAGAGGTTTTTAGATTAGAGTTGTTGTTTAAGGTGTCAAAACAGTAGTTTTGGCACCTTTTTTAATGAAAAAAACAAATTAATTGTGTTTTTTTTAACTTTAGTGTAGGAAATTTCAAAACTAATTATTATGTTTACCTTCCAAATTACACATATGCTATTCTATGGTATTATACTATACCTTGAATAAGAACGATTTAACCTAAATAGTCCCCAAAATTAGTAGTGTTATGGAATACATTCTTTTCTTCGCTTGGCTTTCATTTATGTCTATTTTATTATACCGCATCGTAATAGCTCGACGAGCCCTTAGAAAATCCCTTAAAACTGAAAAATAACCGTTATCGTTTTCTACGATAATACAGAATTGACGGGAGAGTTACATTTTGTTGGAACTCACAACATAAGTTGATACTGTACGCGTATTTTCTGTTTAAGCTGTGTTTTTGCTCATTTCCGTCCTTATTTCAACCAAGATCTAATTAGAACGGGCAATAGCAGTAAATCCAGCACCAGTGCGGTTAATAGGGTTACACTTACCAATAAACCAATAGTAACGCTTGGGGCATGCGCTGAGAATAGTAAGATTAAAAAGCCAAAGAACAAGGTAAGCGTAGTTATTATTAACGCTCTACCGGTTTCCGAAAAAGTTATGTTTAGGGCTTCTTCTTTATCCAACCCTCTATCTCTACATAACTTGTACCTTCCTAAAAAGTGAATGGTGTCATCTACGGCAATTCCAAAAACAATAGCAAAAACAACGGAAATTGTAGATTCCAAGGGAATACCGAAATATCCTAACAAAGCCCCTGCAAACAAAAGGGGAACTAGGTTGGGCAGTAATGAAATTAGTAGCAGTTTGTAGTTTCTGAAAAGAAGGGTCATAATAAGAGCTACAATCAGTAAACCTGCTAAAAGCCCGGATATGAGGCTATCTTGAATGTAATAAGAGTTTTTGTCCAAGAGCACCCCACTTCCTGTAAGTTTAAATTTTACTTTGGAGGAGTCCGTTTGACTTGCGATAAAATTGTCAAATCTTTTATATAGTAGATTTAGAGTATCTGTGCCAACATCTAGTACTCTCGCCTTTATTCTGGCTTTGGTCTCGTTTCCGTTTACATATTTATTGTACTGTTTATGGGCCATTTTTTTGATGTCTCTTTTATAAATGTCAAAAGTCTTATGGTCTTGGGGTAGTGTAAAATATTCCGTTTTATTTAGGTTGTGAGCTTTGTTAAGGGCTTTGTAAAATGTTGTAACGGATTGTATGTTTTTTATAGGTGCCTCTTGCGTCAGTTGTTGCTCTGCCAGTTCAATTTGTTGGATTACATCAAAATCGGATATTTTGCTGCTACCTTGGATCATGATAGCCACTTCTAATGGCCTAAAACCGGAATAGTGGTCTTGAAAGAATTGAAAATCTGTGGCAATAGGGCTATTGGTCGGTAAGCTTTCTTTAATTTGATAGTTGGTATCTATTTTGGTAACTCCAAATGCACAGACTAGTGTAAATATAAAACTTCCGTAAAGTATAGGTCGGTGTCTTTTCTTGGTGAAATCATTCACCTTGCCCAGTAGCCCAGGCCATAGGTTAGATGTTGTCTCCTTAGGTAATAATAGCTCTTTTTTTGGTAGTAATATAAGAGCACTAGTTAGAAAAATTACTGTAACAAAAGCCGTTAAGACTCCCAAAGCAGCATTTATACCAAAATCACTAATACTACTGGATTTTGACGTTAGTAATGATGCGAACCCTATTGCGGTAGTGGCAGAGGTTAAAAGCGTTGAGGTACCTACTTCTTTTAATGCAGATAATAACGCGTTCTCTTTGGAAAGCCCTGTCTTAAGTTTATTTAGATAATCATCTACAATATGAATTACATCAGAAGTGCCCACTATGAGCATTAAAATAGGGTAGAAAGCAGCCATTGCATTAAGCTCCTTTCCTAATACGGACAATAGCCCCATAAAGAGCAAGAGCGCTATGGTTATGGAAAACAAGGCTATGAAAACAATGATGACTTTGCGGTAAATCAATAGTAAAACAATGAATATCAAGAGAATGGAGGCGATACTTGTTTTTATGACCTCTTGTTTTTGCATGGCCACCAACGCCTCATAAAAATAGGCGCGGCCCAAAAGGTGATGGTCGGGTAACTCATATTTAGCCAACAGTGCTCTAACTTCGGTCAAAAGAACAATGCTCTGCTCGTAATCAAGTTTGTTCTCCGTTTCCAACGCCAGTACCAAAGACTTGGCATTTTCATCTATTAGCGCATTAACATATAGGTTGTCTTCCCGTATTTTTTCTAGATCGGTTTTATACTGGGAAGGGTCATCTAAATGGATAATGGGTAATTTGGTATAACCAAATGAGGTTTTTAAGGGATAAAAAAGAGTTGTAAGAGATTGGGATTCGGTTACGTACGGAAGCTTTCGGGATTCTTTTGATAGTTCATGAAAACGTTCTAAAAACTCTTCTTCAAAAACACCGGAATTATTTTCTACGGCAACTAGTAGAAAATTATCATCGGTACCAAATTCGTCAATAAATTCATTATAAAAAACAAGGTCCGGGTCTCCTTGTGGGAAAAACTGACTAAAATCAAAAGAGAACTTTAAATCATTAAGAGACATTGCCGCTAAAACACTCAAAACACCAAAGGCAAGTAGTACGGTTTTCTTTAAAGCAAGTAATTTATGCATATGGAATATCTGCTGAACAATTATAGCGCTAAATTACCCCATTCAAAGACGATAATCAATTACTTTACTAAAACATAAGGTATCTTAAAACAAAGAATGACCAACATACAGAGAATATTGCCCGCCTTGTTACTTTGCTTAAGCTTTAATTTTATAATTGCTCAAAAACAGCAACAAAGTAGTCAAGACTCCATCGTTAAGAATTTAAAAATTTCTGCTTTTCCCGTAGCATTTTATACACCGGAAACCGCTTTTGGGTTTGGAGGTATAGGTATTGCCAATTTTTGGCTCAGAAACGAACAGAGAGAAACGAGGCCTTCATCCATACAGTTGGGGCTAAGCTATACTACTAAAAGTCAATTTTTACTATATATGCCTTTTGAGTTTTATAAGGATAATGAGAAATGGCGTTTTTTAGGGGAATTGGGTTTTTATAAGTACTTCTATAATTTTTATGGAGTTGGAATTGATAGTAAGGAGGAGGACGAAGAAGTCTATGAGGTTACCTTTCCTAGGGCGCGCTTGGCTTTGATGCGTGAGGTACTTCCCAGTTTTTCTATAGGATTGGGTTATGAGTTTGATAGCTTTAGTAGTCTGAAAATTAAAGAGGATGGAATTTTAGAAGCCTCGGATGTTCCAGGAAAGAAAGACGGTACAATATCAAACATTGGTATACAGGCGTTTTACGATACACGGGATAACATCTTTTTCCCAACCAAAGGATTCTATATTCAGGGAAGCATTTATACTTCTAGTAAAATTTTGGGTTCTAGCTTTAAGTATTCTAAATTTCAATTGGACAATCGCTTTTATCAGAAGGTGGGAAAAAAACAGGTAGTTGCTGCCAATGTTTTTTTAGGGGGAAGTAGTAAGAGTACTCCTTTTTACGATTTGTTTTATTTGGGATCTCCGCGTACCCGAGGTATCAATAACAGAAGATTTCAGGATAATTCGGAATTGAGTATGGCTTTGGAATATAGATTTCCAATTGCCGGAAGATTTGGTGGAGCGGTTTTTGGTTCTACTGGATCAGTAGCGCCCTCGTTTGACAATCTGTTTTCATCTGCCTATAAAAATGCGGCAGGAGTTGGGCTCCGGTACATTATCAATAAGAGAGATGGTGTGCGTATACGCGCAGATTATGGTATGTCTAGCGAAGGAGGTAACTTCTATTTTACGATAAAAGAAGCATTTTAGAAACGGGGTTTAAAGGTTGGTCCAATTATCTAAATCCAAGGTCCAATCGTAATCTTTATACTTTAAATCAATATTTTTTGTAGTTGGAATAATATTAAATTCCTTTAAAATATCCTTCACCCCACTTTTACAACCAAAATCTCCCCTAAACCAACTGAATAGGGTGGTCACAGCGACTTCTCCGGTTTTTTGGTTATAAGTAGAGGTCTTTGTTAAATGTGCAGCGGTACTTTGGTTGAGCTGTTCGTTTAGCTTGTCCGGATTGTATATCGCAACTGGCGGACAGTCTTTTGCTCCACAATTTAGTGCAAAATGAACTCTGTAGTCCCTTTGGTCTACCCTTAGTTTCCGTTCAAATTTATTCGGGAACCATTTACGTATAAGGCCCAGTCCCAAGTTCCACTGCGATTTTCTAATAATACCGTGCTCTATTTTCTCAAAAGAAACCAGCCGGCCCGCTATGGGTATTTGTTCCGAACTGAAAAAAGTTCTTCGGTTCTCATATTTTTCCGGGTAGTTGGATAGAATAACTTGAATATAGGCATTGTAAATATTGACCCAAAAGGCTATTTTTTTTTCATCTGTATTTAATCCTTCTTCCAGATTTTCTAAAGTGGTATTGTAAAGTTGGGCTTGTATGTCATTAGTTTCCTGGTTATTACGTACCCTAGTTAAAAAAGTTTCCGAGAGTATATTCAGGTCTAAAATTTTGCTATTGTCCGTTTGCCCGTAAATGGGGGCAATGAGCAAAATAAAGAATAATAAAATAACAGGACTTTTATATCGGATACCGTTCATGGGTTCTTGTTTAGAATTGTACTATTGTTACCTACGTAATATTGGAACCAAAGGTTTGGTTGCTAATTATAGCGAAACCTTTCTTTTAAAATTACGTAGATATGGTTTGTAAGAGCAATTTTATTGATTAACAAATTAGCTCTTGAAAAAACTTATACAACGCTATGATATCTATTGTTATACCTGCTCACAACGAAAGGCAGAATTTGTTACATCTACTACCTTCACTTGAATTAAATTCTAACGGGGTTGTTTTTGAGGTTATTGTGGTGCTTTCTTGTGATAGCATGGATGGCTCGGAGAACTTGGAGGTCTCTTCACATATTTCATTTGTTAGATGCAAAGACAGGGGTAGGGCAGTACAAATGAATACGGGTGCTGCTTTGGCAAAGGGGACTATTTTGGCGTTTTTGCATGCAGATGTAAAACCCCCCAAAACATTTTTGTGTGATATAGAAAATGCATTGAGAGGAAAATATGAGGCTGGGTTTTTCTCGTACCAGTTTGATAAAAAGAGTTTTTTATTGAATATTAACGCTTCATTTACCGGTAAGGATGGCATCTTTACGGGTGGAGGTGATCAATGCCTTTTTATAGAACGCTCTACTTTTGATCTGCTCGGCAAATTTAATGAGCGGCAGATTTTGATGGAGGATTTTGAATTTTTTAAACGAATGAAAAAAAATCATATTCCGTACACCATCGTAAACAGTGATTTAATTGTTTCTGCTAGAAAATATGAAAGTAACTCCTACCTGCGCGTAAACCTAACAAATCTATTACTTGTAATTCTCTTTAGAATGGGGCTTCCTTCCCATAGGCTAAAATTTGTCCACAATTCACTTATTAATAGGGACTATCAACATAAGACATGATAATTATTTGCGTATATAGCACAATCCTATGAATAAAAAGAGCTTTGCCGTTAATGGCAAAGCTCTTTTAGCTCAGAGTTATAATCTATTATGAAGATGCTACTGCTCCTAATGTATAGAGCTGCTCTAAATTAGGTGATTCACTACCACCTGCTGGCTCAAGTGTAATACCAAAAGCTTCGGTCTGGTTTGGATTGTCCAAAGTAAAAATCTTGTTTTCGTCTTCGGTGAAATCCTCTAGAAGTCCCATGCTGGTAGGCGTTAAAGGGTCTAGTTTTAGAGACCATACTTGGTACACCATACCGTCCGGAGGTTCCGGTAAACCTTGCGCATCTATATACACTTTGTCTTCCTTCTGGTTCCAATACGCCTTGGCATAGGAGGTAGGAGAAACTTCTTGACCGCCCAAAGGTGTAAGGATAATGTCTTTATCCCTAAGTTTAGTTAACAACTCATTGGTATTGGCCAGTGACCCGCGTGCTTCAAAAATTTCTTGTTCCAGGATTTGGTTCTGTTGTTCAACAACATTAATGTCTGATTTAAGTTGTGTATTTTCATTGTAGAACCACGCCATACCAACACCCAATAAAATGGCAGCGGCCCAACCTGTATAACTGCTCCAATTGGATTTTTCCTTAGGAAACTGAACTACTTTGGTGTCTTTTCTTTCACCAATACGTACCTTAACATCATCAAAACCTTTTCTTTTGGCCAATTTTGGAGCAACGGTTTTGGTCAACTCCAAAATAGATGCTTCTATAGCCAATATCTCTTCTCGTATTTCAGTATGCTCACGTGCATATTGAAACACCTCAATATTTTGTTCTTCCGTGAGCGCTCCCGCCACGTAGAGTTCCAAAATTCCCGATGCTATATATTTGTCTACTTCCATTCTAATGTAACATTTTTCCGTAATTGGGAAATACAGCTTCTATTTCGTGTTTTTACGGTGCCTAAGGGAATGTCCAGCTCTTTTGATGCTTCTGTTTGGGTGTAACCCTTGAAATAAAGCATTTCAATAATCTCCAGACATTTTTCCTTAAGGTTCAAAACCAATTTTTTAAGCGCGGAAGTGTCTATCTCTTCTTTGTTTTCTTCAGGACTATCCGCTCTGTTCAAAATACCTACGAAGTAATCTGCCGATAGGTTTTTTTTCTGGTCTTTATAGGATTTTGAGCGCACTTTATCGATGGCAGCATTTCGGGCAATATTCAAAATCCATGTAAAAAAACGTCCTTTTGAAGCATTGTAGCTGTCCGAATTGTTCCAAACCTTGGCAAAAACATCCTGACAGATTTCCTCTGATAAGCCCCTATCCTTTACAATAGTGTATATTACGCCACATATATTTTCCCAATACATATCGTAAAGCTTTTCAAAAGCCAGAATATCCTTTTTTTGGAAGCGAACGACCAAAGTGTCTAAATCCATAATTTATAGTAAATGAGTTAAAGATAGAAAAAACCGCTGGTAACAGCGGTTTTTGGTGTTAAAGTCTACTAATACGATTATTTGGTAATGCCGGCACAACCAATTCTAGAACCTGCATCTCCACTGGGTTGAGAAGTAAAATCGTCTTGACCTTTATGTACAATTACCGAACGCCCTATGATATTTTTAGTTTCATCATCACAACCTATACACCACTTATCGGTAGAGAACTCTACGGTAGCATTTCCGTCTGCATCGGCTGTAAAATTACCTATGTCACCTTTATGGAATCCTTTGTCCGCGCCCCATTTTCCATGTGGTTCGTCAGTAGGGTTCCAATGACCACCAGCAGATTTACCGTCATCGGATGAACAATCTGCGTTTTCATGTAAATGTATGGCGTGCGAACCTTTTTCCAAACCGGAAAATTTAGCTGTCATTTCAACTTTATCGCCATTTTGAACAAAGGTAATTTCACCGTTCATGTTACTATTGCTTTTAGAAGTCATCATGACGGTTAGTGTATTGTCCATGTCCCCTGTTTGCATTTCAGATGCACTATTCTCCATTGGCTCTGCACCTTTGTTCATGCCATCTGTAGATGTGTCTGCTGCATTCTTTTTGGTCTCTTTGCAATTAATCATAGTCAATGCAAGCATTGCTATAACCCCTAGTTTTATATTTTTCATTGTCTTGATGTTTTGTGATTAAGTTGAAATGTAATAAGAAATTAGGGCGCTTTCAACCTTCGTAATCGTATGCGGCACGATTCTTTTTTATTGCGTTAAAAAATAGAGGGTATAAAAAATCCCCTTACCAAATAAGTACTGGTAAGAGGATAATTTTATGAGATACTAAAGGAAACTCAGGTACTTCCTTTTTATTTCTTAGTTCTTTTGAAGCAATACTTCTGCATGAACGGCTACTTCGCTCCATGTTTTGCTAACTCCATCCTTACCCGTATGTAATGCTTCACAGGCTTTGTTGATGGAAGCAACGGCATCTAGGGCATCCCACTCTTCTAGATTCATAACACCGTCAAAAACTAGAGAGGTATCCGAAACGGCTTTATGAGTCAAAGGAATAGTTGCAGTGTTACCGTTAAGTGTAACATCAATAAAGTAATTGTTATCTTCTGAAATATTGAATACACCAGAAATAAGTTCAGTGTTCTCCATTACTCCAAAAAAGAATTCCAGAATTTTTGGGTCACGCGTGCCTGTAGCGTCGTTGGTAAACAAACTGCTTACGGGAATGCTAAATTCCGTACCATCCAAAGCAGCTATAGGAGAATCACCTTCGCCTGCTTTTGTAATATTTATTTTTGTGAACTTGCCGCCAACCGGTAATTTTTCAGTGGTCTTATAGGCCGTAAAGCTAACCTTAGTAGAGTCCTGTACCAGGCTATAAGTTTCTGTCGCAGCTTGTGCTTCGGTACTTTGCTCTTGTTCTTTTTTAGCTTCTTTACAGCTAAAAGCGCCAACTAACAGTAGTCCAAGGACTATCAATTTAATTTTTTTCATGTTCACTGTGATTTTTTAGGTTTGGCATCAAAGTTAATCATTCTTAGAGCGAAACCAAGGTAGGATCAAGACGATTTTAACACATAAAACTGAATGGGTGCGTAGTTTTTAAAGAAGATATTTCTTGCCTCATTTTATAAGTGTGGTTACAACCTGTGTTTTGCTATGTAAGGTCTTGTGAACGGGGCACTTATCCGCAATTTGAAGAATACGTAATTTCTGTTTTTCGTCTAGATCGGCAGTAAGTTTTATTTCCCTTGTAAAAGTGTCAATTTTTGCGGCATCTGATTCACAATCTTTACAATCTGCGGCGTGACTACGACTATAGGAAGTATGCACTTCTATATTGTCTATTTTCCACCCTTTTCTTTTGGCGTACATCTGAACGGTCATTGCCGTACAAGCCGAAAGACCGGCAGAAACCAACTCGTAAGGAGAAGGTCCAAAATCGTTACCGCCTACATCAACAGGTTCATCGGCCAGCATAAAATGGTTGCCTACTTTCATTTGAGTGGAAAAATCATCATCAAAATCTAAACTGGCCACTACTTGATGTTTTGTTTTTGGTTCTTCAGCGCGCTCTGTATCTATTTCTAGATATCGTTTGGCCCATCCGGAAATGACCTCACCGGCATATAGCGAGTCTTTTTTGTTAGATAGCAAATGGTCCGCGCCATCTAAGGAAACAAAACTTTTGGGATGGTGGGCGGCTACATATATTTCTTCGGCATTTTTTATTTCTACTGTGCTGTCTTGGGGCGAATGTAGAATAAGCAGAGGTTTACGGAGTTTGCTCAATGTTTGTGGCAGCGACTTGTGCTGCAAGTCGTCCAAGAACTGTTTTTTAATGGTAAAGTCTCTACCACTAAGGTTAATAACCGCTTTTCCCGTTTCCTCAATTTCTGGAATTCCACTTTGCAGTAGGTGCTCTATATGAACGGGTTTAGACGGTGCTCCTATGGTTGCTAGGGCGTTAACGGAACTTATCTTATCGGCAGCAAATATAACAGCGGCCCCTCCTAATGAATGGCCTACCAAAAGGGTAGGGGCTTTGTAATTATCTTTTAGATAGGACGCGGCGGCAACAAGGTCTTCAACATTACCGGAAAAATTAGTGTCGGCAAAGTCTCCTTCGCTTTCTCCCAAACCAGTAAAATCAAAACGTAAAACCCCAAATCCGTTTGCGGTAAGCGCCTTACTTATATTACGTACGGCAGCTAAATTTTTGGTACAGGTGAAACAATGCGCAAAAATGCCAAAATTATGCGGGTGCCTGTTGGCGGGCAATTCTAACCTGCCTATTAGACTCTGCCCGTCTTTGTTCTGAAAAGTAACCTTCTGAAGTTTCATTTACACTTGTTTTCGTAAAACGACACCTTGGTTTGCTATAAACTGCCACTGTCATTTTTATTGAATATACCTCTTAGGTCGGGATTATAGAAAACACCTATCTGCAATCTATCAAAATTTGCCGAAGGGAAGTGATTTTTAAGATAACCTGCCTGTACACTAAGGTTGTGCGTTACATTTATGCCAAGGGCCGCATATAAGCGGTTTTGCCCAAAAACTTCATCTTGGAGATTCAAGAAAATCTCATCATAAAAATTCAGGAAAAAAGTATTGGTCAGGGGCAGGGTGACCTGCAATCTATATCTAGCTCTGTGCTGGGTATCCGTAGTTTCCCCAAAATCCAAAAAACGTTGTTCAAGCCTATAACGGTGCTCAAATAGAAAATCGCCAACCTTGTTTTTTAGGATAAGTTGCTCAAAAATACGGTGTTCCTTGGAATTGGTCTCATCCGGGAATTCCTCAAAAGTGCCATCGGTAGTAATATACCCGTAACCCATAGTGGCTATGGCATTTGGGTTAATATGGTAGTTTAGTCCTGTGCGCAATAATAGCTGATTGAAGTTTTTTGCCTGTTCGTAATAACGTAGTTGGCCTTCCGTATGAATACTGAGTTTTTCAGATATTTTATTCGTTCCAAAATACATATGCCAACTACCTAGGCTGTTCTCCCCAGTTTCTTGGGCATTGCTAAAAATTGAACATAGAAATGTGAGACTTAGTAAAATTCGCTTCATTAAAAATCGGGGATTTGGTTTTCCTTGGAAAACATGTTGAGTTTTTGGTAAAGTCATAAATATACCAAAAACTTTGAGTTTCAATTCTTAAAGGGGTGTTAAGGAGAAGGTGTACGTTAGGGAAAAATAAAACGTGGTACGTTTAAAATGGAATTCATGTAGTTTGGTTTGCCCTGTTACCGAGGTGTTGTAGCTGCCATGTATAAATAAAACATCCTGCTTTCAAATGATTACTACATACCGAAAGCAGGATTAGGAACAAAAAATAAACTATAAATTAATATTCAAGTAAACAGAGACCCTATTTCGGAGTTCTACTTTATCGCTATTTAAATTCTGGCTAATAGGAAGCATTCCTGTCAGTCCCAAAGCGTATCTATTGTAACTGGCTTCCACACTTAATTTTCCTAAGAACACATCACCTTTGGTATCCGCCACATCAAATCCCAGTTCTTTATTAGTACCATATATTTCTTCGGCCACACCAATAATTGGGGTTATGGAGAAATCCGAGATATAATAGGTTTTGAATGCGTTAATTCCCAAATTTAATTGATTTCCAAATTGGTAGTCTTTGGGGTTTTTGGTCTTAATGGTGTAATTGGCCATAGTGCTTATACCCCAATTTCTATAGGTGAAGCCGTAATTCATGGCCAGTACATAATCCCAACTACCATTGCCCAGTTGAAAGCTTGGGTTAACACTCCCCTCATTATTGTCTTTGTCATATTTGCCGGTAGGCATTTTAATACCTCCTCCTAATTGAAAATAGTGTTCCGGTTTAATGGAAACGATAGTGTCCGGAGTGGATTTTAGTAAATTATAGTACCCTAGAACACTAATATCTCCAATACCGTTAATGTTCTGTTCCGTATTATCCGGAAGAACCCTGTTGTGGAATTGATAAGGTACAATGACATTTAGGATGGCTCTCTTGGTAATGGGTATATTGGCCCATGCTTGTATGGTGTTGAAGTTTTCTGTAATCCAAGGAGAATCAGCAAAAATACCATCTCTAGATCGGTATTCTTGCCCAATATAGCGTATGCCTATAAAGTTATTGTTAAGTCCGGTGCCATACCCCATACTTCCTCCGCTACTGCCGCAACCGCAGGTGTCACAAAAATCAAAATATTCACCATCATAATGTATGTGGGTAGCACAATTGTTTGGAGTTGGGTCTATGTTTGTAATTTTATCATTACTGTAAGAAATGGCCGTAAAAAAGCCAACACATAGGCAAGTTAAAAACCGGCACCAGGTTTTAGTATTCTGCAAATCGTTCATCGTTTATATAAGTTTCATCGGTTAGTGTGTTTAAAAAAGCCACCAGCACATTTTTTTCGTTTTCGGTAAGGGCTATGCCCAAAATACCGTCTTGTTTTAGAATAGGATCTAGAGTAGGAGAATCAGTAACCGACCCGCTGTAAAAATCCAGTACCGCCTCTAAAGTGCCAAATCTACCATCGTGCATATATGGAGCGGTAAGGGCCACATTTCTTAAACTGGGCACTTTAAATTTGTAGCGATCTGCGGCATCTCCGCTAACTTCTTCACGGCCTATATCATTAAGTGAAGGGTTTGGAGGCAGACCATTGTTTCTAAAAGCATCATCGCTAAAAAGGTCAGTAGCGTGGCAGGATACACATTTATTTTGAAAAACGGATAGTCCTTCCAATTCTTCCGCGGTAAAAGTCCCGCCTTCTTCTTGGCGTACGTATGCATCATATTTAGAATTTGAGGACACCATCATAACCATAAACTGGGCAAGGGCTTTAAGGAAATTTTCGTTGTTTACTTCCCCATCTTCAAAAGCGGAGGCAAACAAACGGTTGTATTCATCGTCACTTTTAATTTTGTTTATGACATTGCTTACCGTTTCACCCATTTCTACTTCATTGGTAATGGGTATGATAGGAAACAAGTCCAAATGATTTGTGGCTCCGTCCCAAGCAAATTCTTTCATAAAAGCGGCATTCTGTATCGCAGGAGTGTTTCTAACGCCTTCCAAATCATCTATACCATGACTAAATTGATGACCATGATGCGTAAAAGCAGTTCTTTGTTCGTGACAAAAACCACATGATATAAATCCATTGCTGGATAGGCGGCCATCATAAAAAAGCTTCTTTCCAAGCTCAAAGCCTATTTGGGTGGGCGGATTGGCCTCCAAGTTATAAGTTGCCTCAGGAAAATTAGAAGGTACGGAGAACTCCAATGGTTCATTAATAGCTTGGTACTCATCTTCATTGGAAGCGCTACAAGAATATAAAACCAGCGATAGTAATGCTGTATATAGGATTGTTTTAAGCATTTTAATCTAATTAAGGCAACCGGCTATACGAAAACCGGTTGCCAATTATTGTTGCTGTAATAGCAGGACCTTTTTAGTGACCGTTACCGTTATGAATATGGTCTACTACAAAAAATTCAGAGGTGTTAACGGCAATCTGAGGAGATTTTTCAGCATCAACCATGATAACTTGCTTTTCAGTAAGTTCAATACTGTTGGTGCCACCTACCAATATTTTGGAGGCGTCAATTTTTAGGTGAATGTTAGAATCTATTCCATCTCCAACAACTACATTTTCCGGTAGTGCAAGGGTAACTTCTTTGTAGTTATCCAGACTTGACCCATGACTTCCCATATGAATTTTAAACTCTGTGGCTTCGGTTATAGTCTCGGAGGTAAACGTCC
This sequence comes from Zobellia sp. 1_MG-2023, assembly GCF_030549125.1. NCBI lineage: Bacteria > Pseudomonadati > Bacteroidota > Flavobacteriia > Flavobacteriales > Flavobacteriaceae > Zobellia > Zobellia sp. 1_MG-2023. The sequence goes on along the minus strand of NZ_JAUOSY010000003.1, from coordinate 463,465 downwards.
CTTCAAAGTTCAAGAATTTGTAGCCGGCTTGCCAAGACCACATCATATTGTTTTCTTCGGCTAGCGTTAAGAAATCACCTTGTCCTTCAGCACCTTGTAGATATTTTTCCTGGTCAACGCCAACTCCAAATTTCACGGTAGTGTATTCGCCGGCAGGAATGTCTGCAAGGGCAATTAGATCTTCTTCCGTTTCTTGATTGATAATAAAATAACTATCGTCTTTAGCGTAGATATACTCTTCCCCGTCTTTATTAATAAAACTAATGTTGCTTATAATGTAGCTAAAACGTTTTACGGTAATTACTTCGCCGTTGGCATTAGCTGTATTGGCAGTCCCTAAGACAAGGTCGTTGCCGTTATAGCCATTGTCAAATTTTAAAGATATTTCACCACTTCCGGTTAGGGTTTCCTCGTTAACGTCATCATTGTCTGAACAAGAGGTTAGAACTAGTGCGAAAATGACTGAAAGGGCTAATAATGATTTTTTCATTGGTAAATATATTATGTTGAATGGTTTTCCTAATGCAGTCTATTTTTTTCTACATCAGGAACCGAATTCAATAGATTTTTTTGAATTATTGTTTATGAAAGGGGTGCTCCAATTCTAAAAAGGTGAAGCATGTTGAATATGTGCGCTTATCCGTGTTTTTTAAAATACGGATAAAAGCAATTCTGCAGAAATGGATTAAGCCAACTCGGGTGGTTGGGCTATATCGGAAGTTAAGAGAAGGGAAATTAAATTGGATTCAGTTTTATAGTTCCCTTGTGGTGTGTAAAAGGTATCAACACCAAAATCTATTTGTAGGAGAGATTGAAAGAAAACAACGGTCTGTATCTCTACTTTTGACTGTTTTTCCCCAAAAGGGTTTTTACTATTTTCTTCGGATTCTTTGGCGAGCTGCTTGGCAAGATAACATTTACCGTCACAGTTAAGCATTGGTTTGTCTTTGTTCTCGCAGAGTACGTTTACAATATAATCGTAGTTGGCAATATACTCGGCCACTGGCCAAAGGGGTTTGACCATCATTACAAAAGTTACGAAAAGTACTACGTACTGCTTCATGGGGCAAAAATAGTTCCTTTTTTCAATTGATGACAGGATAAGGGCAAAAAGATGGTATTCTTAACAGAAAGTACCTCTTATTTTTTTTCGAAGATGCCAAATAGCTCATTACCGCTCCTTGGCGGTATAGAATTATGGCATTTTGAAAAAGTTTTTGTTTTGAAAAACGAACTCAAATATTTTAAATACAATTCTTTATTACCTCCAAAGGGGCGTTTTTCCATGTCACCCGTCAATGGAATATCAAACCAAACCCCTACTAATTTCCCCAAAGGTTTTAAAAGACTGGCCATTTGCTGGGCATAGCATGTGCGGTTGTCATCTGTAGGAATAAAGGAGCAGAAAAAGGTTTGTTCCAAAATAAGGTCGTACTGTCCTTTGTGGAGAAAGAAGTTTTCAAGCAGTAAATTGCTCTTTGGAAATTTAGGGTTTCGCTCTTCAAATTTCTTCAAGGGAATGTCGGAAATATCCATCACATATACATTCTTAAATCCTTGCTTCCAAAGATATTCGGCTTCATAGGCGTTTCCGGCACCAGGTATTAAAATTGATAGGTCTTTATCCGTTAATTGATCAACGTATGTTTTTATAGGGGTGGAAGGGTAGCCTATATCCCATCCCGTGTTGTTTTCTTTGTAACGTTGTGTCCAATAAGTACGCAGTTCGTTCATCGTATTTTTTGTCATGAAATTAATCCGAAATTTCCAATGACTATAAAATTCAGGTCAAAGTGTATTAATTTTATCCCAAAATTGTATTTCTGACACTTCCTTTTGGGCGATTAGAAAGCTAATCCTTACATTTAAAACTTGTTTCTAAACTAACCCAACATATTCAAGTATATCATTTATGAAAAAAACAGTATCCATTTTGGTCCTGATGGTAGGACTGATTCTAGCCGGTTGTGGTGACGGTAATCAAAAAAGAGAAGGTAAGCCTAAAGTTTTGGTCTTTTCCAAAACATCTGGTTGGAAACATAAATCCATTCCGGCCGGTATAGCTGCTATTCAGAAATTGGGTGGTGAACAAGGTTTTGAAGTGGACACCACGAAAAATTCAGAACTTTTTAACGAGGATAATTTAAAGCAATATTCCGCAATCATCTTTTTAAGCACTACGCTAAATGTTTTGGATGCCAAGCAAGAGGCCGCTTTTGAACGTTACATTCAAGCAGGTGGTGGTTTCGTTGGCGTACACGCAGCAGCCGATACGGAATACGATTGGGGCTGGTACACCAAACTGGTGGGAGCACAGTTCCGCAGTCACCCTAAAGGCACACCGGAAGCTGATTTTATTGTTACGGACAAAAACTTTGGGGCAACGGAGTTTTTTACGGATTCCGTTTGGCACAGAAGTGATGAAATCTATAACTATAACAAACTAAATCCAGATGTTCATGTGGTCATGACCGTAGATGAGTCTACTTACGAAGGAGGAACAAATGGAGATTATCATCCATTTGCATGGTACCATGAATATGATGGAGGTAGAGCTTTTTACACTGGAGCGGGACATACGGACGAAACCTTTTCCGAGGAACTGTTCTTAAAACATTTACTTGGAGGTATCAACTATGCCATTGGTGAAAATAAAGTTTTGGATTACTCCAAGGCTACTACACGGATACCACCGGATGTGGACCGTTTTACTAAAAAGCAGTTGAGTGTAGGCGAATTTTTTGAACCTACAGAAATGGCTGTATTACCTAATAATGATGTGTTAATCGCACAGCGTCGTGGTCAGATTGCTTTATATAGCGATGCTACCCAGGAGCTAAAGGAAATAGCTTCTTTAGATGTGTATTTTAAAACCTTGAATACCCCTGGTGTTAATGCAGAAGAAGGTTTAATGGGACTCCAGAAAGACCCTGATTTTGCTACGAACAATTGGATATACCTTTACTATGCACCCACTGGAGATGAATGGGTAAACCGTTTATCTCGCTTTAAGTATAAAGATGGGGCGTTGGATATGGATTCTGAGCAGGTGATATTAGATGTAGCCTCACAACGTGAAATTTGCTGTCATACCGGAGGGTCAATTGCATTTGGGCCGGACAAATTGTTGTATCTCTCAACGGGTGACAACTCCACTCCATTTAACGAAAAAGGAGTAAAATACGTTAACAATGGGTATGCACCGTTAAACGATATTCCCGGTCATGAGCAATATGATGCGCGTAGGTCTTCTGGGAATACCAATGACCTTAGGGGGAAAATTATCAGAATAAAAATAAATGAAGACGGTAGCTATGATATTCCTGAGGGCAACTTGTTCGCAGAGGGAACGGAAAAAACACGTCCGGAAATTTATACCATGGGACACAGAAACCCGTACCGTATTTCAGTAGACCAAAAGAACAGTACTTTGTATTGGGGTGAAGTAGGACCGGATGCTCGTAAAGACGAGTTTGAAACCCGTGGCCCTAAAGGTTATGATGAAATGAACAGAGCTACGGAAGCCGGCAATTTTGGTTGGCCTTTATTTATAGGAAACAACAAGCCGTATGTAGACTATGATTATGAAAACGGGGAGAGCGGTATCACTTTTGACCCAGAAAAGCCTATAAACGATTCTAGGAACAATACGGGGCTTCGTGAGCTTCCTCCTGCAAAATCGGCTTACATCTACTATCCGTACGATGAAACCAAAGAATTTCCCGAAGTGGGTACCGGTGGTAGAAATGCCATGGCAGGACCAACCTATTATTCGGATTTATATCCAAACGGAGGTAGTCTTCCCGATTATTTTAACGGAAAGACCATTATTTACGAATGGATGCGAGGATGGATGAAAGCCGTAAGTTTCTTTGAAGACGGTACATTAAATAAAATGGAACCGTTTGCTTCGGATATTAAGGTGAATAACTTGATCGATATGGAAATGGGACCTAACGGAAGAATCTATTTACTAGAATACGGAAGTGGTTGGTTTACCCAAAATGAAGATTCTGGTTTAAGTTATATTGAATACAATGGAGGAAACCGACCACCAATTATAGATAATATGATCGTAGATCATACTTCCGGTAAATTACCACTTACGGTTAACGCTAAAGTAGCGGCAAGAGATCGTGAAGACGATGCTATTTCCTATATATGGAACTTAGGTAACGGAGAAACAAAAGAAACTTCCGAACCGGAAATCAGCCATACATTTAGCACTCCAGGCGAATACAATATTTCCGTAGAAGTAAAGGATGCCCAAGGCGATGCCGTTAAAAGTAAGGTAGTTCCTATTGTTGCGGGTAATTCCAGACCAGAGGTAGCTATTAACCTTGGAGATGGCAGCACTACTTTTGAAAAAGGGGTTCCCGTAACCTATGAAGTAAAAGCTACGGATGCCGATGGGGATGCAATTGACCCTAAGAACATTTATGTATCGGTAGATTATTTAGAGAGCTTTGATGAACAAAGTATGTCTTTGGGCCATCAAGAGGTTTCAGCAGCTGTTACCGGAAAGGCCCTTACACAAGGTATGGATTGTAAGACCTGTCATAAAGAGTCCGGTCCTTCAATTGGTCCAAACTATACAGATGTAGCTAATAAATATAGTAAAGACAAAAGAGCAAAGTCTTACCTTCAGAAGAAAATTGTTTCTGGTGGTGGCGGAGTTTGGGGAGAAGTGGTAATGCCTGCACACCCAAACATTACGCAAGACGAAACAAGGCAAGTGGTAGAATACATTATGTCTTTAGCAGATACTTCGGCCAAGGTTAAATCGCTTCCTGCATCGGGTAGTATTGTACCTAAACCTACAAAAGATGATAAGGTTATGGTCATAACCGCATCCTACACGGATAAAGGTCAAGAAGGAACTATACCACTTACCGGTATGAAAACCGTTGTATTAAGAGCAAAGGAAACGGATTCATCTAAATAGTACGTTATAAAAAGTAAAAAGGGGCCACATGTACATGTGGCCCCTTTTTTTATGGTATTTTGTGTATTACTTTACTTCTTTATGGTTTAGGTAATAATTGCGGTCTACAGTCAATGTAGAAAGCTTGCCTTCTAACTGTTGAGTTTGCCATTCGTCGGTTGGTGTAAGCGTAGTGGCCTTGCCATTGATCAAAACGTTGAGTGGCATATGGAAACCATCAACTGTGTTGGTATATCTATATTCTAGTTGGTTGCCCTTAATTTTATATTCTAAAACAGGAATCATAGTAGTACGTAAATACTGATCAAATACTTTGGACAAGTCTATTCCCGATTTTTTTGAAATATAGTCCTCAATTTGCTTAGTGGTTACGGTTTGGTGATAAAACTCGCTGTTTAAACCCCGTAGAATTTGTCGCCATTTTTCATCGTCACCAATCAATTGTCGTATGGTATGCAGCATATTGGCGCCTTTGTAATACATGTCTCCAGAGCCTTCTGTATTTACATCATATGGGCCAATAATGGGCTTGTCATTTTTTATAAGGGCACGGGTACCAACCACATAGTCAGAAGAAGCTTCTTTGCCTAGGTAAAAGTCTAAAAACAGATTTTCGGAATAGGCCGTAAAACTTTCATGGATCCACATATCCGCAATATCCTTGTAGGTAATATTGTTAGCGAACCATTCGTGACCGGCCTCGTGAATGATTATAAAATCGAATTTCAGCCCCAAACCTGTTCCGGATAAATCTCTACCTAGATATCCCTTTTTATATTGATTACCGTAGGTAACGGAACTTTGGTGCTCCATTCCTAAATACGGAACTTCTACCAGCTTAAAACTGTCTTCATAGAAAGGGTAGGGACCAAACCAATGCTCAAAAGCCTTCATCATTTTTGGAGCATCTTTAAAATGTTCTTTGGCCTTTTCTAGGTTATCGCGAAGCACATAATAATCCATGTCCAACGTACCTTTCTCCCCATCATATTTTTCGCCAAAATGAACATAATCGCCAATGTTGACATTTACACCGTAATTATTAATAGGGTTTGAAACGAACCAATGGTAGGTATTTGTATCCTTGTCTACTTTTCTTAGCCTACCGTTAGAAACATCCATGAGTCCTTTTGGAGCTTTTACACTTATGAGCATACTATCTACCTCGTCATACATATGGTCTTTGTTGGGCCACCATACACTTGCGCCCAACCCTTGGTTAGAGGTGGCTACAAAGTCTTTTCCGTTACTATCTTTTCTCCAAGAAAAACCACCGTCCCACGGGGCATTTACGGCTTCTTTTGGATGCCCTGAGTAGTATATTTTTATTTGGTTGAAATCGCCCTTTTTTTGCTTTTTCTTCAGTTGAACAAAATGAGCATTACCATTGGTGACAACTTCAAGCTTTTTTCCGTCTTGAGTTACCTTTTCTATAGTTAATGGAGGCTGAAGGTCTACCTGCAACACTTGGTTTTTCTTCAACACTTTATAGCGGATGGTATTGCTTCCGGAAATAAACTTCTTATCCGGGTCTACGGCAACATCAAGATGGTAGTAGTTAAGGTCCCACCATTCCCGTTCAGGGGTAATGCTTCCTCTTAAGGTATCCTGTTCCGTAAATTCCTGACCAATAGCTGCCGATGTTATTCCCATCAGCATGAATGCTAGCATTTTTTTCTTCATAAAATCTTAAATCTTTTGAACAAGGTTCAAGATAGAGTTTTAAATTTTTTTGATGCCTCTTATTTATGTAGAATTTAATAGAAAATGCAAGGTCTCTATATCTCGCATTGGCCATGATTAATTTTGTTTGGAAATAAGTTATCGGTTTATGGGAAAAGTAAAGCCCAGTGCCATTGCTCCTGAAACTTGTTCCAAAGAAGGGTAGGTGTAATAGGTGAATTCAAGTTCAAAATCGTGCTTTTTACCTATGGCGAGACCTAAACTAAAAGGAACATGAAATTGTACTCCATTAGCTTTTATATGGGTTGCTGGGGTGTAAGTCTCAAAAGAACCTATAGACGTGCCAAGACCAAGTTCAAAGTAGGGAGCAACATAGGGTATGGGCGCAACTATACGGGCCTTGCCTCCAATCATAAAGGCTTTGGCCGTAACCTTGTATTGTAGGAGGTTGGCGTCCGTAACAGTTTCGTTTGGAGAGGTAAAAATAACTCCGGCATAAGGTCTTATACCAAACCACTTACGTATACCAATTACATATTCTCCTTGAGTGTAAAATCCCGAACCAGTTATGTTGTACTCATCTAGAGGCAAAGTAATGCCATAACCAATAGATGCCTTTATAAATCGCCCTTTATTGGGTTGGGCCTGAACAAAATCAATTGAACATAGGGTAAAGAGTAAGTAAAAAACAAACGGCCTTAATGTAGCGGACATAACTATATATTTTAAGGGCGAATGTAATTTTTCCTACAAATGTGTAATTTCAAAATCGATGAAATACTGCAATTAACGAACAATGGAAAAATGGATTTGGAAAGTAAATCTGGCACACGAAATTCTTATAATGATGATATAAGTTGTGTTGTAATTGGCTGTAAAAATCCACTAATTAGATATTACTTTGTCTTTTTTTGGAGCACCTCTTCTTAGCAAAACTGCAAATTCGCTTCAGGCAACCGCTTCATCCAATAGTCTCATACAACAAGGCTATTGCCGGTAGTGAAGGCTTTGTAAACTTGTTTATTTATAGTTGTATTTTTTAATTTTCAATAGGGTTCAGAATAGTTGTATTTGCATTTAATTTAAAAATGCCGTGAAGTACATTATACTTCACGGCGTAATTATTACTTTTCCAGTAGTAGTGATTTATTATAGTAAATAACTTCAGATGTTATTTTACCCTCTTCGTCAAAGTTATCATTAAGATGAATGGGTAAGTCTATTTCTTTCTTGTCCGATTTTCTGATAAGGTGAAAATCCCACCAAGATAAAACGGACCTTCCGTTATCCATTTCATATTCCAAATAGTCGGGATAGCCAATCATTTCAATGCTTTTAATTTCAAAATCGTCAAGAAATTTTTGCCGGATAGTTTTTACTTGATCTCGTGTTCCAGGAGTATTAAAATCGTCATTTATGTTATAAAAATAGGCATCTTCGGAATAGTAACTTATGGCCTTGTCCAAATCTGAGTTTTCGAATGCATAGACAGCTTTTCTTACGGTATTGATATTGTCATGATGGTTGTAAATCGTACCGTTGGTACGGTCAGCAAAACTTGCTCTCAACTCATCAAAAATGTTTTCGTTTAGGTATTCGATCGTCATTTTAATTTTATTGTCCTTGGTAACTAAAACAAGACGATGCGTTGGCGAAGAAAATTTTACACCCGTAGTTTTATGGATGCCTTTTAATAAGTCCCATGTTTGAACCCAGACCTCATTTTCCTTATTATCCTCTTTGTACTCAATGGCATCGGGATATGAACCAGGAAAATCAGAAACTGAAAAATAATCTAGCTCATCAAACCAACGGTACGAGTTTTTTACGAATTTAGCTTTTCCAGTGCCTTCGGGATTAGGGTCTTGGGAAAGACCGTTGTATGCCTTAAAATCTTCGGTTAGCATACTAGCTAACTTAGTAGAATCTCCTTTTACAAATGCCTGAGTAAAACTAGCAACTACATCAATGGCCGGGTGGTCCTTATAAACTGTTCCGTTTTTCTTTTGGGCAAATGTGATGAGCGATGTCATCATAACGAGCGTAAAAATTGTTTTTTTCATTGTACTTGGTTTAAATTATTAGATTGGTTAAGCTTTTTGGAGTTTTTTTTTTTTTTGAAACATTAAATATTTAATTATTACACTATCAGGTAATTATGGTATTCTGAAAATTACTTATGTCGTACTTTTCGGGGGGTTATCAATGTTAGGCTAAGGACCGGAGGGATAAATACTAATCGCAATTTTGGTTTTGCCTACTTATATGGTAACAGAGAAGGGCATAGGTGTCCCTTTTTTTACCTCTAAACAGCAGTGTCAACAATCCGATTATTATTTTAAAGAAATCGATAATTCTAAGAAGGAACTGTCCTTTATGGACGAATAGGGTTTTAAACTGTCCGAACCCCAGGATTTACTTATCAAAGCATTGATGGAAGAAGCGGTAAGGAACTAATTTTACACTTGGTACATGGGGAAATTAAAATAGCAACTAAATATGTAGTGAAGCTTATTTAAGAAGGTAATATTTCAATAACAACATTACCTTTTTTTCTTCCACTGTCAACATAAGTATGTGCTTTTACGATATCATCCAACTTAAAACTTTGGTCAATATAAGGAACTAGTTTTCCTTCCTCTACCAATGTTCTAATTTTTGAAAGATGTTCCGTTTTTTCTTTGGTCATCATTTTTATGGTGACAAAGCTTCCTGCTTGATTCAAAACACTCTTGGCTTTTGTTTTGGAGGTCTTTCCCACTGCATCAAAAACAATATCAAATGTATGGTCAAGATTAGAATAATCGGTTTTTTTGTAATCTATTAAATGGTCTGCACCAAGCGATTTTACCATTTCAAAATTTGAACCGCTACATACACCCGTTACAGTAGCTCCGTGATGTTTCGCTATTTGAACCGCATAGCTACCTACGCTTCCGGAGGCACCGTAAATCAATACCTTTTGAGCTTGACTTACATTTGCTTTCTCCAATAAGAATAGGGCTGTCATAGCGCCAATGGGTAAAGCCGCTGCTTCTTTAAAATTGAGGTTTTTGGGTTTAAAATCTACTACGCCATGTTTCCACTCTTCAGGTAAACATACGTACTCTGCATAGGAACCTCCGGAAAGCATAGTTGTTGTTCCAAAGACCTGATCACCAACTTTAAATTTGGTTATATCTTTTCCTATAGCCTCAATAACACCAGCCAATTCGTGACCAAGAATTCTTTTTTTTGGTCTAAAAAGCCCGAATATGAGCCTTGCCGGTAACCAGAAAATTGGAGGGAAGTCTGAACTACGAAGCCTTGCGTCACCAGAAGTAACCGTTGCCGCATGTATTTTTACTAAAATTTCATTATCAGCAGGGCTAGGCTTTTCAACTTCTGTTGATTTTAGAACCTCTGGAGGACCGTACTCCGTATAAACAGCTGCTTTCATAGCGTTCTTTTTAATTGATGAGAAAAAAGCGACAAGGACTTGTTCTTAGCAACCTAAGCCAAGCTTTACCTGAGGCTTCTAAAAATACATAATCCTTTTGATTATCTGGATAATTTTTCTTTGCTCGGGGATAGTGCTGAAGATTATTTATAGCTGGTGTAACTCAATCGTTCTTTTTATTTTTTCCTAGTAGACCTAAAAGTCCAATGGCAGGACCAAGGGCCAAAGAGGTAAATAGGTAAATAAGGGGTATGGTTTCCGCAAGCGTAGACAGTAACTGTATGCTAAAAATACTAACGGCAAAACCAATACAATTTACCAGGGTTAATGCCGTACCTTTCAATTCTGGAGGTACTGAGCCGGCTACTAGGTTTGAAAATTGTGGAGAATCTGCCGTAACGGCCATGCCCCAAAAACTCCACCCCACTAAAAACAATTCTTTAGGAAGCATAAAGAGTAAGGGTGAAAGCAAACAAAAAAGTCCAGAAAGGAGTAATGAAATTACGGCTACTTTACGGCTGCCTGTTCGTAAGGAGATTAATCCGCCTAAAACACATGAGAGTCCGCCTAATGCAATAATAATTCCTGTAGACAAGGGAACGGACAATTCAGCACCGCTAATGGTGCAGTAGGTCTTAAGTGCCAATGGTGTAAACGCCCAAAAGGCGTAGAGCTCCCACATGTGCCCAAAGTACCCAAAAGCAGCTTGTCTAAAACTGGGTAGTTTAAAAAGTAACGGGCCTGCGCCCAAAGAAAGCTTGGCACTGGGTTTCCGAAACGGTCCATTGGGAACCAACATCCATAATAGAACACCACCTACAATAGCAAGGGCAGAGGTAATTTTTATGACCAATGTAAAATCACTACCTAAACTGGTGCCACTAACAAAATAGGGGAAAGCGGTTCCTAGAACAAGTGCACCAACTAAATACCCCAAAGCTTTTCCTAATCCTTCTTGATAATAATCTGCCGCTATTTTCATTCCTACGGGATAAATACCTGCAAGAAAAAAACCTGTGCCAAAACGGGCTAAGAGCAGCGTCCATTCAGAAAGGGTTTCTGAGAGCAAAAGAAAATTGCAGGCTGCCGCTAAAACGGAACAGGTCATAAAAACACGGGAAGGCGAGAAGCGGTCCGCAATCATAAAAAGGCCAAAAACCAATGTGCCAATAATAAAACCGAACTGTACCGAAGAGAGCACATAACCAATAATTTCAGGCCCTAACCCTGTTTTTAAGGTTAATTCATCTACAATGGCATTACCGGCAAACCATAAGGATGTACAGGCAAATTGCGAAAGTATGATTATAGGGAGTATATGGGCTTTAGGCTTCAATATAAATTACTTGATAAAAGTAACCTTGGCAATTTTGCCGTTCTCCACTTCATAAATGGCAACGGCCCACAACACTTTGCCATTGGCGGTAACTTTTTCTTTGTCTATGATTTTATTACCTAGAATAATACGGTTCCTAATTTTACAATGTAAATCTGGCGTAGACTCAAAAAAGGTCTTGTATGTTTCTTTTAATTTGTCTTTTCCTTGGTATATGAGTGTATTGGGGTAATCGTAAACTTGTATGTCTTCCGAATACGTATTTAAAAAAGCGTTTAGATTTCTGGCATTGTACGCATCTAGTTGATTTTGAACAATGGCTTCGGGTGTTTGTTCCACTACCAAGGTAAGGTGGCTACCGTTAGGGCTTACCGCAATTCGGCTAATGTTGTTCAGCCCCTTTTTGTCCAATCGTAAGAAGCGTTTCCACTCTTTACTTTCCTCTGGAGCTATCTCCATTAAGGTTTTGTTATCGGCAGCTATAATGTGGCCGTTGGCCAACCAACAGACATCATCAATATTTTTGAACATTGGGGTAATGGTCTTGATTTTTCCAGTTTTTGGGTCCAGGGATTTTACCTCCCAAGGGTCGCTATTTTTACTAATAAAGCTGATGAGGTTCTTACCGGGAATTTTATGAAGTGAACGCCCTACGTTGTTATAGATGGTATCATGGCTGCCATTTTCTACATCGGAAATTACCAGGTTAAGGCCGGTATTGCCCAAGGCCGCAGAAACAATGGTTTTTTCATCGAACCAAACATGATAACCTATTTTCAGATTTTTAAGGATTTCGGTAGAACTGCCGTCCCAAATACTATATTCATAGAGACGTTGTAGCCCTGTGGTGTCCAAACGAATTGCCGAGGTGGAATTTTTTCCGGGAATTTTTAACGGGGAATACTCGCTGCCCTGCGGTGTATCCGAAATGTATGTTAATGCCCCGGATTTTACATCGTACTTGGCAATATCCGTTTGGCCTTTCCGCGTAGATGAAAATAAAATAGTATTCTCATTGTAAAAAGAAGGTTGGTTGTCATAGCCTTCGTTATTACTTATATTTCTCGGGTTTACCATTTCGGTTTTACCGTTTACCGTTTTTATGTCCAAAAGATATACTTCCGTATTCTGTTGGGCGTAAATATTAGGAATAGAAAACAGTAAGCTTACAATTAGAACGTATATTATTTTCATCTGATTGGGTTGGCTTTTTACAGTTCAGCAAATTTCTGTAAAAGATCTCTAACTTTAAGGGTATTCTCCACGTAATATTTAGCTGAGGTTTTTTGGCGCCCTACTTTTACGGTTACGGTACTTTCCGGTAATTCTTGAAACATGAACTCATCCGTCCAATCATCGCCAATTGCAAAAACAAAATCATAATCGTCCTCTCCTAGAATACGCATAGAAGCTCGGCCCTTGTTTACATTGCTACTTTTTACCTCTACCACCTTGTTTCCGTTGAGCAAGCTTAAATCGTCCGTACCAATAAGACTGGTCAGGGTTTCAGAAAGTTCTGTGGCTCTTTTGTCCCCAAAATCAGGGTCGGTTTTTCTGTAGTGCCATGCTAGGCTGTAGTTTTTCTCTTCAATAAAACTTCCCGGTGTACGATCTACAAAAGACTCCAAAACAGGACGTACGTGTTCCATCCAATCGTTCTTTACGTTTTCCAGCATTCTAAAAGGCTCACCTTCTTGAGATATCCAAACACCGTGTTCTACTATCATGTTATATTTCTTGGGCAAGAACCATTTGGTAAAGGTATCCTTGTCCCTTCCGCTTATCAAATATAATACGGTATTAGGTTGGTTGTTCAGGGTATCCAACAATTGGTATAGCTGCTCGTCCGGACCTGCCTTTTGAGGGTCGTTGTTAAAACCGGCCAGAGTTCCGTCATAATCCAGAAACAATAGTCGCTTTTTGGCTTTGCTATATTTTTCGGCTATAGGAGACAGTAATTTATCCGTTAGTTTACGGGATATATTTGCCGCCTCGCGCTCGTTCTGGGATTTTAATGAGGTCATAAAATCATTGGCCCATTTTTCTACGTTATAGCGCGCCAACCTTTTTTGAAGGATGGAGTTTCTTGCTTTTTGCTCTTCCTTGGGCATATTTATAGCCTCGTGCAGCGCATCTGCCGTCTGTTCAAAGTTATTGGGGTTGATTAATAGTGACTCGTTCATTTCGTTGGCAGAACCCGCCATTTCACTTAAAATTAAAACCCCGGTCTGATCTGTTCGTGTAGCAATGTATTCTTTTGCCACAAGGTTCATTCCGTCTCGTAATGGGGTAAGCCAAGCAATATCACTAGAGGTATATAGATCTATAAGGTTTTCAAACGGCATAGATCGGTAGAAATACCAAATGGGCGTCCAGCTTACGGTAGAAAATTCACCGTTAATTCGCCCTACCAATTCGTCTATTTCTCTTTTTAATAGTTGGTATTGCGGTACGTTGGAACGGGAAGGTACAGCAAGAATAATCAGCCTCACCTTTTCCTTATACTGTGGATATTTATTCAAGAAGTATTCAAAAGCGTACAGTCGTTTGGCAATGCCCTTACTGTAATCCAAGCGGTCTATGGATAAAAAGAACTTTGCATCCGGGTCCGTTTTCTTGTGTGTGTTAAGACGTTGTTGTAGTTCGGACTGTTCGTCTTCCGCTTTGTTATAATGTATTTCGGCCGCTTCGCTAAATTTTTTGTAGTCGATACCCATAGGAAACGAATCAACCTTTATCAAACGGTCGCCCATAGAAATATCGTTAAAGCTTACTTCTAGCCCTAACAATCGCCTTACGGAACTAAGAAAATGCCTTTCATAATCATAGGTGTGGAAACCGATAAGGTCCGAACCTAAAACCCCTTCAAGCAATTCTTTACGCCAAGGCAGTGTCCTGAAAATTTCAAAAGAAGGAAACGGGATATGTAAAAAGAAACCTATGGACACATTTGGTCTTTTTTCCCTAACCATTTGTGGTACCAACATTAACTGGTAATCATGTACCCAAATGGTATCGCCATCGGCAGCATTATCTAGAATGGCATCGGCAAATTTTTGATTCACTTTTTTGTAGGTGTTCCAGTAATCCAGTTGAAATTCTGAATACTCCAAAAAGTAATGGAACAAGGGCCAAATGGTTCTATTGCTAAACCCGTAATAAAACCCATCTACCTCGTCTTCCGTAAGCTTTACTTTAGAGGAACCGTGCTCCGCCAATGCCTCGTCTATCTTAGGTTCCAATTCGGGAGAGATATCTTCCTCGGTAAGGCCGCTCCACCCAATCCATAGGCTATCGCCCCCGGAATGAACGGATTTCATTCCTGTGGCTAATCCACCCACACTAGGTATTGCGGTAATGGCCCCATTGCTAATTTGTAACTGAACGGGTAGTCTATTTGAGATTATGATAGTTTTGCCCATAAATTGGATATTTTGCTGTGTTTTATATTTAATTTCTCTAAATTTCGTGAAAAAGAAGGGTAATTACAATACGTTACTCTATTGAATCAATAATTTTATTGAATGGATAATTTAGACTACGGAATAATAGGAAATTGCCGAAGCGCAGCGTTAATATCAAAAACTGGGAGTGTAGATTGGTGCTGTTTGCCAGAATTTGATTCTCCTTCGGTTTTTGGAAAACTTTTAGATGAAGAAATAGGGGGTAGTTTTGAAATTTTAGTTGATGACAGCTACAAAATTGAACAAAAATATGAATCGCGTACCTGTATTTTAATCACCAAGTTCACCAATGGTGATGATTGCTTTGAAATACACGATTTTATGCCACGGTATCATAAAGAAGATGGTACCTATGTTGCTCCTCCCGAATTTATTAGATACATAAGATTGGTAGAGGGAACCCCTAAATTTAAGGTGTTGTACAACCCTAAGTTAGAATATGCGGCCGGGGAGACCAAGAGTTATATAAAAAAGGATTTTATAGCCAGCTTAACTCATGAAATTAAGTTTGATACGGTGTTTCTTTATACCTCTTTTGATAAAGAGGCTGTGCTAGAAGGCAAGGAAATTACATTAACGGAAGATGGTTTTTTCTTGATGGGATATAATGAAAAGATATTTCTACCCAGTACAACAAAAGCGTATCTAGAACTAGAAAGAACAAAAGTATATTGGTTAACATGGTCTTCCCGAACCCCAAAGTACAAGAAGTTTAATGATGAAATTTCTCGTAGTGCTTTAACGTTGAAGCTTTTGAGCTATGACAAGACCGGAGCGGTATTGGCCGCCGCTACTACCTCTTTGCCGGAAACTATTGGTGAAGTAAGAAACTGGGATTACCGTTTTTGTTGGATTCGTGATGCTTCTATGGTAATCAAAGTGGTATCGGAGTTGGGGCATAAAAATATTGCAAGACGTTACCTAAAGTTTATAATCGATTTGATTCCAGACAAAGCGGAGAAACTGCAAATCATGTACGGTATTAACAAGGAGAAAAAATTAACAGAGGAAACTTTGGAACACCTTAGTGGTTATAAAGGTTCAAAACCCGTGCGCATAGGTAATGCGGCATACCATCAGAAGCAAAATGACATTTATGGCATTTTAATGGATGTTATTTACGAGCAGATGGTAAAATTTAGTGTAGACATTGAGAATGGTGAGGATTTATGGTCCATAACCAAAGGAATTGTTTGGATTGTAGGGAACAACTGGCACGAAGCGGATAAGGGTATATGGGAATTCCGTACGGAAGACAGACACTTTACATTTTCTAAAGTGTTATGTTGGACCGCGTTGGATAGAGCCATTAAGGTGGCAGAAATGCTAGGAAAGACCCACAAGATTGAAAAATGGGAGCCGCTTCGTGAAGAAATCTGGAACGATATTTATGAGAATGCCTGGAACGAAGAAGTAGGTGCTTACACCCAATCTTACGGTTCTAAGCATTTAGATGCTTCCGTTTTATTAATGGAATCCTATGGATGTGTTGATGCTTCCGATGAGCGTTACAAGAAGACTGTAAAAGCTATAGGTAAGGATTTAAGTAACGACGGACTTCTATACCGATATAAAAATGAGGATGATTTTGGACTTCCATCATCTTCCTTTACCGTTTGTACTTTCTGGTACGTAAACAGTTTGTTTAAAATAGGGGAGCATGACGAAGCCCTAAAACAATTTGAAAAATTGTTGAGCTATAGCAACCATTTAGGATTGTTTAGTGAAGATTTGGACTTTAAGACCAAAAGGTTATTGGGGAACTTCCCACAAGCCTATTCACATTTGGCGTTAATTGAATGTGCCGTAAATTTCTCAAATAAAGAAAGCGCGGAAGAAATTAAAGAGTCTATGCGAAGCTAATTTGAGCGAATATTATAAATGAAAAAACACCCCAACTGGGGTGTTTTTTCGTCATAACAACAAACACTTGAGTTATATACTAATCGAAAGTATATGCGTTATCAGCAGCAACTTTGTCCGCAATTTCTGTACGAAGTGCTACTACGTTAGGATTGTTCGTGTATTTGGTAAAGCGTTTTAAGCCCATTAGCATCATACGTTGCTCATCACCTTCAGCAAAAGAGATAATGGCCTCTTTACCTTTTTGAATAATGGTTTCGGTAGCATTGTATAGGTATAATTTAGACATTGCTATCTGTGTTTTTTGAGATTCTTCACCAGAACGTTTGGCATTCTTTTCAGTTCTCAAAATAGTACTTTCCGCCATGTAAACTTCAATAAGAATATCGGCTGCGGATAGCATCAATTGCTGATGCTTCTCTAAATCAGGACCATATTTTTGAACCGCGCTACCAGCTACCATCAAGAAGACTTTTTTCAATCGTTTGATTAAATCTTTCTCTTCGGCAAAAAGTTCGGAAAAATCAGGAGTATCAAAAGAAGGGATTCCCATTAATTCCTCTCCGACAGCAGTAGCCGGACCTAGTAAATCTACATGGCCTTTCATTGCTTTCTTGACCAACATACCAACTACGAGCATTCGGTTAATTTCGTTGGTACCCTCGTAAATTCTTGCAATACGGGCATCTCTCCATGCTTTCTCCATTGGGGCATCGGCACTAAAGCCCATTCCTCCAAAAATCTGAACGCCTTCATCAGTTGTGTTTTGAACATCCTCGGAAACGGCAACTTTTAAGATAGAACATTCTATGGCGTATTCTTCAACACCTTTTAACTCAGCTTCTTGATGCGTATTACCTTCGGCTTCGCGAATGGCTATACGATCCTCAATATTTTTTGCTGCACGATAACTAGCGGACTCGCCAGCATAAGCATTGGTAGCCATATTGGCAATTTTAGCCTTAATAGCACCAAAATTCATTATCGGTGTTTTAAACTGGATACGCTCATTAGCGTATACCACAGCTTCTTTAATAACTCTTCTTTGAGCATCCAAACAAGCTGCGGCCAATTTAATACGACCAATGTTTAGGGCGTTCATGGCAATTTTAAATCCATTACCACGCTCCGAAAGCATATTCTCAACAGGTACTTTGGTATCGCTAAAAAATACTTGACGGGTAGAGGAGGAGTGAATACCTAGTTTCTTCTCTTCATCTCCAAATGAAATTCCATTATCCGGTTTGTTTTCAACAATAAATCCTGTTATGTTTTTGTCGTCCTCAATTCTTGCGAAAACAATGAACAAACTACAAAAGCCGGCATTGGATATCCACATTTTTTGGCCCGTAATGCTGTAATGCTTACCATCTTCTGACAAAACCGCTTTTGTTTTACCTGAATTGGCATCGGATCCAGCACCAGGTTCAGTTAAGCAATATGCGCCGAACCATTCGCCAGAAGCTAACTTTGGTACATATTTTTGTTTTTGCTCTTCGGTTCCATATAAAGTAATTGGCATTGTACCAATTCCTGTATGTGCTCCAAAGGCCGTACTGAATGAACCCGTAGCACCTGAAATATAATCACAAACTAACATGGTAGAAACAAAGCCCATACCCATACCTCCGTAAGACTCGGGAACGGCAACACTTAACAGTCCAAGTTCACCTGCTTTACGCATACATTCTTCAGTATAAGCGTAATCTTTCTTTTCAAAACGTTCCCAATGTGCCCAAAGCTCGCGATCAACGAATTCTTTGGTACTTTCACGCATCATTTTCTGCTCTTCGTTCAAATCTTCTAAGGTGAAGATATCTTCGCAATTGGTCTCTTTTACGAGGAATTGCCCCCCACGTAGAATTTCTTTGCTCATAGTTTTTTTACTTAATGTTAGTTTTCTTGTGTTAGTTCAAAAATTCGAAAATTCCTGCAGCGCCCTGTCCGGTACCTACGCACATGGTTACCATACCGTGTTTGCCTTGCATATTTCGTTTTCTCATTTCATCAAAGAGCTGTACGGATAGCTTAGCCCCGGTACAACCTAAGGGGTGACCTAACGCGATAGCTCCGCCGTTTACATTTACGATGTCCTGATTTAACCCTAATTCTCGAATCACGGCAAGCGATTGCGACGCAAAAGCTTCGTTCAATTCAATAAGTTCAATATCATCTTGTTTTAAACCGGCTTGTTTAAGGGCTTTAGGAATAGCTGCTACCGGACCAATACCCATTATTCTTGGAGGAACACCTGCAGCAGCGTAGTTGACCAAACGAGCAATAGGTTCAAGATTAAGTTCTTTCACCATATCTTCGCTCATGACCATAACGAACGCTGCACCATCACTCATTTGCGAAGAGTTACCCGCTGTTACGCTTCCGCCCGCCGCAAAAACCGGACGCAATTTATTCAATACTTCTACAGAAGTTCCCTTTCTTGGTCCCTCATCTTTTGTTACCGTATATTTTTTATTGGCTTTTTTACCATTTTCATCAATGTACGTTTGCTCAACTTCAATAGGGACTATTTGATCTTGAAAACGGTCTTCCGCTTGCGCTTTTAGAGCTTTCATGTGGGAATTATAGGCAAATTCGTCTTGATCTTCCCGAGAGACTTTGTATTCATTGGCAACCGCTTCGGCCGTATTACCCATTCCCCAGTAATAATCCTCATGGCCTTCACTAACCAAATCGTAGTTCAATTCTGTTTTATAACCTGTCATAGGTACGGAACTCATGCTTTCGGCCCCACCAGCTATGATACAATCCGCCATTCCGGACTGAATTTTTGCAGTGGCTATTCCAATGGTTTCTATACCTGAAGAACAAAAACGGTTTACCGTTACCCCGGGAACGTCAACAATATCCAATCCCATCAAGGAAATTAACCGTGCCATGTTAAGACCTTGCGAACCTTCTGGCATGGCATTACCAACGATAACGTCATCAATCCGTTTTTTGTCAAAATCGGGTAATTCTTTCATCATGTATTCAATGGTTTCCGCGGCGAGTTCATCTGTTCGCTTAAACCTGAAAACACCTTTAGGAGCTTTTCCGACAGCTGTTCTGTATGCTTTGACTATATATGCAGTTTTCATATTATTTTGAATTGAGTATTGAGTGTATAGTATTGAGATTACAATGTTCTTTGAAAAGAATAATTCATTTTTTGAATTTCAATACAAACATCAATTACGGGTTTTACTTTTTCTTTTTTTACCAAGTTTAATTCTATTAAGAGTATGAGTTGCGTATGTAGCTCATATGTCGAACCGTTTGCAATACTCAAAAAATATTTAAACTCCTTTTGAGAGTTTCTGCCAGCCCCCTCAGCTATATTCGAGGGAATTGAAACAGAACATCTTTTAATTTGAGAAACTAGTCCGTATTTTTCTTCCGAAGGTAATTCCGATGCCAGTAGATAAATGGATTTAGCTAGTTCAACAGCCTTTTTCCATATTTTTAAATCTTCTACCTTATGCATTTTATCCAATTACCTAATACTAATATCTCAATACTTCTTTACCATTAATTTCTTAGAGGTTTACCTGTCTTTAACATGTGTTGGATACGTTCAAGCGTTTTTCTTTCCGTACAAAGAGATAGGAAAGCCTCACGCTCTAAATCCAAGAGGTATTGTTCATTCACTAACGTAGGCTCGGATAAATCACCGCCAGCCATCACGTATGCGAGTTTATTTGCGATTTTTTTATCGTGCTCACTAATGTAATGGCTTGCTTCCATAGAGTCCGTACCCACCAAGAACATACCTAGCGCTTGTTTACCAAGAACTTTTATATCACTTCGTTTAACGGGTTGGGTGTAACCGGCTTCTGCCATTAATTTAGCGTGCGCTTTTGCTGTAGCGATCTGCCGATCTTTGTTTACCACCACTATATCCTTACCGTGTTGAAGAATACCCAAATCGTATGCTTCGTAGGCCGAAGTAGATACCTTGGCCATACCAATGGTTAAGAAATATTCTTGGAGGACATTGAGCTCCACATCGTTCTTTTTAAAGGTGTCCTGGGCTCTGAGGGCAAACTCTTTAGAACCGCCACCACCAGGAATAACACCAACACCAAACTCTACAAGACCGATGTAGGTTTCCGCTGCGGCAACTACTTTATCCGCATGAAGTGAAAGCTCGCAACCGCCACCAAGGGTCATACCGTGAGGAGCAGAAATAGTTGGAATAGCCGAGTAACGCATGCGCATCATCGTATCTTGGAACATTTTAATAGCCATGTTAAGCTCATCATACTCCTGCTCAACGGCCATCATAAATATCATACCGATATTGGCGCCAACGGAGAAATTTGCTGCTTGGTTACCAACAACCAGGCCTTGGAAATCCTTTTCGGCAAGGTCAATGGCTTTGTTCAATCCTGCCAGTACATCGCCACCAATAGTGTTCATTTTGGATTGGAATTCAACATTTAATATGCCATCGCCTAAATCTTCAACTACAACACCACTGTTCTTAAATACTTCTTTTGATTTTCTGATGTTATCCAAAATGATAAATGCATCTTGACCAGGTATTTTTTCCATGGCCTTCTTTGGAATATCATAGAAATAGGAAGCCCCATCTTTTACAGAGTAGAAGCTGTCTTGCCCGGCAGATTTCATTTCTTGCACCCAAGCTGCAGCTTCTAAACCTTCGGCTTTAATGAATTCTAACCCTTTGTCCAAGCCAACGGCATCCCAGATTTGAAATGGTCCGTGTTCCCAGCCAAAACCAGCCTTCATGGCATCATCAATTTTATAGAGTTCATCCGCTATTTCGGGAATCCTGTGCGATACGTAAGCGAACAATTGTCCAAAACTCTTTCTGTAGAACTCTCCGGCTTTGTCTTTTCCGCCAACTAATACGGCAAAGCGGTCTACCACTTTGTCAATAGTTTTTGTTAACTCTAACGTAGCGAACTTGGCACTTTTCTTTGAACGGTAGTCCATTGTGTCCAAATCCAAAGTCAGGATTTCTGTCTTTCCGTCCTTATCTTTTGATTTTTTGTAAAAACCTTGTCCGGTTTTGCTTCCCAACCATTTGTTCTCCATCATTGTATTGATGAAATCAGGAAGTTCAAAAAGCGCTAAACGTTCATCGTCCTTACAGTTTTCATGAATACCGTTAGCCACATGAACCAAGGTGTCCAGACCCACTACATCAACCGTTCTAAAAGTGGCCGATTTTGGTCTACCTATTACAGGTCCGGTAAGCTTGTCTACCTCTTCAACGGTCATGCCCATGTCTTTCACGGTGTGAAAAAGGCTCTGAATGCTGAAAATCCCGATTCGGTTTCCGATAAAAGCGGGAGTGTCCTTTGCTACTACCGAAGTCTTTCCTAAAAACTGTTCTCCATATCCATTAAGGAAATCAAGTACTTCCTGTGAAGTTTCCGGACCAGGAATAATCTCGAATAATTTTAGGTAACGCGCCGGGTTAAAGAAGTGGGTTCCGCAGAAATGTTTCTGGAAATCATCGCTTCGACCTTCGGACATAAATTTAATAGGAATACCCGAAGTGTTAGAAGTAATTAAAGTACCAGGGGTACGGTGTTTCTCCAGACTCTCAAAAACCTTTTTCTTAATATCAAGACGTTCTACTACAACCTCAATAATCCAATCTACCTTGCTTACTTTAGCAATATCATCCTCTAGGTTTCCTGTGGAGATACGCGAGGCAAATTTTTGATGGTAAATAGGTGAAGGTTTTGATTTCAAGGCTGCCGTTAATGAATCGTTTACTAAACGATTGCGTACAACTTTGTCTTCTAAGGTTAATCCTTTTGCTTTTTCCTTATCGTTCAATTCTCTTGGAACGATATCTAGCAATAACACTTCTACTCCGATATTTGCGAAATGGCAAGCAATACCACTACCCATAATTCCGGATCCGATGACTGCTACTTTTTTAATATGCTTGTTCACGATGTAGTTATTGGGTTATTAATTAATCTGTTTCTGGTCCAAGTGTATCTTGACCGTTAATCAGGTTATCATTAGTATAAATAGTTTTTTCAGCTATAAGCTCATTTATGGTTTCCATAACCTCAAAAAAGCCGTTAATCTTTTCTTCGGAAACATGGTTTCTTACAGTTTCATTAAATCGTAAGACCACATTTTTTGAATCGTTTCTTTTCTCTAGTCCAAATTCCGTTAAATAGATTAATACACCACGTCCGTCATTAGGGTTTGGTTTGCGTTCTATGAGACCTTGCTCCTCCATTCTTTTAAGAATACGGGATAAACTTGTAGCTTCCATGCCCATTTTTGGTCCAAGGGCCGTAGAAGGGGTACCGGTCTTAGGATCTACACTTAAAAGCGTAAAACCCACGGCCATGGTAGAATCAAATTTTTTAGCCTCTTCGTTGTACATGCGAGCTACGGCTTGCCACGTGGCTCGCAATGCGTAGTCTATAGTAATGTCTTTCATACATAAGGTGGGTTGACGGTCACCAAATATACAAAAAATATATTATGCATGCATAATATATTTTTGAATTTTTAAATCAGAAAAGCAATGCTATTGTGAGGAAATAGCTTTATTCTTAGATTGTGAAGACTTTTTTTAGGAAAATAATATTTTGTGTTGAAATTTATGACAAATGCAGGAAGCGCTATGACCGTCCATAAATATCGTTATAAAGGTCCATATATTTTTCTTTTACAATCTTGCGGCGCAATTTAAGTGTAGGAGTAAGGTGTCCTTCACTAATGCTCCATACATCTGGGGTAAGACGGAATTGTTTTACTTTTTCCCATTTCGCAAATTTTTCATTGGCTTCGTCTACTTCCTGTTGGTAGCGGGCCAATACTTCTTCGTTTTGAATAATATCCGAATTTTCCGGGACCGTAATATTATGTTTGGTGGCCCATTCATGTAAAAAGTCAAAATCTGGTTGAATAAGAGCTGCTGGCATTTTTTCGCCTTCACCAACTACCATGATCTGTTCAATAAATCTAGACTGCTTAAAACGATTTTCCAATAGCTGGGGAGCAACATATTTACCGCCCGAAGTTTTGAACATTTCTTTTTTACGATCGGTTATCTTTAGAAAACCATCACTGTCCAGCTCGCCAATATCACCTGTATGAAAGTAACCGTCTATGATTACTTCTTCGGTCTTTTGAACATCTTTGTAATAGCCCATCATTACTTGTGGGCCTTTTATACAGATTTCGCCATCATTGGCAATCTTTACTTCGGTTCGTGAAATAGGCTTGCCAACGGTTCCAATACGGAAACCGCCATCGCGCATATCGTTCACGGAGATTACGGGAGATGTTTCCGATAGTCCGTAACCCTCCATAAGGCCAAATTCCGCAGCGTTAAAAATACGGGACAGACGGGGCTGTAGTGCTGCACTGCCCGAAGCAATAAGGCTTAGGTTTCCGCCGAGACCTTCTTTCCATTTACTGAATATAAGCTTTCTGGCCAAGGCCAATTGCTGTTCGTACCACCATCCATTGGCTCCGTAGGGTTCATATTTAAGTCCCAGCTCTACGGCCCAAAAGAACAGCTTTTTCTTAATACCTGAAAGCTCCGCACCCTTGGCATAAATCTTATCATAAACTTTTTCCAAAAGCCTAGGAACCGCAGTCATTACATGAGGTTGGGTTTCCTTTAAATTCTCACTAATTTTATCCAGGGACTCGGCATAGTAGATGGTAACACCTCTATATTGATACAAATAAATAAGCATACGTTCGTACACATGGCATAGGGGCAAGAAACTTAGTGCCTTTGTTTTTCCGTCTTCAATGGGAAAACGTTTAGAACTTTCCAGGGCATTGCTTACCAAATTCTCATGGGATAACATGACACCTTTGGGCCTGCCCGTTGTGCCCGACGTATATATAAGGGTAGCAAGGTCTGTGCTCTTTACCGCATCCTTTAACTTTTCTACATCTTCTTGGTTTGATGTATCCGAGCCTAGCTCAAGTACTTTTTCCCAATTATCGCAACCGGTAACTTGGTCAAAAGAATATACATGTTCAAGACTAGATACCTGGTCTTGTATGGATTTTACTTTCTGAAACACTTCTCCACAAGAAACGAAACAATATTTGGCTTCCGAATGATTGAGAACATAGGCATAATCCTCTTCCGAAACAGTGGGGTAAACCGGAACGTTTTGAGCCCCAAGTTGAAGAATACCTATATCCATAATGTTCCATTCCGTACGGTTGGTCATTGATATTACGGCAATTTTGTCATTGGGTTTAACCCCCATTCTTAGCAACGCACGACTAATGGTGTTTGCCATGTCTATATATTCCTGAGTGGACGTAGAAATCCACTTCCCGTCTTTTTTGGAGACGAGTGACTTTTTTAAATTGAATTTTTCCAACTGGTAGTGTGGAAAATCGAACAGACGGGAAACGTTTTGCATATTGGTATTTAAATGTCCTTGCAAAATAGTGAAAGAACACCGGATTTTAAAATTACATTAATAAATAAAATGTATTCTGATTACAAATATGACAATCTGTGTAGGTCTTAAGATATACATCGATTTTAACCATTCATCTACAATAAATTGTAAACGAACGGGTTATGATATCATTCCAAACGAATGTAAGAAAATTCCTTGAAACCTTGCGTTAACTTTGTAATAAACCCTATGAACCCCAAATCGCAGAAATTATGAAGAAAAAATACACTATAGGTTTGGCCGCCAAATTTTTTGCGGTGTCCGTACTTCTCTTATTTTTTAATACCAAAACAGTAGCGCAGTCTACCCCGTTTGATTGTGACTATAATGCATATTTGTTTCAATATAATGATATTTATGCACTAGACCTGGCATCGGGCAGCTCTTATCTTGTTTCAGAAAATATTACTCCAGGTAATGTAAATGCAGTTGCTTACAATACTACAGATGGATACATCTGGGGATATTTGTCAACTCCATCTAGATCTATTGTTCGTATAGGAAAGGATTTTAAAGTGGATCAATATCAAATTCCTGAATTACCTACAGGTAACAAGTATGTAGGTGATATTTCAACAGAAGGTATTTATTATTTTAAAGCGGGTGGCGCATCATACTATAAAATTGATTTGAATCCTGAATCTGAAAATTATCTTAAATACCTTGGAGAGTTTACATTAAGCAAGAGTCTATCTATTGCAGATTGGGCTTTTAATGCTCAAGATAATAAACTGTACACTGTGGAAAAGGGTACGAATATACTCTATAAAATTAGTGCCGATACCGGAGAAGTTGAGGCGCTTGGAGTAGTTCCTATTCTACAAGGGTTGAACTACACTTTTGGTGCGGTCTATTTTGATGTAGACGGTAATTTCTACATTTCCGCCAACCAAACGGGAGCGGTGTATAAAGTAGATAGGGTTCAAGACATCAGTCTTGGAGTAATAAAGTCCAATATTTTCGCTTTTGGCCCTGCAGCTTCTAGTAATGACGGGGCAAGATGTCCTACGGCACCAGTGCCACAAGAGGATTGTATCAACGGAATTGATGATGATGGCGATGGGCTTGTAGATTGTGATGACCCTTCGTGTTCCGGTGTTGCCGCATGCCCCACAATTACATTGACTTCCGGAGCTAATGATGGCGGTCTGGAAAGTAATGACCGTTTGTCTTCGCTTATTGGGGAGCGTAACTACAATAGAGCTAAAACCAATTATAAATTTGATAAGCTTACGGCAAAGAGAGTCATGAAGGGACCAAGTTATGCCAAGACCGGAAAATTCTCTGCAGATGCTATTCCGTTAACCCAACTTGTTCCTTTGGATGTAGTAGGGGAAACAAGTACTATTGAATCTTCTCCCGTAGATTTGCTGGATCTTACCAATGCTTCGGATATTTATTCGGTAGATTATCTTAGAAAAGATGACAATATTGGTGCTTTAATGGTCATAAAAACGGACAATAAGGTTTACGAACATAGTAAATTTATTTGCGACCGGTTTTTGGGAGCGCAACTTTTATCGGTTTCTACTATTCAATTACGAGAAAAGGATTTTATAAAATCTATTATCAAGCAGCCAGATGGAAATACGGAGTTCGCATTAACTTTTTCTGCACGTTTGGATGCTAATGATCAATTTGTAGTGGAATCTCATTGGAATATTGATGCTTATGCAGATAATTCAGCTTATTACAATTTCCAAATATGGTCCAACACGGTAGATGACTTGCTTTTGTTGGCGGATGAAATTTTAAATCTTTTGGAAGTGCATGGCCCAATTTCCGAATATAAAGGTTCTACGCCACCACCCGTTTTTGTAAAATCGGCAAAATATGCCAAAGGAGAAGTTATCCTTAATCTGGTAAACAACAACAAAACAGAGAAAATTCAGCTAGAAGGTGGATTGAAAAAGACCGAAACCGGCACCACGGAAACCATGAAGTTGGCAGCTCCAATAGATGGGTATTTAGATTCTGTGGCCTTAAGTACCGGAAATATATTTGATTTTGGCTTTAGGGTAAGTATTGCTAATGGTACTCCGGACGACCTTTTTGTTGCCGATGCACCTTGGGGGCTAGATGGTTCTGCAGAAGGTACAACGGTAGAGAATTATGAGGTTACGCCAGTGCAAGCGCCTTACATAGAAGATGGCTACCCTGTAGAACGTAATATTGAGTTAAGCGGAAAAACATCCAGCTATATTGGGGTGTATCGAGCGCTAAGTCCGCGATTTACTCCGGTTGATCTATCGGATTATGGTAAGCTGTCCTTTGAGGCTAGTGGCACAGGAACTTTAGAAGTAAAATTGCTAAAGGGCGATGGTACTACGTATACAACCACTGTAAATTTGACGGCTGAAGCGAAAACTTTTACGGTCTTGGATACGGACTTTAAAAACGCAACCAATGCAACAACAGATTTTTCTAGCTTAAAAGTAATCAACTTTAATCTATTGTCCGAAGAAGGAAATGTTGAAGAAAAGCAAATGAGCCTTTCCAATGTATCATTCAATAATTTAATGGAGGATAAGATTTTTATTTCAGACGATATTTCGGAATCTATAGTATATCCTAACCCGGTACGTACGGAGTCCAGCCTCTATTTTTATGAAGAAAGTGCTGGGGCCTATACTTTTGAATTGTTTAACATGGCCGGTAAAAAAATATCTTCCCACGATATGACGGGAGATTCAAAAGAAGGTCAAAATATGATCGTTTTGAAGAAAAACAACTTGACTCCAGGATTGTATTTCTACAAAATTACAAGTAGCAATGATAGAACGTGGAGTGATAAATTGATGGTAAAATAGTTCCCTAAAACTTTAGAGCGTAGTTAGAGGTGGAATTTCATACCCTCATGGCTCGCTGTAAAACCTAGATTTTGATAAAATTTTAATGCATCGGGCCTTTTTTTGTCCGTAGTGAGTTGTACAACGTGTGCGCCTTTTTCGCCTGCGCGTTGTATGGCCCATTTAAATAACTGCCGCCCTATACCTTTGCTACGGTAGTCCTCATGTACACGTACGGCCTCTATTTGAGCGCGAACACCTCCTTGGTATGTTAGGTAAGGAATAAAAGAGAGTTGCATCGTACCAATAACCTGTTCGGTCTCGTTTACAAAAACCATAAGTTCTTGGTTTTTATCTCCGTTAATGGCGTTAAAAGCATCGTAATATTTTTGGGGTAGGGGCACTTTATAGTCTTCCCGAAGCTTCCCCAATTTGTCATTGGCCAACAATTGTACAATCGCAGGAAGGTCGGATTCAGTTGCTTTTCGGATTTTCATATCCAACTAAATTATAAAAATAATGGCCTGAGTTTCTAAGCTCAGACCATTATTTAAACTATTATGTATTTAATTTTTAAGACTACTTAGCCTCTAAAATCCATTTTTTGGCATTAACGAAAGCTTCTAACCAAGGAGAAACTACGTCATTGTTTCCTTTTGGATAATAGGCCCAGTTCCAAGGGAAAATGGAACGCTCAATATGCGGCATGGTTACTAAATGGCGTCCTGTAACATCGCAGAGCATAGCGGTGTTGAAGTCACTTCCGTTAGGGTTGGCAGGATAGCTTTCGTAACCATATTTGGCAACTATACCGTATTGATTTTCATTGTGCGGAAGGCTAAATTTACCTTCGCCATGTGAAATCCATACCCCTAAAGTTGTTCCCGCTAGACTGGATAGCATAACCGAATTGTTCTCCTGAATTTTAACCGAAGTAAAATTACTTTCGTGTTTATGGGAGTCGTTATAGGTCATTCTACCGTGAGTTTCGTGCTCGGGATTGATGAGGTCTAATTCCATAAACAATTGGCATCCGTTACATATCCCAATAGATAAGGTATCAGGTCTGGCAAAGAAGTTTTTAAGAGCGGTATTGGCTTTTTCATTGTATTTAAAAGCTCCCGCCCATCCTTTGGCGCTACCTAAAACGTCTGAGTTGGAAAATCCGCCTACGGCACCAATAAACTGAATATCCTCAAGAGTTTCACGACCGGAAATTAAATCGGTCATATGAACATCTTTTACATCAAAACCAGCCAAGTACATGGCATTTGCCATTTCACGTTCAGAATTACTTCCTTTTTCACGAAGTATGGCCGCTTTAGGTCTGTTTCCGGTATTTGATGGAATACTGCTCAAATCAACATTTTCAGGAAACTTGTACTGAAGTGGTTGGTTTTTGTAGTTGTCAAAACGGTCTTTGGCCAAGTTGTTGGCCGTTTGTTTGTTGTCCAGTAAATAGGAGGTCTTGAACCATGTGTCTCTTAGGGAGTTGATGTTCAAGCCCATTTCCATACCTTCATTTTTTATTTTTAGAATGGTACCGGAAACTACTTTTCCTATTTTCTTGAAATCTATGTTGAGGTCGCTTAATTTTTGCTCTACGGATGCGTCTTTCGCTTGAAAAACAATTCCTGAATTTTCGGCAAAAAGCAATTTAATGGTATCTGATTCGTCTAAAGTGGACAAGTCTAATTCTGCTGATAAATTGATGTCCGGAAAACAGAGTTCCAATAAAGTTGTAATCAATCCACCGGAAGCCACATCATGCCCAGCAACGATTACACCTTCTTTAATCAAATCCTGTATACCGTTAAAAACAGTCTTAAAATAGGCTGCATCCTTTATACTCGGGGCTTCGGTTCCTATGGCATTTCTAATCTGAGAAAAGGAAGAGCCACCTAGTTTATAGTCATCTTTAGATAGGTTGATGTAGTAAATTGAGCCCGCATTCTTTTGTAGTACGGGTTCTACAACTTTGGTAATATCGCTACAATTTCCGGCAGCGGAAATAACCACTGTACCTGGAGCGATAACATCTCCATCTTTATATTTTTGTTTCATGGAAAGCGAATCCTTTCCGGTAGGTACATTTATACCTAATGCAATAGAAAAGTTGGATACCGCTTCAACAGCTTCGTACAAACGGGCATCTTCACCTTCGTTCTTACAAGGCCACATCCAGTTAGCGGATAGCGAAACGGATTTTAAATTGTCCTTTAGCGGAGCCCAGATGATGTTGGTCAGCGATTCCGCAATACTGTTCAAACTACCTGCTGCTGGGTCAATTAATCCAGAAATGGGGGAGTGGCCAATACTGGTGGCAATTCCTTCTTTTCCTTTAAAATCCAAGGCCATAACACCACAATTGTTCAGTGGTAATTGTAATGGTCCCGCACATTGTTGCTTGGCAACACGGCCTCCCACACAACGGTCAACTTTATTCGTTAGCCAGTCTTTAGCGGCAACGGCCTCTAGTTGTAGCAATTGTTCCAGATAGTCGTGAAAGAATTCCAACGAATACTCAGGATTGGCGTATGTTCTTTTTACGGTAGAATCCGTCATTACAGTTTTAGGGGAGCTCCCGAACATGTCCTTTAGGTTCAAGTCCATTGGCTTTTCGCCCGTAGTGGCAGACTCAAAAGTGAATTTGTGGTCTCCGGTAACATCGCCTACTTCATACATAGGGGACCGCTCACGATCGGCAATACGATGCAAAAGGTCTACATCATTTTTACCGATAACCAAGCCCATACGTTCTTGGGATTCGTTACCGATTATTTCTTTGGCCGATAGGGTAGGGTCGCCTACCGGAAGTTTATCCAAATCTATTTTTCCGCCCGTATCTTCAACCAATTCAGAAAGACAGTTAAGATGTCCGCCCGCACCGTGATCGTGAATGGACACAATTGGGTTTATATCATTTTCTACCATACCTCTGATAGCATTTGATGCTCTTTTTTGCATTTCCGGGTTGGAACGCTGTATGGCGTTCAATTCAATAGCGGAACTAAATGCCCCTGTATCTGCACTTGAAACAGCGGCTCCACCCATACCAATACGGTAATTGTCACCTCCTAGAATAACAATTTTATCGCCATCTTTGGGCGTATCCTTTAAAGCTTGTTCTGCTTTGCCATAACCAATACCGCCGGCTTGCATAATCACTTTATCGAAACCTAGTTTTCTTGTGTTCTTTTGGTCACTATCTCTGGATTCGTCATGTTCAAAAGTCAATACGGAACCAGTAATTAGCGGTTGCCCGAATTTATTTCCAAAATCCGAAGCACCATTGGATGCTTTTATAAGGATGTCCATTGGGGTTTGGTACAGCCATTCTCTTTCCGGGAATGCTTTTTCCCAAGGTCTGTCTTTTTCCAAACGGGAATAGGCCGTCATATAAACAGCCGTTCCAGCTAAGGGTAACGACCCTTTTCCTCCGGCCAAACGGTCGCGAATTTCTCCTCCGGAACCTGTTGCAGCACCGTTAAAGGGCTCTACGGTAGTAGGGAAATTGTGTGTTTCCGCTTTAAGCGAAATAACCGAATTGAACTCCGTTTCTTGATAAAAATCAGGTTTATCAGCGCTTTTTGGTGCAAATTGGGTCACTTTTGGCCCTTTTACGAAAGCCACATTATCTTTATAGGCCGAAACAATATCGTTAGGAAATTCTTGCGAAGTTTTCTTGATAAGCTTAAAAAGTGAAGATGGCTTTTCTACGCCGTCAATCACAAAAGTACCATTGAAAATTTTATGGCGACAATGCTCCGAATTCACTTGGCTAAACCCAAAAACTTCGGAATCCGTTAGTTTTCTGCCCAGTTTCTTTGCCAAGTTCTCCAAGTAGACAACCTCTTCATCACTTAAAGCAAGGCCCTCCTGTTGGTTATAATCGGCAATATTCTCTATTTCCAGAACGGCTTCGGGAGCCACATCTATTTTATAAACAGATTGTGATAACCCGTTAAATTTTTCGGAGAGCATGGGGTCAAAATCCGTAAAATCTTGACTTACCGCTTTAAACTCCTCTATTCTAATAACACCCTCAATGCCCATATTCTGGGTGATTTCCGTGGCATTTGTACTCCAAGGAGTAATCATTGCTGCCCTAGGGCCAACAAAAAAGGCGTCTATAGACGCCGTATTTATTTTTGGTAGGTTGCCAAACAACCATGTAAGTTTACTAATATTTTTCTGTGAAAGTTCTTCAACCGTTTGTACGGCAAAAACTTTTGTGGCTACATCCCCGAAGAAGTGAATCATTTAGCTTGTAAATTGATAGGTTTGAGAAAACGCAAATTTAACCTTTAAAAGGCGCTTTGTAAAGGAGTATCGTAATTTTTTCTGAGTAAAAGTTAACAGGTTGTTGATTACTTTGCACCCCAAGTTTCTCTTCTCCTTAAAGCGGAGGAGATAGTATGCCCATCAAATGATTTTTAAGCTATTGTTGCTGTTAAAAAAGGACTAGCTTTTCTTTTCCAACAACGCCATATAGAATCCGTCAAATCCACTTTTGGAAGCGTAAATCTTGTTTTCTTTTACCAAACTAAAGTCTTTACCTTCTTCCGAAGCTAAAAAAGAAACCACTTGGTCGTTGTTTTCTTGAGGAAGTATTGAACAGGTAGCATACACCATTTTTCCACCAGGCTTTACTATTTTACTGTAGTTACGAATGATTTCGTGCTGTGTTTTCGTGATTTTTTCAAGAAATTCAGGTTGCATCTTCCATTTACTGTCCGGATTTCTGCGCAAAACACCAATTCCTGTACAAGGAGCGTCAATCAGCACACGGTCCGCACTTCCGTAAAGTTTTTTGTAAACCTTTGTAGAGTCGATCTCGCGAGTTTCAATGTTGTGTGCATTGTTTCTTCTGGCGCGCCTTTTCAGTTCTTTTAGCTTGCTGCCATAGATATCCATGGAGATAAGCTGACCTTTGTTTTCCATGAGGGCCGCTAAGTGAAGCGATTTTCCACCTGCTCCCGCGCAAGTATCAACCACGCGCATTCCCGGTTTTACATCTAGATATTCGGACACCAGTTGCGAAGAGGCATCTTGAACTTCAAAAAACCCTTTTTTAAATGATTCCGTAACAAAAACGTTGGCACGCTCCGGTAAGCGCAGTGCGCTTGCATAACCTTTAATGGGTTCTACAACAATACCTTCGTCCAATAGAGTTTTACGTAGCTTTTCCTTATCTATGTTTAACGTATTGGTCCTAAGAATAACTTCAGCTTGTTCGTTAAGGGCAGCGCTTTCAGCCGTCCATAGTTTTTCTCCCAATGCCTTTTCACAGATTTCATCTATCCAATCTGGCATAGATTCGCGGAACTTCCTAATTTTTGAGAGCTCGTCAAAACGACCTTTGATACGGCGTTCCGGGGTTGGCTCTATCTGCTTCCAATCTGGAATTTTAATGCCTTTTAAAACGGCCCAAACCGCCCACATTCTAAATAGGTCCGGTCTGCTATAAGGGGCTTTTATTTCTGCAATTTCAGTGTACAAACGCTTGTAACGTACCATTTCATAGGTGGTTTCGGCAATAAAACCGCGGTCGCGAGAACCCCAACGTTTATCGAACTTTAGTACTTTCTGTACTACCTTATCGGCATATTCATTTTCATTAAAAATCAGGTTCAAGGCATCAATTACCGCAAATACCAAGTTTCTATGTAGCTTCATTACAAAAAATTAAGGCTGCAAAGGTATTGTTTTGCCACTGGATTACCTGTATTTTTGAGAAACTTTGTACGCATGCGTGTCCTATTGCCTATTTTAATCGGTATTCTCCTAGTTTCTTGTGCCCAAGAACAGAAAAACAAACCCTTTACATCCGTTACAATTGAAACTGTTTATGAAGACTCGGTAAGCATCAGAGCTATAGAACTTATGGGAAATAGTCTAGTGTATGCCGGTAGTAACGGTATTTTTGGGAGTGTAGATTTAGCAACGGGAAAAGTGAGGGAGAGCACAGAGAAATACCGTACTACCATACCCGAGTTTCGTTCTGTTGCGCATACGTCTTCCGATTTCTTTATGTTGTCCGTCGCCAATCCGGCATTATTATACAAAACAGGTGAAAATGGGCGAATGGAATTGGTCTATACGGAGGAGGGTGAATCTGTTTTTTATGATGCCATGACGTTTTGGAACGATACCGAAGGAATAGCGATTGGTGATAGTATGGATGGTTGTTTAAGTATTCTCATTACTAGAGATGGTGGAAACACTTGGGAAAAACTTCCCTGTTCACAATTACCATCGGGCATAGAGGGTGAAGGGGCTTTTGCTGCCAGTAATACCAATATTAAGGTTATAGGAGATAAAACTTGGATAGCCACAACTAAAAGTCGTATCTATTTTTCGGGCAATAAAGGAAAAACATGGCAGATTCAGCAAACGCCCATACAAAGCGAAGCAGAAACCCAAGGCATTTTTTCTATAGATTTTTATGATGAAAATTTAGGTGTTGCTATTGGTGGCGATTTTACCCGACCCGAAATTAACAGCGGGAACAAGGCACTCACAATAGATGGAGGTAAAACTTGGCAACTGATGGCAGATGGCCAAAACCCGCAATATAAAAGTTGTATTCAATTTGTGCCCGGATCTAAAGGAAATGGTCTGATGGCCATTGGTTTTACCGGAATATCATATTCTGCCGATAGGGGAGCCACTTGGACACAATTATCCGATGAACCTTTCTATACCCTTCGTTTTCAAAATACGAAGGTTGCTTATGCGGCTGGAAAAAATAGAATGGCCAAGCTTGTTTTTGATTAGAAGCTTTTAAGGCTCGTTCTTATTTTTTTCTTCTCGCCTTTCATGGTATTTTCTAATAAGCTGCCTTTTAAACTCTTCTTCCGAACGAATTAACAACAACGTTTTTTTTGCCGTAATTACTTCCGCTGCTTTTTTGATAAAGTCTTTTCTGATGTCTTCTTCTTGTTGTTCCAGCTTTAGAAATAGTTCAATAACATCATTTGCCTCTTTCTCGGAAAGCTTGTCCGACTCTTTTATTTTATTACGAATCTGGTTATGCTCTTTTTCTCTAAGCGCTCCTCGTTTTGCTTCGTAGTCATTATAAATGGGCCAGAAAGCTTGCGCTTCTTGGCTGGTCATATTCAACCGTTCTGTTATAAAGGCTATTTTAAGCGACTTTATTTTATCATAATCATGTGTTCTCTGCGCGTAGAACTGCACGGAAACCAATAAAAACACCATGGTCACCATTATTTTTTTTAATCTATTCATTGTCTTCAAGATTTAATTCATCAAAATAATCTGTGTTCTCATTAAGGTATTCCAGCACGTTTTCTTCGCTAAAATTACTATCGAACATATCTGTTATTTCTAATTCGTTTACAGGTACGACCTCTGCCAATTCATAACTGGTAAGGTCCAGTTCATTTTGGTCAAAATAATATTCAATATCTGACTGGGCCAGGTCATCAAAACCAATTTCGTTTGTTTTGTTTAGGTTCAACGTTAAGGCTACAATCAATATTGCTGCAACTGCAGCCACTGCGTAATAGTATTTTTTATAAGATTTTAAAGGAATGACCTTAGTTTCCTGTTCTTCTTTTAGTTTCTGCTGAAGCTTATCACCCAAAGAATCAAAGTAACCGTCAGGAAGTTTAAAACCTTCTTCTTTTGGTATTACCGAGTCCCCACTAGAGAGCTTTTCGAAAAGTTTTTTATCAAACTCATCAAAATAACCTTCGGGGGTCTTAAACGGATTTTTTTTATCTAATGGCTCCATAATCAATGGTTCTAAAGATATTCTTTTTGTTCTTTTAGGTATGCTTCAATCTTTTTAGTGGCCAGGTGATAAGAGGCTTTTAAGCCCCCTACGGACGTCTCAAGAATCTCTGAAATCTCTTCATATTTCAATTCCTGAAAATACTTCATATTGAACACCAACTTTTGCTTTTCCGGCAATGTGGCTATAGCTTGCTGTAATTTTAGTTGAATTTCATCTCCTTCAAAATATACATCGGCCTTTAGGTTTTCTACTAAACGGTCTTGTAATTCCCCATCTTTTACACCCATCATCCTTGATTTGTTTTTAAGAAATGTGAGAGCCTCATTTGTGGCAATTCTATATATCCAAGAATACAGCTTGCTATCACCCTTAAAATTTGAAATGTTTTTGTAAACCTTTATAAATGTATTCTGCAACACATCGTTCGTATCATCATGATTTAACACAATTCTACGAATATGCCAGTACAGACGCTCTTTATAGGTCTCTACTAACACTCCAAAAGCGCTGGCCTGCGTTTCAGTTTGTTGTAATTGATTTACTAAGGTTTCCTCTGCAATCAAATGAATTGGGCTTAAATTCTATAGTTAAGACTATAAATTTAGCGAAAGGTTTAATGTCCTAGCCTAAAGATTGCATTTGCACCAGTTTTTTGTAGGCACCATCCTTTGCCATGAGCTCATCATGGGAGCCTTGTTCTACAATTTCACCTTTTTGAAGAACAACAATGGTGTTGGCGTTCTGAATAGTAGATAATCTATGAGCGATAACAATAGAAGTTCTGTTGCGCATCATTTTTTCAAGTGCATCTTGTACCAGGCGTTCACTCTCGGTGTCCAGGGCGGAAGTGGCTTCGTCCAAAATCATGATTGGAGGGTTCTTTAATACCGCTCTGGCAATGGATAAACGTTGTTTTTGACCTCCGCTCAATTTGTTTCCGCTATCACCAATATTGGTTTCATAACCTTGAGGTAAGTCTGTAATAAATTCGTGGGCATTGGCTATTTTGGCAGCTTCCATAATTTCTTCTTTGGTGGCGTTTTCCTTTCCTAAGGAGATATTATTGGCTACGGTATCATTAAATAAAATGGAATCTTGGGTAACAAGCCCCAAAAGTCCTCGTAAAGATTTTTTGGTGATGTCCTTTATGTTGTGGCCGTCTATGGTTATTTCTCCATTATTAACGTCATAGAAACGGGTTACAAGATTTGCAATGGTACTTTTACCACTTCCTGACTGTCCTACCAAGGCTACTGTGTCACCTTTGGGAACAGAAAGGTTGAAGTTTTTGAGTACGTATTCATCTTCATATTTAAAAGAAATGTCCTTAATTTCCACGGCTTTATCAAACGTTTCCTTGGTCAGTGCATTAGGTTTGTCCTCAATGGGGTTTTTGGTTTCAAGCACCTCAATTACCCTTTCGGCAGCGGCATTTCCTTTTTTAACACTGTAAGAGGCTTTACTAATTGCCTTTGCAGGTGTTAGAATCTGATACGAAAGTCCCATATAAGTAATGAAAAGCCCTGGCGCCAAAGTTTTTTCAACAAGCACCATTTGGCCACCGTACCAAAGGATTACTCCTATGGCTGCAATACCAAAAAACTCACTTGTGGGTGAGGCGAGGTTTTGTCTATTGAGCAAACTGTTGGAGTAGTTATAGAAGCGTTTTGTTGATGCTTGAAATGTTCTGCCAAATCTAGATTCTGCATTGAACGCTTTTATAACTCGAAGTCCACTTAGGGTTTCTTCCAAAATGGAAAGGAAATGACCTTGTTCCTTTTGTACCTTGCCCGATTTTCGTTTAAGGGATTTTCCTATAAGCGAAATTAAAAATCCAGAAAGGGGAAGAAATAAGAATACGAACAACGTAAGTTTTGGACTTATGGATAGCATGGCTATAATCGTAAAGATTATAGTCAATGGTTCCCTTACAATCAGTTCTAAAATAGATAGAAATGAATGCTGAATTTCTAAAACATCAGAAGTTATGCGGGCTATGGTATCCCCTTTTCTTTTTTCTGAATAGTAGGAAATAGGTAGTTCTACGGTCTTATCGTAAAGCTCGTTACGCAAATCCTTAAGAACGCCGTTCCGTAAGTAGGTAATGA
Organism: Zobellia sp. 1_MG-2023; assembly: GCF_030549125.1. Taxonomy (NCBI): domain Bacteria; kingdom Pseudomonadati; phylum Bacteroidota; class Flavobacteriia; order Flavobacteriales; family Flavobacteriaceae; genus Zobellia; species Zobellia sp. 1_MG-2023. Next base: position 425,635 of record NZ_JAUOSY010000003.1, on the reverse strand, counting down.
AATACATGGCCAAGTAATTGAACACATTTTTCATGAAAAACATACCGATGATCAATGCCACCATAAGCATTAGTACATCCCCAGAATCTCCTTGTTCGTTTCTTTGGGTGACAAAGAAATTAAGGTATTCCATTATATAATCCTTCATTTCGGAGAGACCGCTCCAAACCGGTTTTTTGTAAACTGGTTTGGTATTGTCAAACATAACAGTCAACATCGGGAACAACGAAATCATTGCCAACGTTGAGAACAACGCATAAAGGATGTTCGAGATAATGTTTAAAAATGCAAATAATTTATACGGCTTTGCAAACCGAAGGATTTTTTTGAAATACTCCATTAACCGAGATTAAGTTCACTAAGAATGTTTTGAATTTTATCATCCAATTCTTTAGAGACCTTTTTGAAATCCTCAGCTTTTTCCAATTTTGTATTCGTACTAATATAAAACTTCACTTTAGGTTCGGTTCCGCTTGGTCTTGCCGCGATACGAGTACCGTCTTCGGTTTCATATATCAATACATTGGATTTTGGAATATCTATGGTTTTTTCTTCGCCGGTCAATACATTTTTGGCTGTAGAAGTATTATAGTCTTCTATCCATTTTACTTTGGATCCAGCTACTGAAGAAACAGGATTCTCTTTAAAATCTTTCAACATCTGCTTGATTTCTTCGGCACCGCTCATTCCCTTTTTGGTAATTGAGATAAGCTTTTCTTTATAGAAGCCATAATCAACATAACAGTCAATTAATTCCTTGTAGAAAGAACTACCGGTAGATTTGGCTTGAGCTGCAATTTCGCAGGCCAATAGGGTAGAGGTAACAGCATCTTTGTCACGAACAAAATCGCCCACCATATAACCAAAACTTTCTTCTCCGCCACCAACAAAGTTGGATTCCGGAAAGTCTTTTATCATCTTACCTATCCATTTAAATCCGGTAAGGGCTGTTTTGAACTCAACGCCGTAAGCTTTTGCCATGGCTTCCATCATAGGGGTCGAAACTATTGTGGTTGCAATAAATTCATTGCCTTTAAAGCCTTTTTGTTTTTGTTGCTCCAAAAGAAATTTGGTCATCAGAATCATGGCTTGGTTGCCATTTACGATTTCCATTTCTCCATCTAGGTTACGAACGGCAATACCCAAACGGTCACTATCCGGGTCTGTACCAACTACCATGTCCGCACCGATCTCTTCTGCTTTTGCAACAGCCATAGAAAGGGCTTCGGATTCTTCTGGGTTTGGAGACTTTACCGTTGGAAAGTTTCCGTCAGGCTTGGCTTGCTCCTCAATAATGGTAACATTTTTGTAATCGGCTCTTTTTAATACTTCTGGAATGGCCGTAATGGATGTACCATGAAGAGATGTAAAAACAATTTTAAAATCGTCTTTGCCGGCAGCGTTAAAATTTCCGTTAGCTACGGAAGCCTCTATAAACGCTTCGTCTACATCTTTATCTATTAATTCAATAAGGCTATCGTTGGCTTTAAAGTTGATGTCCTCAAAGGAAAGTGAATTGATTTCCGATATAATCTCACCATCCTGTGGAGGTACAATTTGCCCACCATCTGTCCAATACACTTTATAACCGTTGTATTCTGGCGGGTTATGGGAAGCGGTCAATACAATACCGGCATGGCATTCTAAATGCTTAACGGCAAAAGAAAGCTCAGGAGTGGTGCGGAGTTCCGAGAATAGAAAAACTTTTATTCCGTTAGCGGACAATACTTCGGCCACAGTTCTTGCCAAGGTGTCACTATTATGGCGACAATCAAAAGCAATAACTACTTTTATATCTTCCTTCCCGTAGGTTTTTATCAAGTAGTTGCTAAGACCTTGTGTGCTTTTTCCTAAGGTGTATTTGTTTATTCTGTTGGTACCTACGCCCATAACACCGCGCATACCACCTGTACCGAATTCCATATTTTTGTAAAAACGGTCCTTTAGTTCGTCTGTATCGTTATCTATTAGATGTTGAACTTCTTTCTTTACTTCTGGGTCAAAAAAATCGGTTAACCAGGTTTTGGCGGTATTTAGAATGGCATCCATAATAGTGTCTGTATTATATGTGTTTATTAGCGCTTAAAATTACGAAGAATATTGCTTTGCTTTTTACTTAGGATTAATTTCTTCGGATATAGTATATCGTGTCTCGTTTTTTCGTGATCTTATTAAAATTTCGCCTAAAAATCCGGCTAAAAATAATTGCGTGCCAATAATCATTGCGGTAAGCGCAATGAAAAATTGAGGGCGATCGGTAATTAACCGTCCATAGGGATTGATGAAAAGTTTGTCAATACCTAGATAAATGGCAAAACCAAACCCTATAATGAACATAAGAACACCTAATGCGCCAAACAGATGCATAGGCTGGCGGCCAAATTTAGACACGAACCAAATGGTGAGCAGATCTAGAAATCCGTTTATAAAGCGTTCCATACCAAACTTGGTCTTACCATATTTACGGGCTTGGTGTTTCACTACTTTTTCGCCTATATTGCTATAACCGGCATTTTTGGCCAAAACGGGAATGTAACGGTGCATTTCCCCTGAAACTTCAATGCTTTTAATCACTTTCTTATTAAATGCCTTTAATCCGCAGTTAAAGTCGTGCAATTTAACCCCGGAAGTCTGTCTGGCGGCCCAATTGAACAATTTGGAAGGCATGTTTTTAAAAAGAACGGAATCAAAACGTTTTTTCTTCCAGCCAGAAACCAAATCAAAATTATCTTCCTTTATCAACCGGTACAGTTCAGGTATTTCTTCGGGGTCATCCTGTAAGTCTGCATCCATAGTAATCACCACATTGCCCTGCGCAGCTTTAAAACCGGCATGTAAGGCTTGTGATTTTCCAAAGTTCTTTTTGAACCGTAGCCCTTTTACATTGGGGTTGGATTGGGATAGTTCTGTAATAATTCTCCAGGAATTATCAGTACTGCCGTCATCTATAAAGAGAATTTCGTAAACGAAATTGTTGGATTGCATGACGCTTATAATCCAATCATGAAGTTCTTTTAAAGATTCTTCTTCGTTAAGTAAGGGTATAATTATGGACAGATCCATGCAAAGTTTCTATATATCTGACCAAAAATACAATTTTGATATTGAAGTCATTTAAACTTTTCAGCTATAAAGCTTCTTTCTTTTTGGTTGTGTAAGGTAGGTATTAATTATCAACGCCCTGAATGTTTGTTCAGGGCGTTGATAATTAAACAATTACATTCTTTTGTATAGAAAAAGAGTTTCCATTTAAAAAGGGGCTTAATAAGCTGGTTTGTCTTTTTTTAGGACGAGTCCGGTAATAAGACCTACTATAAGACCAATAACAATGTTTATGATAAGAATAAGCGGGTAGGACATCCATGCAAACGATTTTTGCATTTCTATGCCTTGGTCAATTTGTTCCTCGGTTAGTTTAGGGTTGTTGGCAAGAGCTTGTTGTTTTCCTAACTCGTACATGTTATCCATATATTCTGGTTCTACATAGTTAGAAAACACATAAAAATAAAGTATGCCCAAGATACCTGCTATTAAGGCTACTCCGGCACCAACTTTTAAAGCTTCCGAAATGGTTAGGTAATTTAAATTGGCTTTTTTAAACTGGTAGATGCCTAATATGATACCTGCTACCAAAATTAATGTTTGTGTTCCCTGTACGGCAAGCCCACGTTCATAATGCATGTCCATAGTGTAGAGCATGATTCCAAAGGTTACGCCCACTACACCAACTATTAAGCCGTAATTAAGTGAGAACTTTCCGGTTTTAGCTTGACTATCTTCCATTTTTATTGTTTTTGGTTGTTGTCAAAGTTAGTGCTTGTTTTCATTACTTTGTTACAGCTAAAATATATTTTTTTGTTTCTTTTGAGTATTTAGATTGTGGGTTCAAGAAAATTAATTAAATTTGCAGCCTTAAAATGAGTGCCTGTCGGAATGGGTGCGTAAAATTTTATTTATAATGAAAAAAGATATACATCCAGAAAATTATAGATTAGTCGCTTTTAAAGACATGTCTAATGACGAAGTTTTTTTGACTAAATCTACAGCAGTTACCAAAGAAACTATAGAAGTTGATGGTGTTGAATACCCAGTGGTAAAATTAGAAATTTCAAGAACGTCTCATCCATTCTATACTGGTAAAGCTAAACTTTTGGATACTGCCGGACGTATTGACAAGTTCAAAAGCAAATACGATAAGTTCAAGAAGAAACCTGCAGCAGCAAAAGCTGATAAAGAAGAAAAATAGATTCTTGTTCAAAATATATAGAAAGCCTCCACAATTGTCGGAGGCTTTTTTAGTTTATAACCTTGCCTTTGCAAATTAAAAAATCAGATTACCTATTTTTGCCAAAAATAACCAACCATGAACTATATTCTTTTTGACGGTACAGTAAGAGAAAATCTTTTGCCTTTTACTTTCACAAGACCTGTTGCGGATATTCGAGTAGGAATAATGACCATACGTGAAAAATGGGAAAAGTATTTAGGTAATACTACTACAACTATTACGGAGGAGTACCTTTCTGAAAAGTTTCCCATGGTAGAAATGGAAGAAAATGTACTCATTAATGCTTCTTTTTTGCCCAACCAAAAGTTAGTGGACCTTGTTCAGGATTTAGGGGAGAGCGAAGCTATTTTTCAGGGCGATGAAGTTATCGCCTTTTTCACGAACGAAAGTCAAGAAGAAGTAGATTTTACATCATACAAGCATATAGAGTTTGATGAAGATGTGATTAGGATAGAACATACGTGGGATATTTTTTCCAAAAACGGCGAAGCTATTCAGGCAGATTTTGATTTCCTTACCGAAGGAAGAAAAAGTGCTCCTATTCCCAAGAGCAATACTTTAATTCATCCAGAGCGCATTTTTATGGAAGAAGGTGCGCAGGTTGAACATAGTATCCTAAATGCAACCGATGGGCCTATTTACCTAGGAAAGAATTCTGAGGTGTGGGAAGGAAACCTTATTCGCGGAGCTTTTGCTTTATGTGAGAATGCCGTGGTTAAAATGGGGGCCAAGATTTATGGAGCTACTACCATTGGTCCTTACGGAAAGGTGTGTGGTGAAATAAGCAACTCCGTTATCTTTGGGTATTCTAGTAAGGGGCATGAAGGTTACTTGGGTAATGCTGTTTTGGGCGAGTGGTGTAATATAGGTGCAGATTCCAACAATTCCAATCTTAAGAACAACTACGCTAAAGTACGTTTGTGGAATTATGCTTCCGAAAGTTTTGAGCAGACAGGTTTGCAATTTTGCGGACTTATGATGGGAGACCACAGTAAGACAGCTATAAACACCATGTTCAATACAGGTACGGTAATAGGGGTGAATTGTAATATTTATGTACCTGGTTTTCCACGTAATTTTGTCCCTAGTTTCAGTTGGGGAGGAGCATCTGGTTTTTCAACCTATAGCACCTCAAAAGCTTTTGATGCGGCCAAAGTAATGATGGCCAGAAGAAATGTTGAGTTCAATGATGTAGAAGCCCGTATTTTGGAGCATGTATTTGAGCTTACTAAAAAGTGGCGTAATTATTAAGCATTGGCTTATAAGTTATAGCGTATATCTTACTTTTCACTTGAATTTCTGGCTTTTAAAATTGATTTAAAACTTGGGTAAAAAGCCTCGTGTGTTATATCCTTGGGCGTTGATAAATTCAAACGCTTCAAGTTTGTAATGGGCTGGTAACAAGTTCGTATATTTGCATTCTCTAAAAAGTTATAGCATCAATTGAATACGAAAGCGGAAAGAGATAAGAGTATGAAAAAGAAAGTTGCCTTCTATACATTGGGCTGTAAACTCAACTTTTCTGAGACTTCTACAATTGCAAGAGGATTTCAGGAAGATGGTTTTGATCGCGTAGATTTTTCCGAACATGCAGATATGTATGTCATAAATACATGCTCCGTAACGGAAAATGCGGATAAAAGATTTAAGACCATAGTAAAGCAGGCTCAGAAGATTAACCCGGAAGCATTTGTTGCCGCTATAGGTTGTTATGCGCAATTAAAACCAGAAGAACTAGCTGCTGTTGATGGTGTTGATTTGGTTCTAGGGGCCACAGAAAAATTCAAGATTACAGACTATATCAATGATCTTACGAAAAACGATTTTGGTGAGGTGCACTCCTGTGAAATAGAAGATGCGGATTTCTATGTGGGCAGTTATGCCATTGGAGACCGTACCCGTGCTTTCCTGAAGGTTCAAGACGGATGTGATTATAAATGTACCTATTGCACCATACCTCTGGCGAGAGGTATTTCCCGGAGTGATACGCTGCAGAATGTTTTGGATAACGCTGCAGAAATATCTGCAAAAGGTATTAAGGAAATTGTCCTCACTGGTGTAAATATCGGAGATTATGGAAAAGGGGAGTTCGGTAATAAAAAGCATGAACATACTTTTCTAGATTTGGTAAAGGCTTTGGATAGGGTAGAGGGTATTCACCGTTTACGCATATCATCAATAGAGCCTAATCTGTTGAAGAATGAAACGATTGATTTTGTGTCTAAGAGCAATTCGTTTGTGCCTCATTTTCATATTCCTTTACAAAGTGGTAGCGATGCAATTTTAAAGTTGATGCGCAGGCGCTATATGAGCGATTTGTATGTAGACCGTGTTAAGAAAATAAAGGAAACCATGCCGGATGCCTGTATAGGTGTGGATGTTATTGTTGGTTTCCCGGGTGAGACGGATGAGCATTTCTTGGAAACCTATCATTTTTTAAATGAATTGGATATATCTTACCTACACGTGTTTACGTATTCGGAACGTGATAATACTACGGCAGCGGATATGGGAGGAGTGGTTCCTAAACAGGTTAGAAATAAGCGTAGTAAGATGCTGAGAGGGCTATCCGTAAAGAAGAGAAGGGCTTTTTATGAAGGTCAATTGGGTAAAACGCACCAAGTGCTTTTTGAGGGGGAGAACAAAGAAGGGTATATTCATGGTTTTACCAGTAACTATGTTAAAGTAAAATCACCTTGGAACCCTGAGCTGGTAAATACCTTGCATAATGTTCAGTTAAAGGAGATTGATGAGGATGGTTTGGTACGCTTTGAATTTGAAAAAAGCGTCGTTACCACAAACTAGGGCAAAAAAAATCCCGCTGTTTGCGGGATTCATCTTCAAAAAAACTCTGAAATACTGTTAGATTCTGATACCTACGGGCAACATTTCTTTGTATTGCCTGTTTTTGCGTAAAAAACCGGCAATTTGTGGACTCGTAGGAACTACTCTAAGATTTTGCTCCTGAATGTGATGAAGAACGGATTTGATAAAATCTTCTTTGAAACCATCTTTGGTGATTTCTTCAGGCACTACTAATTTTGTTAGAAATACTTTGCGTTCTTGCGAAGAATACTCGATCTTGGCTAAAGTGCCTTCAACCGTGGTTTCAAATTGACGCAAGAAACTGTTGTCAATAATTTCTACTTCATTCATATAGTTTGATTTTAGATGATGGCAAGAGGTAAGAAAATCACGGTGTTCTCAAATCGTAATTTTATATACTTTTGCTCAAATTTGTATAAACTATGGAAATCCCCCAAAGTCGATGACAAAAGTAGTGAAAATAATGTTAATTTCCTAACAATTCCTATGCTTTGTCATAATGAGAGATTCTAAGATTCACATATATTTTATGCCAGGAATGGCAGCAAATCCTTCCATCTTTAGATATATTATCCTACCTGAGGACAAATTTGTGCAACATCTTTTAGAATGGTTTGTGCCAGATAAAAATATGTCTTTGGAGGCGTACGCAAAAAAGATGAACGAGAATATTCATCATGAAAATGCTGTTTTGATCGGTGTTTCTTTTGGTGGGATGTTGGTTCAGGAAATGGCAAGGTTTAAATCGTTCAGGAAAGTCATAATCGTATCTAGCGTAAAAGACAGTTCTGAATTGCCCAGGCGCATGATATTTGCTAAATACACTCATGTGCATAGGTTGTTGCCTACAGGGCTGGTCAATAACATGGAGCTTTTGGCCAAGTATGCTTTTGGAGAAACCGTGAACAAGCGTTTGGCACTTTACGAGGAATACCTGTCCATAAGGGATAAGTATTATATAGATTGGTCTATTGACCAAATTGTAAATTGGAAACCTAAAAAGGTAATTCCCGGCCTTGTGCATATTCATGGAGAGAAAGATGCGGTCTTTCCTATTGGTAAGATTAAAGAATGTATTACTGTTAAAAATGGGACCCACACTATGATAATACACAGGGCTAGATGGTTTAACGAACATCTTCCCACAATTATTTTGCAATAAATGAGTTGTAATACTAAGCTCTTTTTTACCTTTTTTGTATTCATTGTATGCTTTGTGACCCTCTTTTTAATTATCGATTAATAATCGGATTTAAGAATTATAGTTAAAGCTCAATAAGAGTGCATTTGGTTTAGAAAAATTCAAAAAGAGTTTACTAACTTTGAATAAACCGTACAATACCAAAAAATGAAGATTTTAAAGAATGTATTGATGCTTTTGGGCGTCTTTTTTGTTGTGAGCACTTTGATATTTGCTGTACAGAGCAATGCCGAGCCTGCCAAGGGCGACGCAGATGTTCTGGAAAACGAAATGAAGGAAATAGATAAAAACGTTGCCGATGGGTACCGGATTTCGGCTATAGAGATTCCGGAAAATTTAAATTTTGCAGGTGAGATTGTTCCGCAGGATGACCCTGAGGTAATGGAGCGCATTGACCGTGAGTTTTTGGTAAACACCTATTGGCAATCCAATGCCGTTTTGTTGATCAAAAGGGCCAATATGTATTTTCCTATTATAGAGCCAATTCTGGCCAAAAATGGTATTCCAGATGATTTTAAATATTTGGCAGTGGCAGAAAGCGGACTTCAAAATGTGGTCTCGCATGCAGGTGCTGCTGGTTTTTGGCAGATAATGAAGGCTACGGGGCAGGAGCATGGCTTAGAGGTAAACAGAAACGTAGATGAACGTTACAACTTGGAAAAAGCTACTGAAGTAGCCTGTGAGTATTTGAATAGGAACTACAAAAGATATGGCAGTTGGACATTGACGGCCGCGTCCTATAATGCCGGAGCGGGTGCTATCAACAAATATTTGGGTATCCAGCAGGTGAGTGATTATTACGACCTCTTGTTAGGACAGGAAACAGGTAGATATGTATTCCGTATTATGGCAATAAAGGAAATATTGAGTCACCCTGAAAAATATGGTTTTGATATAGATAAAGAAGATATGTACCAAGCTGTACCTACTTTCAAGGTAGAGATAGACGAGCCTGTATTGAGCTTTGCCGATTTTGCGCAGCAGTATGAAATCAACTATAAAATTCTTAAAAGACATAACCCTTGGCTGCGGGAGGCACATTTAAATAACAGCTCCCGTAAAAAATATACTATTGAAATCCCAAATAAAGGATATTATAGGGTTAGCAAATAATCTTCAAGGCCTCAATACGGTTATATAAAATTCGTATTGAGGCTTTTTTACTCCATTTTATTCCCCATCTTTATATAGTGGCTGATTCTGGCTAAACTCAGGCCTTATTCGGTTGTAAGAAAGATGGATACAACACTAAATTTTTTTAATAATAATCTTTGGTTGATACTTTTGGGTATTAACTATGGGCTTGTTATTGTGCTGTCTTTCTTTATCCTTCTAAAAAATAAAAACCCGGTAAAAACACTTTCTTTTCTTTTTGCCTTGGCTGTACTGCCTTTTCTTGGGTTGATCGTATACTATTTGTTTGGGCAAGATTATCGGAAATCAAAGATTTTTGAAAAGAAGTATTTTTTGGACAATCAAAAGATAAAGGAATGGCGGGCTAACTTTCGGCTGGACTCTAGTGAGCGGGAAGATTTTGAGGAAACTTATGGGGAAGGTATTTTTAAAGTGTATAAATTGCTGAAAAACAATGAGAAAGCGGTTCTTACTTTTGATAATAATGTTGAAATTTTAATAAATGGCGAAGAAAAATTTAAACGATTATTTCAAGACCTGAAAAATGCCCAAACGCATATACACCTAGAATATTTTGTTTTGTTTGATGATGAGCTTGGAAATAAACTCATTAGTATTCTCATGGATAAGGCAAAATCTGGGGTTAAAGTTAGGTTGGTTTATGATGATGTAGGTAGTAAAATTTCAAATAGAGTAAAGAAAAATATGACCAAAGCCGGAATAGAGCATTATGCCTTTATGCCGGTACTTTTTTCAAATTCTACGGGAAAACTCAATTATAGAGACCACAGGAAGATAATTGTGATAGATGGTAAGGTAGGGTATGTTGGTGGAATAAACTTGGCGCAACGCTATGATAACAGCTATAAGAACCCGCGTTATTGGCGTGATACACATTTAAGATTGCAGGGTGGGGCAGTAGGTTCTTTACAGTCTTCTTTTTTGTTAAATTGGAACTTTGCTTCCAATAACGAAGTTGATATAGAGAAGTCTTTCTTCCCGCAGAACAAACCCGAAACAGAGAAACCTGTGGCGGTTCAGATTGCCGCTAGTGGTCCGGATACGGACTGGGCCAATATTATGGAAGCTATTTTTTGTGCTATTAGTTCGGCTAAGGAGCGTATTTATATTACATCTCCATATTTTATGCCTAATGATGCCATTTTAACAGCTTTGACTACGGCTGCAAGAAGCGGACTGGATGTAAGGGTCATAGTTCCTTATGAATCCGATTCATGGGCCGCACAGTACGCAGGTGATTCATATATTGAGCATTGTCTGGAATCGGGTATCAGAATCTACAGATACTGTAAAGGTTTTATCCATGCCAAGACTATGGTAATCGATAATCAATTTTCAACGGTAGGAACGGCTAATTTAGATTATAGAAGCTTTTCTATCAATTTTGAAATAAATGCCATGATTTATAACCAAGATATAAACCGCCAACTCGCAACCAACTTTTTTGATGATTTGGACGAGTGCGAAGAGGTAGAACTTGAAAGATGGCAAAACCGCGGTTTGCGCCGAAAGCTAAAAGAATCTTTTAGTCGGTTATGGGCTCCGTTGTTATAGCTTTTTTTGTGGTCGATAGTATTTTTACTAACCACTAACTACAACTTAAATCTTCTTCATTTGCTGCTGCATCATTTTTATTTGATCAGTAAGCATATTGCTCTTATCAAGCTTTTTGGCTTCTTGTAGAAGTGTAGTGGCTTCTCTTTTTCTTCTTTTTTGCATTGCAATTCCCGCAAGGCTTAATTTGGCCATGGCTACGTCATAATCCATTGTAAGACCAAGTTTTAGAGCCTTTTTAAAATACTTCTCGGCTTGGGTAAGGTTTTTTTGAGAGTGAATAATACCGTGTAGGTAGTTAAAATATCCTTGTTGTTTTGTAACTAGGGCGGCCTCAGGATTCTTTATTTTGCTCAACCACTTTTGTGTGCCTTCTAAATCTTGTTTTCTCATACGGAGAAAAGCCAATAGAATAATCTCGTTTCTGAAATAAAGGAAAATGAAGATTAGGGACAGTAGAATTAAAAAGATTCCATTACCAATATATCCTTCTATAAATTGATATACGGCGTAAGCTATAATAAGTCCTGCTATGACAAGTTTAAGGTTTTTATTGAACATGTGTATTAATTATTGATCGGTTCGTTTAAATTCGTTAGAAGCTCATATGTAATGGTGGACTCTATGGTCGTAGGTATTTCCTGATCGCCCATTTGCGTCATTGTAGAGGATCCGGTGGAAACACCTTCTACAGTCATCTTTTTGATGAAACCAGTAGTTGCACTAGTGGTAATGTTCGTTTTTTGAGAGCCTTTAAGCTTCATTGTAGTTGCCGCTTCCGTTACGTTCATTGTAACTTTGGCTGCTCCTGTTATATTTATGGTATCTGCGTTTAAAGCTTTTAACGTCCATATGTTGTCTGCTTGCAATTTTCCTGTATACTGGTTTTTCCAAGTATCTCCCACTTTTACTTTTTTACGGGGATAAATGAAGGTCATTTGCTTATAACTGTTAGAAAGCGCCTCTGACCCAAATTCTTTTTGCAATGACTTTTTCATCATATTCAATGAAAATTCATCTTTAAGGCCAGATGCTTCGGCCATTTTTACCACAAGACTATCTCCCCCTTTTACTTCAAGGATGTCTCCTGTTTTGGCAAGGGTAATATTTACAGGCCTATTTAAAAGACTGTTGAATATTTGGGATTGCATATCATTTTCATTCACCTCTTGAGCGTGTACATCCATCAATTCACCTTGAATGCTAGAGGTCATGTTTAAGTTTAGGTCCTTGAATTTTAAAGCTATTCTGTAGGTGGTGTCCCTTACTTCCAGTACCTTGAACTCTAAAATACCATTGATCTTATTGGTAAGGATGTGCGAGGCACCATCCAGTTCTTGTGTTATAATTTGTTGTGCGTTTTGTTTTACGGTGAAGACAGCATTTTTCTTCAATTTGTACTCAAGTTGTGTCTGGGCTAAAGAAACGGTACTTGAAAGAACAATGAAAATAATGCTCAAAAAGTTTCTCATAGATTGATTTTATTGCGAAAATCCGATTTTGGCAAAAGTAATAAAAACCTATCGCTAGGCAGTAGGCATTCAATAAAAATATTTTTCAAAATGTATTTGCCAAAGAGAAAACTCTTTGTATATTTGCGCCCAGTTTTAGCGAGCGGTTTCGCAAACTTGTATCACACAAAGAAAAGGATAATACAATGCCCGGACAGAAAAGAACATATCAGCCTTCAAAGAGAAAGAGAAGAAATAAACATGGATTTAGGGAGCGTATGGCATCCGTAAATGGAAGAAAAGTTTTAGCTCGTAGAAGAGCTAAAGGAAGAAAAAAACTTTCTGTATCCTCTGAACCGAGACACAAGAAATAATGATATTATTTTTTAAGAAATATATAGGTGTTACTTTTTATAAGTAACACCTTTTTTTATGTCAGATTTGTACTGATATTTGTAACAATTTAATGCCAAAGTTTTAAAGAATACAACTAATGCCCAAAAGAAAAGATTTAAAATCCATACTACTGATCGGTTCCGGTCCAATCGTTATAGGTCAAGCTTGTGAATTTGATTATGCAGGTTCGCAATCATTACGTTCATTACGAGAAGACGGTATTGAAACTATTTTAATTAACAGCAACCCTGCTACAATCATGACGGACCCTTCTATGGCCGATCATGTGTATTTAAAACCGTTGACTACCAAATCGATCATTGAAATTCTAAAGGAACACCCTCAAATTGATGCAGTGCTACCAACTATGGGTGGCCAGACTGCTTTAAATTTATGTATAGAGGCAGATGAGAAAGGAATTTGGAAGGATTTTGGAGTAGATCTTATCGGGGTAGATATTGATGCCATAAATATTACTGAAGACCGTGAAAAATTTCGTGAGCTAATGCTTAAGATTGGTGTTGGCATGGCACCGCAAGCTACGGCTACTTCCTTCTTAAAAGGTAAGGAGATTGCGCAAGAGTTTGGTTTTCCTTTGGTAATTAGAGCATCATATACCTTGGGTGGAGCAGGAGCTTCAATAGTTTACAAACCAGAAGATTTTGATGAACATTTAAGTCGTGGTCTGGAGATTTCCCCTATTCACGAGGTAATGATAGATAAAGCCCTTATGGGGTGGAAAGAATATGAATTGGAGTTGTTACGGGATAAGAACGATAACGTAGTTATTATTTGTACCATAGAAAATATGGATCCTATGGGTATCCATACCGGAGATTCCATTACGGTTGCTCCGGCTATGACTTTATCTGATAGAACTTTTCAAAAAATGCGTGATATGGCTATCCATATGATGCGTAGTATTGGAGATTTTGCAGGAGGGTGTAACGTTCAGTTTGCTGTTAGCCCAGATGATGAAGAAGATATTATTGCTATTGAGATTAACCCAAGGGTTTCGCGTTCATCGGCATTGGCCTCAAAAGCTACAGGTTACCCTATTGCTAAGATTGCTACCAAATTGGCTATTGGGTATCACTTAGACGAGTTGGATAATCAGATTACAAAATCAACATCTGCTTTATTTGAACCAACACTAGATTATGTAATCGTAAAAATACCAAGATGGAACTTTGATAAATTTGAAGGTTCCGATCGCACTTTGGGTCTTCAAATGAAGTCTGTAGGTGAGGTTATGGGTATTGGACGTTCATTTCAAGAAGCGCTACATAAAGCAACTCAATCCTTAGAAATTAAAAGAAACGGATTAGGTGCAGATGGTAAAGGGTATAGTAATTACGACCAGATTATTCAGAAATTGACTGTTCCTAGTTGGGATAGAGTCTTTGTAATTTATGATGCTATTCAATTGGGTATTCCTTTGAGAAGGATTCATGAGATTACCAAGATAGATATGTGGTTCTTAAAGCAGTATGAAGAACTTCATTTGCTAGAAAAAGAGATTTCTACCTACACGATTGCAACGCTTAACAAGGAGTTGATGTTGGAGGCCAAGCAAAAAGGTTTTGCCGATAGGCAAATTGCCCATATGCTGGATTGCTATGAGAGCGAAGTGCACAAAAAACGTACGGAAGAAATGAACATCAATAGGGTCTATAAATTGGTAGATACCTGTGCCGCCGAATTTAAGGCGATGACTCCTTACTACTATTCTACTTTTGAGGCGGAAATAGAAAAACCGGACGGAACACGTTATGTTGAGAACGATAGCGTTGTTACCGATCGTAAGAAAATTGTTGTTCTAGGTTCCGGACCAAACCGAATTGGACAGGGAATTGAGTTTGATTACTGTTGTGTTCACGGTGTACTTGCCGCTGCTGAATGTGGTTATGAGACCATAATGATAAACTGTAACCCTGAAACGGTTTCAACGGATTTTGATACGGCGGACAAGCTTTATTTTGAGCCTGTTTTTTGGGAGCATATCTATGATATTATCCGTCATGAGAATCCGGAAGGTGTAATTGTTCAATTAGGTGGGCAAACCGCACTGAAACTTGCGGAGAAACTAGAGAAGTATGGTGTTAAGATATTAGGTACCAGCTTTAAGGCTTTGGATCTTGCGGAAGATCGTGGTAGCTTCTCAGAACTTTTAAAAGAAAACAATATTCCTTTCCCTGAGTTTGGGGTTGCAGAAACGGCAGATGAGGCTTTGGCTTTAGCGGATAAGCTTAATTTCCCGTTATTGGTAAGACCATCCTACGTTCTTGGAGGTCAAGGAATGAAGATTGTAATCAACAAAGAAGAGTTAGAAGAGCATGTGGTGGATCTTCTTAGAAAGATACCGAACAATAAGTTACTTTTAGATCATTACTTGGATGGTGCTATAGAAGCGGAAGCCGATGCAATCTGTGATGGTGAAGATGTTTATATCATTGGTATAATGGAGCATATTGAGCCTTGTGGAATCCACTCTGGAGACTCTAATGCTACCTTGCCACCGTTTAACTTGGGCGAGTTTGTCATGCAACAGATAAAAGACCATACCAAGAAGATTGCTTTAGCTTTAAACACGGTAGGTCTGATCAATATTCAGTTTGCTGTTAAAGATGATATGGTTTACATCATTGAAGCTAATCCAAGAGCATCCAGAACAGTACCGTTTATTGCAAAAGCTTATAAAGAGCCTTACGTAAATTACGCTACCAAAGTAATGCTAGGGGATAAGAAAGTAAAAGATTTTGATTTTAAACCAGAGCTTAAAGGTTTTGCCATTAAACAACCGGTCTTTTCTTTTAATAAGTTCCCTAATGTAAACAAAAACTTAGGTCCTGAAATGAAGAGTACCGGAGAGAGTATCCTCTTTATAGATAGCTTAAAGGATGATGAGTTTTATAACCTTTACGCTAGGAGAAAGATGTATTTGAGCAAGTAATTTGTTTGAAGTAAATATCAGAAAAGCCGTAACAAGATAGTTGTTACGGCTTTTTTTTATAGCTTACTTTTAGCTTAAATATGTTCTGTTTTGTTCATGGAATTTGCTAGTGAAGTGGGTAGGCGATTAGTTAAACCACACTGCGTAACGTTTTCGGCGTAGTTCCAATGCCAGGGTTTCTTCCATTTTTAAAGCCTCTGCTCTGGTGTTTAGAGGTTTAATATGGTTGTAAAGACTTGGTCTTAGATAGGAACCATACTTTCTTACAATACTAGAGGAAAGATTGTGTCCCTTTTTGCTTAAGCTTCCCTTTATATGTTGTTCAAAACGTTCTTTGGGTGTTTTGCTAGTCATTCCTACATACAGGCATTCTAAAACTCCATTAAATTGTGGATTTGCTTCACGAAAACGTCTGTTTTCCGTGAAAACTTTTCTAGAAAGTTCTATAACATAAATCTGATATTGGGTTTTGGCCATTTAAAAATGGATTATTTAATGGGATAAATCCATTTCCTCTTTAGGAAGGTGTTTAAAAATAATTTTCAAAAATTCGGGAAGGTTATAGGGTTTGTGTATGACATCGTCCATTCCGGAATTAAGTATTTCCTGTGTTCCTTCTTCTAGCTCAACGGCTGTAAGTGCTATAATTGGGATGTTCTTATTGAATTTACGAATCATCTTCGTGGCTTCCATACCGTTTACATTGGGCATATTGATGTCCATTAATATTAAATCGTATGCGTTGGACTTACACATGGCAACGGCCTGTACGCCATCATTTGCTAAGCTGGACTTGATATGATGTTTCTCTAGGGTTTTCTGTGTGACCTTTTGGTTTATTTTATTGTCATCAACAATCAGGACATGACTTGTATGGCCATTTTTTAAACCTTGTGGTATGTTAGATTCGCCATTAAATATAGATACTGCTTTATGTTGCTCAGTTTGTTTTTCTAGTGTTAATTCAAAACTAAATTCCGCTCCTTCGTTAGGTTGACTTGTAAGTTGAATTTCACTTCCGTAAAGGTCTAGAATCTTTTTTACAATGGTTAGACCTAAACCAGTGCCTGTATAACTATGGTTTTTATTTTCTATTTGGGTAAACTCTTTAAAAATTTCCTTCTGCATATGCAAGGGAATCCCAAGACCATCATCCTTTATAGTGAATTTTACCACGGTGTTTTCATTCTTAGTAGTTTCAACTACAACAAGGCTTAACCAAATATTACCGTTTTCGGTGAATTTAATCGCGTTGCCCATTAAGTTGATAAGTACCTGCGAAAGCCGTATAGGGTCGCCAATTAATTTATTGGGGATGTTCTCGTCAATATGAAGGTGCAGTTTGTTGCTGTTCTCGTGTAGCGTGAATTCAAAGGAACGTACTATATTCTGTATAAGGGTATCCAATTCGTAAGGCACTTTAGATAGGCTAATGGCTTCAGCATCCATCTTACTCAAAAGCAATACATCATTAATGAGCGCTAATAAGTAATCCGCAGAGAACTTTAAAGAATTTAAGTCGTCCGCATAGGCTTTTAGATTTTGGTCTTCTTTAAGCAATGTAGATATACCTATCACTCCATAAAGAGGGGTTCTAAGTTCATGACTTACGGTAGATAGGAACTTGGTCTTTACTTTAGAAAGTTTTTCGGCTTTTTCGTTGGCAAGTCTAAGCTGTTTGTTCTTTGTCATCAACCTATTGATGTAAATCTTTCGGGTTTTAAAGAAAGTAATAATGCCGAAAAGGGCTAAAACAAGAATAACAATGGCAATAATAAGAACAGTGGTAAGCGATTTTGATTTGGAGATTAACTCCTCTGCATAGGCTTGTTCCTTTAAGGCAGACTGTAGTTCTTTATGTGCTTGTTCTAAATCGTATTTAGCTCGTGCCTTCTCGGTTTCCTCTAGTTTTTTTAAGGTGTATGCCTTTTGCTTGTAGAGATTGTGTTGGTCTAAATTGGCAAAGGCTTTTTTATAATCATCCGTTTCACTGTAGAGTTTGGATAAATCTCCGTATGCCTCTATGGCAAGGTCTGTATTTTCATTTTCATTGGCAAACGATGCAATTTTCTCCAGCTTTTGAGTTGCTGCATCGTACTTCTTTTTAGCAAGGTAATATTTGCCCTGTAGCAAATCCATGTACAACCTGTCCAGGGAATCTACTTCTTGCAAAGAAAGCTCCTCTGCTTTTTGTATATAGTGGGCCGCATTATCCAGTTGATTGTTGTCTAAGTACGTCCAAATAAGATTTATGTACGTAAGGTATATTTCGTCGTAATCTTGGGCTTTTTGATTTAATTCTATACTTTCCTTAAAATAAGCAATGGCCTTGTTATAGGTTTGTTTATTCTCGGAGTAAAGGATTCCCAAGTTTAAGGCTCCCCATGCTATTAAGCTGTCCGTTTCTGTGGCTCGTGCCAGCTCTAGGGCTTTTTCAGAGTAGATTTTGCCTTTTATGGTGTCTTCGGTTTCGGAATAAATTCCGCCTAAAATATCGTAGCCTAGGAACTCGTAATAATCATAATCGTACTCATGTCCTTTTTCTATTAGGGTAGCGGCGTATTTAATGGCGTCTTTATAGTTGTATTGATCGTAGGCCTCGTTTGACTTGTTTACGTAAAATTCCAAGGTATCCCGTTGCCATTCCGTTGAGTTTTGAGCTAAGGTGTTAGTCAAATGGGAAAGAAAAAAAACAATAATAAGTAATCTGAATGGGCTCATAAAATCTTAGGGGCCAATAAGAAATTTCGGGGTTGGCCTTTTTTGACGAGCTAATATAAGGATTTGCTTCACAATATATTACGAAGTAGTCAATAGATCGATGGATGGTATCTTGATAGATAGGACGTAATTGCCCTTGAATATATTATTCTGCGTCTACTTCTATTCCCTCTGTAGTAAAGGAAAATGCTTGTGCACCCAAACCACCAACCATTACTGCTTGAAATAAGGGGTTTATGGGATGTTTGGAATACCAATCTATGATAAAATTGGCACCGCTACCTCCAGAAGTATCCTGTTGTTCTATAACATAGTCAATAGACTCCATAGGGCGGAGATAGATGGCTTGATCCAGGTAACTTCTAACCAGGTCACCTCCTGTATTGTAATAATCTATAGTGGTGATGAATAGGCTATCTTTTAAACTGGTATTTCTAATGCTTAATGTGGCCGTCAATAAAGTTCTTGAGTCTCTGGTCTGGTTATAAATATCCGAATAAATGGGTACGTAGACTTGTTTGGTAAGAGGGTCGACGGCTGCACCATCGACCCTTCTAGTTAAAGTATGTTCATCAAGAACCTTTACTGGTTGCTCTTCATTTGCTTGTTTGCAAGAGGTAACCAGAAAAATGAGTATAAGAACACAGGTCTGGGCCCAAATAGAATTTTCAATTAAAAAATCGCTATTGTTGTATTTGCTCATGCCCTTATTGTTCTAGTCTCATCGAGTTAGGTTAATGGTCAACTAATTTTATTCCCATTCTGTGTGGAAAATACCCTCTTTGTCTAAACGCTCATAAGTGTGAGAACCAAAGAAATCCCGTTGAGCTTGAATAAGGTTTAATGGTAACCTGCTTGATGTATAGGCATCAAAATAGGTAAGCGAGTTAGAAAGGCCAGGTAAAGGAATTCCGTTTTTGGCTGCATGTGCTACCAATTTTCTAGCAGAGCCAACACTGCCTTTTACTTTGTCTATAAACTGATCAGAAAGTAAAAGGTTCGGAAGGTCCTTGTCCGCTTCAAACGCATCTGAAATATCAGCTAATAATCCTGCACGAATAATACATCCTTCACGCCAGATTTTTGCAATTGTAGCTATATCCAAGTTGTAATTGTATTCTTTTGAAGCATCGGCTAATTGGTGAAGTCCTTGGGCATAAGTTATGATAAAGGAGAAGTAAAGGGCTTCTTCTGCCATTTTCTCTAATTCTTCCTTGTCTAATTTTTCAACTTCTGGACGGTCGTACAATTCGTCTGCTTTTACTCGCTCTTCTTTTAAGGCTGATATTTCACGCATGCTAACAGCAATATCTATAGAAGGAACGGGGATACCTAAATCCATTGCGTTTTGGCTAGTCCATTTTCCCGTACCTTTTTGTTTTGCACGGTCAGATATCTGGTCCAAAAGCCCCAATTTACTTAAGTTAAGCTCATCTTTCTGAATAAAGATTTTAGAGGTAATCTCAACAAGAAAAGATTGTAAACGGCCCTCGTTCCATTTAGAGTAGGTAGTATGAAGCTCCTCGTTGGTATAATCCCCGGCCTTTTTAAGCAGGTCATATACTTCCGAAGTTAATTGCATAAGTCCATATTCAATACCATTGTGAACCATTTTCACATAGTTTCCGGACGATTTTGGACCTAAATATGCAACACAAGGTTCGCCTTTGTATTTTGCAGATACCGCCTCAAAAATAGGTTTGATATGTTGGTAGGCAGATTTTGAGCCTCCAGGCATGATGCTTGGCCCTAGACGAGCACCTTTTGCACCACCCGAAACACCGGCTCCAAAAAAGTTAATCGCCTTATCATGAAGATAGGCTTCACGACGGTCAGTATCCGTAAAAAATGAGTTTCCACCGTCTATGATGATATCACCGCGATCTATATGAGGTAAAAGACTTTCTATAACGGCATCTACAATTTTACCAGCAGGAACCAAAAGCATAATTTTTCGGGGTTCCTTTAACGATTTAACGAATGTTTTGATGTTCGTAGAGGCATTGACCTTGGCCTCATGGCCTCCTTCTTCCTTTAAAGCGGCTACTTTTTCAGCGTCTAAATCGTATCCGAAAGCAGAAAAACCATTGTCTGCTACATTTAATATAAAGTTACGGCCCATAACACCAAGGCCTATTAATCCAAAATCATATTTTTCTTCCATTTCCTAATTTTAAAATTAAACGATCAACGTTCAAATTGTTCTTTTTTGGTAGGTACAACCAAAATTAAACGAAATTATTGAAATGTAAGATTATCTTAGGGTAAACTCGTTGGTATTACTGCATCTTTTCGATACTTTTAACCTTTCAAATAGTATTAGGATATTATCTCATTATGAATAAAACAGAAAATCAAATTCTTGTGATATTTGGCGCTTCTGGCGACCTTACGGCAAGAAAACTTGTACCCGCACTTTTTAATTTGTATCAGGCCAATCAACTTCCTGAAAATTTTGTGGTACTAGGGGCAAGTAGGAGTGATATGACCGATAGCGCTTTTAGGAATAAAGTGGTATTAGAGAGCACTTATTTAGAGGATAAGCTTAAAGATCTAAAGGA
Source organism: Zobellia sp. 1_MG-2023 (assembly GCF_030549125.1). Taxonomy (NCBI): domain Bacteria; kingdom Pseudomonadati; phylum Bacteroidota; class Flavobacteriia; order Flavobacteriales; family Flavobacteriaceae; genus Zobellia; species Zobellia sp. 1_MG-2023. The sequence continues at coordinate 404,529 of NZ_JAUOSY010000003.1, read as the reverse complement.
AGAGGAAGTAAAGAACTTTGCGGATAAATTCTTTTACGAAGATTTAGGAGGGAGTTATGACACGGACTATGGTCGCTTGAGAAAGAGGGTTGAAGACTTAAAGAACAAATACCAAACATCTGGTAATATCATATACTACCTTTCTACGCCACCTACATTATATGAAACAATAGCTCAAAACCTTGCAGATGCAGGTATGAGCACCCAAAACAATGGTTGGAAACGCTTAATTGTTGAAAAACCTTTTGGCTACAGTTTGGATACTGCCAAACAGCTTAATAGCGGCCTTCAGCAATTTTTTAAGGAACATCAGATATATAGAATAGACCACTATTTAGGTAAGGAGACGGTACAGAACCTATTGGTTACCCGTTTTGCCAATAGTATTTTTGAGCCTCTTTGGAACAGGAACTACATACACCACGTAGAAATCACCAATGCAGAGAGTGTTGGTGTGGAGAAAAGAGGAGGATATTATGATAAATCCGGTGCCTTACGGGATATGTTCCAGAACCATTTATTACAGATTGTTTCTTTAATTGTTATGGAGCCGCCTATAAGCGATGCTCCGGAAGATATACGAAACGAAAAAGTAAAGGCGCTTAAATCGCTCAGGGTTATGAAAACCGAGCAGGAATTATTTGATAATACCATTAGGGCGCAATACACCAAATCCGTTATAGACGGAGAAGAAGTTAAAGGTTATCGAGAAGAAGAGGGAGTGGATAAAGATTCTACCACGGAAACCTTTGCGGCCATTAAGTTCTTTGTTGATAACTGGAGATGGAAAGATACACCGTTCTACGTTCGCACCGCAAAGAGAATGCCTACCAAGGCAACGGAAGTGGTGATTCACTTTAAAACCCCTCATCATCAAATTTTTCAAGACTCCGGGTTAGATAGCAAGGACAATAAATTGGTAATCCGTATTCAGCCAGATGAAGGTATTCTATTGAAATTTGGTGTAAAAGTACCAGGTCAGGGCTTTAAGGTAGAACGTGCTAATTTAGATTTTTACTATTCTAGTTTAGCTGAAACCCATGTAATGGATGCGTATGAGCGCTTATTGTTAGATGCTATGCAGGGTGATGCAACCTTATATGCGAGAGCTGATGAGGTTGAGGCGGCTTGGGAATTTGTAGACCCTATCTTAAAGTACTGGGAAAACGGCAAAGATGTGCGTATGTACGGGTATGCCGCCGGTGTTTGGGGCCCTGAAAATTCTCATGAGCTCATAGATGGTATTGGTGAGTGGAGAAATCCAGGTCCTAATCTTACGGACGACCCTGGTTTTTGTGTCATTTGTTAATTAAAGTAAAGGCCCTTTTTAAAGAAGGGCTCTTTTGTTCATTTAAATAAAATTATGGAATTAAAGATATATCAAGATAAAGTTGAAGTTGCTCAAGAGTTTTCAAAGTATTTTGCAGAGCAGACCAAAGGAAACGAACCTTTTCATGTAGCGCTTTCGGGAGGAAGCACGCCAAAAATAGTTTTTGATGTACTGGCCGAAAAGTTTGGAGCTAGTATAGATTGGAAACTGGTACATTTTTATTGGGGAGATGAACGCTGTGTACTTCCTACGGATGATGAAAGTAATTATAAAATGACCGTAGAGCACCTTTTGTCAAAAATTGATATCCCAGAGGGTAATATTCATAGGGTAGAAGGAGAAAATGACCCTGAAAAGGAAGCAGAGCGTTATGCCCAAGTATTGAAAAATGAACTTCCGGCCAAAAATGGATTCCCTCAATTTGATTTAGTTATTTTGGGTATGGGAGATGATGGTCATACAGCATCTATTTTTCCGCATGAAATAGAATTGTGGGACTCAGAAAACCTTTGCGCAGTTGCCGTTCATCCAGATTCTGGTCAAAAACGAGTTACCATAACAGGGAATGTCATCAACCACTCTAAAACTGTGGCCTTTTTGGTAACAGGGGCCAGTAAAGAGGAAAAGGTAGGAGAAATTATAAATAAGGAAGGTTCGTACACTGCGTACCCTGCCAATTTAGTGGCACCTACAACAGGAGATTTACTTTGGTTTTTGGATAAGGCCGCGGCCGCTAAAATTACCGAAGGGCAAGTTTAACATTTTCGTTGCTAAGACTCTCTAAATGCATTTCCATTTTAAATTGTGAAGAGTCAAATTGAGTGTCTCTTGAAAAGGCCTCTTCTTTACGCTGTTTACTTCTGGAAAAACGTCTAACACCTTGTTCGTTTTCTAGAAGTAAGCCGGGTACGGGAACACTTTTCCCGTTTTCATCTTTCGCTACCATAGTAAAATAGGAAGAGTTGCAATGGCGCTTTGTACCCGTGGTTATGTTTTGCGATTCTACGCGAACCCCCACGACCATAGATGTTTTTCCCGTATAGTTAATAGAGGCTCTAAGCGTTAACAGTTCACCCACTTCTACAGGGTGTAAAAAATCTACACGGTTAACGGATGCCGTTACACAGTACCGCTGCGAGTGTTTGGAAGCACAGGCAAAGGCAATTTGGTCCATAAGATTAAGAATGTGGCCACCGTGAACCTTACCCCCAAAATTAGAATGGGAGGGGAGCATAAGCTCTGTTATTGATACTCTAGACTCGTTAGCGCTTTTAAACTTTTCCATTAGTTTCTAAAATGAGGTGATTGTTCTTTCTGTACGTCGGTAATGAAATATTTACTATCGCCCAACCAAAGAAAGGTGGCAAAGCGCTCTACATAGTGCAATTTTACATATTGGCCCTGATATTCTTGAAGCTTCTCTATTACTTCTTTATCCTTGTCCAATACAGAAAAAGAAAAGATTTGAGCTCCGGAAATACCTTGACTTATCTCGCCTTCCCAAGTTTTTACGATAACTCCTTTGTGGCTTATTTTTATTAGCTCTCCAGAGCGTATACCATCGCTATACGGTACAAAGTAAATAAAGGCGTAAACAATTACGAAAAGGGCTATAATAATGCCCAGGGTTACAAAAAGCGACTTTTTCATGGTTTCAGTTTTAGTTCGCTTTCAAAATCATCGTCTTGAGCGCGTTTTAATATGGGTTCGGGAATGGATTTTTTAGCCTTGGCACCCATTTTCTTCAATTTTTCTATGCTAATAACAATATTGCCCCGCCCTTCTACAAGCTTGTTCATGGCTCCTTTGTATTCAGATTTGGCCTCGTCCATTTTCTTACCAACTTTGGTAAGGTCGTTTACAAAACCTTCAAACTTATCATAAAGAGCTCCCGCCTGTCTGGCAATCTCTATGGCGTTGCGCTGTTGCTTTTCATTGTTCCACATACTGTCTATGGTACGCAGGGTAGCAAGTAAGGTAGATGGGGTAACTATAACTATGTTCTGTTCAAATGCTTTGTTGTATAACGTAGGATCATTGTTTATAGCAATGGCAAAAGCAGGTTCTATGGGTACGAACATGAGCACAAAATCCGGACTTTCCATAGCGTACAGGTCTTCGTATTTTTTTGAAGAAAGCTGGTCTACGTGACGCTTAAGGGAATTAATATGGTCCTTTAGGAATTTGTCGCGCAGGTCCTCTTCCGCGTTTACGTACCGCTCATAATCGGTAAGGGATACTTTGGAATCAACAACCATCTTTTTCCCATCGGGTAGGTTAATAATAACATCTGGAAGTACCCTTGAACCATCTTCTCGGGTAAAACTTTGTTGCACGGAATATTCCCTGTCTTTTTCAAGACCGGATTTTTCCAATACACGTTCCAGAACCAATTCCCCCCAATTTCCTTGCATTTTGCTGTCGCCTTTTAATGCCTTGGTAAGGTTCTCTGCTTCTTGGGTGATTTTTAGGTTTTGCGTCTGCAGGTTTAAAAGTTGCTCTTTTAAGGCTGAATGTATGCTGATGTTCTCCTTTTGGCTCTCTTCAACTTTCTTTTCAAAAAGTTGTATTTTTTCATTTAAAGGGGATAGGATGTCTTTAATGTTCTTTTCGTTACGCTCCGTAAACTTTAAACTTTTCTCCTCTAAAATCTTGTTGGCAAGGTTTTCAAACTCTTTGGTAAACTTTTCTTGAAGCTTTTCTACCTCGTCTTTTTGTTCCCTATTTTTTAGTTGAAGGTTCTCTAAATCGGCCTGGTAACGTACAATCTGGTTGCCCAGTTGTTCTTTTTCACTCTGCAGTTGCAGTTTATGTTCTTCACTGTCACGTAGCCGTTGCTCCATAACACCAAGATTGGCATGTAATTGTTGTTCGCGTTCTTCAAGCGCACTCTGGCTGCTTTTTGTCTTTAAATTTTGAATATAGTTTCCTAGGAAATAACCTGCCGCAAGACATATCAGTCCTATTAATAAATATATAAGGTAAATGTTCATTTGTAAAATAAAGTGTTCGGGGGTAAAGATACGAGATTGGCTTTAAAACCAAACATCACTCTTACGTTACTTTTTTATCCTAAAAGAACCTGTCTTTGGGTCAAAAGCAACGGTATCGGAAGGGAATAACGACTCAAACGCTTTTTGTTCAATTAGTTCGCAAGGTTGTCCAAAGTAATTCTCTTTTCCATCTAACAGAACCATTTTGTCGCACAGCTGAATAGCCATTTCAATCTCATGGGTAGTAAATAGCACAATTTTTTTTGTGGAATGTGCAATGGAACGAAGCAGTTTTAAAATCTGTATTTTATGGTAAAGGTCTAGATGCGTAGTGGGTTCGTCCAATAGGATGATAGATGTATCTTGCGCTAAAGCCCGGGCAATCATAACACGTTGCAATTGCCCGTCGCTTAGCTCATAACATTTTTTATCCTGAAGTTTTTCTAGCTGCAGGGATTTTAGGGCTTCTTTTATTTTCTGTTTGTCCGTTGCTGTAAGAGTACCCAGCCAATTGGTATAGGGCTGCCTTCCTAAAGCCACTAATTCAATAACGGAAAGGTTTTTAGAGGCAATAGGCTCCGTAAGAACCATGCTTATCTCAGCTGATAGGTCTTGCGGAGAGTAAGCGGCAATAGGTTTGCCCTTAACCGCTATATGGCCGGCCAGCTGAGGTTGTGAATTGCCCAGGGTTCGCAATAAAGTAGATTTTCCAATACCGTTCACGCCAACTATGGCCGTAAGCTCACCGGGCTCCAGGCCAAAAGTAATATTTTGGGCAATAGCATTGGAACCGTATCCAATAGATAGGTTGGCAGATGAAAGCGTAGTATGTTTTTTTAGGAGCCCTATGACGATTTTTTGTTAAAGTTGTTTTTTGATTTCCTTTGGTAACTTCTTGATGTTCTTAATTTTAATATTCTTGTAATAAACCTCGCAGGCTTCGGACTGAAACTGTATTTTTCCTTTTGTCAGTGATTTTGCGATACCTTCTTTGTTGTATTCTTTTGCATTTTCTAGAACCATAACCACTTTTCCGTTTACAATATGGTAGGCCTTATCCTCTATGCAGATAAGCTCCAAACGGCTCCATTGCCCATGCGGATTTTCAAAATTAGCAATTCTTCTACAACGGCCATTACCGCCGGTTTTAAAAGTGCGCATTTCGCCATTTGGGTCATAGAACCAAAACTCTTTTCCGTTGTCCATTCGTTTTGTAGCCTTGATGTCCATGCTAACACCGGCCAGTGGAAAGAAATCACCACAATCCGTTTCTTGTACTTGCATTTCCGGGGCACGCATCCAAACGTTCCAGAACTGTCCGTGAGGTTCTTGGGCGTGGTAGAGTACACCACTGTCTCTTTTATCTTTTAAGCGTGGTTCGTATTTTTTCGTTCCCCATTTTATATCAAAGATCAAATGGTAGTTTTCATATTCTTTTTTGGTGCTTAAACCTCCGTAAATTTCCCCGCTTACATTTAAAATGGTTTCCCCGTTTTCTTGAGTAGTGGTAAAGACATTTAAAGGGTCATTGTTGAGTCCAATTGGTGTGCCGTGCATACCGTCTCCTTTTTCATAGCCTTCTAGGTCTAATGACGTATGAGGTACACCCATGAAAATATCCCAGTTCGTAAGGTCTTTGTCCAATAGGTTCTCCCATCCTTTATCGTTCTTTTGAGCGTTCAAGAAATAGGTTGTAGATACAAGAAGAAGCAGGTAAATTAGTTTAGTTTTCATTGGTGTTGTTAAGATTGATTTAACGAAAAAAGTTCAATAGTTCATTACTCGTAAAACTATAGGATTAGGAACAACGAGAGTATAACATATGATCTTATATGTATAATTTAAAGCTTAAAGAAAGGAACTATTGTTAAAACACCATCTTTCTTTTTCTAATTAACAACCAAATAACTACAGGAGCTCCTAGAATGCTTGTAATTGCGTTGATAGGGAATACTTCGGCACTATTAGGAAGTTGGGCTATAGTATCACAAATAAGCATTAAAATGGCTCCGTAGATTAGAACGGCAGGAAGTAAAATGCGATGTTCCGTAGTATTGAAGATTTGGCGCGTTAAATGTGGCACGGCCAAACCTATAAAAGCAATGGGACCGGCAAACGCGGTAACAACCCCGGCCAATAAGCCCGTTGCAATAATAATTTGATACCGTGAACGAATTAAATTTACACCCAAACTTTTTGCATAGTTTTCTCCAAGGAGAAGGGCGTTTAACGGTTTTATGCACAATATGGCAAGAAGTATTCCTAAAAGGATAATGATGAACAGTAGGCCCAATTGGTGCCAAGATAGGTTGCCAACACTCCCAAAAGACCAGTACACAAACTGTTGAAGCTTCTCTGCATCCGTAAAGTAAGAAAGCACACTCACTATTGCAGCGCTAATACTCCCGAACATGAGTCCTATTATCAAAAGGGCCATAGTGTCCTTTACTTTGGAGGCCACAGTGATAACGGCCAAAAGCACCAGAAAACTACCTATACTGGAAACAATGGCCATAGATACATCCGTAACCAGACTCAACCCGAATAATGATGCCAATGTTGATGACCCCATAATTAAGAAAGCGGCACCTAAACTGGCCCCGGAGCTAATACCCAGTACGAATGGGCCTGCCAAGGGGTTCCTGAACAAGGTTTGCATCAAGAGCCCGCTTAAGGATAATCCTGCGCCTACCAATATAGCCGTAAAAGCTTTGGGTATCCTGTAGTTCCAAATGATATATTCCCAAGCGATATTTTCTATTTCTTTGCCAAATATGGAATGTAATGTTTCCGAAAAGGGAATAGAAACCGAGCCCAAAGAGATATTGACCCCTAGTGCAACTACTAAAATAGCAATCAGGAAAATGAATGAATTACGGTATGTTTTAGGGTCTTGCAATTAGTTTAAAGGCTTAAAGAAAAACAGTTCGTGGTCCGGAAGCAATTCTGGATGAAAAATGTGGATAAGGTCTTTTAGTACAAGGTCTGGCCGCATAGGCCCCAATTCATAGTATAATAAACCGCCTGTTTCTCCTTTGGCAATTGTATTGGAAAAAACGGTTTTGTCCTTGTAAGCCTTAAATTGAGTGTAATGTTTGTTGGATTCTTTTACTTCTTCATAGGAGGTAAGCATAGAAGGGTTTAGCCAATAATCTGCATCTTGTGCAGTGGCTAGAACAGATTCCAAGCTCAGGCCAATTCCCCCTGTTTCGGGAGTTTCTTTCCATAAATAATCGGTTTTGGCATCCCTTAAAAATTGTGCCATCCAGCTTTTTCCTCCAGCAACATGCCAAACGTCTTTGTATAGTCCGCCTGTAAGAACCGTAGGTTTTTTGGTAGCACGATTAGCAATGTCTTTTGTTTGTAAGTAAGACTTTTCTATAGATTTAAATATACTGTCCGCTTTAGTTTCCAAACCAAAAAAAGGAGCAAAAAACTTAAGCCATTCCGCTTTTCCTAAGGGAGATTCCTCTGTCCAGTCTCCATTATAAACCACAGGAACATTAGAACGAATTAAGGTTTGGTACGCCTTATTCTGATTGTTAATACCAAAACCTACAACTACATCAGGTTTAAGGTTTAGGGTAATTTCGGTATTCAACGTTTCATTGTTCCCTAGTTCCTTTATATATCCATTATCAATTCGTTTACGTGTCTTTTCAGAGGAAATTAAATCTGTATTAGGGAAGCCAACCAGTTTGTTGGTTACGCCCAAGGCTTCAAGGGCTGGTATATGAGTTGTAGAAGTTACGATCAACCGTTCTATGGGTACGGCAACAACAGCATCATATTCGTCCTTATTAAACGTAATTGAGGCCAATTTACTTTTTGGAATCAACGCATATTTAAAGGAAGTGTTTGCTCCGGGCCAAGCAGATGAGACTTCAATAGTGGTTAGTCCGTTACTGGAGGTCTCAATTGAAAAACCTTTGGCATGGCTAATTTCAATTTCTGTTGAAGGCTCAAGTTGTAATTGCGAATCACTTTTTTTATCGGTCTTACAAGCGATAAAGAAGCAAAAAAATAGAATTAAGATGCTGTTTTTCAATGGGTTTGTTTTGTTTCTGTAGTTAAGGTATGGCTCTATTATGGCATTAAAGGTACATTCTTTATGCCCTAAGAAAAAAGTGGCGAGCTAAATATTTTTAGAAAGAGGAGGTACGTAACCCACTAATTGTCATTGTGCTATTAAATTAATTTTAAGGGAGTTTAAAAATAGTTTAAGGCCTGTTAATAGTTCATTATATTTGATGCTTAAAAAAATTGTAATGAAGAAAATTTTATTTGTTTTAGCCTTAGTTGTATTTGGCTCGTGTAGTGATGATGAAAAAGTAGATTATGTAGCCAAGAACGAGGAGGAGATAAAGGAATATATTGCGGCCAATGGTTTAAATGCCACCAGGAGCGATAGTGGACTCTATTATGTAGTTGAAGAAGAAGGAACGGGAGAACGACCAAATTTTAATTCGGATGTTACTGTAGCGTATAAAGGTTACTTTACGGACAAAGAAGTTTTTGATGAAAGTAGTGCGGAAGGTATTTCTTTTAACCTAAGGCAGGTAATTGCTGGGTGGACAGAAGGAATCACCTATTTTAAAGAGGGAGGAAACGGTATTCTCTTGGTACCTGCGGCTTTGGGTTATGGAAACTCTGATAACCGTGGTATTCCTGGGGGTTCCGTACTTATTTTTGAGGTTAAGCTTTTAGCCACTAATTAAGACGTTTTTGTAAAAAGCACATCTATTTTGTTCTATATCGTTTGAGAACGGACTTTTTTTAGGGTTGTAATTTTGAACGAATTGATTACCTTCGCCGCGAATTTTGGTTCGATACGGTAGCATATACTTTGTCGATTAAAAGGGAATCCGGTTAAAATCCGGAACTGTTCCCGCAACTGTATGTTCTTGCCAAGAATTTCTTGGTACCTCTTAATGAGGGTGTTGTTTTCTTCTAGACCACTGTCCGTTTAAATGGATGGGAAGGTAAAATAACATGGAACAAGTCAGGAGACCTGCCAATTTCATAACCTTAAACAAGACTTTCGGGTAAAAGGTCTTTAACGGTATGAGAGATTATAAGCCATTTTTGATTATTCATATTTTATTATGCACTATCCTTTGTAATGCCCAACAGGAAAGCATAACTGTTTTGGATGAGGTCATTCTTACAGATGTTCGACTTTTGCATTTTTCAAATGGAAAAGTAGACATCCTAAATGACTCTGTAGTAGACCGTAACGGTAGTTCCTTAACGGACCTGTTACAATTTAATTCTAATGTGTATTTGAAAGAAAATGGATTAGGAATGATTTCTTCTCCATCTTTTCGTGGAACTAACGCATCACAGACGGCGGTCATCTGGAATGGTGTCAATATTAACTCACAACTTACTGGACAAACCGATTTTAATACAATTATACCAAGAAATTACGGGTCAGTAAGTGTTAGAAGTGGGGGTGGGAGTGTGCAATTTGGTAGTGGAGCAATTGGGGGTAGTATACACTTGAACGACTTGTTTAGATTCTATAAACATTCTGAACATGAGTTGCTTTTTAGTTACGGAAGCTTTGATACAAGGAATTTTAACTATCATACTTCTATTGGAGACGCGAAAACCACAGTGGGTTTTGGAGTAGGCTATCTTGAATCAGAAAATAATTATAAATATTTGGGAACAGACCAAAGAAATGAAAATGGAGCCTTTAATAATGTCAATGTCAATACAAACATAGGGTACCAAATAACTGATGGGCAATTACTAAAGTACTACCACAATACTTTTATTGGCGATCGTGACTTTTCTGGCACTATCACCGCACCTTCAAATTCTAACTATCGGGATTACAATTCCCGTAACCTTTTGGAATGGAGTAGCTTTAATGCAAGACGTATTCATCGGGTTAAGCTTGGTTATCTGTATGAAAAGTACAAATACTATGATAACAAGGAAAGAGAAGACTTTTCCTTTGGAAATACAAATACGTTTTTGGTCAATTATGATTATAAAATTAATTTCAAAAATGTTGTCCTTAATGGAATTGCCGATTATAATCATATTAAAGCAAAAGGGACTTCTATTGAAAATGGCAAGAGAAAAACACTTGCTGCAACCCTTTTATTTAAGCACGATTTAGGTGATAGAATTACCTATGGAGCTAACTTGAGAAAAGAATTTATAAGTGACTACAAAAGCCCATTAATTTACTCATTAAACGCTAGATATTCTTTTAGTCCTCAACACGCTGTTTATTTTAATGCTTCAAAAAATTATAGGGTTCCTACATTCAATGAAGTTTATTGGATTTTAGGTGGGGGGGCTGGTGGAAACCCGGATATTAGGCCGGAATCTTCTTTACAGGCAGAAATTGGGCAGACCTTTAAAAAAAGGAGTTATACCTTTCAATGGGCTGCTTTTTATATTGATTCAGAGGACCTAATACAATGGAGACCTAACAATATGGGAATTTGGTCTCCAGTCAATATCAAAGACGCATTAAACTATGGTCTAGAAGTTTCTTTGGAATTCTCGCAAAATTGGGGGAATCATGATGTTAATTGGGACAATAGTTACGCGCACACTAAGGCGGTAGATTCAGAGACAGATAAAACTTTAATGTATGTGCCCCAGCATAAGGTAACTTCTAGTTTAACGTATGCATATTCGGATTGGCGCTTATTTTACCAATTATTTTTTAATAGTAGCGTATTTAGTACTTCGGATAATTCTGGGTCGTTGCCTGGCTATTCCGTTTCAAACCTAGGGTTTGGAAGAAATTTTAGAATGAAGGGGAAGTTGAATATGGAAGTGTTAATGCAAATAAACAATCTATATAATAAAGAGTATCAAAATGTGGCTTTTAGGCCTATGCCAAATAGAAACATACAATTAAAGTTAAAGTTGAAAATTTAAAAAACAAAATGAAAATGAAAAAGGTATCAATTTTAGTAGCCATGGCGGCTTTATTTGCAGTTAGTTGTTCTGATGATGACGATGAGGTTATAATGGAAGAGGTGAAGGGAGATTACCAAAATGGAATTTTGATAAGTAATGAAGGTCCGTTTAACAATGGTACTGGAACTGTCACATATATATCAAATGATTCATTGCTTGTTAAAGAGACTATTTTTAAGGCAGAAAACAATGAAGATCTTGGCAACATTGTGCAATCAATAGCTTTTGATGAAGACATGGCATATATTGTAGTTAACAACTCACATAAAATTCATGTGGTCAACCGGTATACGTTTAAAAGTGAAGCGGTCATAGAAGACGGACTTTTAAATCCTAGGTACTTTACTGTGGCCAATGGTAAGGGGTACGTTACAAACTGGGGTGATACGGCCGATGAAACGGATGATTACGTAGCCATTATTGATTTAGAGTCCAATGTAGTTTTAAAATCCATTCCTACCGAGTTAGGACCAGAGGCAATTACTTCCAATGAAGATTTTGTATATGTTGCACATCAAGGGGCTTTTGGCCAGAACAATAAGGTTTCTATCATAGATGTCTCCACTGATGTGGTGTCAACTACGCTCATTGTTGGTGATTTTCCCAATTCTATGCAATGGGATAATGCTGGAAATTTATGGGTATTAAGTAGTGGAGCTCCAGCATATACTGGAGAAGAGACCAATGGCACACTTGTAAAAATTAACACGTCAGACAATACGTTGGCACAGATTTTAGATTTTGAAACTACAGAGCATCCTGGCGATTTAAGTGTGGAAAATAACACATTATATTTTGGCATGTCTAATGCGGTTTATTCATTTGATTCTGGATCAGAGGCATTGCCAACCGAGGCTCATATAACCAATGTCTCGTTTTATAGTATGACTGTTAATGATGGTAAGCTTTATGGTACAGATGCAAAAGACTATGCTAGTAAAGGAGACTTATATATTTATGATTTAAGTACTAAGGAGTTAATCAGCACCATTGCTGTAGGAATCATTCCAGGAGGTATATATTTTAATTAAACTAAATGCTCAAAGTCTGCTCTTTCATGCCCGCTGTTACGCAAATGCTCTATGATATGGGGCTGCAAGAGCATTTATATGGCATAACGTTTGAATGTCCGCTACAAGCACTAAAGGAGAAAAAGCCCGTAGTACGATGTATATTGGAAGGTAAAAACTATTCCAGTAAAGAGATAGACGTGTTTTTTTCCGAAAGTAAAAAAGAAGGAAAGAAACTCTATTACGTAGATGAAAAAGCACTGGCGGATATTGCTCCCGATGTAATCTTTACACAAGATATGTGCGATGTTTGCCAGATTGATACGGAATGTACCGCCGCGGCCGTTGCAAACCTAGAAAAGCAACCGGAGCTTATTTCAATAAGTCCATCTAGTTTTGACGACGTCTTTGAAAATGCCATTACCATTGCCAAGGCATTGAATAAGGAAGAGGTGGCCTATACGTATTTGTCAAAGTTAAATGAACGAATAGATTATGTGGTAGACCAACTAAGGGCAGCTAAAGTGCGTACAAAAAGAGTGTTGTTGTTGGAGTGGATAGAACCAATTTATAATTGTGGCCATTGGATTCCGCACCAAATAGGTTTTGCCGGTGGGGTGGATATGCTTTCTAATCCATCTGGGAACAGTGGAGTTCTTTCTTGGGACAAGGTAAAGTTGTATGACCCTGAAGTAATGGTCATAGCTCCTTGCGGTTTTAATATGAACAGAACATTAAAGGAAATGTACTTGTTACTATTAAAAGAAGGTTGGACTTCACTGGAAGCTGTACAGAAACAACAAGTTTATATTGCGGATTTTGATTTGTTTACGCAATCTTCTGCAGCCACCTTGGTAGATGGAGTAGAGCTGTTGGCGGGATTGTTTCATCCGGAAGCAATTTCTATTCCCTCGCATTTAAAACGTAAGTATCAAAAGTTTTATGAGTACTGAAGCTATAATAGATTATTAAATAAAAAAACGGCCTGTATTCAACAGGTCGTTTTTTAGTTTTAAGTTATATCAGGTTACCAGATTATAGGTGGGTCGGTAACGTACATATTATCCTTTAAAGGTGTAAACATTTTAGAATTGGTCATGGTTTCAATAGGGAATTCTACTTTCTGCACACCTTTTGCAGATGAACCGGTTATAAGTTCTATGGCTTTGGCCAAAAACGGCTCTTGCAAATCACCTAGAACCCCTAAATTGCTAAGGTCTTCTAGTAGCTCAACCTGAGGAGCGAGTCCGCTAGTGAATTCGGAAAAACCTTCCGCATTTTCATTTCTTCCCAGTAAAGGCTGAATGGCCCAATTATTTTTCTTATTTATTTTTCCTACTCGTTCCGGACTATAGATGTAGTTATTGTCCCTATCATCTACCATGGTTACACTGAATTCATTTTTTCCGCGAGTAGTACCCCCAATTTGAATAACATCCATGTAGGGGTCAAGTCCGTTAATAACTAGTTCACTTGCCGAGGCGGTTCCACTAGTGGTCAAAATATAGACCTTATCTAAGTTTAAGGTGTTGATAGCTGTTCCTTTTCCTGTTTTTTCTGTAAAAAACTGTCTCAGTTCGGTATCATTGTTATCTAATATTTTTTGATACTTTTCGTTGTAAAGAGCCTTTAGAAAAACATCTTTGGAATTGGTGCCGTATATCATGCTAGACAAAAGAACGGCAGTATTTACTGATCCGCCAGGGTTATACCTAAGGTCTAGTACAAGGTCTGTAACGTTACTTGCTTTAAAGCGCCCAAATACCCTATTAAGCTCTTCGTCATATTCATTGGTAAAACCTGTATAGACCAAATAGCCAATTTTCTTATCCTGTATCTCTATAATCTCATCTAGAAGAATAGGGTCTTCCATAAGGCCCACTTCTTTGGTTAATTGTATATCCGTACCATTAGGTTCTGCATTTTCCCCTACAATATCGGCCATATTTAAGGTGTAGGTATCACTATCGCCAAAAAGAAGTGCTATATAGTTTTGGTCGGTAAGGGTAGTACCATTAACACCTGTAAAAAGGTCTCCTCTTTGAATGTTTTTTGTGGAAGCATTAGAGTTGGGTACAATGTATTGAACATAGCCATAAAGCTCACTACTGTTCTTGTTCTGTCTGGCAAGACCGAACATAAGGCCGTTGCTTTTGGAAATTCCCGCAAGAGATTGGGTAAGCTCTACATAATCATCCGAAAAGAAACTAAAGCGGTCTTTGGAAGACAGTAGCTTGTTGTCAAAAAACTTTCCAGGGTCAGATTCAGAAGCTAGAAATGCAGTGTAAGCTTCGGAACCCTCTGGAGTATTAGGAAACTTGGTGTCTGAAAGGTTCTCAACATCAGTTTGCCAGAAATACCAGAAATTCATGGCTTTCCACATAAAATCCTGTACTTCCACTCCTGCATCCGGATTCGGGTCTACTGTGTCAGGAATGGAGAAATCATCACTTTTAGTACAAGAGAAAAATAGAAAAAGCGAAAGGAACAATCCTGTTGTTATACTTTTTTTCATAGCCGCTGATATAAGTTACTCGGGGAAGTTTTAAAGAACACCGTGAATAGAATATCACAACGTAAAAATTATAATCTTATTTTTTAATTTTTCCTTTTTAACGGTTTAAGTAAACCATCCATAACCATTGCGTTCGTTGTCAAAGAGAAAACCCTAGAATTTGAAAAGGGTTTGGGAGCTAATGTAGCGTTCAAATTTTGTTTGGCCGTATTACCCGAAATTACTGATAAGGCCAATGCTAATAACGGCTCATCTTCTTCGCCAAGTACCCCCATATTTTCAAAATCCTCCCTTAATGGGTAATCAGGAATTAATCCACTTTCATAATCTGAAAACCCATCTGCATTTTCATTTTTACCAAATAAGGGTTGTAGCCCCCACTGGTTGTCAGGGTTGATAAAGTCTTCACGGTCTTCTGAATAGAAATAATTACTTTCACGATCGTCTACCATTGTATTTGAAAATTCGCTCTTACCTACGGTTACGTCTCCAATATGTACAACATCTACATATGGAGCCAGACCGTTCATAACAAGCTCACTGGCGGATGCCGTTCTGTCTGTAGCAATAACAAAGACCCTTTTTAGATTAAGGGTGTTGAGAGGCGTTTTTGAGTCATATGTTACATCCGTAAAATAATCCTCTCCATCTCCAGTTTCAAAAGTGGCCATAATTTTATCATTGTAACGGGCTTTTAAGAAAAGCTTATCCGTTTCTGTACCATATACCGCACTGGCAATTTGTATTGCGGAAGTTACTCTGCCACCACCATTGTATCTAAAATCTAAAATTAATTCTTGAACATTTTGTTCTTTTAGCGTACCAAAAACATCATTTAATTGGTCGTCATATGCGGCTAAAAAACCGTTGTACATTATGTAACCTATTTTTGTGCCGTTCTGCTCTATGATTTTACT
Source organism: Zobellia sp. 1_MG-2023 (assembly GCF_030549125.1). Classification (NCBI taxonomy): domain Bacteria; kingdom Pseudomonadati; phylum Bacteroidota; class Flavobacteriia; order Flavobacteriales; family Flavobacteriaceae; genus Zobellia; species Zobellia sp. 1_MG-2023. The sequence goes on along the minus strand of NZ_JAUOSY010000003.1, from coordinate 388,813 downwards.
CAAATGGATAGGGTTTTCCGCAAAATTCTCAATCTTGGTCAACGCTACCTCTTTACCATTTCCTATAAGGTCATCTTCAGACAAATCTGCCATATTTAAAGTATAACTCGTATTATCACTAAAAAGTAAATCTATATAGTTGCTAAGGGTAAGGGCTTGTCCGTTTACACCATTAAAGATCTCCCCTCTTGAAATATCTTTGCTAGCTGCATCTGAATCTGGTAAAATATAAGTGACAACACCGTATACATCAATCTCATTTTCTGCAAGATATAATTGAAATTCAAGACCGTTGCTACTAGAAATGCCTTGTAACGAATTTACTAGATCTTTATAATTTTCAACAGCACGACTGAATCTGTCTTGGGCGGCACTCTCGCCAACAGCGTCAACATGATCTTTACATAAATCGTTGTAAAAAAAGCGACTAGGGTCATCCTCAGAAGCTAAAAACGAAATATAATCAGGATCCGCCAAGTCTTCAAACTTGTTATCCGAGAGATTTGGAACTTCGGCTTGCCAGAAGTAAAAAGAATTCATGACCTGGTACATGAAATTTTGAGCAGGAAAATCAGATGTCGTCTTTACTTCTTCCGGTTCATCAGGAAAAATATTGTCGTCATTTTTACAACTAGCGAATAGAAGTCCAACAGATAGGAGCGATAAGAAATACTTTTTCATAGTTTTTTTATGAGGCTATAACTACCGAATCAATTACCGTTCCAAAAAATGAGTGATAATATAATGGGGGAGTTTAAATTAAAAGTTCTTAATTAGTATACGTAGATGATTAGTAAAAGGTTGTAGCCTTTACTTACAAAAATGAAATATAAAAAATATTTGTAACATAATTAAGAGTGGTTCGTCTTCATTGTGTAACGTCTTTTAAAGATGTTTAAATAACTATACCAATAGAATGCAACAGGCAGATTTTTTAAAAATTGTTGGTCCTTTTCAGGATAAGCTATTTCGTTTGGCAAAACGATTATTGGTGTCAAGGGAAGAAGCTGAAGATGCCACACAGGAAATTCTGCTGAAACTTTGGGCCAAAAGCAAGAATATGGGCCAATATAAGAATGTAGAAGCTTTTGCTATGACCATGACCAAAAACTTTTGTTTGGATCGCTTAAAATCCAAACAGGCCGGAAACCTGAAGTTGATGCATACCAACTATGTAGAAAAAGGTAGTTCGTTACAAAAACAAGTAGAAGCAAATGACAGTGTTTCATGGGTAGAAAAAATAATGGAAGATTTGCCGGAACAACAAAAAATGGTATTGCAGTTGCGAGATGTTGAGGAATATGACTATGAAGAGATTGCAAAAATGTTAGAAATGAAACCCACGGCGGTAAGAGTGGCCTTGTCCAGGGCAAGGAAGACCGTAAGGGAGAGATTAATTCAAAAACACAGCTATGGAATTGGATAGAATAGAAAAATTGCTGAAAAAATATTTTGAAGCAGAAACAACAGTGGCAGAAGAAAAAGAGCTACGAGCGTTTTTTTCTAAAGGAGAGGTGCCTGAAAACTTGGAGCAGTATATTCCGCTGTTCAGTTTTACGAGTGGAGCTAAAAAGGAACAACTTTCTAAAGAAATTGTTTTGGAACCTAAAACTACAGGAAGTAGCAGAAGTTTGTATAAATGGATGTCAATTGCTGCAGCGGTGGTACTTATGTTTGGGGTGTATTTGGGCAAAACCTATTATGATGAAAAAGAACTAGAGCAGCAACAGGCCCTTTACGCTTATAACGAAACCAAAAAGGCCTTGGATATGCTTAGCCAGAATATGGAGAGAGGCACGGAAAAAATGGGCTACCTAAACGAGTTTGTGGTAGCAAAACAAAAAATTTATAACAAGAAGTAAAATTAAAACCCGAAAAATGAAACAGATATTAATTGTACTAATGGTAGCAATGTTACCGGTCATAGGCTTTTCACAGTCCCTTTTTGATAAATATGAAGACCTAGATAAGGTAAGTGCGGTAGTAGTAAACCGTAGCATGTTTAATTTATTAAGTAAAATAGATGTTGAGGTAGATGACCCTGAGGCCAAAGATTTTATGGATATAGCCAAGAGTTTAAATAACCTAAAGGTCTTTATTACAGAAGACAAAGCTATTGCGAGCGATATGAAACTATCGGTAGATAAATACCTTAAATCAGCCAAGTTAGAAGAACTTATGCGCGTAAAGGATAAAGATGCCAACGTAAAATTTTACATCCGTAGTGGTAAAGACGATGACCATGTGAGCGAACTCTTGATGTTCGTAACCGGAATGAAATCTGACATAGATGTAAACGGAAGAAAATTTGAAACCGTATTGTTATCCTTAACCGGAGACATAGACTTGAACAAAATAGGTTCATTAACGAAAAAAATGAACTTGCCCGAAGAACTTAATGAGGCAGGTAAGAATAGATAATACAGAAATCATCATCAATCAATAATCAAAATCATTATTAATCTTAAAACGAACAGTCATGAAAAAATTAAGTGTAGTACTAGCATTGGCCCTTTTGCCATTCTTTGGAATTTCGCAGTCCATATTCGATAAGTATGATAATATGAAAAATGTGGGGTCAGTAACCGTGAATAAAAGTATGATAAGGTTAGCGGGTAATATTGCCGCTTTTGATAAGGAAGACCAAGACGCCCAAGATTTTGCGGATATTGCTCAAGGTCTGGATGGTATTAAAGTTTTTATTACCGAAGATGTTAGAATTTCGGAAGACATGGGCAAAACGGTAAAAAAGTATCTAAAATCTTCTAACCTTGAAGAACTCATGAAAGTGAGGGATAAAGATGCCACCGTAAAATTCTATATTAAGCAAGGTAGGGATGAAGATCATGTTAGTGAGCTTTTATTATTTGTGTCGGATATTAATAACGATGAACTTGATATGGGCAACAGAAGTTTTGAAAGTGTGTTGGTTTCCTTAACGGGAGATATAGATCTAAATAAGATTGGGGCGCTAACTAGAAAGATGGATTTACCTGAAGAGTTAAACGAAGTAGGAGGAAGGTAATACTGGAGTCCCGCATAAACTTTTGGTAAAACTTAATCCTTTAAAAAGAATTATATGAAAAGAATAAATATGATTGTGGCAGTACTGCTTCTGGGTCTACTTGGTGCTTGTAATTCTACACCTAGCCTACAGCAGTATTATGTAACAAATTCAGAGAACCCTAATTTCCTGACCTTAGACTTGCCCGCGGGTCTGTTAAATATCAAGGAAGCAGAATTGTCTCCTGAACAAAAAGAAAGCTTAGGTTCGTTAAAGAAACTAAATGTTCTTGCTTTTAAGAAAACAGAGGCCAACAAGGCAGATTTTCAGAAGGAGAAGGCTATTGTAAAATCTATACTAAACGCTGAAGGTTTTACTGAACTCATGAAAATGAATACAGATTTTGGCAAGGCTACCATTAAGTATTTGGGAGATGAAGATGCCATAGATGAGGTAGTGATTTATGGAGATAATGATGATAAGGGCTTTTTAGTGGTCCGGGTTTTAGGAAATAATATGAATCCGGCAAAAATGATTCAGTTTGTTCAAGCACTTGAAAAATCGGAATTAAAAGAAAGTGAACTATCTAATTTTGTGGATTTTATGAAATAAAGTACACCTCATATTATATTTTGAAAAAACAAACCAGTTCTTCTGGTTTGTTTTTTTTTTTGAATAAAATTTAAGTTTTAAGTGACCTTTTAAAATATTGGGTGTCTTACCTAGTATAACGTTAACCAGAAAACTATAAAAGATTATGGAACAAGCAGAAGTATGGATGAGCAAAGGAATTGACTTTGTTGTTGAATACGGTCCAAAAGTATTAGGAGCAATAGTAATTTACATTATTGGTTCATGGATTATCAAAAAAATAATGAATGTTCTTAGTAAAGGAATGGCTCGTAAGAGTTATGATGAATCTTTACAGAAGTTTTTATTGAGTTTGGTAAAATGGGCTCTTACAATTTTCTTGATTATAATGGTCATTTCAAAATTAGGAGTTGAAACAACTAGTTTTGCCGCCATTATTGCAGCAGCAGGTCTTGCTATTGGTCTTGCGTTACAAGGTTCTTTGTCCAATTTTGCGGGTGGCGTATTGCTTATCATATTTAAGCCTTATAAAATTGGCGATTTGGTAGAAGCACAAGGAGTTTTAGGTTCTGTAAAAGAAATTGAAATTTTTACCACAAAACTAGTAACACCCCAGAACAAATTGGCCATTATCCCTAATGGTGCCATGGCAAATGGAAATATCATAAACTATACTGCGGAAGGTAAAATGAGAGTAGATACTACTATTGGAGTAGGGTATGGAGAGGATATTAAAACAGCCAAGGAAGTTTTGCTTAACGTTCTTTTGGCAGACCCAAAGGTTTTAAAAGATCCTGCACCCTCTGTAAATGTTTCGGAATTGGCAGATAGCTCGATTAACTTTGCCGTACGTCCTTTCTGTAAGCCAGAAGACTATTGGGATGTATATTTTGGAACTTTAGAAAACTGTAAAATCGCACTGGATAAAGCTGGAATTGAAATTCCTTACCCACATCAAGTTGAGATTCAAAAGAAAGGATAATTTTTACATAAACACTAACCATTATCCCCCGAAGAAGGCCGCATTTGCGGCCTTTTTTTCGTTAGGGATATTTTTTATAATCCTTAAATACCAGTATAATTACTTGGTGTTATTACTTTTAATTCTTTTTTGATTGCATCCGAAACATCAAGTGTATCAATGAAATCTGCAATTGAATTCTGGTCTATTTTAGCATTGGTACGGGTTAACCCTTTTAAAGCTTCGTATGGGTTAGGGTAACCTTCTCTTCGTAAAATGGTTTGGATAGCTTCGGCAACTACCGCCCAGTTATTTTCAAGGTCTTGTTCAAACTTATCTTTGTTCAATAAAAGCTTGTTCAATCCTTTCAAAGTAGATTGAAAAGCAATAACTGTATGTGCAAATGGCATACCGGCATTTCTAAGTACGGTGCTGTCCGTAAGGTCGCGCTGTAATCTTGAAACAGGCAATTTGGCGGATAAGTGTTCAAACAGCGCATTGGCGATACCTATGTTACCTTCTGAATTTTCAAAATCTATTGGGTTTACCTTATGTGGCATGGCAGAAGAGCCAACTTCTCCCTTTTTAATTTTTTGTTTGAAATAATCCATGGATACGTAAGTCCAAAAATCACGGTCCAAATCTAGAATAATGGTATTTATTCGTTTTAAAGTATCGAACAAGGCGGCCATGTGGTCATAATGCTCTATTTGTGTAGTAGGAAAAGAATGGTGAAGACCTAATTTCTCCTGAACGAATTTAGTTCCAAAAGCTTTCCAGTCAATAGATGGGTAGGCCACTTTGTGAGCGTTGTAATTACCCGTAGCTCCACCAAATTTAGCCGCACTGGGTATATCGTTCAATAGGTTGAACTGTTCTTTTAAACGAACCACGAAAACTTCAATTTCTTTTCCCAAGCGCGTAGGAGATGCGGGTTGGCCATGTGTTCTTGCCAGCATGGGTATTTCTGCCCATTCTGTTGCCAATTCTTGAATTTTGTTCAATAGCTTGGTGTACTCGGGTACATATACTTCGTTGGTAGCCTCTTTTATGGAAAGGGGAATTGCCGTATTGTTAATATCCTGGGAAGTAAGTCCAAAATGAATGAACTCTTTATGAGCGGAAAGTCCCAATTTGTCAAAAGCAGCTTTAATGAAGTACTCTACTGCTTTTACATCGTGATTGGTCGTTTTCTCAATATCTTTTATTTCCTGTGCATCTACGGTATCAAAATTCTGATAGATTTCTCTAAGTGCCCCAAATTTGGAATGGTCAAAATCGGCAAGCTGAGGTAGCGGAATTTCGCAAAGAGCTATGAAATATTCAATTTCAACACGTACTCTGTATTTTATAAGGGCTTCTTCCGAGAAAAACGGTGCCAATGGTTCAGTTTTACTTCTGTAGCGCCCATCTATAGGCGAAATAGCGTTCAAAGCGTTTAGCGACATAACGTTGTATAAGGTTGATTTTTGAAAAAAAGCAAAGATACCTTAAGATGGGTAGTTTTAAAAGGTTTTTAAGGTTCTTGTGGTAAAAAGTTGTACCTAAAAAGTTAATAACTCGGTTTTTAGGGCTAATGCTTCTTGAGTTTGGCCAAAGCATGTCTGGCTCTGGCTTTGTATGCGGCACTTCCATCTGCATAACTTTGCTCTAGGACCATTTTTAGTTCGGGGTGTATCCATGGGAATTTGTGCCCTAATAAATAGAGGGAAGTGATTGAATACGCTTTGGCGGCTACTTTGTAATCTCCTATCAGCCAATCAAAACAGGCAGTGGTTATTTGTTCTAGTTGGTCTTCCGTCAATACTTGCTGCAGTTCATTCTTTTCCTTTGAGAAATAAGCCATGGTCAGGAATTCGCAAATCTTGGCAACTGGTCTAATGGCAGAATCAAAACGCACTCTGCTTAAATTAGCGGTGAAAACATCTAGATGTGGGTAAATAAAAGATAGGTTTTCTTTTGCTGTAAACTCCAGTACCCAGCATGCTCTATTGGAAAGAGGGTCATCAACAGTAAAGGCAATTTGTAAAAGGGCATCCACCAATTGTGGGTTTTTACTAATAAGATTGGCCATTTCTGCTCGTTTTTCACGTGAGTGATTCACATAGTCCAGTGCTTTGTATAGTTCCTCTTGTGTCATTATAGCTTTATTTTAAGCCTGCTTCAGGAGTTCGTTAACCAAATTTGGGACACCTTCTACGGCTGTTTTTGCAATAACGGTCAGGTTGTTATAATGGTTTTTGGAAACGTTAGGGTTGGGGTCTATAAAATATATGGGCACGTTTTCCTGAGCGTAATCAATTAAGCTTGCAGCAGGATAGACTTGCATAGAGGTACCTATAATTATGACAATATCCGCGTTTTGAGTAGCAAAAGCGGCCTGTTCCAGAAGAGGTACCGCTTCTCCGAACCAAACAATATGCGGTCGTAACTGATAGCCTTTTTCACATAGGTCGCCTAAATTTAAATCGGCCTTCCAAGGAAGTACCGTGTTTTCGTTTCCTGTGCTTCTTGCCTTTAGAAGTTCTCCGTGAATATGAATAAGATTGGTGCTGCCCGCCCTTTCATGAAGGTCGTCTACGTTCTGGGTAACAATGGTAACATCATACGAATTTTCTAACTTAAAAAGAGCCTTGTGTGCTTCATTGGGGAATACTTCGGGTAATTGTCTTCGCCTTTGATTATAGAAATTAAGTACTAGTTCTGGATTTTTGGCAAAGCCCTGGGGAGATGCCACCTCCATAACATCATGTCCTTCCCATAATCCACCGGCATCCCTAAACGTATTTATGCCGCTTTCCGCACTGATTCCGGCTCCTGTTAAAACGGTAATGTTTTTCTTCATCGTTATAAAAATAGAGTTTTTATTATATTCGATATATGGCAGATGAACAACTTCTTAAATATCTTGAGAATTTTATAACCGAAGAAAGGAAGCAAAGGTTTCTAGATGTATTAAAAGATCGTACAAAATTACTTACCGTAGCCATTGAAGATGTATACCAGATGCACAATACCAGTGCCGTAATCCGTAGTTGTGAAGTGTTCGGTATTCAAGAAGCGCATGTTATAGAGTCTAGGTTTGGTAAAAAATTGGACAGTGAAATAGCTATGGGAGCACAGAAATGGGTAGATGTACACCGTCATAAAAACACTAGAGACTGTATAGAAAAGCTTAAGAACGAGGGTTATAAAATCATTGCTACAACACCGCATAACGATTCTAATTTGCTAGAGGATTTTAAGATTGAAGGAAAAACGGCCCTGTTTTTCGGGACGGAGCGGAAAGGGCTTAGCCAGGAGGCAATTGATATGAGTGACGGGTTTTTAAAAATTCCTATGATGGGTTTTACGGAAAGCTTGAACATATCCGTTTCGGCAGCGATTATTTTACAGCACTTAACGGTGAAAATGCGTGCTACGGATTTGGAATGGGGTTTGACCGAAGAGGAAAAGGCCAAAAAACAGCTGGATTGGACCAAAAAATCTGTGCGGAGTATTGATGACGTCTTGAAGCGATACGAAGCCGAAATTAAAAAAGACGGTGCATAAGTTACTAGCTATATTTAAAAAGGAGAATTCAGATTTTTGATTTGTTTAAAATCACGGGAGTTTTTAGTATATTTCTGTAATAACCAACAAATCAATCTATTATGTATACATTACTTTATGTTGTAGTAAGTGTTGTCGTGTTAATTTTTGTATTATCACTAATTGCACCAAAAACCTATAATGTTTTTAGGACGGTGGAGGTGGCCAAGTCCAAACCAGAAGTTTTTCAATATTTGAAATCTTTAAAAAAAATGGATGAGTGGTCTCCATGGGCAAAAAAAGACCCGAATATGGAGAAGCGCTTTACCGGTACTGATGGCGAAGTAGGTTGTACCAGTTATTGGAACGGAAACAAAGAAGTAGGGGAAGGAGAACAGGAAATTAAAAATATTATAGATGGAGAACGCATAGAATCTGAACTTCGGTTTTTGAAACCCTTTAAATCTACCTCTGATTGTTATCTTCAGGTAGACGATGCGAGTAACGGAAATACTAAGGTAACTTGGGGCTTTTCAGGAAAGCATAAGTTTCCTATGAATATTATGATGCTCTTTATGAGCATGGATAAGGCCGTAGGAAAGGATTTTGAAGCAGGTTTGGCCAGTTTAAAGGAAAACTTGGAAAAGTAAATTTGATATAAAATAAAAAAGAGCCCTTTGTTTTAAAGGGCTCTTTTTATTGCGTTTATTCTCTTTTTATTCTTTCAGTTCCAAAAGAGCAATATCATAATCATTTTCTAAGATTACTTTACCGTTTGCAACCACTACTTCTGTTTCTGAATAGGTGTCGTAAAGTGTTGTGCCATCACCAAAGAAGCCTTTTACCCAAAGCGATTTTTTCCCTTTTGGTAAATCTAGCCCAACAACTACTTTGTCTTTGTAGTCACCGTCTACGTAGCTTCGGCTAAAAACATAAGGCGTCTTTCCCAGTCTTTTATGCCTTCCCGCGCCAACTGCCAAATGGTTTCTTCTAAAAGTACCCAGTTTTTTCCAGTGCTGTAGTATTTCTTGAGTCCTTGGTAAGCTATCAAGTTTGTCCCAATTCATAAAGGAGCGTAGTGTGGCGTCTCCTTGTACGGGGTTATCTTCGGAACCTTTAATGGTTAGATCTCGGGCCGTTTCATCTCCGTAATAGATTTGTGAGGCACCAGGCGTAAGCAACAGTATGTTTGCGGCTTTAAATGGGTTTGTTCTCTCGGCATCAAAAGGGTGACCATCATCATGAGAGGTTAGGTAGTTTACCACACTTTTCCCGGAAAGCTGCGAGTGCAGTATCTTACTATACTTGCGAAAAATAGATTCGTAGTCTTTTTTGGCATCTTCCTTTAGTTCAAAATTGATGAGACTTTTAAATCCATGGGCAAAATAATCTACTTTTTTATCGCCAAAATCATATTCCCTACCACCGGAAATACCATAATTGTACACTTCGCCCACCATGTAGAACGGCTGGTCATCAAGTACCTTATCAGGATGCATCTTTTTCCAATTTTCAAAGGCGTGGGAAGCTTCTTTATAAAGTTCGGACCATGCATTTTCGTTAACATGTTTTACCGTGTCTACTCTAAAACCATCTATTCCAAGATTGTTTACATAATCCGTAAGCCATTTTATGATATAGTATCTTGGAGCCCTTGGGTAACCGGTACGTTCAAAGAAAAGCTGAAGTTCATCTAGCTCCTGACTTAAACGTCCTTCTTCTTTCCATTTGGCCAATAGGGCATCAGGCAGTTCTACGGCTTCATTGGATTCCGTTTTAACGTCAGGTAAGTTAGCTACAAGAGTACACTCTACAGTAGTTTGGTAGGAACTGAAATCACAAGTAGGCTTAGTCCTAATCCATTCTTCAGGCCATGCTTCATCTATCTCCGTAACAGGTCCGGTGTGGTTCAGTACCACATCCATTAAAACTCTAATTCCGTTTTTATGGGCGGTTTTAACCATTATTTCCAAATCTTTTCGGGTCCCAAAATTAGGATCCAAAGCGGTCCAATCCTTTGCCCAATAGCCATGATAACCATAGGTACTTCCCGTACCTTCATCTGTATTACCGTGAATTTGTTCTATTACGGGCGTAAACCAAATGGCGTTGATACCTAAGTCTGAGAAATAACCGTCCTCTATTTTTTGGGTGATACCTTGAATATCTCCACCCATAAAACCTCTTAAAGGCCCGGTGGGTTGAGATCTTTCAAAATTTACATCGTTTTCAGGGTTGCCATTATTGAATCTATCCGTTAGTAGAAAGTAAATATTGGCTGCATCCCATATAAAGGGCAGTTTTTTTTTGGGTTCGATAGTTTTAGAAACAGTATCGGTTTTAATTGATACTTCTTCTATAAGATCCTTTCGCTTTTCTTTGCAGGCGATAAGAAGGGAGAAAATAACAACCGCAGAGAGCAGTCTTTTCATAAGTAGTCTATTTTCCCTAAAGCTATAAAATGCTGTGGAAAATAGAAAATTTATTTTTTACGATTTAATACTTTAAAATCTTCGTAACAACTGCTTATAGCATCTAGAATTTGCAGGTCATTGGCAGTTCTTATAAAGGACTTGGAGTAATTACAATTGTTTAGAATATCTTGAATGTCCAGTTTCTCTATCTGAAGTAGTTCCGTTAAGACTTCACGGTCAAACTTTGAAGCCAAGAGATCTCGTATCTGATCATCTTCTTTTATTTTGCGTAGCTTTTTCATCTGGTTGGGCTGTTTTCCAAAGAGATTGCGCAATAAATCTGCGGGATTTAAAATGGCGCCCAACACTTTGGTAACGGCGCTTGGGTTTTTATTACCGCCTTCATAACCTACAGAAAGTCCTGAAATACTATATTGGTACGCATTATTTATAGGAGCGTTCTTAACGTCTATTTCAAGATAGCCGGTGAGTTGATACGGTTTAACGATCACCTCTTCTAATGCATATGCCAGTTCCGTTAAGGCAATTTTAGTGTCCTTGAATTTAAACATGTCATTGGTAACCCTGATTTTTTGTGATTTGAAACCTAAAAAAGAAAAATAAAGAATATCGTCTACCGATGCCGAAATTGTAAATTCCCCATCTTCTTTAGTAATTGTTCCTTTTACCTTGTTCAAGTTTATAACATGAACATCACCCATAACCGCATCGGTTTGGGCATTAACAACTATGGCTTTTATTTCTTTTTCTTCTAAAACTTCTTCCTCTTGAGCAAATGAAAAGGTTGAGATAAATAGTAGAATAATTATTAAGAGTGGTTTCATTACTTTAAGCATACAGGTTTAAAAGTACTAAACAAAACAAAAAAATACGCCGAAGCGTATTTTTTAATATACAATTAACTTTAAAAATAGTTTCTTGAGGTCTAGAAGAAATCGCTTCTACTTTTTGAGCTTCTTCTTTTTCCGGAATGACTTGGCTTTCCTTTAGAAGAGTTTCTGCTTCTTGAACGGCCACCACGATCGTTGTCGCGATCTCTTTTTCTGCCACCGCCGCTTCTGCTTCTGCCACGACCACCGCCGCCACTTCCGCCAGGGTTTTTGGATACTTCTACGTTTATAAACCTGCCTTCAAGTTTAAAGTCTGTGAAAAACGAAAGAATTTTATCTGTATGTTCGGCTTCGGTATTAAAGAATGAAAAAGAATCTTTAGTATCAACCTTGTAAACATCCTCTTTGCCTAAATCCAATGTGTCGCGCAAGAAATCTTTTAAGGACATCCAATCGTAACCATCTTTTTCTCCAACGTTTATGAAGTAACGTACAGAACCGTTTGAAGGTACGTGTGCGTTTCTTTCTCCTCTATCTCTGTCGCGACCACGGTCATCAGAGGTGTTCATGTCTTTCGTCTTATTGTAATAATTCGAAAAACGTGTAAACTCTACGGATACTATTTTTTTAATAAGCTCATCTCTGTCCAGACCTACTAGTACATCGTTAATGGCAGGAAGATAGTTTTCTACATCTGCATTAATTTCTGTTTCTTTGATTTTGTTGGCCAAGTGATATAGTTGAATCTCACAGATTTCTATTCCGGTCGGAATTTTCTTGGAGATAAAATCTTGCTGTATCTTTTTCTCTATAGCGTGAATCTTACGCATCTCACTTCTGGTAACGATAACCATTGAAATACCTGATTTCCCAGCTCTACCGGTACGACCGCTACGGTGGGTGTAGGTTTCAATTTCATCTGGAAGCTGGTAATTGATAACATGCGTAATGTCATCAACATCAATACCACGTGCCGCTACATCTGTAGCAACAAGCATTTGTATTTGTTTTTTACGGAAAGAGTTCATTACCAAATCTCTCTGGTTTTGACTTAAATCTCCATGTAAAGCACCTGCGTTATAACCGTCTTCAATTAGCTTTTCAGCTACACGTTGAGTGTCTCTTTTTGTTCTACAGAAAACTACCGAGAAAATATCAGGGTTGGCATCTGCAAGTCTTTTAAGTGCTGGGTATCTATCTCTACCCCCAACTACATAATACTCATGCTGTACGTTTGAAGTACCAGCATTTTTAGCTCCCACGGTAATTTCCATAGGGCTGTGCATGAACTTTTTAGCTATGGTAGCTACTTCTCTTGGCATAGTAGCCGAAAACAACCACGTAGATTTGTCTTTGGGAGTATTTGAAAGGATATCCTTTATATCTTCAAAGAAGCCCATGTTAAGCATTTCATCTGCTTCATCTAGAACGCAGTAGTCTATTTTGCTTATATCTACCAGGCCACGGCTGATCATATCTTTCATTCGCCCAGGAGTTGCTACAACTATCTGTGCGCCACGTTTGATCTGTCTTGCTTGTTCCGTAATACTTGCTCCTCCGTAAATGGCAACGGTATTGAGGCCTTTTACATATTTGGAATAAGCTTGCATCTCATTTGTAATCTGCAAACAAAGTTCACGGGTAGGAGAGAGTACCAAACCTTGGGTAGTTCTGCTGTTGTTATCTATTTTCTGAATTAACGGAAAACCAAAAGCAGCAGTTTTACCGGTTCCTGTTTGCGCTAGTGCAACTAGGTCGGTTTCACTTTCCAATAAAATAGGGATTGCTTTTTCTTGTACTTCAGATGGGCTTTCGAATCCCATATCCTTGACAGCGTCCAATATGGACTTGTCTAGCCCTAAGGCTTCAAATTTTGTCATAAAAAAGGTATACTTAATCGCTAATAGGTGTGTTGCATAGAGCGATTATCGTGTATAACCTTAGTACTCAGAGCAACACCTGCCATACCGGCGGCGTTAAAATTAAGGCGCAAAGGTACGTTTTATTATTGAAATAGCCGTTATTGGAGGAAATCTATTAATTTTCTCATGGCTCGGCCCCTGTGGCTAATGGCGTTTTTGGTTTCCAAAGGAAGTTCTGCAAAGGTCTCATTATAACCATTGGGAAGGAAAATAGGGTCGTACCCAAAACCTTTATCGCCTTTTTTTGCTTCTGTTATTTCTCCTTCTACGATACCGCTAAACTCATATTTTTCATTATCGATGTTCAGAGCTATAACGGTCTTAAAGTGTGCAGCGCGATTATTTTTGCTTTTTAGATTCTCTAAAAGCTTATTCATGTTGTCATCGGAATTTTTATCTGTGCCGGCGTATCTGGCGGAATAAACGCCTGGAGCACCATTTAATGCATCTACCAAGAGTCCTGTGTCGTCGGCAAAGCATGCAAGGCCGTAGTTTTTGGTAACGTAGTCTGCTTTTATATGGGCGTTTTCTTCCAAAGTAGCCCCTGTTTCCGGAATATCGTCAAAGCAACCAATGTCCGTTAAGGAAACCAATTCTATATGTGGAGGTACGATTTTTTTAACTTCTTCAAGTTTATTTTTGTTATGCGTAGCGAAAACAAGTTTCATATAGACCAATTTTAAGATTGTTTTTCCTTGGATGCATTTACCGATCTCAAAAGTAGTAATTTTGATATGCTATAAATATTTCTTTCTATGGAATTGAAGATACCTCCAGCAGTTGTTTTCTTGATTTTTGCAGGTCTTATGTATTTGCTTGCTACTTTTTTGCCTTTTGGTTATTTTGATTTTTTTGGTAGGTATTATTTGATTTATGGCTTATTAGTGTTTGCCGGGCTTGTAGCTGGTGTTGCGCTTTTTCAGTTTCTTCGCCAGCGAACCACTATAGACCCGACCAAACCTTCTAAAGCAAGTAAATTGGTTTATGGAGGAATTTTTGCCTATTCTAGAAACCCTATGTATTTGGCATTGCTCATATTGTTACTGGCTTTGGGCATTTGGTTAGGGAATGCCTTTAATACGTTATTGGCTGCCGGTTTTGTGGCGTATATGAACAGGTTTCAGATTATTCCTGAAGAAATGGCTCTTTTGGAGCTTTTTGGAAAGGAGTACAAGCAGTACTGTCTAAATGTGCGAAGATGGTTTTGATTATAAGCATTTTGACTTATAAATAAAAATATTAGCGTTTTAGCTTATATTTTAATATATTAGCGTTTTAGCTTATATTATTTATGGTAGCAATAATAACAGGAGATATTATTAATTCCGAGGGTTACAACTCATCGGAGTGGTTGGGCATTCTTAAGGATTACTTATCCAAACTAGGTAAATCGCCAGTAGATTGGGAGGTTTACAGAGGAGATGAGTTTCAGTTAAAAATAGCAAAGGAAGATGCTTTGCAAGCGGCAATATATATCAAGGCTTTAATGAAGACCGTAAAAGGGCTAGATGTCCGTATGGGTATTGGTTTGGGTAATGAAACGTTTAAGGGGGTGGGGGTTAGTGAGTCTAACGGTCCGGCTTATCATAGATCCGGTAGAACTTTTGAATCACTAAAAGAGGATAAGCTTAATTTAACCATAGCTACGGGCAATGGCTTTTTTGATGACACCTTAAATCTTATGCTTAAGTTGGCCCTGCACTTTATGGATGATTGGAGCACCGTATCGGCAGAAATAATTGTATTGGCGCTAGACAATCCCAATGCTTCACAACGGGAAATCGCCGAAAGGCTTAATATTAAACAATCTGCGGTAAGTCAACGTCAAAAAAGAGCACGTCTAGATTTGGTTCTGGAGTTGCTTGGGTACTATTCAAAAACTTTAAAAGATTTAGGTTAGATGGTTCTGTTTACAAAACTTTTATTGGCACATTTAATAGGTGATTTTTTGCTGCAACCCAACCGTTGGGTAGTTCATAAGGAAGCTAATAAGGAGAAGTCTAAATACTTATACGCACACGTCCTGCTTCACTTTGCCTTGACCATGCTTTTGGTCTGGGATTTAAATTTTTGGAAAATAGCATTGGTTATTATGGTTTCGCATTATGTTATCGATTTGCTAAAACTATACTTAACTCCAAAATTCCGTCTCAAGAGCATTCCTTTTTTCATAGATCAGATACTGCATGTGGCCGTACTGTACTGCTGTGTATACTATGGAAACCTAACAGAGCATACGGTAGCTCTTTTTCAAGGTTTGGATTGGCCGTTGGTAACCGCTCTTGTATTTGTTAGTTCTCCTGCTGCGATTATTATGGGGAAGTTGTTGGAAGCCATGTCCGATAAAATTGAACTGGATCATAAATCTTTGCCCAATGCCGGAAAGTATATTGGAATAATAGAAAGGTTATTTGTTCTTATGTTCATTATTATGGGCAGATGGGAGGCTATAGGGCTTTTGATAGGGGCAAAGTCTGTTTTTCGCTTTAACGATTTAAAGGAAAGCAACAACAGGAAACTTACGGAATATATTTTAATAGGAACATTGCTAAGTTTTGGACTTGCTGTAATTACAGGGATTATCTATGTTAATGTATAAGCGTACACTTCGTATTTTTCTTTTGGTGATGCCGTTCATGTTCGTTACCAAATTATCGGCTCAGACCCAATTTTTCAATTCGTTTGATGATACAAAAATAGCCTATACGGATGAAGGTAAAGGAGATGTTGTGTTGTTGGTTCACGGGTTCATAAATACCAAGGAATCGTGGGAAGATACAAGTTTAAAGGCTGACCTATTGGCCGAAGGTTTTAGGGTGGTTGCGCTTGATTTAAGGG
This sequence comes from Zobellia sp. 1_MG-2023, assembly GCF_030549125.1. Taxonomy (NCBI): domain Bacteria; kingdom Pseudomonadati; phylum Bacteroidota; class Flavobacteriia; order Flavobacteriales; family Flavobacteriaceae; genus Zobellia; species Zobellia sp. 1_MG-2023. The sequence continues at coordinate 372,701 of NZ_JAUOSY010000003.1, read as the reverse complement.
GTAACGGAGAATCGGACAAACCGCAAACGGAAGATGCATATAGCTTAGATTCAGAAATCATGGATATTATGTTTCTCATGCAGCACCTTAGGCTTAAAAAATATATGGCCGTTGGGTATTCTAGAGGGAGTATTGTGCTTGCCAAACTCTTGTTGAAGGATAAACGGGTAAAAAAAGCGGTATTGGGCGGTATGGGAATAGATTTCACCCATTACCGGTGGCCCCGAAAAATAAAGTTTATGCAGGCATTTAACGGCAGGGTAACGGAAGAGACCCAAGAAGCGGTAGATTATGCTAAATCCGTAAATGCGGATTTTAGGAGTCTGTACTTGCAACAGCGTTTTCAGCCGTATACAAGAAAAAGTCATTTAAGTTATGTGCAGGCCAAAGTTTTGGTCATAGCGGGTAATGAAGATTTGGACAATGGCAGTCCGGAGGAATTACATCAAGCTATTCCCAAAAGCGAATTTGTAATTGTGGACGGAGACCATAACGGAACATATAAAACTCCTGCTTTTTCAAAGGCGATACTCTCTTTTCTAGATTAGCACAGTACGTTTTATCATTCTTATTAAAATGAAAATCCCTATCAAAAAGAACTAGATTAGTTATAAGGATAACTTTTAGCAACATTAGTCCAATTTGGACAGAAATAATCTTTATTTTTGTTGCTTAATTTTTTAGCAAAGACATGGTAGAAACAGGTAGAAAATACGTATTCGATTTTGATAGCACCTTAACAAGGGTAGAAGCTTTGGATGTACTGGCCGAAATGACCTTGGAAGGCAAGTCTAACCGAGACGAAATCATTAGTCAAATTCAAGAGATTACAAATCTGGGTATTGACGGAGATATATCCTTTACCGAATCACTTGAAAGACGAATAAAATTATTAAACGCCCATAAAGATGATTTAGGGCCGTTAGTTGAGGAGTTGCGCCATAAAATTTCAAAGTCTATTGCTTCAAACAAAGAGTTTTTTGAAAAATTTTCGGATGATATTTATGTCATCTCTTGCGGGTTTAAAGAGTTCATAGACCCTATTGTTAAGGAGTATAATATTCCATCGGATAGGGTATATGCAAATACCTTTGAATTTGATAAAGAAGGAAATATTATTGGTTTTGATGCTAAAAATGTGCTTTCTCAGCATAACGGGAAAATAGAATGTCTTAAAAACATGAACTTAGAAGGAGAAGTTCAAGTTATTGGAGATGGGTATAGCGATTATGTAATGCGCGAAGCCGGTATTGCCGATAAATTCTTTGCGTACACGGAAAATGTGCATCGCGAAAAAGCGGCAAAAAATGCAGATTATATCACACCTAATATGGATGAATTTCTTTTTGTAAACGATTTACCTCGTAATATCTCTTATCCCAAGAACAGAATTAAAATTCTTCTTTTGGAAAATGTTCACCCTGATGCGTTCAAAAACCTGTCAGATGATGGTTTTTCAGTAGAACTGGTAAAACACAGTATTGGAGAAGAAGAACTTATAGAGAAGATTAAAGGTGTTCATGTATTGGGTATTCGTTCTAAGACCCAAGTGACGCAAAAAGTATTGGATGCGGCGGATAAACTTTTGGTTGTTGGTGCGTTCTGTATCGGTACTACACAAATAGATTTGCTGCATGCCAAGAAAAACGGCGTTGTAGTCTTTAACGCTCCGTACAGTAATACCCGTTCCGTTGTGGAATTGGCTATTGGGCAAATCATTATGCTTATGCGTAGTGTATTCTCTAGAAGTAGCGAAATTCATAGTGGGCAATGGCAAAAAACCGCCGAAGGTTCAAGAGAGGTTCGTGGTAAGAATCTTGGTATTGTTGGTTATGGTAATATAGGTAAGCAACTTTCTATTTTGGCGGAAGCTCTAGGTATGCGTGTGTATTACTATGATGTTGAGGATAAGTTGTCCTTAGGTAATGCTAAAAAGTGCAATACGTTAGAGGACTTGTTGAATGTTTCGGACGTAGTTACCTTACACATAGATGATAACAAGGCAAACAAGAATTTCATTGGCGCAAGAGAAATTAGCCAAATGAGAAACGGCGCAATGCTTATCAATCTTTCTAGAGGTTTTGTTGTAGATATTGAAGCTTTGGCCAATGGTCTAAAATCCGGAAAAATTGGAGGTGCTGCAATTGATGTATATCCTGAGGAGCCTCGTAGCAATGGTGATTTCTATACACCGCTTCAAGGTTTAAAGAATGTTATCCTAACGCCTCATGTAGGTGGTAGTACTGAAGAGGCACAACGTGATATAGCTGATTTTGTTCCTAATAAAATTATGGACTATATCAATTCTGGGAATACGGTAGATGCGGTAAACTTCCCTAACATCCGTTTGCCAAAACAACAGAACGCACACCGTTTCTTGCATATTCATAAGAACGTTCCTGGCATTATGGCAAAAATCAACGAAGTATGTGCTACGTATGGTTTAAATATCTCAGGACAATTTCTTTCTACGGATAGTGAGGTTGGCTACGTTATAACCGATTTGGATAAGGAATATAATAAAGACGTAATCAAAGCCCTTAAAAAGGTTGAGAATACCATTAAGTTTAGAGTATTGTACTAAACCCTTCTCTAAATGATAAGAATTGAAAAAGCCCTTTAATTAGGGCTTTTTTTATGTGTTATTATGTAAATGTTTCTTGGCCTACTTCCGTTAAGGTCCGTTGCGACTCTAGGCAGGATGGGCATAAGCAACTTTTAATTTATAATGCTATCACTACAATATAAAACTACATAAGCACCCCTTTTTCTGCTTTTACCGGAGGTGGCAGTTCTGTTTCTCCCAGCATTTCCCTAAGGTCTATTTCAATTGTTCTGCAAAGCGAAAGCATAGGAATATCATTCGCCATTCTCTGAAATGGATTTTCAGAATAATCCCCAATTAATTCCATCATAACATATATCCATCCTAACAATACGCAGATTGGTACAGCAAGCCATAGGTTGGCGGTTCCGGAATCTAGCACTTCGGGCATCATACTAAATGGCAATAGAAAAATGAATATACCGACAAAGTAATAGCTCATGTTTGCGTATTGGCGGGGGAAGGGAAATTTTTTAATTCGCTCGTTCTTACCTTGTAATTCATAAAAAGTACGCAAAACATCTTGCATCTTAATATGCCTAAAATCGTCAATTAATCCTTTTTTGCGTAATTCTCGTAAATCTCTGGATTGTTCATTTATAATTTGCGTAGCAGTATTGGCTTTGGTCACCAAACGTTCAAATTCTTCTTTAGAAAGAAAGTTTTTTAATTGACGATGTTCTAGATGGTCACTTATGATACCCACACCAAAGTTATCTTCAAGTCTTTGGGCGTGCTTGGTGGTCAAGCCACCTTGTGAAACATGTTCCCAAGAGGTAGATACCAATAATTGTTCTCTATGGGTGTAAAGCCATCCTATCTGCCTGTAGATAAGTCTTTTTTTAATGGCGTGTAAGTCCTCTTCATCGTGTTTTTCTACGGCATTCATGTTAGTTATGTACCCATCTACCAACATACCCCATGTACGGCTACCATTTACTATTCCTCCCCATATTTTTCGGGCTTCCCACATTCTGTCATAGGATTGATTGTTTTTAAAACCAACATAAAAGGCAACAGCGGTACCAATTACGGAGACTGGTAACCAAGGAACTTCGTACGAAATAATATTAAAACGGTATAGCACGGCAACACTACCCATATATAGAAATAGCCAAATTATATGGTGGAAAGACAAATCAAATAACTTCTTAAACGGAATTCCTTTAGTAACAATCATGGCAATTTTTTTGTTAGACTGCTAATGTAGAAAAGTTGATTTGTTAATATGAGCTACAAGAGGTTTTTTTTAGATTGAACGGTTGAAGAATAGGGTATTGTTCTACCTGTGGTGATAAGGTTCGTTACGTAGAATGGTAAATGCCCTGTAAACTTGTTCCACTATAAATAAACGTACCATTTGGTGTGAAAAAGTCATTTTAGACAGACTTATCTTGCCCTGTGCCTTGTTGTAAACTTCTGGACTGAAACCGTACGGCCCGCCTATGACAAAAACTAGTTGTTTAAGACCGGCATTCATTTTTTTCTGTAGATAGGCAGAGAAATCTACGGATGAAAACTGTTTTCCGTTTTCATCTAGGAGAACCAGTACATCCGTATTGGTCAATTGTTTTAAGATAAGTTCACCTTCCTTTTCCTTTTGTTGGGTTTCAGAGAGGTTTTTGGTGTTTTTAATGTCGGGTATAATGGTCAGGTCAAATTTAACATAGTGCTTCAATCTATTCTCGTATTCGCTAATAAGTTGCAACAATGCCTGGCTATCCGTTTTTCCGATAGCGATGAGTTTTATGGTCATGCTGCAAATATAATTTGAAATAATAAAAACTCGTTATTCCTATCCAAAGCAGTTCTTATAAATAACCCTTGGGGTAAAGTCTATAAACCCCCAACAATTTACTAATTTAGCTTTAAGTAAATTTTCATAGATGATTTCCAAAGAACAATTTCAAAAAGAAATAGAGTATATCATAATCAACGCTATTCGTGAAGATGTGGGAGATGGAGACCATAGTTCTCTAGCTTGTATTCCAGATACAGCAACGGGTAAGGCTAAATTATTGGTAAAGGACCAAGGTGTTATTGCGGGTGTGGAATTCGCTAAACAAGTTTTTAAGTATGTAGACCCTGGTATGGAGGTAGAAACACTTATAGAAGATGGTTCGGCGGTAAAACATGGTGATAGTGTTTTTTATGTCACAGGAAAATCACAGAGCATTTTAAAGGCAGAAAGATTGGTTTTGAATGCTATGCAGCGTATGAGCGCCATCGCAACCAAAACAAATTCGTTCGTAAAGTTGCTAGAGGGTACGGGAACTAAAATTCTTGATACAAGAAAAACTACGCCCGGCATTCGTGCTTTGGAGAAATGGGCGGTAAAAATAGGGGGTGGAGAAAACCATAGATTCGCTCTTTATGATATGATCATGCTTAAGGATAACCATATAGATTTTGCGGGTGGAATTGGCAGGGCTGTTCAGAAAACAAAAGACTATTTAAAGGAAACCAATAGAGACCTTAAGATAATAGTTGAAGCTAGGGACTTAAATGAGATAGAGCAAATTCTTGAAGCCGGTGGTGTCTACCGTATTCTAATAGATAACTTTAATTATGAAGATACCCGTAAAGCGGTAAAGTTAATTGGTGATACGTGCCTAACGGAATCTTCGGGAGGGATAAACGAAGATACCTTGCGTAAATATGCGGAGTGTGGTGTGGATTATATTTCTTCTGGAGCGCTAACACATTCTGTCTACAATATGGATTTAAGCTTAAAAGCGGTGTAAATGTCGCAGGAGATAGAGGATAGAATTGAAAAAATTCCTGTCATTAACCGGCTTGCTCGTTTCTTAAAACGAATAAAATTACCGGCTTTTGAGGGGCTATCGCTCTATGATTTAATGGAAATGTATATTCTTGGTATTTTCCGTGGGGCTATCTCTACACGTGCCAGTTCCATTGCGTTTAGTTTGTTTTTAGCGCTGTTTCCGTTACTTATATTTCTCATCACCTTAATACCTTTTATACTGCCTTACGTAAGTGTGGGCAATGAAAATTTTGATTCTCAGTTCCTTGTTTTTTTAGAGTCTTTTTTACCTTCGGCTACAAGTGATTATTTTGGGGATATTTATCAGCAAATAAAAGACCAGAAAAGAGGTGGGTTGCTATCCTCGGCTTTTTTGTTTTCCATTTTTCTGATGGCCAATGGGGTAAATGCCATTTTTGGAGGGTTTGAAAATTCGTATCATGTAGAGCTTACCAGAAATTTTTTCCGTCAATATCTTTATGCTTTAATGGTGGGGCTTATCCTGTCCATTTTGCTCATTGTGGGTGCTGTTACCTACGGGTATTTTGAGTTTTATATTACGGATTACTTAAGTGTTTGGGCAGCCAAAACACGTGGTTATGATCTTACTGAGAATGATATTGTTGGAGCTCAGATAGGTAAGGTGCTCTTCTTTGTTATACTGTCCTATTTTACAACGGCTATATTGTATTATTTTGGTACGATGGAGGGTAAACATGCACGCTTCTTTTCTGTTGGAGCTTTAATGACTACCTTATTGTTCATGCTTACATCATATCTTTTTGGGGTATATGTTGAAAAATTTGCTAGATATAATGAATTATACGGAGCTTTAGGAGGTTTGTTGATACTTATGGTATATATCTGGCTAAATTCTAATATATTGTTGCTCGGGTTCGAGCTTAATGCTTCATTGAACTCTTTAAGAAAAACATATTCTAGAAGATGAGTGTAACCAATATTACGAGTTTAATTTTCCTGTTTTTATCAATGCTTCCAATGGGGCAGTCCCAAAGTGTATTCGGAAAATGGAAAACCATAGATGACCGCACCGGTAAACCAAAAGCCATTATCGAAATTTATGAAGAAGATGGAAAAATGCATGGTAAGGTGATTGAAATAGTGGAAGAAGGAAAGGAAAACTTTATTTGCACCAAATGCGAGGGAGATATGAAAGACAAGCCTGTATTGGGTATGACCATTATTGAAGATGCAGAACACCATGGGAACGGGGTTTATAAAGGAGATACTCTTTTTGACCCTCAGCAGGCAATGACCTTTAGATGTAAAATTTGGCTTAACCCAGATAATCCTGATGAACTTAAAGTAAGAGGGTATTTGGCCTTTATTTACCGCACCCAGACTTGGGTACGGGTAGACGGATAGATTTTCACCCCACTGTATGCAGTATTTTATTGATGTTATATTACCGATTCCTTTAGAGAAACTATTTACCTACACCGTTTCTGAAACCGAGGCTGAGTTTTTGCGTCCTGGTATGCGGGTAGGAGTGCCTTTTGGAAAGTCTAAGGTCTATACGGGCTTGGTTCACAAGGTGCATACCAATGCCCCTGAAATATACGAAGCAAAGGAGATTGACCGTATTCTGGATGAAGACCCAATTATTAATACTATTCAGTTAAAACACTGGCAATGGGTTGCTGAGTATTACATGTGTACTATTGGCGAGGTTTTCAGGAGTGCCGTACCTGGAGCTTTCTTATTGGAAAGCGAGACCCTTATTCTACGGAACAATAGTGGGGAGATAGATGAATCTGGACTGGAGGATGATGAGTTCTTGGTCTATGAAGCGTTACAGCATCAGGCTGTACTAAAAGTGCAGGAGGTAAGCGCTATTATTGAACGAAAAAATATTCTGCCGGTATTGAACCGGCTAATAGAAAAGAATGTTATTCTTCTTAAAGAAGAAATGTACGAGCAGTATAAGCCTAAATTGGTTCGTTATGTAAAACTGGGCAAAGAATACCTTTCGGAAGAAAAACTAGAAGCTCTTTTAACCAATCTGTCCAGGGCTCCCAAGCAAAGCCAAGTGGTTCTATCCTTATTTCAATTACAAGCTGCCAATAAAAAGCCAATTAAAGTTGACGAGCTTGAAAAAACCAGTGGGGGGTCAAAAGCGGTTATAAAATCGCTAGTACATAAAGGAATCCTGGAAGAGTACTTTATAAGAACAGACCGGGTCAATTATGAAGGAGAGGAAGAAAACTATAGTTTAAAGGATTTAAACGAATATCAGCAACAAGCTTTTGACGATATAACCGAGAGTTTTAAAGCGGATAAGATTACTCTTTTACACGGAGTAACTTCGTCGGGAAAGACAGAGGTGTATGTAAAACTGATAGAAGAATGTTTGCAAAGAGGAGAGCAAGCGCTTTACCTTCTACCTGAAATAGCCTTGACCACCCAGCTTATTTCTCGTTTACAGAATTATTTTGGTGAAAAAATAACGGTGTATCATTCCAAATACAGTGTGCAGGAGCGTGTAGAGGCTTGGAACAATGTTTTGACCAGCAAAAATAAGGCGCAAATAGTCATAGGAGCGCGTTCCGCTTTGTTTTTGCCTTTTTCCAATCTAGGGCTCATTGTGGTTGATGAGGAGCACGAGAGTTCTTTTAAGCAGTTTGATCCGGCGCCAAGATATCATGCGCGCGATGCGGCTATAGTGTTGGGAAAATTACATGATAGTAAAGTTCTGTTAGGGTCGGCCACACCAAGTATTGAAAGTTTTTACAATGCAAAAATTGGAAAATACGGATATGCGGCAATTACCCGGCGTTACGGAAATGTGCTTATGCCGGATATTGAATTGGTAGATATAAAGGAACAGAGCCGTAAGCGCCGTATGAAGGGACATTTTTCGGAACGCTTGTTTCTGGCGATCGAAGAAGCTCTGGAGGCAGGCGAGCAGGTAATTTTATTTCAAAATAGAAGAGGGTACGCACCAATAATGGAATGTACTACTTGTGGGCATTCGCCCCAGTGCCCCAATTGCGATGTAAGTTTAACCTATCATCAATATAAAAAACAATTACGCTGTCATTATTGCGGGTATCATATGGCATTGCAGGTAAGCTGCCAAGCCTGTGGTAGCCAGACTTTGGATACCAAAGGATTTGGGACAGAACAGGTGGAAAAGGAGCTGGAAACCTTATTTCCAGATGCTAAGACCTGGCGTATGGATTTAGATACCACTCGTGGTAAACACGGATATGAAAAGATAATAACCGCTTTTGAGCAACAAGAGATGGATATTCTTGTGGGTACGCAAATGTTGACCAAAGGGCTTGATTTCAGAAATGTGAGTTTGGTAGGTATTATGAATGCGGACTCTCTTCTGAATTTTCCGGATTACAGGGCGCACGAACGTTGTTTTCAACTATTGACACAAGTAGCGGGTAGGGCAGGGCGTACCAAAAAAAGAGGTAAAGTTTTAATACAGAGTTATAATCCGTACCACCAAATTTTGCAACAGGTATCTACCCATGATTATGATACTATGTTCAATGAGCAGTTGTACGAGCGGGAACAGTATAAATATCCTCCCAGTAATAGAATAATAAAAATCACTTTTAAGCATAGGGAGTATAACCGTCTGAACGAAGCAACAGAATGGTTTGCAAAAGCACTTCGTGCAACTTTAGGGGGTAATGTACTAGGGCCCGAGTATCCGCCGGTGGCCAGAGTGCGGAATCTTTTCTTAAAAAACGTATTGATAAAGATACCACATGCCCAATCTGTTGTAAAGACGAAAATGGCTATGAAGAGAATAGAAAAATCGTTTAATTCCGTTTCACAGTATCGTAGTGTACGGGTTATCTATAATGTAGACCATATTTAAGGGTGAATCAAAAAAAATCCCGAACACCATTTGATGTTCGGGATTTATATTTTAAAGTAGAAGTGCTAGACATTGGCCAATGCTTCTGCTAACTCGGTCTTCTTGTTCCTGCTCGGAGGAATGGACCTTCCACTAACTTCAACATTTTTACTGTTGAATTTTTCTATCTTTTCTAGATTCACAATGTAGGATTTGTGAATGCGCAAGAATTTATCTTCCGGTAGTTGCTGCTCAAATGACTTCATGGTAGATAAGATAACAATGTTGGCCTCATCCGTAACCAATTTAATATAGTCACCAAGAGCTTCTATCCATTTAATATCGTTTAATATAACTTTACGTTTTTTAAGGTTGCTCTTAACGAAAATATGTTCTTCGTCTTCTTGAACTTTATTCATTTGTTCATATTTGGCAACCGCTCTTTTTACCGAAGCATCAAATCTGGCAAGGGTAATAGGCTTATGCAAATAATCGGTTACATCGTAATCAAATGCTTTAAGAGCATAATCTGGCTTACCTGTAATCAAAATTACTTGAGGACTGTTTTCTAAGGATTCGAGTAGGTCAAATCCACTGATGATAGGCATTTCAACATCAAGAAAAATAAGATCGATCTCGTTGTTCTTAATGCCGTTTTTGGCTTCGATCGCATTGCTGTACTCGGCCACCATAGCTAGGTTGGGATGACTGTTTACAAGCTTCGCGACTGCCATTCGTTGCATGGACGAATCGTCTACGATAATACTTCTTAATTTCATAAATGGGTCGATTTGTGGGGTTAAATCATCGACAAAATACTAAAAAAACGGGCTTAAATACAATAATATTGTAAACTTGGCCTGCTTTTTTGTGTAATTTGTAATGACATAGGTTAAGATTTGGTTATGTAAGATTTTAGGATTATCAAAGTATAACGAAGAAATTTCCGTTTTCTTGTAAAGTCTCATAAATATTATTACTTTTGCAACCCTAAAAAATATACATTTATGAACCATTACGAAACTGTTTTCATTTTGAATCCCGTGCTTTCTGATGATCAGATAGCGGAAACAGTTAAGAAATTTGAGGATTTCTTAATTAAAAATGGCGCCAAGATGGTCTCCAAAGAAAACTGGGGACTGAAGAAATTGGCCTATGCCATCCAACACAAGAAAAGTGGATTTTACCACTTGTTCGAATTTACAGCTACCGGAGAGGTAATTACTCCTTATGAGCAAGAGTTCAAAAGAGATGAACGTGTTATGCGTTTCTTAACGGTAAAACTAGACAAGCACGCAATTGAGTGGGCTGAGAAAAGAAGAACAAGGTTAAAAGCTAAAGCTTAAGGAATTATGGCAACATTACAACAACAAGCAAAAGGAAAAAAAGACGGTGAAATCCGTTATTTGACTCCATTGAACATTGAGACCAATACTAAAAAGAAGTATTGCCGTTTCAAGAAATCAGGTATTAAATATATCGATTACAAAGACGCAGACTTTTTAATGAAGTTGGTAAACGAGCAAGGTAAATTGTTACCTAGAAGACTTACAGGAACTTCTTTAAAATACCAACGCAAAGTGGCTCAAGCAGTCAAAAGAGCACGTCATTTGGCTTTGATGCCATACGTAGGAGATTTATTAAAATAAATTTAAGGCAAGATGGAACTTATACTAAAACAAGACGTAGAGCATTTAGGCTTTAAAGATGATGTCGTAAACGTAAAGAACGGTTACGGTAGAAATTACCTTATTCCAAGAGGTTTAGCTGATATGGCTACAGCTTCTGCTAAAAAGGTATTGGCAGAGAACTTAAAACAAAGAGCTCACAAAGAGAAAAAAGTTGTTGATGCTGCTAGCAAAACAGCTGAAGCTCTTAAAGCTTTGGAATTGAAAATAGCTGCTAAGACAGGTGCTGCCGATAAATTATTTGGATCGGTTACTACTATTGATCTAGCTGCTGCCCTTGAAAAAGAAGGTCACAGTATTGATAAGAAATTTATCAGCATTCAAGGTGGTGCCGTTAAGCGTACTGGCCCTTATAATGCACAAATAAGATTGCACAGGGAAGTAATTGTAGATTTCCCTTTTGAGGTTGTCGCAGACAAAAAATAACGTTAACAGAACGTTAATAACCTTATGATAACTTAGAAGAGCTATGCTTGCATAGCTCTTTTTTTTTGCGCTCTTTTGTAAGACTAACTCAAACAGATGATTATGTCTAACAAACTTCATTTAAGTCTTGTGCTATTCCTTTCTTTCTTTAGCGCAATTGCACAGGTTACGACCTCCAACATGAGCGGATCGGTGGTTGATGATCAGAACTTACCTTTATTAGGTGCAAACGTAGTTGTAGTTCATACACCAACGGGTACCAAATCTGGTGCTATAACCAATGAGGATGGTCTCTTTAAAATTTTAAACCTTAGGGTAGGAGGACCATATTCGGTAACAGTTTCTTACATCGGTTTTAAAGAGAAGACCCTAGACGATATTTATTTGTCTTTGGGTAAAACCTTTACTTTAGATGTAGTGCTGGCTACAGAGAGCCAAGCATTAGATGAAGTTGTGGTTATTTCAGACCGTGGTGGAACGTTCGGGAGTGATCGTACCGGTTCCGAGACCAGTGTGGGTAGAAGGGAACTTACCAAACTACCTACAATTTCTAGATCTGCAGAAGATTTTACACGATTGGAGCCAAGTGCTTCGGGTACACCTGGTACTGGTGGTCTTTCTTTTGGTGGACGTAATGATCAATACAATAACTTTTCTTTGGATGGGTCTTTCTTTGGTAACCCTTTTGGCCTGGATGCTCCTGGTCCTGGAGGACAGACAAGTTCGCAACCTATTTCATTGGATGCTATTGACCAGATTCAAGTGTTCTTGGCACCTTATGATGTTACCTTATCTGGATTTACAGGAGCAACTGTTAATGCGGTTACTAAAAGCGGAACAAATGAGTTTCACGGTAGTGTATACGGATTTTTTAGAAATGAAAGTCTTACAGGGGGTAAAATTAGAGGGGAAGAAGTTGTAAAGCCAGATTTAAAACAAAACCAGTACGGGGTAAGTATTGGTGGCCCTATTATAAAGAATAAACTTTTCTTCTTTGCGAATTTTGAGCGCGATCAACGCGATGATTTAGGGACTAACGGTTGGGTTCCCAATACCGGTTCCGGTGCGGTTAATGAGTCTAGGGTCTTAGAAAGTGATTTAATATCCGTACAGTCTGCTCTTGGTGCTTTAGGTTATGATACTGGCAGGTATGAAGGGTTTACTTATGGGGCGGAATCAACAAAAGGTATTTTAAAATTAGACTGGAATATAAACGATGATCACCGTTTGGCAGTAATCTATAATTTCTTGGATTCTTCAAAAGAGAAACCTGCACATCCCACGGCAATAGGTATTCGTGGTCCTAGTGCGCAGGTTTTACAGTTTGAAAATTCAGGATATGAAATCAATAACAACCTGCAATCTTTTCAGTTGGAGTTGAATTCAACATTTGGGGAAAATGCAACCAATAAACTTCAGGTTGGCTATTCTCATTTTGATGATTTTAGAAGTCCGTTTTCTTCACCGGCGCCTAGTATTATTATTCAGGGAGGTGATCAGAGCAACTATATAGTAGCTGGGCATGAGCCTTTTTCAATTAACAACAAGTTGGATCAAAAGGTTTTTCAGGTTACGAACAACTTTAATTATTTTATAGGTAATCATACGCTAACAGCAGGTGTTTCTTTTGAGAAATTTCAATTTGACAATTCTTTTAACTTAGGTGTTTACGGAGGTACTTTCGGTTTTCCTCTAGGTGGTCCTTTCGATAGGAATTTTGCAGATGTGGATGAATTTTTGGCCAACGCACAACCTGGTGGGCTTATTGATAATCTTATTCAAGGAGCGGAGGCAACCTTTGCTAATAATAACCAATCTGCAGAAGGCACCCCTGGAGGCTGGGCTTTGGCGGAAACCAATGTTGGGCAGTTAGGGCTTTACGTACAGGATGACTGGAATATTAATGAAAACTTAAAGATTACATATGGTATCCGTTTTGATAAGCCGCTCTATTTTGACACGCAGGATAAAATTGAGGAAAATATTGAACGGAAAGGCGGTGCTTTTCCTGATGGAACCTATCAACCGGATATAGAATATTATGACCCTGAAACGGGAGAGGCCACAACTTTAGATTCTACAACGCTGCCTAGTAATGACTTTCTTGTTTCTCCTAGACTGGGCTTCAATTGGGATGTAAAAGGCGAAAATAAAACTCAATTGCGTGGTGGTACTGGCGTATTTACTGGCCGTTTCCCTTTTGTTTGGTTAGGAAACCAAGTACAGGCAGTAGACTTTTTCTTCTATCAAATAGTTGATCCGGATTTTAAATGGCCGCAGGTTTGGCGTACCAACATAGGTGCAGATCACAGGTTTGACAACGGTCTTATTCTAACGGCAGACCTTTCCTATACTAAAGATATAAACGGAGCCCACGTTCAGAACTGGGGACTTAATAGTCCGTCAGGAACATTGCAAGGTGTTGATAATCGTCCGGTTTATCAAGCATCAGATAGATCGGTTAATGAATTTGGTGGAGCTACCAATGCTTACGTATTCACAAATTCCGATAAAGGTAGAATATGGAATGCTTCCATAAAAGCTCAAAAGACTTGGGATAATGGTCTTTTTGCAAGTGTAGCCTATAATTATTTGAACGCTCAAGATGTAAATTCAATTGAGGCGGAGATTACGGGTGATGCTTTTGATTTCAACCCTAACCTAGGGGATGCCAATCAAGATGTTCTATCGTATTCTAAATATGGTGATACACATAGGGTTATTGGAGCTGCTGCTAAACAATTTAATTACGGGAACGATAATAAATGGTCTACAACTATTTCTACGTTCTTTGAGTATGCGCAAGGCGGAAGGTTCAATTACACCTATGGTGGTAATATTAATAATGACAGTTCTTTCCAGAATAATGATTTGCTTTATATTCCAACCACGGCAGAAGTTCAGCAAATGCAGTTTTCCGGTGCCGGCCAAGCCGATGCTTTTGAGCGGTTTATTCAGCAGGATGAGTATATGAGCGATAATAGAGGCCAGTATTTTGATAGATATGGGGCTCTTGCACCATGGCGCGGAAAATGGGATGTGAAGTTATTGCAGGATTATCGTTTTAACGTTGCAGAAAATAAGGTGCATACCATTCAATTTAGTATTGATATCTTAAACTTCGGCAATTTATTGAATAGTGATTGGGGTATAATCCAGCAACCTAATACTCCAAATCCATTATCTGTTTCCGTAGATGAGAATAATGTACCTACTTACACATTTAATGAGCAATTGACGGAAACCTTTGGGTATGACTCAAGTTTGTTCTCTAGATGGCAAATGCAATTTGGTCTACGCTATATTTTCTAGAACTAATAATCATATTTTATTGAACAAAGGCCGTACTTATCGTACGGTCTTTTTATTTTTGCAGAATGAAATACATGAGGCTTACCAAACAGCAATTAGAAGAGCTGCATCAAGAATTTATAAACTTCCTGGCTACACAATCCATAACGGGTGATGAATGGGAAGAAATTAAAACGAACAGACCACAAGTTGCAGAAGAAGAGATAGATGTTTTTAGTGATTTGGTCTGGGAGGGCGTACTTACCAAAGTAGCATATTTGGAAAATATTTCCGAAAAGCAAATGCATTTATTCTATTTGGCCGAAAAGGAAATGAAATTAATTTCGGTAAAGGTGATGAACCCAGAAATAGATTTGACCACTAATATTGGGTTTTCTTGGTTCAAGAAAAACTGGCAGTCAGACTTCGTAGAATATTTAACGGCTTCCAAGATGTATACTGATGATAAAAACCTAGATAAATTTAAGCTTATCCAGCAAGGTGCAGTTATTACAAAAGGTGATCTGTACCAATGGTTTGATAAGGTTATAGAGGTTTAGGCGAACCTTATTTTTATAGTACGCTAATTTTACAACAGAGGACGGAATAGGGATTGTCTATATAATTCACTGCTCGTCTTTCTAAAATTTTATATTTGCACCACAATTACATATAATGGCACAAAAACCGAGCATACCTAAGGGAACCAGGGATTTTACCCCTTCCGAAGTCATCAAAAGAAACTACATTTTTGATATTGTAAAAAGGCATTTTCAGACCTTTGGTTTTCAGCCTATTGAAACCCCTTCTTTTGAAAATTCGGATACCCTAATGGGAAAATACGGTGATGAAGGTGATCGCCTCATTTTTAAGATTTTGAATTCGGGTGATTTCTTGAACAAGGTAGATGATGTTACCTACAGTTCTAAAAATTCAAGTTCTTTAACCCCAAAGATTTCTGAAAAAGCGCTCCGTTATGATTTGACCGTGCCTTTTGCTCGCTACGTAGTCATGCATCAGAATGAAATTGATTTTCCGTTTAAGCGCTATCAGATTCAGCCGGTTTGGCGTGCGGATAGGCCTCAAAAAGGACGTTTTCGTGAGTTTTTTCAGTGTGATGCAGATGTAGTTGGTTCTGATTCTCTTTTGCAGGAAATAGAGTTTGTGCAGTTGTACGATGCCGTTTTTACTGATTTAAAGTTGGAAGGTGTCAACATTAAAATGAACAACAGAAAAATTCTTTCGGGTATTGCCGAAGTTATAGGTGCACAGGACCTCCTTATAGATTTTACCGTTGCTTTGGATAAGTTGGATAAAATTGGTGAAGAGGGTGTGAAGAAAGAAATGGCGGAAAGAGGGTTGACTCCGGAAGCTATTGCCAAGGTAGAACCACTTTTTTCACTAACGGGTAGTAATTTAGAGCAGCTTCAAGCTTTAAGAAATATGTTAAAAGACTCTGAAACAGGTAGTAAGGGAGTTGAAGAGCTGACTTTTATCGTGAGCACTATTGAAGAAATGGGTCTGCAATCCGCTAAACTTTCTATTGATGTTACTCTGGCTAGAGGGCTTAATTATTACACAGGAGCTATTTTTGAGGTTGGTGCACCGGAAGGTGTAAAAATGGGGTCTATTGGTGGTGGTGGCCGTTATGATGACCTTACCGGTATTTTTGGTTTAAAGGATGTAAGTGGGGTTGGCATCTCTTTTGGCTTGGACCGTATCTATTTGGTCTTAGAAGAACTGGGCCTTTTTCCTGAACGTATTGATCAATCCCTGCAAGTACTTTGCTTGAATTTTGGGGATAAAGAAGGTTTGGCCGCGTTAAAATTGGTATCTGCTTTGCGTAAAAATGGTGTTAAAGCAGATGTCTACCCGTCCAATGCAAAAATTCAGAAGCAATTCAAATACGCTAATAACAGAAATGTACCGTATGTAGTTTTGATCGGGGAAAAAGAATTGGAAGAAAATTCTTTTGTTGTAAAGCATATGGAAAGTGGTGAGCAAAAAACGTATGCTTTGAATGCCATTTCCGATTTTATAGCAACATTATAACCTCTTTTTAATCTCTTTAATAATGGTCTTATAGTATTCCGTACTATGAGGAACATATTTTTGGGTGTTGGCCAGCCCCCATGTTTCTTGAGAAAATTGAATTAAAGATAGTAGGGCCAAGTCTTCAACTTCACTTTCTTGTTTTTTTAGTTGATGTAAGGGCACTTTAAGTTCACATAAGAAGGTGTGATGATATTCGCAGTCTAGCAACTGCTCGGAATGTCTGTGAACGGATTTAAAAATGCCGATTTTTTCTAAAGCTTCGGGCTGAACGCTTAGGCCTATCTCTTCTTCAATTTCGCGCGTGGCCGAAACCTCTATATTTTCTCCGCCCCCAATATGGCCTGCCACCGATACATCCCACAGTAAAGGAAATACATCTTTGTTTTTAGACCGTTGCTGAAGCAAGATTTGTCCATTTTTGGTATACAACCAAATATGAACCGTTGGGTGAAATAATCCTTTTCGGTGAGCTTCGGATTTCATTGTCGTCTTTCCAGTGGTATTTCCATTGGAGTCAAGGATATCAATTAATTCATCCATATGTAAAAAATAAACCCTCCTTTTTGGGGAGGGTTAGATTTGTTTAATCGAAATAACTAAAAGTTTCTCCGTCTTTAATGTTCAAGACCGTTTCGTAAATCAACCTGATTACGTTTTCAACATCGTCTCTGTGAACCGTTTCAACAGTGGTGTGCATATAGCGTAACGGTAAGGAGATAAGAGCGGAAGCAACGCCTCCATTGCTGTAAGCAAAAGCATCTGTATCCGTTCCGGTAGCCCTGGAAGCTGCCATGCGCTGAAAAGGTATTTTGTTAGCCTCGGCAGTTTCAATGATACGTTCTCGTAATTTGTTCTGAACCGCTGGGGCATAGGAAATTACGGGTCCGGCACCAATTTCGGTATGGCCTTGTGTTTTTTGCTCGATCATTGGGGTAGTGGTGTCATGGCAAACATCTGTTATGATGGCCACATTGGGCTTAATGGTCTGCGTAATCATCTCCGCACCACGTAAACCTATTTCTTCCTGAACCGAGTTGGTAATATATAGCCCAAAAGGTAACTTCTTCTTGTTCTCGTGAAGCAAACGTGCTACTTCGGCAATCATAAAGCCACCGGCACGGTTATCAATGGCACGACAAACAAATTTGTCGCCGTTCAAGATTTGGAACTCGTCCGGATAGGTAATAACACACCCAACATGAACTCCCATTTTCTCTACTTCCTCTTTGTTTTTTGCTCCTATATCAATAAATATATTATCCAATTTAGGAGGTGTTTCCTTGCCCTTATCGCGAGTATGGATAGCTGGCCATCCAAAAATTCCTTTAACTATTCCGTTTTTGGTGTGGATATTCACCCATTTGGAAGGGGCTATTTGGTGGTCACTGCCTCCGTTTCTAATTACGTACAGTAATCCGTTATCGCTAACGTAGTTTACGTACCATGATATTTCGTCTGAGTGCCCTTCTATTACTACCTTAAATTTGGCATCTGGGTTAATTACCCCTACGGCCGTACCGTATGTGTCCGTTATAAAGGTGTCCACATAGGGTTTAAGGTAGTCCATCCATATTTTTTGACCCTCCCATTCGTAGCCTGTTGGAGCTGCGTTATTCAAATATTTTTCAAAAAAATCAAGTGATTTTTTGGTAAGAATTTTCTTTGTAGCCATTAAATTTATATTTAAATACGAATTTACTAATATTCACTTTTATTTAATAATAAGCAGACCTATTTATCGTTAATTTGGCAAGGCTTTTGTATAATGTCCGTTATGAAAAAAACAATTCTGTTTTTATTTTTTACAAACCTCTTTCTTTTAGGGTATTCTCAAATAGAGGAAGAACCTTTGGACTCCATTGCGGAAAAGATGATTATCGTAGAAGGCGATTCTATATTTAGGAATTCCATAGATTTGGACGAAGTTTATCTGTTCGGGAAATTAAAATTCACTTCCTACAAGGATAAATTAAGGTATTATATTTTGAGAAGAAAGACATTAAAGGTGTATCCCTATGCCAAATTGGCGGCTGAGCGGCTAGAGGAACTTAATGACAGTATTACAAAAATCAAGAAGCGTAGGCACCAAAAGAAATATACCAAAGAAATCCAAAAGTTTATTGAAGAGGAATTTTCCGAAGAATTAAAAAAATTGACTCGTACGGAAGGTCAGATTTTGGTGAAACTGATATACAGGCAGACCGGAGAAACGGCTTTTGACCTCGTTAAGGAGCTTAGGAGCGGTTGGCGTGCCTTTTGGTACAATACCACGGCAAGCATGTTTAAAATAAGCTTAAAAGAACGGTTTCAGCCTGATCAAGTACATGAAGATTACCTCATAGAAGATATATTGCAGCGCGCTTTCTCCGAGTTTAGGCTGGAGCGCCAAGAGTCTGTACTAGACTATGATTATGCCCAGTTAATCAATAAGTGGGGAGATGTAGGAAGCAAACAATAGAATTATTTTTTCTTTTTCTTACCGAACAGAGACTCCATAATTAACCGTAAACCGTAAAATGCCATTACTATTGCTCCAATGGCAAATATAAAACCTAATATTAGAACGGGCCAATACAAGGGATGACCTTGGTTTTTGAAAGCTTGGTATATTACACCTGGAGCCAGGAACATTAGGAAAATTGTATAGGCAATATGTTTAAGTCCTTTTACCAGTAAATCTTTATCCGTTCTCTTTTGAGACATAGTTGCAAAATTCAATTTGGGCAAAATTACTCAATAGAAATGGACTTGGAGTACGTTTGGCAAACGGCAAAATATCCTAGGGCAAAATTCTCTTGGTCAACTAGGTTATCAAGATTATCCAAATCCGAAATATCCTCAACATTAGTGACATTTATAATATTGCCTTTTACCGTGCCTGCTGGGGTTTGAAACGGACCTTGGTCTCCTCCGGACTGCACAATAAGTTGGTTCATATAGTTATAGAAGCCCCTATCAACGCCCAGTATACTTATATCCAGTACCATTCCGTCTTTTACATCATCATCATAAAAATAAGAGAACTCAAAAGTCTCTCCAGGGTAAAATGTATCTTCCGTGACCAAGTATTCGTTAAAATCAAAATCAAAAAGATAGAAATCGGTTCGGTTGGGTTGGTCCTTAAAAGCTACTACTATTTCTGTTTCTTCGCCTGAAAAAAGAGTTGCATCGCCCTGCTCTAATTTGGTAATTGGTACCGTAGGCACATAGGCAGTCTGCGCCGCATATCTAGAACCTTGATGTTCAATAAACAGAACCAAATCACCGGACGTCATAAAATCTATGGTCGTTTCACTCTGGTAGACACCGCTACCGCTAAAGGTTTCAAAAAGGGGAATAGTTTCTTCGCTTTCCAGATTGGTAATGCTTATTTGGTCTAGTCGTGTAGGTTCTACAGATTCAAAAAAATTAGTTGATGTGCTCACTCTTACTTCGGCATAATATGTAGAGGAGGACTGAGTAAGATCAATTCGCATTAAGGCATCTACGGTTAAGCGAGACTGGTCCGTTGGAACTTCTACTTCCACAACATCTTCACAAGCGGATAAAAACGGAAGCAGGCAGAGTATATAGATAAACTTTTTCATGGCCTTAAAATTTAAAGTTATACGTTACCGCCGGTACCACGCCAAAAATTGATGTACGTACCGCTTCATTGGCCCCGGTATCCTCATTGCGACTAAAACTTATAGAGGCAGCATTCCTGCGATTGTACACATTGTATACGCTGAAGACCCATTCGGTCTGCCATTTTCTGTTTTTGTTCTTTTTTGGGGTCAGGGTTGCGGAGACATCCATACGATGGTAAGCGGGCAAACGCTCTTCATTTCGTAGTCCGTAATAGGGAACGGTAAGCCCCTGAAAACGAAATTGACCTATAGGGTAATTGGTGGGTTGCCCTGTTTGAAATACAAAATTGGTATTAAAATTCCATTTTTGATTTAAATCATAGCTCGCATAGGCCGATATATCGTGGGTCTTGTCATACGGGGTGTTGTACCAGGCTCCGGAGTTTATGCCAGTTTCCGTAAATGAAGTCCCGTCTTGCAATTCAATGGTTCTTCCTGGTGTCCTTTGCTCAGATTTTGAAAGCGTATAGGCAAGCCAACCCTGAAACTTACCCTCGTTTTTGCGTAGTAAAAATTCCAGACCGTAAGCTCGCGCTTCGCCATTTAGAATAACTTGCTCAATGGCATCATTGGCAATAAGGTTGGCGCCATCTATATAGTCTATGCGATTTTGAACGTCCTTATAAAAAGCCTCGGTTTCAAAAGAGAAATCACCATCCTTTAGATTTTTAAAATACCCCACGGCGTATTGATTAAGAATTTGGGGTTTTATAAAGGGGCCGCTTGGAGTCCAAACATCCAATGGAGTAGGAGAGCTGGTGTTGGAAAGTAAATGCAGGTACTGTGCCAAATGGGTGTAGCTGGCTTTTATAGAACTGCTGTTGTTTAAGGTGTATGCCAAAGATATACGTGGTTCCAGATTGTTAAAGGTAGCCAAGCTACCACTTCTTTTTACGTTATACTGGTCTATAGGTATGCCTTCCTGATATACTTGAAGTACCGGGTCAAAAAAGACAGGGTTATCATCTAAATAGACGTTTACCTCGTCTTGTCCCAATCGTAAAAAATTACTGAAGCGGAGTCCATAATTTAGACTCAGGTTTTTGGTTATATCATGTTCAATATCAATATAGGCTGCAAATTCATTGGCATACTTTTGTGTTAACTGCTCTTCTACTATACCGGAATCTTCGTTGCTAGGCTGTATTTTTCCAGGGTTAAAACGATAGTAGATATTATTGATGCCGTAATTGATTTGAAACTTGTCCGTGATATAGTGCTTCAGGTCATATTTTATATTGAAGTTTTCAATACCCGAATTCCAATCGAAGCCTACAAAATCCAGTTTTAGACCATAGTAATAGTTGGAATAGATTAAAGAGAGGTTTGAAAATAACTTATCTGAAAAAAGGTGATTCCATCTAAAATTACCTACTGCGTTTCCATAAGTATTTACAAAACTATCGCTTATACCAAATACATCACGACCAAAATATCCTGATAGGAAAATACTGTTGTTATCGTTTATGTTGTAATTGAGCTTGGTATTTAAATCGTAGAAATAGGCGGTATTATCTACGTCAAAAAGGGGCAGGAATAGGTGAGCATAGGAAGCACGGCCTCCCACAAGAAACGCAGCTTTGTCTTTTTTTATAGGGCCTTCTACCAACAAACGGCTGGCTACGGCACCTATACCTCCGTTTACTTTAATTTTTTTGCTGTTTCCTTCTTTTTGGAAAATATCCAGAACCGACGAGACTCTACCGCCATAACGGGCCGGAATTCCCCCCTTATATAGTTTAATATCCTTTATGGCGTCCGGGTTAAAGACAGAGAAAAAGCCGAATAGGTGGGAGGAGTTAAAAATAGTGGCCTCATCCAATAAAATTAGATTTTGGTCTACGGCACCGCCCCGTACATTAAAACCGGAAGCACCCTCGCCTGCGTTGGTTACACCGGGCAGTAAGAGAATGGATTTAATAACATCGGCTTCTCCCAAGATAACCGGAATTTTTTTAATGGTTCCCACAGATAAGGAGTTCACGCTCATCTGGGGTTTGCGTACATCCATTTTTTCTACGTCTTCCGTTACTACAACTTCTTGCAACTGTTCAGCGGATTCCATCAGCTGAAAGTTCATTTTTTTATCCGCATCCAGAGTGACCGTTTTTACAACATCCTGAAAACCCAGATACCTGACCAACAACTGGTAGGTGCCTTCTGGAAGGGTAATGGAATAAAAACCGTATTCATTGGTGGTAACCCCTGTTTCCAGTTCGGGAAAAACAATAGCCACCCCAATAAGAGTTTCATTGCTGGAATCTTCTGAGATTGTTCCGCTTAAAGTGTATTGCCTTTGGGCAAAACTATTAAAAAAACAAAGTAGAAAGACACTGAGAACGACCTTGGTAAGTTGGTTCATCGAAGAGCAATTTTTTTATAAATGTAGCTAGAAAAAGACCTTTACAGAAAATGTTAACACTATTTTAAAGAGAAAAGGCCCTTGCAAATGCAGGGCCCTTTTATAGTACTTAACTCATAATGGTTATAATGTATCCAAGATAGAATTAAAAGTCTCACTAGGTCTCATTGCCTTAGCGGCAAGTTCTGCATCTGGCTTGTAGTACCCTCCAATGTCCTGAGGTTTGCCTTGAGCTTGCATTAACTCCTCTACAATTTTAGATTCTTGAGATTGAATAGCTTCATAGACTTTAGAGAAAGTAGCCTTTAATTCGGCATCCTTATCTTGGTTGGCCAAAGCCTCGGCCCAGTACATGGCCAAGAAGAAGTGGCTTCCACGTGTATCTATTTCTTTTACCTTTCTTGAAGGCGATTTATCATTAATCAAGAATTTTTCTGTGGCACTGTCCAAAGCATCACCTAAAATTCTAGCTTTTTCATTTTGATTTTTTTCTCCGTAGAAATCCAAAGAAACTCCTAAGGCAAGAAACTCACCTAAAGAATCCCATCGTAAATGACCTTCTTCAATGAATTGTTCCACATGTTTTGGAGCTGATCCACCTGCCCCGGTCTCAAAAAGACCACCACCGTTCATAAGTGGTACAATAGATAACATTTTTGCACTGGTGCCCACTTCTAAAATAGGGAACAGATCTGTAAGATAATCTCTAAGCACGTTTCCGGATACGGAAATAGTGTCTTTACCTTCTTTCATTCTTGCCAAGGTAAATTCAGTAGCTTTCTTAGGAGAAAGAATACGAATGTCTAACCCGGTGGTATCATGATTAGGTAAGTAAGTGTTTACTTTTTTGATAAGTTCTGCATCATGCGCCCTATTTTCATCCAACCAGAAAACTGCAGGGTCATTTGTTGCTCTCGCTCTGGATACGGCCAATTTTATCCAATCCTGGATAGGAGCATCCTTAACTTGGCACATACGCCAGATGTCACCTTCTTCAACCACATGTTCTTCTAAAACTTTACCCGAGTTGATGTCTACTACTTTTACGGTTCCAGCAGCGCCAATTTCAAAAGTTTTGTCATGAGAACCATACTCCTCAGCCTTTTGGGCCATTAAACCTACATTGGGAACGGTTCCCATAGTAGTAGGGTCAAAAGCACCGTTCTTTTTACAGAAATCGATTGTGGCCGAGTATATTTCTGCATAACTGCTATCCGGAATTACCGCTTTGGTATCCTGTGGTTTTCCTTGGGCGTTCCACATTTGACCAGAATTACGGATCATAGCCGGCATTGACGCATCAATAATAATATCCGAAGGAACGTGAAGGTTGGTAATACCCTTGTCCGAATTTACCATGGCCAAGTCCGGACCTTCATTTATAGCTTTTTGAATATTTTTTTCAATAGCCTCTTTTTTATCTACTGGCAGCTCATTTAACTTGGCGAACAAGTTTTCAAGACCGTCATTTGCACTAATTCCTAAAGTTTTGAACGTGCCTTCATATTTGTTGAAAACGTCTGCAAAGAAAACTTCAACGGCATGTCCAAAAATAATTGGATCAGAAACTTTCATCATGGTAGCTTTCATGTGAAGCGAGAACAACACACCTTGGTCTTTGGCGTCTTGCACCTGCTTTTTCAAAAATGCGACAAGTGCATTTTTGCTCAAAACGGTAGCATCTATGATTTCACCTTCTAGAAGACCTAATTTATCTTTAAGAACTTGGGTTTCTCCATTGTTCTTGACCAATTCTATTCTTATATCCGTAGGTTGGGCAAGTGTCAATGATTTCTCATTGGCTTTAAAATCCCCATGATCCATTGTGGCAACATGGGTTTTGGAATCAGGACTCCAAGCCCCCATGGAGTGTGGGTTTTGTTTCGCGTAATTTTTTACGGCGCGTGGAGCTCTACGATCGGAGTTTCCTTCTCGTAGTACCGGGTTTACGGCGCTACCTTTAATTTTGTCATATCTAGATTTAATATCCTTTTCGGCTTCATTGGAAGGCTCGTCCGGATAGCTTGGTAAATCATAACCATTGTCTTGTAATTCCTTAATGGCTTCCTTTAATTGTGGAACGGAAGCACTAATGTTAGGAAGCTTTATAATGTTTGCTTCTGGTTTTTTAGCCAAAGCACCTAACTCTTCTAAATCATTTGCGATTTTTTGCTCATCTTTTAGAAAATCAGGAAATACTGCTATAATTCTTCCGGCCAAAGAAATGTCTTTGGTCTCTATGGTAACATTGGCCGTTTTGGTAAATGCTTTTACAATTGGTAAAAATGATTGTGTAGCTAAAGCCGGAGCTTCATCTGTTTTTGTATAAAAAATTTTGGACATGTAAGGAAAGGTTTAATTTAAAGCGGAGTAAATATACAACTTTATGTATTCTTCCAAGCCAAAAGATAAGGGGTTGTTTTGAGCTGTATCTCTTTATGGGCTATTTTAACAAAAACCTTGCGAATTAGGAAAAAAAAAGGCAAAACAAAAGCCATATCATTGTACTTGTACATTGATATGGCTTTTTAGAAACTGATATTGCAAACTTTCTTCCCTGTTCTTACGACAGATCGGCAACCATTGATTGCATTCGCATCACAATTTCAACGTTTGAGATGAATTGTACTTAATTATCGAACCAAGCTACAATTTATATCTCTTCATATTGTTTACACATTCTTTGTGCATATTTCCTAGACTTGCATCCGTTGAATATTTACAAATATGTTCACATAATCATTTCTCAAAAAGCGACAGCCTTTTGTTGATATGTTCGTTTTACTAAATGGCGTACTCTGAAATACATCTTTAAACATTTATAAAACCTAAACAATACTATAAAGAACGCTACCTCTATAACAATTTCAGAACCTATCTTCGACAGATGTTTTCTTTAATTGTTTTATAAATGTAGGAAAAATAGTCTAAGTCACCAATTTTTTTAACATATTATAAATCAACAACTTATGAACTGCTGATATTAACAATTGTTCATAACCAAAAAATCCCGCTACTGCGGGATTTTTTTATTGTATGTATTCTTGGCTTAAGAACGCACTTCTTTAATACGTGCTTTTTTACCAGTAAGACCTCTAAAGTAGAAGATACGAGCTCTACGTACTTTACCTCTTTTGTTAACTTCAACCTTTTGTAAGGCTGGCATGTTTACTGGGAAAATACGTTCAACACCTACAGTACCTGACATTTTACGGATTGTAAAAGTTTCGGTAGCACCAGAACCTCTTCTTTGGATAACAACACCTCTAAAGAACTGAGTACGTGTTTTTTCACCTTCCTTAATTTCATAGTACACAGTGATAGTATCACCAGCTGAAAATTTTGGAAATTCTTTTTTTGGAACAAACTCGTCCTGAACGAATTTTAATAATTCTTCCATGATTTTTTTATTAATGATTATGTTATGGTCAACATTCACGATTTTCGTCAGAGGTTGATTTAACAGGCTGCAAAAATACTCTATAATTTAGAACTGACAATAATTTTTTTGATTTTTTGATATATCAAAATACGTAGGGCTGTTACTCCAGTAGATCGGGTCTACGTTCTTCCGTTCTTTTTTGTGCTTGGTCTTCCCTCCATTTCTCTATTTTGGGAAAGTTACCGCTCAAAAGCACTTCCGGTACTTTCATGCCTTTGTACTCTGAGGGTCTGGTATAGACAGGAGGAGCAAGGAGGTCATCCTGAAAGGTATCCGTCAACGCCGATGTTTCGTTGTTTAAAACCCCGGGAATCAACCTAATTACGGCATCACAAAGAATAGCGGCACCTAGTTCACCGCCAGAAAGTACATAATCGCCTATTGAAATTTCTCTGGTAATAAAAGCATCTCGTACTCTTTGGTCAACACCTTTATAGTGGCCGCAAAGTATGATTACATTGTTAAGCAATGAAATGCCGTTGGCCATTCTTTGGTTCAGGGTTTCCCCATCTGGTGTCATATAGATAATTTCATCGTACGTTCTTTCGGCCTTTAACTTAGAAATACACTTGTCTATAGGCTCTATCATAAGTACCATGCCCGCACCGCCACCAAATTGGTAATCGTCTACTTGGTTGTAGCTCTTGTCCGTGTAGTCCCGTATATTGTGCATGTGCACTTCAACTATGCCCTTTTCTATGGCTCGTTTTAAGATAGATGCGTTAAACGGGCTCTCCAGCAATTCCGGTAAAACGGTGATAATATCAATACGCATTTTAGTTTGGGCTATGAATTAGTGCGCCAAAAGTAGTGAAAAGAGTGCGAATCTTTTTTCCACCCCAGCTTTTCATATAGCTTTTGTGCGGGATTATCCGTTGCCGTTTCTAGGGCTAACCCTTTAAACCCTTTTTTTGAACAGAATTCTTGTGCCGTACTCAGCAATGCGGAGCCTATGCCTTTTTTTCTTTGGGTTTGCTCTACATATAAATCGTTCAACACATAATAAGGGAGCATAGAAACGGATGAAAATGTAGTGTATAACTGGGTGAAGCCTACTGCTTCCCCGTCAATAAAAGCCATGAAAACTATAGATTCCGATTGAGAAAAGCGCTCTTTAAGAAAAGAAGTAGCGGCATTTATGTCCGAAGCTTGTTTGTAGAAAACCCTGTAACTATCGAACAAAGGTGCTAGTAATGGTATATGCGATGAGTTGGCTTGAATAATTTTCATAATACAAAGAATAAAAAAAAGCTCCGTGAGGAGCTTTTTAGATTATTTCTGTTTTTTGTACTTGTTGATTTCATCTTGCAGCTGCCTGCTAATTTTTTGCTCCCTTTCTAAAGCTCTTCTACGGTGGTCTTCATACTCGGTTTCCAGTTCGGCTAAATTAGTCTTGGCTTCCTGGGTTAGGATGTTACTGTTTCTAAATCTATATATAAAGAAAAGTAACAGCGCCAACAGAGAAGCAATAACGGTCCAAAGAATACCATTATATGTACTTTTTGAAACCATAATACCTAAAAAGGACATGCTGTCTTTTTCCTCGGTTACAGCTACCAAGTTGTTGGTAGTCTCTTCCAATTTTTTGTTTAGCGAACCTATTGTAGATTCGTGTCCGCCAATAGTAGCTTTTAGTTCGGCAGCCCTTTTGTTGTACCCTTTTAGTGTATCAAGAACATTTTGGCGCAGTTTGTCCAATGAAATCGTACGTACGACCTCATATTTTTTTCCATCTGCACGATAATTACCAGATTTGGTAAAAATGTACTCAAATTGACTATCTATAGGCCCTTTATCAAGTGACAACTCTTCTTGAGCTTCCGCTTCTTGGGCAAATTGTAGGTTATATGCTAATAAAGCCGTTATCAGTAACAGGATTCTTAAGCCTTTCATGTTGAAGTGATTCTGTGAATTAATTATTTAGAGCCGACTAAAGTAATTCAATAATATCAATTAATAAAAAAAATCAAGGATAAGGTTGCTATTTAGTAGGGAATACCTTCAAAAAAGCAGAAAGTATTCCCTTGTAAGTAGCTTAAAATCAATAATAAGTATACCTTCTTACTTTTGATATGTATTTGGCCAAACGTATTACCTGGTGCGAATAACCATACTCGTTGTCATACCAAATATAAAGTATAATATTTTTTCCGCTGCCGTTAACAATTGTAGCGTTACTATCATAAATGGAAGGTGCGTTTGTTCCTACAATATCCGAAGATACCATTTCCTTGCTCAAGGAATATTTTATTTGCTCTACCAAATCTCCCTCTAAGGCATACTTTTTTATAATGGCGTTAATACCATCTATGGAAGTTTTATTTTTCACTTCTAAGTTTAGAATAGCTAAAGAACCGTTGGGAACCGGTACCCTAATTGCATTAGAGGTAAGTTTGCCCTTTAATTCCGGTAGCGCTTTAGCTACTGCAGCACCTGCACCTGTTTCGGTTATGACCATGTTCAGAGCGGCTGCTCGGCCCCGTCTATGTTTGCTGTGCATGTTATCCACTAGGTTCTGGTCATTAGTGTAGGCATGAATGGTCTCCAAATGCCCTTTTGTAATTCCCAAGGAATCTTCAATAACACTTAAAATAGGGGTAATGGCATTGGTAGTACACGAAGCGGCCGAAAATATTTTAATGGTGTCCGGGTCATACGTTTTGTGATTAACCCCATGAACTATATTGGGTACCTCTTTTCCGGGAGCGGTAAGGAGAACGTGCGAAGCTCCTTCGGCTTCCAGGTGTCTGGCTAATTCGGTTTTGGTTCTGAAAGCTCCTGTATTGTCTATTATCAATGCATCGTTTATTCCATACTGGGTGTAATCGATTTTCTCAGGACGATCGGCGCTGATCATGTAAACGGTAGTACCGTTTATTATCAAGGCATTATTCTTTATATCTGTTTCTACCGTGCCGGAAAATTTACCGTGAACGGAATCAATACGTAAAAGATTGGCTCTTTTTTCCAGAATCTCATGGTTGTCCGCTTTTCGGGTTACGATAGCTCTTAAGCGCAGTTGATTGCCTTGACCGGTCTTTGCCATAAGCTCTCTAGCCAGAAGCCTACCTATTCTTCCAAAGCCATAAAGAACAATATCCTTAGGTTTTAAAGGTGGGGCATTGTCCGCGTCTTTTAGTTTGTCAAACACAAAGGCTTTTATATCTGTATTGTGATTGTCATCTGAGTGGTATTCATAGGTAAGCTTGCCAATGTCTAATTTAGCAGGAGGTAGCTGAATATCGTTTATGGCCCGCAATATTTCGGTGGAATCGAAAATAGAAATGGGTTTTTGGACAAATTCACCTGCATATTCATGCAGATTTATAATGTCACTTACGTTTTTGTCTATCACCTGATTTTTGAAAAGCACGATTTCTATCGTCTTATCATACCAAAGGTCACTGACCAGTTTTATGAATTCGGTTGTAGCTTTTCTTCTATCAGCCTGAAAGGCTAATTCTTTTTCGTAAGAAGCGTTAGATTTCATTTTGTTGAGTTGAGTTATATTTTGGTATAAAAGTAGCTATTTAGTGTTGTTTGAAACAATAGTAAACAAAAAAACACCTCAATTGAGGTGTTTTTAATTTAAAGTTTTAATGTTTTATTGAAAAATCAGGCGTTCTCTTTCTCCTTTTTCGTTGATCATTGTGATACTGGTTTTACCGTATCTAGAGATGCTTCCAAAAAGGGTTCTGGCCTCTTCAATATCGTTTATTTCATTATTGTCAACCGAAAGAAGAACTTTTCCTTCCAACCCGTAACCACGGTAGGTTTCAGGTACACCAACAATTTTTACACCTTGTTTGGTCTTAAACTTTTTGTTGTCCTCTTTTGTTAAGTTCTTTACTTCAAGGCCCATTACCGGAACTATTACGGTCTGTCTTTTCTTAAGCATGACAGGCACGGTAAATTCTTCTCCGTCTCTATCAATAGTAACCTCTACAGAGTCGTTGGGTCTTTTAGCGGAAAGATAACCGGTAAGATCGGCAAATTTGCGGATCTTGATATTGTCTACTTTCTTTATGATATCTCCTTCTATCAGTTCGGCTTCGGCAGCTCCAGTTCCTTCTTCAACCCCAGAAATGTATACACCCTCAATCTCATTAAGTCCTTTTTCTATGGCGTAAGGAGTATTTATGTTCAGGGTCTTAATTCCTAAAATGCCTTTCTGTACGTTTCCATATTCTAGGATATCATCAACTACTTTTTTGGCAATGTTGCTGGGTACGGCAAAGGAATAGCCTACATAGCTTCCTGTTTGTGAAGTAATAGCGGTGTTGATACCCACAAGATCTCCGTTCGTATTAACCAATGCCCCACCACTGTTACCAGGGTTTACGGCTGCATCGGTCTGAATAAACGACTGATTTTTTCCTAAATCACGTGCTTTTGCGCTTACGATTCCCGCAGTTACGGTAGAAGTTAGGTTAAAAGGGTTGCCGACAGCCAAAACCCATTCGCCTATTTTAACATCATCGGAATCACCAAAGGCCAAATAAGGCAGATTGCCCTCGGCATCTATTTTAATTAGGGCAATGTCAGAATTTGGATCGGTGCCAATAAGTTCGGCATCATAAGTTTTGTTATTGTTTAGGGTAACCTGTAATTGATTTGCTTTGCTAATAACGTGGTTGTTCGTAACAATATAACCATCTTGCGAAATAATTACCCCTGATCCGGTTCCTACTTGAGGCCTTTCATTTCCTCCGCTTCCATAAAAGAAGTCCATAAGGCTATGGGGGGTTCTGTTAATGGTTACATTTTTAACGTGCACCACGGCATTTACGGTGTTTTCTGCCGCAATGGTAAAGTCAACCTCATTAATTCCCGCTCCTTTTGCAGAGGTAGGTGTAAGGCTCGTATTAAAAACCGAATGTCCTTCATCTTGGGATATAACGGCGTAATTGGTGTTTTCAAAAAATAATTTGTAGCTGCCCAGTGTTATTGCTCCAGCAAAGAGGGCGATTAAAAAGGTACTGGCAATTTTTTTCATGTTATCGTTTTGTTTAAATTCTTTTGATATGTTAAAATTAGTCGTTTTTTAGGTGCGTTATATTTGCTTTAACTACTCTTTAACTGCTAAATATATCTTAATCCCTACTATTTCAGGTCGCTAAGTGGTGGACCAAAGAGGTTATTTCCGATAGGGATAAAAGCCTATATTTGTGTCTTTAAATAATTCTATGACACTTAGTTTTTACAAATATCAGGGCACCGGAAACGATTTTGTGCTCATCGATAATCGACAATTATATTTCCCCAAAAACGATACCAAACTGGTAGCTTCTTTATGTGACCGCAAGTTTGGCATAGGGGCAGACGGTTTAATACTTCTGGAAAATGACGAACTGTCAGATTTTAAAATGGTCTATTACAACGCAGACGGCCGTGAGGGCAGTTTGTGCGGTAACGGCGGCCGATGTACCGTAGCTTTTGCCAATTTTTTGGGTGTTATAGATAAAGATACCGTTTTTAATGCTGCAGATGGCAAGCACCAGGCAACTATAGCTAATGGTATTGTTAGCTTGCAGATGCAGGATGTATCCGAAATAAAAGAGAAACCGGAGTATGTATTCTTGGACACGGGTTCGCCACACCACGTGCAAATGGTAAAGTCCGTTCAAGATTTTGAAGTTTATAAAGAAGGGAAAAAGTTGCGTTACGGAATGTACGGACAAACCGGAAGCAACGTTAATTTTGTTGAAACCTTGGATAATGATGCTTTTGCCGTAAGAACTTATGAGCGTGGTGTAGAGGATGAAACTTTATCTTGCGGAACTGGAGTTACAGCTGTAGCAATAGCCATGCATAACGCCGGAAAAACATCGGCAAATAGAATAAAAGTGAATACTCAGGGCGGTGAGCTAGAGGTAGAGTTCGCTAAAAAGGATGGTGTGTACGAGCAGATTCATTTAATTGGCCCTGCCAAACAGGTGTTCAAAGGAGAGATCGAATGTTAAGTTTAAAGGGAGAACATATAAATCTGCGGGCTTTAGAACCCAATGATCTAGATTTTCTCTACGAACTTGAGAATAACACCCAGATGTGGGAAATAAGTGGTACGACCACCCCATATTCAAAACATGTACTAGCGCTTTATTTGGAAAACGCCCATAGGGACATTTATGATGTTAAGCAATTGCGGCTCTGTATCTGCAATAAGCAGAATTCAACAATTGGGCTTATTGACCTATTTGATTTTGACCCCAAAAATTTTAGGGCGGGAATAGGTATAGTTATTTTGGATAAAGAAAATAGGAACCAAGGAGTAGGGGCAGAGGCCATTCAATTGGTGTGTGATTATGCGCATAAGGTCTTAAATATGCGGCAACTTTACGCCAATGTATTGGAGGGTAATGATCCAAGCATTCATTTGTTCAAGAAGATGGGTTTTGAAGAGGTGGGAATTAAAAGAGATTGGATTTTTTCCGAAGGGAAGTATATAAATGAAATTTTGTTTCAAAAAATAAATACCTAATGTATATAAAACGTATTCTAGTATTTATAGCTATTGCCGGTCTTGTAGGCGGTGGAATCTTTGCTTACACGGTTTACAACGCCATTTTTGCGCCTAATACGGCTTTTGAAAATAACGAAGCCTTTGTATTTGTGCCTTCGGATGCAGATTTTAACGAAGTAAAGGAGTTGGTATCTCCACTTCTTAAGGATATGGGTTCTTTTGAGAAAGTGGCGCAGCGTAAGGGGTACGCCGCCAATTTAAGGGGAGGTAAGTACGCTATTAAAAAGGGGGCGAACAATAATGATATTGTAAACTCACTCCGTAGTCAGAATATACCTGTAAAAGTTGCATTTAACAACCAGGAAACATTAGCGGACCTAGCAGGTAGAATAGCAATGCAAATAGAGCCGGATAGTATAACTTTGTTGAAGGCATTTACAGATGAAGCTTTCTTGAAAGCTAACGGATTTAATAAGGATACGGAGTTGGCTATGTACATACCCAACAGTTACGAGTTTTTCTGGAATACTTCCGGGAAAGAGTTCAGGGAGCGTATGCTAAAGGAATACAAACGTTTTTGGACGGATGCTCGTTTAGCCAAGGCAAAAGCATTAGGGCTTTCTCCCGAAGAGGTGATTACTTTGGCCTCTGTAGTACATAAAGAAACCGCAAAAGTTGATGAGCGCCCAAGAGTAGCAGGCGTTTACCTTAATCGTTTACGAAGGGGCATATTACTTCAAGCAGACCCTACGGTAATTTATGCCATAAAAAAGCACAGCGGCAACTTTAACACTGTGATCAAAAGAGTGCTTTATAAGGATTTGGAATTAGATTCTCCGTATAACACCTATAAGTACGCAGGTCTACCACCAGGGCCAATTGCTATGCCGGATATTACGGCTATTGATGCGGTTCTTAATCCGGAAAAGCACGATTACCTCTACTTTGTAGCCAATGTGGAAAATTTTGGATACCACAAATTTGCTAAGACTTTAGCCCAGCACAACCGCAATAAAGCGCAGTATGTCCGGTGGATAAATGCTCAAAAAATTAATAGATAGGCATTTTGTCCGTAGTTTAATACTTGTTAACTAAAACGGTATATTTTTAACAAAGCATTCTAAAATGTAAGACTAAAACGGGCTTATCTTTGCCCCTCGTAATCTAAGCAGGTTAAATTTTCGTAAGTCTTAGGTAAATATAATGTATGAGAAAGTGGCTAGGATTTTCAAGCCCCCTAATCATTACCTTTATTTTATTGAGTTTCGGATTTGAGTCTAAAGAGGTGAAAGTGCCGGAAACCCTTAAAGTAAATCAACCTACTGAAGTTTTGTTTCCCAAAAACAAAACTATGCATTCAACGATATTGATAGCTCCGCCTTTTTTAGGGAGTTCTTATATCGGATTTAAAGAAGCTCTAGCGTTTAAAGAATCGCAGGGTAACTATTTTACAACAAATACACTTGGGTATTTGGGAAAATACCAGTTTGGTATTGGTACCTTACAGCTTATGGGTGTGTATAACGCAACAAGTTTCTTAAACGACCCAGTGTTGCAAGAAAGAGCTTTTCACACGAATGTAGCTCGTAATAAGTGGATTTTGAGAAGGGACATTGACCGTTTCGTTGGAAAACGAATAGGTGGTGTTGAAATTACGGAATCAGGAATGTTGGCCGCGGCCCATTTGGCCGGTGCCGGTAACGTTAAAAAGTATCTACGATCGTGGGGTGCGTTTGATGTATCGGACAGTTACGGAACAACAATAGCAATTTACATGAAAAAGTTTTCAGGATACGATATGTCATATGTTTCGCCAAGACGAAACCCTAAAGTGTAACTATCGCCTATTTAAGATTTAATGTACATATGAAAGTGGACGAGCCCCAATAGAAATATTGGGGTTTGTTTTTTTTCGGTCGTTTTCTATCTCGGTTTTAGGGTATTTTTAATCGTGAATACTTTAATTCAAATGTTATTTTATGACTGTAGCTTCCAGTTCTATTTTTAATGTTTCAAAAAGGCCTTTAACCTCCAGTAAGGTGCTTGCCTGCCGTATGTTGTGCTTGGTTGTCCAATTTTGGAAAACATCAAAACACGTAAACAGCTCTTCAGTTGAAGTTGTATAAAGGTTTAATCTCACAATATTTTTACATTCATATCCGGCATCCTTTATTATGCGTTCCAAGTTTTCTATAGATTGAATTAATTGGGCTTTCATGCTAGCAGTGCTAGATTTACCTCCATCATCTATTGCGGTTTGCCCGGAAATATAAAGCGTGCCTTTTGGGTTCGTAACTTCTACGGCTTGCACATAACTTCTTTCGTCTTGCCATTTCCACGGGTTAATTATTCGTTTTTCCATATTGCTTTTTTTTGTGTACGCAGTAGCTAATTATATACTTTATTTGTTAATACTTGTGCTTTGCCATCTACACTGCAAATATTTAACTAATGGTATGGTTATAGCGTGACATACATCACAATTGTAAAGAAGCTCAAATTTTATGAGGAAAGGCGGCTAAGTGTCTCGCGGGACACACCTAAGTAAGAAGCTAGCAGGGTTTTAGGAACGCGTTGAAATAATATGGGGTACTGTTTAAGAAGTTGCTCATACCTTTCTTTAGCATTCGAAGTTAAAAAAGATAAGATTCTATTTTGCGAAGCAATATGTCCTAAATTCGACTTTTGAAGAAAAAAATGCTGCATTTTGGGTAGTTCAGCAGATAGTTTTTGGTAATTGTCAAGACTTAGGGACAATACTAAAGTGTCTTCAATGCATTGTAATGCCATTTTAGATTTAGTTTGTGAGAAATAGGCAGAAAAATCGCTTTCCCACCAGTTTTCCATGGCAAAGGATACAATATGTTGTTTCCCATCTTTGTCATCGTAAACTAATTTTAGTAGCCCGGAAATCACAAAATAGCAATGCGTTACATGTTCCCCTTCTTTAATGATGAAATCATTTTTTTTGTGCTTTTCTAATGAGAAATGAGATAGAATAAAAGAGAACTCCTCGTCCGTAAGAGCTATCAAGTTTTCAATATTTTCTTTCAATCTATCTTTCATTAAGTAGAAATTCCAATTTGGGTGCTATATTAGAAAAAAAGGTTAAGGATTAATGGTGTAATAAAGCAGCTACTTTAGAGTAACTTTTAAGAACACTAAAAATACTGGTTAATTTAGGCTTATATCAAAAGTCAGCTAGTAAAATGAAAAAATAATCTGGAGTGGAGTAAATAATTGTTCCAGAATAAAATATAAAAACTCAAAGAGTAGAATTACCCTTGAATAATAAAGATAGCTGGGCGCTTATGAAGTGATTCTACTTTGGAGCGTTTCCAGTCGGCAATGGTTTTGGTTTGTATATATTCCTCAGGTAGGGTCACATCGCAAGCTATGCATACTCTGGTGTTAGGGTGTAGTGTTTTAAGCAGCTCTGCAAAGAGCTTGTCGTTTCTATAGGGGGTTTCTATGAACAATTGTGATTGTCCGTAATCTTTGCTTAGCTTCTCCAACCTCTTAACGGCACTTTTACGCTCAGACCCGTCAATAGGCAGGTAACCGTTAAAAGCAAAGCTTTGGCCGTTCATGCCACTGGCCATAAGGGCCAATACAATAGAGGATGGGCCCACTAAGGGTACTACCTGAATGTTTTTTTCATGTGCTATTTTCACCACGTCCGCACCGGGATCGGCAATACCGGGGCAACCGGCCTCGGATAAGATTCCTGTGTTGAAACCGTCTAAACAGGATTGTAAAAATGTGGGTATTTCCTCGGCTTCTGTGTATTTGTTAAGAACGGATAATTGAAGGCTGGGCTGTGATTTTCTGGGGCTTATCTTTTTTATAAAGCGTCTGGCCGTTTTTTCGTTTTCAACAATATAATGGTCAATCTGTTCTATGGCCTGTTTTATGGAAATGGGTAATACTTCCAAAGGTTCATTATCGCCCAATGTAGTGGGTATTAAATATAACTTTCCCTGGTTTTCATTGTAGTTGGCCATAATCCTAAATGGGTTAAAGTTTTTTTACAATAGACGTGCAAGCGGTGTCTATAAGTTGAAATACCTTTTCAAAGCCATTGTCGTCCCAATAGGGGTCCGGCACTTCAATTACAGGTAATTCTACCTCCGTAAGCAATAACTTCACTTTTTTAGCATCATCAGGAGAATCGGCTAAATTTAGAATGTTGTTAAGATTGCTACGGTCCATAGCATAAATTACATCAAATTTTTTAAAATCCGACTTTTGAAATTGACGACAACGCTGATTTTCTATATTCAGTCCATGTTTCTTGGCAACGGCAATAGAGCGCGGGTCCGGTGGGTTGCCAATGTGGTAACCTCCCGTTCCTGCAGAATCTACAAAAACGTTTTCCGGGTCAACTTTAGCCTGTAGAATGCCTTCCGCCAATGGCGACCGGCAAATATTGCCAAGGCATACCATTAAGACTTTGGTTTTCATAAGGATTTAAGAAAATTTCTTGGTAAGGTCTTCTATGTATTTTCTGAATTGCTTATCGGTCTCCGCTAGGTTATCAACCGTTTTACAAGCGTGCAGTACGGTAGCATGGTCTCTTTTTCCTATTTGTGAACCTATACTGGCCAATGATGCCTTGGTAAACTTTTTGGCAAAAAACATAGCCAACTGTCTGGCCTGTACAATGTGGCGCTTTCTAGTTTTGGATTGAAGCGTTGCCACATCCATCTCAAAGTAATCTGAAACCACTTTTTGGATATAATCTATGGAAACTTCACGTTTGGTGTTCTTAACGAACTTCTCAACTACTTGCTGGGCCAGTTCTAAAGTAACTTCCTTTTTATTGAAAGAAGATTGGGCTATTAATGAAATAATGGCGCCTTCCAACTCACGAATATTGCTCTTAATGTGTTTGGCGACATAATCTATAATGTCGTCCGGCATTTCAACCCCATCTCTATATAGCTTGTTCTTAAGGATAGAAATTCGTGTTTCGTAATCCGGGTTCTGTAACTCTGCCGATAATCCCCATTTAAAACGGGACAACAAGCGTTGTTCAATATCTTGCATGTCTACCGGAGCTTTGTCCGAGGTTAGGATAACCTGCTTTCCGTTTTGGTGCAAATGATTGAATATATGAAAGAAAACATCCTGTGTTCCCGATTTTCCACTTAAGAACTGAACATCATCAATAATAAGCACATCTATCAATTGATAGAAATGGATAAAATCGTTTCTGGTGTTCTTTTTTACGGATTCTATATATTGTTGCGTAAATTTTTCTGCTGAAATATAAAGAACGGTACGCTCTGGGTACTTGTCCTTAATTTCAACCCCAATGGCGTGGGCCAAGTGGGTCTTTCCTAAACCAACACCGCCAAATACCAATAATGGGTTAAAAGAAGTGCCCCCGGGCTTATTGGCCACGGCCATACCTGCTGATCTGGCCAAGCGGTTGGAGTCTCCTTCTAAGAAATTGTCAAAATTATAATTGGGGTTAAGCTGGGATTCAATTTTTATGTTTCGAATACCGGGAATCACAAAAGGATTCTTGAGCTCTGGATTTTTTGATTTAATAGGAACGTCCATTTCTTGTGGACTCATTGTAGCTCTGTTAGAACTTGGAATCTTTTCCGTAAAAGGCTCTTTGTTGCCATAGGTGTTTTCCATTCTAATGATGTACACCAATTTTGCGGTCTCACCTAACTCTTTGGTAAGGGCTACTTTTAATAACTTTACGTAATGCTCCTCTAACCACTCATAAAAGAATTTACTGGGTACTTGAATACTCAAAGCATTATCAGATAACTTAATTGGTTTAATAGGTTCAAACCAAGTTTTGAATGCCTGCGGTTGAATATTGTCTTTGATAAAAGTTAAACAATTGTTCCATACGGAAATAGCAGTAACACCCATGTGAAAGTTTATCTTATTTTTGTTGGTTAGTGATTTCGTAAGTCGGTTAAAAGTATATGGGATAATCCTTACTTTCTCGGAGGGCAAATATGTGAACAAAAAAACTAAAAAAAAAATCAAACTCTATTGAATTTACCCTTTTTTTTTTGCATGTTCAGAACGCGAAAATCGAAATCTTTTAAAGATATAATTTTTACATGATAATATATGGGTTTTAACAAAATTTCTTTTAGAGTACGATATTCGGAAACGGACCAGATGGGAGTAGTGTATCACGGCAATTATGCGCAATACTTGGAGATGGGAAGGGTTGAGTGGTTACGAAGTAAAGGTATTTCTTACAAAAATATGGAAGAAAACGGAATTATGTTACCAGTAGTTTCTTTGTCGTTGAACTACAAAAAATCAGCCTTTTACGATGACCTCATCAGCGTTGAAACTAGGCTTAAAAAAACACCTTCGGTTAGGATAGAATTTAACTATGTCATCCGTAATGAAAAGCAGGAAATTCTTTTAGAAGCAAATACGGTTTTAGTGTTTGTTGACAAGAAAAGTAAAAGGCCTATTAGGTGCCCCCAAAACATCTTGGAGATTATAATTGAAAATGAGAAATAAGTCATTTTTGTTGCATTGATTATTATCTAAATTTAAGTGTTGATATACGCATTTGAATTTGGTTTTTATTTTGTCTGATATATTTTTTATCATCCAATTGAGGGTGAACGAAACGAAAATATAAATACATGTGTTTAATGGGGTTAGAACAGAAAGTGATATTCAACCGATTTTTTGTGCAATTTAATGTCTATATAGCAATACCTAGGATTTAGTAATCGTTAAGTGTTTTCATAAAGTATTGAATTCACTTATATGTCTAAACTTTTAGTATATATATTCTTGTTTTGTTGCACAACTCTCACGGCGCAGTTAGACCTTAATTTAACGCAATCCGAATCGGTTTGTTCTTCGGATGGAAGCATTACGGCTCAAGCTAATGGTGGTACGGAACCTTATCAATATAGAATTAGTAATGGTCCTGAACTTAGAGGTTTTCAATCCTCTGGCACTTTCTTGGCCTTGCAGCCCGGAATCTATGACGTAGAGGTCAGAGATGCCAGTTTTGATGTTTTTACAGCGTCTATAGAAGTTTTGGGCAGTTATACCTTACCTAGTCTTTATGTAACTATAACGCCCCCATCGTGCTCCACAAGTACGGACGGAGAGGTTGTTCTTAATGGAAGTGATGGGAATTTGATAGGAACGACGGCATTTCCTACTTATAGATATCGTATTGTAGATTTAAGTACAACGCCTCAAACTATAATTCAGGAACAGAATTCGGATACCTTTACCAATCTATCAGAAGGAACATATACTTTTCAAATTGAAGATGGATGTCAAAATACGGTTAGTGAAACCGTAACTATCTCAGCCCCTTCTATTGAGGCGTTAGATGGTGCAATTGATTTTATTGAAAAAGCAGGTTGTGATACTTATGAGGCTGAGTATTCTTCTTATGGTCGCGGAGTTTATCCACATGGTATCACGGTTACTGAAGATGGAACAGGAACTGTTATTTTTTCAGGGTCCGTTGGTAGTGACACTTCATACCCCATTGGAACCAATTACGATTTTGGTACGGCCTATACAGCCAATATTGTTGATGCCTGTGGACAAACGGAGCGTATAAATTTTGCATATTCTGCTGATATTGACATGTGGCGTCAAAAATCATTGGATTGTTCAGGAAATACTTCGTTTTTTGTTTTTGCATCCTTGGCTTCCAATAGTGTTCAGGAAAAGAGTGTACTGGTGCCGGCAACATTAACGTTGACCAATCAAACCGATGCGAGTGATGTTCTTGTTTACACGTTTACTGATCCTGATAATCTTGAGGCGGAAATTAGTCAGACTGATATTATGCTTGGGGCTACCTATGATGTTACTTTAGAAGATAGCTGTAGCACTACATTAAGCACCACTTTAACATTTGATCCTGTAGCACCTACTGTGTTTGAAGCTACTGTAAGACCTGAACGTGGGTGTATGGACGGAACAACGGGCATGTCCTTTCGTGTGAGAAATGGGGGGACAAATTACGGGCGGGTTACCATTCTATCCGGACCGGCAAGTTTTACTTCGGAAAGCGGAGTGGTTACAACGTATAGTTATCCTAGGGTATTTGAAAATATGAGCAACAGTTCTGTTTTTCCCGTAGCGTTTCCTCCAGGAAATTACGAAGCGGAAATTTCGGATGGCTGCGAATCCGGAAATGTAACTTTTGAGATTTTGCCTTCGGAAACTGTTCAACACGAGTTTACATTGAATTTTTTACAAAGTTGTGGTAATTCCAATACTTTGATTATTAATCCAAATGAGATAAAAGCTTCTGGGTCATCATTTTATACGAATGTAAATGTGGTGAATTCGGATACGGGAAGTACTGTGTTTCGAGAGAGTATTTCCTTTTTTACGGAAGGAACCCCGGTAAGTGTACCTAATCTTCCACCAGGAAATTATCAGCTATTTCTAGAGTTTCAGAGTGGGGGTAGTTGTAGTTCGGCGCTTCCATTTACTTGTCCTTGTGAACCTCAGACCGTTGATATTAATATTCCGGTATATGTTTCTACTTCGTTTGAAAACATAGTAGGGTATACCTGTACGGAGGGCTCGGGAGTTATTCTAGCGGAAGGATCCAATGGGGTAGCGCCTTATCAGTATGAAATTATTGATTCTTCAATTCCGGCAAATATCGGGCGAACTTCAACAGATGGTGTTTTTACGGGAACAGATGAAGGTACCTATACGATTAGAATTACCGATAGTTGTGGTAATTCTGCGGATGGTGCATTTGAAGTAACTCCTTACGTACCGGATTTAGTTGCTAATTGTGATGCGACAGGAACAAGGGTGACCTTAATGGCCAATCCCGTTCCGGATGCAGTATTTACTTGGATTGACTCCATGGGCACTACAGTGCAGCAAGGCACGAGCAACGAACTTGTTTTTGACCCTTTTGACGCTTCTCAAGCAGGAGAATATACTTTACAAGTGGCTGTTCCGGGATTAAGTTGTACGGTTTATGATGGTTCCGTTACCATACCCGATTCTCCTTGTCAAGCTAGTATAGATGTAAGTAAAACGGTTGAATCTGGTCCAGTATATAACAGTGCTACAGATGAATATACCGTTACATATAGGATTACGGCCAACAATAGTGGTGGGCTGGCTGATGCGTATGATGTTGTGGATACGTTTATTCTAGGAGCAGGATACACCTTAAATTCTGCAACTTTAGCTTATGGAGGAGAGAGCGATGGCGTTGATGGAACTATTTTAAGTCCGTTTAACAGTGGAGATCAAATAATAACTGCGGAATCAATAGCGGGACTTCGTGCAGAAAGTTGGCTTGTAACCGCTATTTTTTCAGTAGATAAAAATGTTGTGGACCCAACTCAAAACTGTTCCAATGGAGGAGGGTTTAGGAATGATATAACTGCAACGGGAGATACGGACACTTCTAATAATAGCGCTTGTGTACCCGCGGCAATTGGAAACCTGGATATTACCAAGGATGGTGTTTATGTAGATTCAGATTTTAATGGTTTAACAAATACGGGAGACACTATCAACTATACTTTTCTTGTGATCAATACTGGTAACGAGATTATTTCGAATGTAATGGTGTCCGACCCACTTTTGGGAGGGGCAATATCTGGTCCTGCTTCTGGTGATGCCAATGGAGACGGAGCTTTGGATGTAACGGAGACATGGGTCTATAATGCATCGTACAGTATTACTCAGGCAGATATTGATAATGGCCAAGTAAATAACCTGGCTACCGCTAGTGGGGAAGATTCAAACGGAATTAATGTTGAAGGCACGTCTACAGATCCAACTCCTTGTGCCACGTGTACCATAGACCCGCTGTGTGTTGATTGTACAATGACGGCTTTGCCCAATACCCTTGATATTGCGGTAGCGAAAACCGTAAACTTGGATATTGTTGAGATAGAGGATGAAATATTTTTCACTATATCCGCTACAAATAATGGTGCGGTAACCGCAAATAATATTAGAATATTAGAAATACTTCCCAATGGATTTGAGTATATCACTCATATTACCTCGTTAGGAAATTACAGTTCTGCAACGGGCGTATGGGATATTCCTACGTTAGGCAATAGCCAAACTGCTAATCTAAATATTCAGGCGCGTGTAGTTGATGGGGCGGATTATGTAAACACAGCTCGGTTAACTGGTTTGGACGAAACGGATATAGACCCATCCAATGATGAAGCTAGTGTAGAAGTTGGTATTCGTGGAATAACTATTACCAAGGATGGTGTATATGTTGATTCCGATGCAGATGGTACAACCAATGTTGGGGATTCAGTTGCCTATACGTTTTCTGTAACCAATACAGGAACCGTGGAGCTAGCTAATATTGTGGTATCCGACCCACTGTTAGGAGGGGATGTAACAGCACTTCCTGGTGGGGACGTTAATGGAGATGGGCTTTTAAATACCTCTGAGACTTGGGAGTATACGGCATCTTATGCAATTACACAAACCGATATAGATAATGGACAGGTAAATAACTTGGCTAGTGTTGCAGGGGAAGACTCCAACGGTATGGTTACAACAAATACTTCTACGGACCCTACCCCGTGCACGAGTTGTATTGTGGATACTTCTTGTATGGATTGTACTTTGACAGAACTTCCTATTTCCTATGTAGATTTAGCTTTGTCCAAGTCTGTAGATGCAAATTCTGCCGCGGTTGGAGACGAGGTAAATTTCACTATGACCGCACGTAATATTGGAACAGCTAGCGCTAGTAATATATCTATAACCGAAAGAATTCCTAATGGTTATTCCTATATTGAACACACAACAACGGCAGGCGTTTATAATGTGGCAAGTGCTCTATGGGATGTTGAAACCTTAAGTAGCGGTCAATCCGCCGAACTGAATATACGGGTACGTGTTGTAGAAGCTACCGATTATTTAAATATCATAAGATTGATTTATGTAGACCAACCGGATACAGATGTTTCAAATGATGAAGCCAGCGCCCAAGTTGAAATTGACGAACCTGTTTGTCCTATCAATATTTTTAACGTCATAACACCAAATGGCGATGGTGCCCACGATGTTTTTCAAATTGCTTGTATTGAGAATTACCCCAATAATAGATTGATGATATACAATAGATGGGGGATAAAGGTGTACGAGCAAGAAGGGTATGCCAATACTTGGACCGGCATTTCGGACGGTCGTTCCACCTATGAAAGAGACGAATTGTTACCTGTAGGAACCTATTATTATGTTCTTGATTTGGGAGATGGTTCACAGTCTAGGGCTGGATACCTGTATTTAACTAGGTAAAAGGGGTTATGAGGTAATTGGTTTAACACCGATCTTATGTAACCCTTCAAAAGCTTTCAATAGGCTCTTTGCATCTCTTTTTCTAATGGAAACTATGATTTTACAGTCCATTTCCATTTGTTGGGATACAATGTTGCATTGTCTTTGCTTTAAAATACGCATTACTTTATCCATTTCGGAGTACTCAAAGGAAAGCTCAAAGGAATCTTCAATAAGTCGCTCTTCAATTTTTGAAGCCTCTAAAGCCATTTGTGCCCCGGTTCGGTAGGCGGAAATTAGACCTCCAACACCTAATTTTGTGCCTCCAAATATTCGGGCAACGGCTACTAATACATTCGTAACTTCAAAAGACTGGATTTGTCCGTAAATAGGCATTCCGGCGGAGTTGTTGGGCTCTCCATCATCGTTGGCACGGTAGCTAGGTTGTTCAATTCCCATTTGCCATGCGTAACATACATGGTTGGCGCCGGGGTGTTTCTTTTTTAACGCATCAATTATATCTTTAACTTCTTCCTCGTTTTCAACGGGAAACGCATATCCAAAAAACTTACTCTTTTTTTCTTTGAACAGAATTTCTTCGGAGGGTTTGGCTATAGTTTTATATGTATCGGTCATTTCATCCATTAGCCAAAAGCAACTAAAATTATACTGGTTATGGCCAAAGCAATGCCGCTCCAGTTTTTAGGACTTATCTTTTCCTTAAATAAAAGAATCCCTAAAAGTGTTGTGAACATGACTATGGCTACATTGTTTATGGTAAATACAGAGGCGCTGTTCAGGGTGTCGTTTTGCAATGCTTTTAAAAGAAAATAGATGGAAAAATAGTTCACCACACCAAGTGCAATTCCACCCAATAGTGTGTTTAGATTAAAATTTGAGCGCAAATCCTTAAGTTTAAAAATAGTAATTACGAGCCCCATAAACGCGGCTGACGCAAACACGGTTGCGGAAAATATTGGATAATCCTCTTCTTTAATATGTATTTCCTGTATGTATTTTAGGCTGGCGTCAATTATACCGGACCCTAAAAATACTAGGGCAGGAAGTATAAGGGATGATTTTTTGAATTTTATGGAAGAATCCTTCACAGAAGCGAAATAAACCGCTGCCAGGGCAAGCAAAATTCCTATTACCTTAAAGGTACCC
The DNA here is from genome assembly GCF_030549125.1 of Zobellia sp. 1_MG-2023. Classification (NCBI taxonomy): domain Bacteria; kingdom Pseudomonadati; phylum Bacteroidota; class Flavobacteriia; order Flavobacteriales; family Flavobacteriaceae; genus Zobellia; species Zobellia sp. 1_MG-2023. Next base: position 327,706 of record NZ_JAUOSY010000003.1, on the reverse strand, counting down.
AATTCTTCATTATACAATAACAGGCCAAAAATAACGGGAATTACAAATGACATTTTGGTGGCTACGGAGGTAACCGCAACACCCACCTTTTGTGAGGCCATGGCCATAAGGTTAAAGACTACAATGAAAAGTATACCTAGAATAAAAGTGCCTAAGAACCAAGGTTTTTCCGGTACTTCGGTTATTTGGGTTGTACCTTCATACCGTATAAGACCTACACTGCAGGCCACGAAATAATTGGCAACTATGGCAAAAAGCGTATTGACCTTAAAGCGGGTATATAGCTTAAAAATAATGAAGATGAGGCTAGATGCCAATATGCTTAACGCAAGGAACGCCATCTTATAATTTTGATTTCAATTGAATGATATCTTCCTTGCCCACCTGAATATTCCAACAGGTAATACCTAATTTTTCGGCGGCATCCGTATTTTCCTTGGTGTCATCTATAAAAAATGTTTCTTCGGACTTGAGTCCGTTTTCGTCCAAAACAAATTGATAGATTTCCGCATTGGGTTTTCTTAGGTTGATTTCATGTGAGAGGTAAAACTTCTCAAATGGTTTTTTAAACCGTGCATAGCGGTCCGCACCCATTTTTTGTTCTACATGGGTAATATGCAGCTCGTTGGTATTACTGAGTAGGAAAAGTCGGTAATCGCCTTCTGAAGCAAGCTTTTCAATAAACTCTAATCGTTTCTCAGGAAAATCCAACAGCATGGAATTCCATATATTTTCAATTTCTGCGGTATTTGCTTTGGGATATTGCTTTTGGAGTTGGGTTACGAACGCTTCGGAGGTCATGCCGCCAACTTCATAAATTCCGTTCAATTCCAATAGTTCCGATGATAAATCTATGGAGCCTCCAAATTTTTCCATTTCTCGGAAGATGACGCCTTTATCCAAATTGATGAATACATCACCAAAATCAAAAATAATGTTCTTAATCATTGCTGTATATTTTTAGGGTGTCCGTCTCAATGAATTTAGTGCTGTTAAGCCTTCCTTTAAATTTTGGGGCAGCTATTCCTGATTTAAAATGACTCATGCCCGTAAAGACCCTTGCTTCATCCCATAGGCCGGAATCAATAAAAGTTTGCAGGGTTTGGCTTCCTCCTTCTATGAGAACACTGCTTATATTTTCTTGGTAAAGAACATTGCATATTTGCTGTGCTACGTCCTTATCAAAATTAATTTGATGATAGGTTACACTTGCATTGGGTTGGGTGGTCTTGACTGCTTCGGTTAAAACTAAAGTGTGTACGCTTCCATCCAAAACATGGTAATCGCTACTTATTTTTAGTTTTCGGTCCAATATAACCCGAATAGGATTTTTACCGGTGTGCAGCCTAACATCCAATTTTGGGTTGTCCTCAATAACAGTGTTCGTGCCTACCAGAATACTTTGCTCCTCACTCCGCCATTGGTGTACCAGTTGTCTGGAATATGGATTTGTAATCCAAAAGGGCTCGGGGTCGGTGGCCCGTGCTTCTTTTTTCGGAGCGATAAAACCGTCTGCAGTCTCCGCCCATTTTAAAATAATGTAAGGGCGTTTCTTTTCTTGAAAAGTTAGAAATCGGCGGTGGTGCGTACGGCATTCGTTTTCCAAACACCCTGTTAACACTTCACTTCCGGCATCTTTGAGTTTCTGAATACCTTTGCCTGCTACTTTCGTGTGTGGGTCTTTTAATCCAATGACAATTTTGGGTATACCATGCTTGGCAATCAAATCTGCACAAGGCGGTGTTTTTCCATAATGGGAGCAGGGTTCCAAGGTTACATAAATGGTGGCTTCTTTAAGAAGTGATTGGTCTACTACGGAATTTATAGCGTTCACTTCGGCATGTGGCCCACCGTACGGACTGGTGAAACCCTCACCAATAATAATATCGTCATGAACAATTACAGCGCCTACCATGGGGTTTGGAGCTGTGGTTCCTAAACCGTTTTTTGCTATTTCCAAACAGCGAAGCATATAGGTTTCGTCTTTGGATATTGAGGTTTTTGATTTGGATTTGTTGGTGGACATAAACTTTGTTTGCGGTGTTTTAGATACTTAGCATGCGCACATTTCTACGTATCTTCACACTGTAAAAATAGAATTTTATTTATTGGAAATGGGTGTAGTGAACATTCGCGCTATTAGAAAAGAGGATAATGCCCAAGTAGCGGCATTGATTCGTAAGGTGTTAGTGGATTTAGGGGTGCCAAAGGTAGGCACGGCTTACGCCGATGTATCCCTTGACAGCATGTTTGAAAATTATGAAAAACCGCGTGCCGCATATTTTGTAGTGGAAGAAAACGGTACTATTTTAGGCTGCGCAGGAATAGCACAATTGGATAACTGCGAGGATAACATTTGCGAACTCCAAAAGATGTATTTTTTTGAAGAAGCCCGCGGACGTGGGATTGGCGCTGAAATGCTACAAAAATGTTTGAAGAAAGCAAAAGAATTCAATTTTGATAGCATCTATCTGGAGACCATGCCCTATATGAAAGCCGCTCAAAAGCTTTATGCAAAAATGGGATTTGAATATATAGATAAACCGTTAGGTGATACGGGACACTATTCCTGCCCGGTGTATATGCTCGCTAAATTGTAATGTATAGCCCCAATAACAATGGTTTTAAGAGAAATCAAGAATATTTATCACAAAGAATTGGATGCCCTGTATCCAAAGGAAGAAGTAGATAGTTTCTTCTATTTGCTTATAGACTATTATTTGCAATTGGAGCGTTTTGTACTGGCCTTACAGCCCAATTTAACATTGACAAAAGAAGAAGAGCAACCGCTTTTTGAGGCTCTGGCCGGTTTAAAATTACACCGTCCGGTTCAATATATTATGGGGAGTACAACTTTTATGGACCTTGATTTTAAAGTGAACGAAAATGTGCTTATCCCGAGACCGGAAACGGAGGATTTAGTCCGTTGGATCGTTGAGGAGGTAGAGAGTAGTACTTTAAAAGGTGAAGGTATACGGATTTTGGATATAGGGACTGGCAGTGGTTGTATTGCTATTTCGTTGGCAAAGCTGTTGCCACAGGCTAAAGTTTCCGCTTTGGATATTTCAGAAAAAGCATTGCAAACAGCAAAAAAGAATGCGGAAATTAACTCGGTCAAGGTTGAATTTATTCAAGCTGATATTTTGAATTTGGATGGGTTTGCTTCGGATTTTGATATCATTGTTTCCAATCCACCTTATGTGCGCGAACTAGAAAAGCGGGAGATGCACAAAAATGTTTTGGAACATGAGCCGGATATGGCACTTTTCGTTTCAGATGAAAATCCATTACTATTTTACGAGGCCATAACAAAACTGGCCAAAGAAAGTCTTTCGGAAAAGGGTAGGCTCTTTTTTGAAATCAACCAGTATTTGGCAAAAGAAACCGAAGCACTTTTACGAGAATATAATTTTTCAGAAATTGAGGTCCGAAAAGATATATTTGGTAATGACCGAATGACAAAGGGAGTTTTGGGGTAATTCGCCTTGAACAAAAACTTCAAACAGACATTAAATTAGAGTAACACTGAACAGGAAATGCAAATAAAAGAACAGATAGAATCCCTTCGTCAAGAATTGCGAGAGCACAACCATAATTATTATGTGCTTGATAATGCCACCATAACCGATTATGAGTTTGATGTAAAACTAAAGGAACTGCAAACGCTTGAAGCAAAGCATCCGGAATTTTATGATGCCAGCTCTCCCACTTTGCGTGTGGGTGGTGGTGTCACCAAAAATTTTGAAACGGTTGTTCACAATGAGCGCATGTATTCTTTGGATAATTCCTACTCCAAAGAAGATTTGGAGGATTGGGAAAAGCGCATGCAGCGTATCTTGGGTGATGCCCAAGTAGAATTTGTTTGTGAGCTAAAATACGATGGAGCGTCTATCAGCATTACTTATGAGGATGGAAAATTGGTGAGAGCGGTTACAAGGGGAGATGGTTTTCAGGGCGATGATGTAACCACTAATGTAAAAACCATTAAGTCCGTACCGTTGCAGCTAAAAGGTGATTATCCACCTAAATTTGATATCCGTGGAGAAATTGTATTGCCGTTTGAAGGTTTTGCGCAAATGAATGCAGAGCGTGTTGAAAATGGTGAAGAACCTTATATGAACCCTAGAAATACGGCTTCGGGAAGTTTAAAATTACAGGATAGTTCTGCAGTTGCGCAAAGGCCGTTAGATTGTCTGTTGTACGGTATTGTAGGAAAGGACACGGGAATAAGCTCCCAATGGCAAATGCTTGAAAAGGCCCGTGAATGGGGTTTTAAAGTCCCTGAAGTAGCAAAACTTTGCAAGACAACGGATGAAGTTATGGCATTTGTTAACGAATGGGATTCAGGAAGGCACAACCTTCCTTACGAAACCGATGGTGTCGTGGTAAAGATTAATAGTCTGCAGCATCAGGATGAACTAGGTTTCACTTCCAAATCACCTCGGTGGGCCATGGCCTATAAGTTTAAGGCGGAACAAGTTTCTACACATCTAAACGAAATCACCTATCAAGTAGGGCGTACGGGGTCCATAACACCTGTGGCCAATTTGGAACCTGTTCTTTTGGCAGGAACCACTGTAAAAAGAGCTTCGCTGCACAATGCCGACCAGATTGCAAAGTTCGATATTCGTGAAGGTGATACCGTATTCGTTGAAAAAGGAGGGGAAATCATACCAAAAATAGTGGGTGTTGATTTTACAAAACGTCCACAAGATTCAGAACCTACCCAATATATTACACATTGTCCCGAATGTCATGAGGAATTGGTCCGTACCGAAGGTGATGCCAAGCATTACTGTGTAAATTTTTATGGATGCCCACCTCAAATTACCGGGCGAATCCAGCATTTTATTTCCCGTAAGGCCATGGATATTGAAGGCTTGGGTAGTGAGACCGTAGAGTTGCTCTACAAAGAAGGGCTCATAAACAACTATGCCGATTTATATACACTCACAAAAGAGCAAGTACTGCCTTTGGAACGAATGGCTGAGAAGTCCGCCGAAAATTTGGTTCAAGGTGTTGCAGAGTCGGTAAAGATTCCTTTTGAGCGTGTGCTTTTTGCTTTAGGAATTCGTTTTGTTGGGGAAACTGTTGCCAAGAAATTGGCAAGGGCCTATAAGAATATTGATGCTTTGATGGCTGCTTCTGAAGAGAGCCTCATTGCCGTCGATGAAATTGGCGGACGAATTGCCAGTTCCGTAGTGGAGTTTTTCAACAATGATACCAACCGTGAAATTATAGCTCGCTTAAAGACTTATGGATTACAGTTTTCCCTTTCCGAGGAGCAATTGGAAAATCAAACGGACAAACTAAAAGGGCTTACCATTGTGGTTTCTGGAGTTTTTGAGACGGTAAGTCGCGATGAACTTAAGAAAATAATAGAAGCGAACGGAGGTAAGGTTGGCTCAAGTATATCTTCAAAAACAGCCTATTTGGTAGCTGGAGACAAAATGGGACCTAGCAAACGAACCAAAGCAGAATCTTTAAAGGTGCCTATCGTTACTGAGGGAGAGTTCTTGGAAATGGTAAAATAGTTGGTTCAGAAGAAGGGCAATTTTATAACAGCTCTGTTTTATTTGTTGATTTATAAAGACAATAGTGTGTAGTCAGTAATAGAATTGTACAGAACAAGTATGCTGCAAAGTACGTGTTTTCTCCTAGTCCAAGTTGTGGGTAATAGATAAAACAGAATACAATGTTAGCGAATGTAATTGTTGCAAATACAAGCATCATTTGCCAATTTTTCAATAAGCTATTATAATCGTTTTTGCTTTTTAAAAAGGTTAGGTCGTTTCCAAAAAGCTGCATGAACATGGGCCAAACAAATAACAGGGGCAAAGCAAATAGTCGCGATTCCCTTGCAAAAGCGGTTAGAAAGACAATCGGTGTATTGATAGCTACGGCGAGTAGAAAGGCAAAAACAAACTTGTTCTGCCAACTAGGTCTGTTTTTTCTTTTTAAATAGAAATAGGTAAAGTAAAGAAACAATCCTAAGGTAATAAAAATGGACACGGCGGATTCAACGCTGTTCTTGACACTTTCAATATTCTCTAGAAAACAGGAATATCTACTGGCCATCTCAATATGGGTTGCGTGTAGCAACTTTTGATGGTAAATAAAAAAGACCACATAGCACCCGTAGAAAACAGTAGGTAGCAGAATAAGGAGGCCGTATTTTTTTAAGTTCGAAAAAATATTTTTTCCAAAATGATTTTCGGTGTTTGGAAGAAACAATGCCAATGCTGGGAGTAATAAAATACTAGTTTCACGGGCCACTAGGGCCAAGCTGAATAAGATAATATACCAAAGCCACTTACGGCGCACAAAGGCAATTAGTGCGAGAAGAAGAAAACAATATTGTAAAGGTTCATCATAAGTAAATACGGGAGGGAAAAATGCAAATAACACTGAAAATGATGTAAAAAATACCATCATATTGGTCAAACCGTGGGTTTTGGAGGCCTTGAGAACCCGAGAAAGCTTGTACACTAAAACACCACTGTAACCCAATAACAAAAAATTAACCAAGATAAAAGCGTAGCCGGCTTTAAGCCCAAATATCTTTTGTGAGGATTCTATTAAAAATGTAGTTAACGGCCTTCGGGCAAAAGGGGCTATCTCCTTATGGTAATTGATTTGTGATTTTAGAAAAACATGGGAGATACGCGTATTGTTTTCGTTAAGCATACTGTCCACGCTGGGCAACATATGTATGCCCAATATGGTTAGGGCGCAGAGTAATGCCGTTATATAGGGCAATAGCCTCCAGGGCAGTAAGCTTCGGAATAGTTGAACCATTATGGCGTACAGTTAATTTCAATCGAAATTAGGTATTTTTGTATAGGAAAAAACAAATGACACTATAAATTGATGGCAGTACCTACAAGTTACCAAGATTTTACAGAAACATTAACCAATGCAACTCCGCCTACGGATTGGCCAGATGCATTGAAAGCTATGTGGTTTGCCGCGACCGATAATTGGGAGGCTTCACATGATATAGCGCAAGATATGTTCAATGAAACGGGAAGTTGGATTCACGCTTATCTTCATAGGGTAGAAGGAGATAAGTTTAATGCAGGGTATTGGTATAGGAAAGCGGGAAAACCTTTTCCGAATATATCATTGGAGCAAGAGCTTCAGGAAATTACAACCAATTTGTTGGAAAGGTAGGTTAGGTCAGCTCTTTCTTAAAACATACACTATTTTCCATTCCCGCATACTGGCCGTAATTGGGAATCACTTGATAATTGCCTTTTTTGTAAAGAGCGATAGCCTCCGGTTGACGTTTTCCTGTTTCTAGGATGCAACTTTCATATCCGGTTTCTGCAGCCCATTTTTCTAGTTCCGTTAAGATACGGGTAGCAATACCTTTTCCGCGGGTCTCAGGTGAAACGTACATGCGTTTCACTTCCACAGAAGTAGGGTTGAATTCTTTTATGGCTCCGCAGCCTACGGGAACTTCGTTTATATAAGCAATAACAACCTGATTTAAATTTTCTATTCCGTTATATTGATGATAAAACTCATGTTCGTCCCCATCCGTTTGGCTTAAATAGGCGTCTAACTTGGCCACTAAGCCCGGAAAATGTTCATTTTGGTATGTAGTCCGTTCAATTTTAATCATACTTATACATTTATGGATATACCTGTGGCATTGCTGTTTTTCGAACCATCAAAATAAAAATCAATTCTACCTAGATTTATACCGAAGCACCCCACTTGGTTCACTAAAACATTTCTTCCCAACAAATTCTCTACGATAGTAGGCTTGTCTAGAAACGTGTGGGTGTGGCCCCCAATAATCAAATCTGTATATTCCAATGCGGCGGCCAGAGTTACATCCTGAGGTTTTTGCTTGTTTTTATATTCATAGCCCAAATGGGATAGGCATACTATTAAATCGCAATTTTCCTCGTTCTTCAAAGCACGTTCCGTATCCTGTGCTATTTCAAAAGGCTCTAAATATTGGGTTTCTTTATACAGTTTTTTGGTAACTAGGCCATTCAATTCAATGCCTAGACCGTAAACCCCTATTTTAATGCCATCAACTGTATAGATTTTGTAAGGCTTCACTTGTCCGTTCATGACCGTGTTGCTAAAATCATAATTGGCATTGATCATCTCAAAATTGGCATTAGGCATTTGGGCCAAAAGGCCGTCAATACCATTGTCAAAATCATGGTTTCCAATAGTTGCCGCATCATAATTAAGCATGCTCATTAGCTTAAATTCCAGCTCACCACCATAGAAATTGAAATAGGGTGTGCCCTGGAAAATATCGCCTGCATCAAAAAGCAAGGTATTCGGGTTTTCCTTTCTAATAGCATCAACCAAGGTAGCTCTCCTGGCCAATCCTCCTAAATTGGGAAACTCAGAATGATCGGTGGGAAAGGGGTCTATATGGCTGTGAACATCATTGGTGTGTAAAATGGTAATATGCTTTTTTACATCGCCAAAACAAGAACTTAGAGAAAGTCCGCCCAGCCCCACAAGGGCACTGGAAGCCGTAGTATTTTTGATGAATTTCCTTCTGTTCATAAAAGCTTGTCTTTTTTACTTTTGTAGTTTAATGAACCTATTATCAACAATGGGCTTAAGGGTGTCTACTTTTTTAAAGTAGTCTATCATGGCATTTCTGATTAAATAATCGGTATTTGTAATTTTTAGGGCTTCCTTAAAGAACACCATACTATCTCCACCGTTTACTAAATAATTAGATGTAGCTACGTAGTATACTTTGTTTGGGTCCAAAGGTTTACCTTGTATGGAAATGGATTTTATTTCGTTTTCCGCATCCAAGGTCAGTTGCAACCCGGAAATGGGATGGGCGCGACCGGAATCTCTTAAATAGGCCGCTAATTTTAGGATAGAACTGCCTTTAAGTTCTGCAACAACAATAGAATTTTCAAAAGGCATTACTTCATAGGCCGTTCTTGAAGAAACGTTTCCTTTTGATATTAAGGAGCGAATACCTCCGTGATTCAATAAAACAAGGTCAATTGAATGTCCTGTTCTTGATTTGAATATAGGATTAGCCTCGGAAAATACAATGTCCGCCATAAGGTTTCCGGCAGTGGTGTTGAGAGCTCCGTCTGTTTTGGAAATAGGATAGGGGGCGTAGGCCAGAGTGCTGTCCAGTACATGGTTTATCCTTTCCCTGTAGGGCTTTACGAGGGTTTCAATGCTTTCTGTAGTTGCCAGTGAATTGTCAATAGGAACTTGTTTTGCATCTATTTTTTGAAGCGTAGGGTGTTGCTCGCTGCAAGAATGCAAAAATGTTAATGTTGTAAATATAACAAAGTGTTTTATTTTTAAAACCATATTTCGTTTTATCTTAGCGCCATATTATGTGTGGAGATTCTTTACATTTGTAGAAGCCATTCCATTTTTGCATACCAGAATGGTTCAAAATGTAAAAGTACATGTTTAAGGGAATAAAAGATAAGTTCAAATACAAATCGAGCGTTAAATTTCTGAAACAAGAACTGGCTAAAGATCCGCCGGTAGTTGAAAGAAGTAAAGGTATTACTTCAATTGGTTGCATTGTAGATCTGGACAGTTTTGATGATGCGAACCAGTTTTATGCGTTCGTAGAAGATTATAATTTGCGACCGAATGCGGTAAAGATTATTGGTTATAAAAGTTATTACGACAAAAATTCGCCGTATGCCACCCCAGTTTTTTCGGATAAGGACCTTGGGTGGAACGGAGCTATAGAAAATAGTTACGCACTTGAATTTTTAAGTAGGGAGTATGATTTGCTCGTAAACTATTATACCTCCGATAATTTATTGCTACAGTTGATGAGCGTAAAAACTAGGGCCCGGTTTCGTGTAGGTTTCAAAGATGTGGATCTTATGTATAATGATTTGATAATGGATTCACCATTGAAAGATTTTAAGACCTTTAAATCGGAGCTTAAAAAATACCTTGGTGTATTAAACGAAATTGAATAATGAAGCAATTAATTGGTACAGGTGTGGCGTTGATCACTCCGTTCAAAACAGATTTTTCAGTAGACGTAGATGCTTTGCATAACATCGTTAATTACTGTGTGGACGGTGGTGTGGATTATTTGGTGGTATTAGGTACCACTGGTGAATCCGTAACACTTACTAAGGCCGAAAAACAGTTGGTTATTGATACGGTTACTATTGCCAATGCAGGCAGATTACCTTTGGTAGTTGGTGTAGGTGGTAATAATACGGTTGCCGTTATTGAGGAATTACAGAATTTAGACCTCACCAATTTTGATGCTGTTCTGTCAGTATCTCCCTATTATAACAGGCCAACACAAGAAGGTATCTATCAACACTTTAAGGCAATTGCCCAAGTGTCACCAAAACCTATTATACTTTATAATGTGCCAGGAAGGACAGGTAGCAATATGCTTCCGGAAACCGTTGTACGTTTAGCTAATGATGTAGATAACATTGTAGCTATTAAAGAAGCCTCCGGAAACTTGATGCAAGTACAGGAGCTGATCAAAGGATGTCCCAAGGGATTCCATGTAATTTCAGGAGATGATGCTACGGCCTTGGCTACAGTGCTTGCTGGTGGCTCTGGGGTTATTTCTGTAATAGGCCAGGGATTACCTGTGGAGTTTTCCAATATGATCAGATCGGGATTGGACCGTAAGGTAGATGAAGCTTATAGACAGCATTACGGGCTCCAAGATGGTATGGGATTGATTTTCCAAGAGGGTAACCCTGCGGGAATAAAAGCTATTTTTGAGGTTTTAGGTCTTGCCAGTGCCAGTGTTAGACTTCCGCTCATGGAAGCCTCCGAAAACTTGAAAAAAAGTATTGCAGACTTTGTAAAACCTTTTAAGGTTTTTGCCTAAGTGGTGTTAAATCTTCCCCAAAAGCATTGGTGCAAGGGTTCTAGAATGCTATTTTAGCTACTTTATTTTTTGTTTTTTATATCCGTTCGGAATCCGTAATTTTGCAAAATGCTTTTTAAAATGAGGTTATTAGCCCCTGTCTTATTGCTCGCTCTTATGACACAGTCATGTAGCGAATATCAGAAGGTACTTAAAAATGAAGAAGTTAAGCCCAAGTATGACCTGGCTCAGAAATTCTATGAGGAAGGTGATATGAAAAGGGCCAATCGTCTTTTTGAACAAATAGCACCTAAATATATTGGTAAGCCCCAGGGCGAACGTGTCATGTTTTTCTTGGCAGATACCTATTTCCAGAGGAAAGATTATAATATGGCGGGCTATCAGTTTGAACGTTTTGTGAAATCTTACCCTAAAAGTGATAAAGTTGGGGAGGCTTCTTTTTTAGGAGCTAAAAGTTATTTTGAACTTTCGCCATCGTATTCTTTGGATCAAACGGATACGGATAAGGCCTTGGCAAAATTGCAACTTTTCATCAACTCATATCCAGATTCTGAATATTTTGCCGAAGCGAACGCAATGGCAAAGGAGTTGACAACTAAAAAAGAACTAAAGGCGTATGAAATTGCCAAGCAGTTTAATAAATTGGGTCAGTTTGATTATACGTTCCTTACACCTGCAGTAGCAGCATTTGATAATTTTGTTTCGGATTTCCCGGGATCTATTTATCGTGAAGATGCCATGTTCTATAGGTTTGAATCTGCTTCAAGGTTTGCCTTGAATAGTTTTGAAAGATTGCAGGAAGAACGTTTAAAAGAAGCTATTGCCGACTATAACGCATTAAAAAAGCAGTTCCCTAAAACAAAATATGCCGATAAGGCAGATAAGATACTTGAAAAAGTACAGTTACAATTACAGGGTTTTACCCAAGAGAAAGAAGCAAAATAAATTAGTTTGACTATGAATATGAACGATCTTAAGAATTCGAACGCTCCAGTGTCCACAGTAACGATCAACAAAAATGAGTTTGACCGTCCAACGGATAACATCTATGAAGCAATTTCAATTGCGGCTAAAAGAGCGGTACAGATCAATTCTGAAATTAAGAAAGAACTTTTAGAAAAGTTAGAGGAATTTGCTACGTATAGCGATAGCTTAGAGGAAGTTTTTGAGAATAAAGAGCAGATTGAAGTATCTAAGTTCTACGAAAAGTTACCTAAACCACATGCTCTAGCAGTAGAGGAGTGGTTAAATGACAAAATTTATCACAGAAATACGGAGAAAGACCAGTAGTATATGCTAGGCGGTAAGAACATCCTTTTAGGCATTACCGGAGGGATTGCCGCTTATAAAACTACTTTTCTCGTACGTTTACTGATTAAAGCTGGCGCCAATGTCAAAATTATTTTGACGGAGAGCGCTAGTTCTTTTGTTTCCCCACTTACCTTAGCAACCCTTTCCAAGAACCCAGTGCTTTCTTCTTTTGTGAAAAAAGAAGAGGATGCAACAGAATGGAACAATCATGTGGAATTGGGGCTCTGGGCAGATTTAATGCTGGTTGCTCCAGCAACGGCAAACACCCTTTCTAAAATGGCTTCGGGTACCTGCGATAATTTATTGCTCGCTACGTATTTGTCTGCTAAATGTCCTGTTTTCTTTGCGCCTGCAATGGATTTGGATATGTACAAGCATCCATCCTCTAAGAATTCTTTTGAGAAATTGCAGTCTTTTGGGAACGTTATGATTCCAGCAACTTCTGGGGAACTGGCAAGTGGTCTCCATGGAGAAGGGCGCATGGCGGAGCCGGAAGATATTGTAGGGTTTGTTAAGGGCTATTTAAAAAAGGGACTTCCGCTTAGCGGAAAGAAAGTGCTCATTACAGCTGGGCCTACATATGAGGCTATTGATCCTGTACGTTTTATTGGTAATCACGCTTCCGGGCAAATGGGGTATGAGCTGGCTTCGGTTGCGGCTAATCTAGGAGCTGAAGTAATCTTGGTGTCTGGACCTTCTAAGTTTTCGGTCACACATGAATCAATAGACCTAAAAAAAGTAACATCGGCAGAAGAAATGTACAATGAGGTGCATTTACATTATAAGGAGGTAGATATTGCTATTTGTGCCGCTGCGGTAGCAGATTACAGACCAAAAAGTGTAGCAGACCAGAAGATAAAGAAGAAGGTAACCGAGTTTTCTATTGAATTGGTAAAAACCAAAGATATCTTGCTTTCACTGGGCGATCAAAAGCGGAAACAGTTTTTAGTGGGGTTTGCTCTAGAGACGGAAAATGAGTTGGAGAACGCTAAAATTAAGCTTAAAAAGAAGAATTTAGATGCAATTGTTCTTAATTCACTGAACGACAAAGGGGCTGGTTTTGGAAAACCTACGAACAAAATTACTTTTATAGATAAGAATTCATCAATTAAGCCGTTTGAACTAAAGACAAAGGCGGAGGTGGCCAAAGACATTTTTGACGAAATCTTGAAAAGATACCATGCGTAACTTCATTTTTTTACTTTTAGGTTCATTCTTTATGGTGTCCGTATCGGCACAGGAAATGAACTGTGTTGTTACTATAAACGCCGATCAGGTATCGCAGACCAATCAGCAGATATTTAGCACGTTAGAACGGTCTCTGAACGATTTTGTCAATAAGAATAAATGGACGAATCGTACCTTCAAGGAAAATGAGCGTATTAATACGCAAATGTTCATTACCATTACCAAGTATGAATCCAATCGTTTTGAAGGGAACATCCAGATACAATCTTCACGGCCTGTTTTTAATACATCTTATGAAACGCCTGTTTTTAATTACAAGGACAATCAGTTGAATTTTGAGTATATAGAGTTTCAACCTTTGGTGTTCAATGAAAACGTATTCGAATCTAATTTAATTAGTGTGGTGTCTTACTACGTGTATATTATTTTAGGGTTGGATGCAGATACTTTTTCTTTGGAAGGCGGCACGGAATATTTTAGAAAGGCACAACAAATTACAACACAGGCACAAAGTAGTAATTATGCTGGCTGGGATCAGAATAGTGATCGCAGTAGGTTTGAGCTCGTGGATAATCTTTTGTCCAATACGTATCGCGAATATCGCATTGCCATGTATAACTACCATCGTAAGGGATTGGATATTTTAGGCGATAACAACAGCACGGGAAAACAGGTTATTGCCGGTACTATGAAATTGTTTGAAACTATGATCAAGCGTAGGCCCAATGCTTTTTTGGTTCAGACTTTTTTTGATGCCAAATCTGATGAGATTCAGAATATTTTCTCTGATGGTCCAAAAGTGGATATCGTTCAGTTAAAAGAAACACTTAATAGTATAGCGCCATTATATTCCAGCACTTGGAACGATATTAAGTACTAGTTGTTTCCGTACGGAATTATCAATTATCTTTACGGCATAAATCGAATAGAAAACTGTGCTAGTACACCTTTCCATAAAAAATTACGCATTAATAGATAATCTCAATGTAGACTTTACCAATGGGTTTACCTGTATTACGGGCGAAACCGGTGCCGGTAAATCTATTTTATTGGGTGGTTTATCCCTTGTTCTGGGCAAACGGGCCGATTTATCCTCGCTACGGAACAAGGATAATAAATGTGTTATAGAAGCTGAATTTCAAATTGAAAAATACAATTTGAAACCGTTCTTTAAGGATAATGACCTAGAATATGAAGAGCGGACTATTATCCGAAGAGAGATACAGCCCAGTGGAAAATCCCGTGCTTTTATCAACGATTCTCCCGTTACATTGGATATTCTCTCGCGATTGGGTAGCGGTCTTATAGATGTGCATTCTCAGCACCAGACATTACAGTTAACGGATAATGATTTTCAACTTAAAGTTATAGATGCACTTGCGGATAACAAGGCTCAATTAACAGATTACGCTTCAAAACTTCGCCTATATAGAACTACTTCAAAAGAGTTGTCAGAACTTGTTGATTTTCAAAAAGAAGCGAACAAGGAGCATGATTATAATAGTTTTCTGTTAGAGGAACTTCAGGCTGCACCTTTAAAATTGGGGGTGCAAGAAGAGTTGGAGGAGCAGTATGAGCAGCTGAACAATGTAGAGAATATATTGGAGCTTATATCGTCCGGACACCAGCTTTTAAATGATGAGCAGGTGGGTATTGTGAGCTTGCTTACGGAGTTGAAGCAAGTGGCCAATAAATTATCCGGATTTGGCAGTCAGTACGCAGATCTGAACCAGCGTATACAATCGGTTTTTATAGAAGTTGATGATATAGCTTCCGAGCTTCAGAATTACCAAGAAGGCACAGAGGCCAATCCGCAATTATTGGAAGAGACCAATACCAAGTTACAGCAGCTATATGATTTACAAAAAAAGCATGGTGTTCAAGAAGTTTCCGAACTGCTACAGATCAGGGAAGACCTCTCCGAAAAAGTAAGCGTTACGGAAAACCTTGAGGCGGATATAGAGAGAAAAGAAAAAGAGCTTGCGGATCAGAAAGTAGCGCTGCAAAAAGCTGCCGATGTCTTGACGGCTAGACGTAAAAAAGTAGTGCCGGAGCTTAAAAAGCAATTAGAAAGTTCTTTAAAAGCATTGGGTATGCCTAGTGCTACGTTTAAAATAGAACTTTTTAAAGCAAATGATTTTAAAGCGAATGGTGCGGACGGCCTTACATTTTTGTTCTCGGCCAATAAAGGTGGCGATTACGGGGAGCTGAAAAAAGTAGCCTCCGGAGGGGAGCTGTCAAGGATTATGCTCACTATAAAGTCTATTTTGGCCAAGTATGAAAACTTGCCAACCATTATGTTCGATGAAATAGATACTGGTGTTTCCGGTGAAATATCCGGGAAAATGGGAGATATTATGCAGGCTATGAGCAAAAGTATGCAGGTGTTCTCTATTACCCATTTACCTCAAGTAGCTTCAAAAGGCGATCATCATTTTAAGGTGTACAAACAGGAGGAAGGTGCTGTAACCAAAACCAATATGAAGCAATTGAACAATGAGGAAAGGGTACTGGAATTGGCAGAAATGTTAGGGGGTAAAGAACTTTCTGATTCTGCAATGGCCCATGCAAGACAACTTTTGAACTAGAATATAGGTTTAGTACCTAACTACAGGGGTTATATTATTAGTTTAAGGTCTATTTTAAGACTATAAATGTTTTTTTCTTCGCATGGCAACTATTTGTTGCCAACTTTTTAAATATCTTTGAAGCTTTAAGAACAACCAACAGAATCTAACACAATGTCGTATAATTTATTAAAAGGTAAGAGAGGAATTATTTTTGGAGCTTTGGATGAAAATTCTATAGCTTGGAAAACAGCAGAACGCATTCATGAAGAAGGCGGTACTTTTGTTTTGACCAATGCACCCGTAGCCATGCGTTTAGGGCAAATTAAAGATTTGGCCGAAAAAACAGGTTCTCAGGTTATTCCTGCCGATGCAACTAGCGAAGAAGATTTAGCAAACTTGGTGGCCCAGTCTATGGAGATTCTAGGTGGAAAAATCGATTTTGTACTGCACGCTATCGGTATGTCCATTAATGTTAGAAAAGGTCGTTCTTACACAGATGAAAAATACGACTTTACAACTAAGGGATGGGATGTTTCCGCCCTATCTTTTCACAAAGTATTGCAAAGCTTATATAAAGCCGATGCGATGGCGGAATGGGGTAGCATTGTTGCCTTGACCTATATGGCGGCACAGCGCGTTTTCCCTGATTATAATGATATGGCGGATAATAAGGCCTATCTAGAATCGGTAGCGCGTAGCTTTGGTTATTTCTTTGGAAAGGAAAAGAATGTACGTGTCAATACTATATCTCAATCGCCTACGCCAACTACAGCTGGTCAAGGTGTTAAAGGTTTTGGAGGCTTCATTAGCTATGCCGAAAAAATGTCGCCTTTAGGAAATGCAACAGCATTGGAATGTGCGGATTATACGGTTACCCTATTCTCTGACCTAACTAGAAAGGTTACCATGCAAAACTTGTTTCATGATGGAGGTTTCTCCAATACAGGGGTTAGCCAAGAAGTTATAGAGCACTTTACCGAGTAGAAATAGAATACGTTTCAATAGATTTAATTCTGGCGAAGTGTTTGTTTTCGGCATAAATTTTGGGCATTTTACATTGCGGAAAAAGTAATGTAAAATGCCCTAAGAATTTCCGTAAAAAAGCCCATGAATTTATCTTTTTCATTTATAGTTCCTGTTTATAATAGACCCGATGAAATTACGGAGCTATTAGAAAGCCTAACGCACCAGACCTATTCAAAGGATTTTGAAGTGCTGATTGTGGAGGATGGTTCTACGCTTTCTTCAGAAAGGGTGATGGAAGATTTTAAGGATAGACTTTCTATATCGTACTATAAAAAGGCAAATTCAGGACCTGGTGATTCAAGAAACTACGGAATGGCCCGTGCCAAGGGCAATTATTTTCTTATTGTAGATTCGGATTGTATGATTCCTCCCCGGTATTTGGAAGCGGTTCATAACGCTTTGAACAAGGACTATGTGCATTGTTTTGGAGGTCCGGATGCAGCGCATGAATCTTTTGGTCTTTTACAAAAGGCTATTAACTATGCAATGACATCGGTACTTACCACGGGAGGTATTCGTGGTAATAAGAAAGCAGTTGATAAGTTCCAGCCGCGAAGTTTTAATATGGGTATTTCCAAAACCGCATTTGAAACCGTAGGCGGCTTTGGTAAAATTCATCCGGGAGAAGATCCGGATTTTACCTTTCGTATTTGGGAGAAAGGGTATGATACTAAACTAATACCTGAGGCATTCGTATATCATAAACGCCGTATAGATTGGAACAAGTTTTTTATACAGGTGAAGAAATTTGGTAGTGTACGGCCTATTTTGAACAAATGGCATCCTAAGACATCAAAAATGACTTATTGGTTTCCAACGTTGTTTTGTTTGGGGTTTTTGGCATCTTTGGTGTTTATGGCGGTTGGTATACCCTTACCCTTGTATTTATACACTATATATTTTTCGCTCATTTTTATAGATTCATTTTTGAAGAATAGAAATTTGGCTGTTGCTCTATTGTCTTTGGTGGCTGTGAGCATTCAATTTATGGGATATGGATATGGTTTTTTAAAATCGACCATCTTCCTTAACTTTAGCAAAAAGGAACCGGAAACATTGTTTCCATATTTATTTTTTAAATAATTGATAAACAAGGTAGTAGATTTTGTAAAAAAGGCACTTAAGAAGAGAAAAGTAAAAATATTTTTAGTGTTTTTGTTTTTTTCCACCTTGATATGGCTCATAAACAACCTTTCACGGAGTTATGTGAGTACGGCAAATTTTGATTTGGAATATGTGAACGTTCCAGAAGGGTATTTGTTTAAGGGTTCTACGGATAGTGAGCTAAAAGTGAAGCTTAAGGCCGGTGGGTTTCAGTTTTTAGGTTTTAATTTTAAGCATGCAAAAATTGATATTGACCTAGCGGATGCCAAACAAAAGGACTCCATATTTTATATTCCCCAAGAGATTTATAGAAAACAAGTAGAAAAACAGTTAAGTGGATCAATGTCTTTGATAGATATTGAAACCGACACTCTTTTTGTGGGTATGTTGGCCGTTATTTCCAAGAAAGTACCGGTTAGACCAAATGTAGAGGTCAATATGGCCAGAAACTATTTGTTGGACGGAAAAATGGAAGTTAAACCAGATTCCATTACCATTACGGGGCCTTCAAAGGAAATAGATACTATAAATGTGGTCCGAACCCATAAAATGACTTTACCAGATTTAGATACCAATTTTTCTGAAATCGTAGCGGTTTTTAAACCTGAAGAACTAAAAAACACGATGTACTCTGCAAACGAGGTGGAGCTTACTGCAAAAATTGCGCGTTTTTCGGAAAAGGTTTTTGAGGTTAAGATTAAGACGGTTCACTTTCCCGGTAATATTGAGGTAAAGACGTTTCCAGATGAAGTAGGGGTAATATGTAAAGCCAAATTAGATCGCCTTAAAAAATTAGAAGTTTCGGATTTTGAGGTTATTGCAGATTATGGGCAGTTAAGAGATGGTAACCGGAAAAAACTTAAATTGGAATTAAGAAAAAAACCAAGTGGTCTGCATAGCGTAAAACTGCAAACAACCAGTGTGGAATATATATTGAATAAAAAATGATCATTGTAGGTTTAACAGGTGGTATAGGAAGTGGTAAGACCACTGTTGCCAAAATGTTCGAAGAGTTGGGGGTGCCGGTATACAATTCCGATAACCGGGCCAAAAGTTTAATGCAGGAGTCCCCTGAATTGGTCAAAAACATTAAAGATTTGTTAGGGGAAGAAGCTTACCTTAACGGAATATTGAACCGGGCGTACGTATCACAGCAGGTATTTAATAACAAGGAACTTTTAGAGGCCCTCAATGCCATAGTTCATCCTGCGGTACGGCAAAATTTTATTGGTTGGGCCAAGGAGCAAAAATCAGGATATGTAATTCAAGAAGCGGCTATAATCTTCGAAATTGGTTCACAGGATTTTTATGATTGTATCATTTTAGTGACCGCTCCGGAGGAGACAAGAATAGAACGTGTTATGCAACGAGATGGTGACAATACCGTTGAAGGGATAAAAGCACGAATGAAAAATCAATGGGACGATGCTAAAAAAATAGAAGCTTCTAACTATATTATCCAAAACGAGAACATAGAGCAAACCAAGGTTCAAGTTTTAGATGTGCATCGCGATATACTTAATAAAATATAGGCCTCACGCAGTTTTAACATTTTTGTTAAGGTTTGGTTAAACCTACTATCTACTAGTTGTTAAATCTTTAATTTTGTTTTTAAATGAATAAGAGGTTATTTGTCCTTTTGGTGGCGTTGATGAGTCTCTCCTTGATAGGAATAATATCTGTTCAGTTCTTGTGGATAAAGCAGTCTGTAGAAGATAAGGAAGAACAATTTTCCAACACAGTGTCCGAAGTTTTGAACGAAGTGTCGGATAAAATTGAGGAAAGAGAGACAAAGGATTATTTTGAACGCTACATTAATATAAAAGATAGTGTAGGCGAGCCTAAAAGTTCCCATTTACGAAATATCTTTTTTATAGACCGTGATATAAACTCCAATGAGATTCGGTTTTATTCCCATGGTATTTTAGAAGAAGATTACAATATAGCATCTACGTTCTTTGATAACGGTAATGGTAGCGATACCGTAGCCACAATTAAAAACTATACGAGCAAGCGTTCCAAAACTATTTTTAAGGAAGATTTTGGATTGGACGGTAAGGAGTATAAGCTGAATGCGGTACAAAAACTTGAAAAAATTGGTGGACTCTCTGCAATAGAGAAGGCCCAATTTGAAGACGTTTTTAGTGAATACGCCAAGAAAGTACCTATCCACAAAAGAGTTTCCAATCAAGAAATTCAGTTGCTTTTAAATCGTGAGCTAAAGAACAGGAACCTTAATATTGATTATGAATATGGGGTGTACAGTAGAGGGCTTCCTACCAAGGTAAAGTCTAGGAAATTCAAATTTGATAAGGACATGCTGTATGAAACCGCTATCTTTAAGGATAGTGAGGGAGCAAGCAATTTTTCGCTCTTGATTTCCTTTCCAAAGAAGAAGAAGTTTTTGATTCAGTCTATCATAAAAATGGCGCTGTTGTCGCTGCTTTTTACTTTGGTCATAGTCATAGCTTATTCCGGTGCAATTTATCAGCTTATACGTCAGAAACAGATTTCGGAGATAAAATCCGATTTCATAAATAATATGACACATGAGTTTAAAACACCTATTGCAACTATCAATTTAGCGGTAGAGGCTATCCGAAACCCTAAAATAATAGGAGACCCGGAAAAAGTAGATAGGTATTTGACCATGATTCGTGAGGAAAACAAGCGAATGCATGCCCAAGTAGAGAACGTATTGAGAATATCCAAATTGGAGAAGAACCAGTTGGATATTAGTAAGGATAGGGTAGATGTTCACGATATAATAGAGGATGCAATTGCCCACGTAGAGTTGATTGTATCTGACAGAGGCGGATATATAGAAACGCATTTAAACGCAGGTAGAACTGAGGTTTTGGCCAGTGAAATGCATTTTACGAACGTTATCGTAAATATTCTGGATAACGCCATTAAATATTCAACTAAGGCACCACATATAGATATATATACAGAGGTAGCCAAGAATTATATTGTAATAGAAATAAAAGACCAAGGAGCTGGGATGAGCAAAGCCGTGGTCAAAAAAGTATTTGAAAAATTCTACCGTGAACACACGGGAGATTTACATAATGTTAAGGGGCATGGCCTAGGGTTGGCATATGTAAAAAAGATTGTAGACGATCACCAAGGTGAAGTTTACGCAGAAAGTGAAAAAGGAAAGGGAAGTACTTTCTATATAAAATTGCCTTTAATCTAACTCAACAAGTTATGGAAACAATTAATAAAAAAATACTCTTAGTAGAAGATGATCCCAATTTTGGAATTGTGCTAAAGGACTATTTATCAATGAATGATTTTGATGTCACTTTAGCCAAGAATGGTATGGAGGGGTTTGAAAAATTTAAAAAGGATAATTATGACATCTGTATTTTAGATGTGATGATGCCTTATAAGGACGGTTTTACCTTGGCAAAGGAAATTCGTGAAAAGAATGAAAATGTTCCGATCGTTTTCCTGACCGCTAAAACCATGAAAGAAGATGTTCTAAAAGGGTATAAAGCAGGGGCTGATGATTATTTGAACAAGCCTTTTGATTCTGAAGTCCTTTTAATGAAAATTAGAGCTATTCTTCAAAGAAAAGCATCTAATACATTGGCAGATAGTAAGAAGTTTGAATTTAAAATTGGAAACTTCCACTTAAACTCTAAACTCAGATTCTTAAAGTACAAAGAGGAGGAAGCTATTAAACTTTCGCCAAAAGAAAATGAACTTTTAAGGCTTTTGGCTCTTCATGAAAATGATTTGATGCCAAGGGAATTAGCATTGACAAAAATATGGAGAGATGATAACTATTTCACTTCCCGTAGTATGGATGTGTACATTGCTAAGCTAAGAAAGTATTTAAAATTAGATGATACGGTCGAAATCTTGAACATTCACGGAGAAGGTTTCCGTTTAGTGGTAAAAGAGGACGTATAGTAGTACTGCATATTTTATAAAAAGCCCTGATATTGTATATCAGGGCTTTTTTAATTTAAATCGCTAATTATTTTAGCAACAATTTCTTCGGGTGTCTGCATAATGGATACTGTAATTGCCTCTTTCGGGACTTCTAAAGTGTTGAATTGGGAACGCAATAATTCTGGGGGCATAAAGTGATTTTTGCGCTGTGAAAGACGCTCCATAATTTCATCAAAAGTTCCTTTTAAGTATACAAACTGAAGTTCCTTATCTAGGCCGTTCTGTAATATAGTACGGTATTTATTTTTAAGTGCGGAACAGGCTATTACTGCTCCTGTATAACTTTTTTCTATGGCTAGAAGATTCAGTCTTTCTAACCAGCCTTGGCGGTCATTGTCATCTAACGGATTGCCTTCGGCCATTTTTTTTACGTTGGCTTCCGGATGGTAATCATCCCCATCATAGAATCCTAAATTTAACTCTTTGGCCAAGAGTTTGCCAATTGTACTTTTTCCCGAGCCGGATACGCCCATGACGAATATTATGGGGTGTTTACTTTTCATTTGAAATAGTATTATTTAGTATCGCTATCAATTCTTGAAAATCTGCATTATAAGGAATCCAGATGGTCTCCTTGTTTCGTTTGAACCAAGTTAATTGTCGTTTTGCGAATCTGCGTGTATTTTTCTTTATTTCCTCTAGGGCAAAGTTAAGGTCATTATGTTCTGGGCTATCATCAAGGTTCTCTTGCTTTTCAAAATAACTGAAAAGCTCTCGGTAGCCAACCGTTTGTAACGCGTTAAGTTCTTTGTGCTTATCAAGTTGCCTAGCTTCCTCAATAAGGCCTTCCTTAACCATAATGTCTACACGCTGATTAATGCGGTCGTAAATTAGGGCGCGGTCTGCTTCTAAACCAATAGTGATGGTTTTAAACGGACGATTTTTTTTATTTTTTGATAGAAAGGAGGAGTAGGGACTGTTAGTACCCATGCAAATTTCAAGTGCTCTTATGAGTCTATGTGGATTGTTTAAATCTACGGATGCGTAGTACTTGGGGTCTCTTTCTTGAAGTTCTTTTTGCAAGAATTCAATTCCTTTTTCGGCAAAATGTTGATTAAGCTGTTTACGTATTTTTAGGTCTACTTTTGGAAAGTCGTCCAAACCTTCGGTTACGGCTTTGGTATATAATCCGCTTCCGCCAACCATGACCACTATATGGTTTTTTTCGAAAAGGGTTTCTAACAGTTGAAGGGCATCCCGTTCAAAATCACCCACAGAATACGAATCAAAAATGCTGATATGCTGTATAAAGTGATGTTTGGCCTGACTTAGTTCTTCTGGTGTGGGTACAGCGGTGCCAATTCTCATTTCTTTAAAAAACTGTCTGGAATCCGCAGAAATAATTTCGGTATTATAATGCTGTGCAAGGGAAATTGCAAGTTTGGTCTTGCCAATCGCGGTTGGGCCTACTACGGATAAAAGTATTTTTTCCATTACAGCTCGCTTCCACAATTATAACAATGGCTGGCATCGTCCCTATGACCTTCTTTAGCACAATTCCTGCAGGCTTGAGTGTTTACGTGTACAAAATGATTGTTGCCTACTTTTTTCTGTTCTTGTCCTCTTTTACCAAACTCTACCGTAACAATACCCGTAGGAACGGCAATTACACCATAACCGACCAACATAATCAATGTCGCTATAAACTGCCCTTGTGGTGTAATGGGCGCAATGTCTCCATAGCCAACTGTAGTTAGGGTTACTATAGTCCAATAGATGCTCGTAGGGATACTGGTAAAACCGGCCTCGTCTCCCTCTATTAAATACATGAGCGTACCCAATATTACAGATAGAATAAGTACGGCAAATAGAAAAACGGTTATTTTGGCCCTACTGGCTTTTAATGCATTTTTAAGCTGAGAGGCCTCTCCTAAAAACCGAACCAATTTTAAGATTCTAAAGACTCTTAAAAGACGTAATGACCTGATGGCCAAAAGTACTTGCGACCCTGCGAAAATATAGGAAAGATATAATGGAATAGTAGATAACAGATCAATTATTCCATAAAAACTAAAAATGTATTTCTTAGGTTGTTTTATGCTGATGATTCTAGCAATATATTCAATGGTAAAGAGGATGGTTACCACCCATTCCAGTATAAAAAGGGTTTGGTGGTATTCTGCATCAATCCATTTTACGCTTTCCAACATTACCAGAAGTACACTGATGATGATTAGGATAAACAACAAAATGTCAAACCATTTACCCAAAGGAGTATCCGCTTCATAAATAATTTCATGAACCTTGTGCTTCCAGCCTTTATCGGGTTTATGTTCTCTCAAATTTTATTGATCGCTTAATTCTAGAATTTTTAAACTGTGCTTTTTACGTATATAGGTTTCAATTATGTGCGTGGTATTATGATTACCGCGCATAGGCACGATTATAGATTCTAAGATATGAATATTATTAATTTGATGATTCAAGTTATAATAACCAATACCCTTAAAGTCTCCATTTTTTATTAATACGGCACTGTATTCACCAATTTCTCGCCCCTTATCTACTATAACTACGTTTTTCTGGTTTAACGAGTATTTATTTACCGCTTGAGCGACTCGTTGGTTATACTCCTCAACCGGTTCTTTGGAAATGCAGGCACCAAGGCACGCATCATCATCGTAGTTGGAGCAGTTGCCCTTGGCTTCTGATATACCGTTTATTTTATCGCAGAGATTGAATTCACGGGTTAACTTATAAATAAAGTTAGAAGCTCCGGCAACACTGTTAAACGTAGCAAAAGACCCGTTTCTTTCTGTTGTTTTTCTGATTTTGAAAGTTTTGTAACCCGCTTCATTTTTTTCAACATATATTCCGTGACTAAAAATTACGGCTTTGGGCCTGTGGTTATATTTAGGTCGGTTTCTTTTAAGCTCTTCGTTTTCCTTTAAAAGAGCAACCAATTCATTTCCGGTTCTTTCAAAAGTTACCTTTTTAGTCGCTTTTTGTAGTTGTCTTGAACGTCCGCCTGATTTGGTAAAATGCTGGTTTACCCTTTTCTTTATGTTGGTACTTTTGCCTAGATAGAGTATTTCCCCATCCTTATCGTGCATATAATATACTCCCGTTTCGGAGGGTAAGGAGTCTACGATATCCAACTGGCGGTCAGAAAGTTCACCTTCCGTTTCTTTGCGAATAACACTTTTAATAATTGTCTTGTCAAGGTCTTTAGAAAGTAATATTTTAAAGAGTTGAAGTGTTGCCAAGGCATCACCGTTTGCTCTATGCCTGTCACTTACGGCAATTCCCAAAGACCTTACCAGTTTACCAAGGCTATGTGATTCCGCTTCCGGAATCAATTTTTTGGAAAGCTCAACTGTACACAAGGTTTTTCGCTCAAAATTATAGCCTAACCGTCTAAATTCATTCCGTAATATTCTATAATCAAATTGTGCGTTATGGGCAATGAGTACAGTGTCTTCGGTTATTTCTACAATTCGTTTGGCCACCTCATGGAATTTTGGGGCGGTCTGTAACATTTTATTGTTGATACCGGTAAGTTTTACAACAAATGGTTGAATCTCTTTTTCCGGGTTTACCAAACTAATAAACTGGTCTACCACCTTATGTCCGTCAAATTTATGAATGGCAATTTCCGTTATGCCCTCTTCATTAAATTTACCTCCTGTGGTCTCAATATCTAAAATGGAATACATCTATCTGTTTTTGTACTGTGGTAGCGGTTTGGTCTTGGTTGAAAGTAGAATGTTAATAATTCCGCTTACCAAAGATACTACTTCCAATGCGTACCATGGTACTTCCTTCTTCAATAGCTATTTGATAATCTCCGCTCATCCCCATGGATAGGGTTTTTATTTTTGGATTTTCAGGTTGAATGGAATCAAAAATTGACTTTAATTGCCTGAACTCCCTTCTTACTTGGGATTCATCCTCTGTAAAAGTGGCCATACCCATTAAACCTACCACATTTATATTTTTAAGTTCACGGTATGCTTCCGAATTTAGAATGGCATGCAATTCCCCTTTGTCGAGTCCAAATTTGGTGTCTTCTTCCGCAATATGAATTTGAAGAAGACAGTCTATGGTATGGTTGTTTTGCTCCGCTCTTTTATTGATTTCGGTCAAAAGTCTAAAGCTGTCTACACCATGAACCAAATTAACAAACTCAGCCATGTACTTTACTTTGTTACGCTGTAAATGGCCGATCATATGCCATTGGATATCTTTTGGCAGGCGCTCCCATTTGCCTGTCATTTCCTGCACCTTGTTCTCTCCAAATATGCGTTGGCCGGCGGCATAGGCTTCCATGATGTCTTCGTCGGGCTTTGTTTTGGAAACGGCAACCAGGGTCACATGTTCGGGAAGTGTATTCTTTATTTCTAAAAGATGATCTTTTATCATTATGTTACTTGTGGATTGTAGGTTCTACTGAGCTTGTTTTAGGTTTTATAAAAATTGGCAGGAAACCTTTTCCGCCCTTTTTGATTCGCTGTAATCATAAAAACCTTCGCCTGATTTTACCCCTAGTTTTTTTGCCATTACCATATTTACTAAAAGTGGGCAGGGCGCATATTTTGGATTTTTAAAACCATCGTACATAACGTTTAGAATGGATAGGCATACGTCTAAACCAATAAAGTCAGCTAGTTGAAGCGGGCCCATTGGGTGTGCCATACCCAATTTCATAACCGTGTCAATTTCAGAAACACCGGCCACACCATTGTAAAGTGTTTCAATGGCTTCGTTAATCATGGGCATTAGAATCCTATTCGCTACAAAACCGGGGTAGTCGTTTACTTCTGTTGGGGTTTTGCCCAATTGCATGGAAAGCTCCATAATCTGTGCCGTAGTTTCATTAGAAGTGTTATAACCTCTTATGATTTCTACCAATTGCATGATGGGAACAGGGTTCATAAAATGCATGCCGATAACCTTCTGCGGCCGATTTGTGGAGGCTGCAATTTGAGTGATAGAAATAGAGGACGTATTTGTAGCTAAAATGGTGTTTTCATTGCAAATAGCGTCTAACTCTTTAAAAATACCCAGTTTTACATTTAGATTTTCGGAAGCGGCTTCAACTACTAAATCTACGTTGGCAACCCCATCTTTAAGCGTGGTAAAGGTTGAAATACGGTCTAGAGTTGCTTTTTTATCGCTCTCTGATATTTTTTCCTTCGCCAGCATTCTATCCAGATTTTTAGAGATGTTGGCCAATCCTTTGGTCAATGAATCTTCTGAAATATCTATCAAATGTACATTGTGGCCGTTTTGGGCAAAAACATGGGCAATTCCGTTGCCCATAGTTCCTGCACCTATAACTGCTATGTTCTGCATAGGTTTTGTTTTTTAAGATTTAAAAAGAAGCAATAATCTGTAATGCTACTTTTAATGCCTGTGTGCCTTGCTTTAAGCTTACGATTGGGGTAGTGTCATTGGCAATAGCATCTGCAAAACTTTCTAATTCATCAAGAATGGCGTTATTGGTGCCCACTTCCGGATTTTCAAAATAGATTTGTTTCTTTTCGCCTTCCGCATTTTGGAGAACCATATCAAAATCGCCTACTTTTTCGGGAGCATCCTTCATTTTTACCACCTCAACTTTTTTCTCCAAGAAGTCTACGGATATGTAAGCATCTTTTTGAAAGAAACGTGATTTACGCATGTTTTTCAATGAAATTCTACTAGCGGTCAAGTTTGCAACACAACCATTTTCAAACTCTATTCGTGCATTGGCAATATCCGGAGACTTGCTTATGACCGAAACCCCACTTGCATTGATTTGTTTTACCTCGGATTTTACAACGCTAAGAATAGCATCAATATCATGTATCATAAGGTCTAGCACCACTGGCACATCCGTACCACGGGGATTGAACTCTGCCAAACGATGGCTTTCAATGAACATTGGGGTGTTAATCTGGTGTTTTACCGCAGAAAAAGCGGGATTAAAACGTTCCACATGTCCTACTTGGCCTTTTACGTTATATTTTTTTTCCAGTTCAAGAAGCTGGGCAGCTTCTTCAAAAGTATTGGTTATCGGTTTTTCTATAAAGATATGCTTTCCTTTTTCCATGGCCTTTTTGGCACAATCAAAATGGGAAAGGGTAGGGGTTACGATATCTACTACATCTACAGCTTCAATAAGTTTATTGATGTTGTCGTAATAATGGTACCCAAATTCATCCGCTACCTTTTTTCCGTTTATAGCATCGGCATCATAAAAACCGACCAATTCATATTTTTTTGATTCATTTAACAGACGTAAATGTATTTTTCCTAAATGACCTGCGCCTAATACGCCAACTCTGAGCATAAATTTCAATTTGTATCAAAAATAAGGATAGTTTCGGAGTTTTCGGGTTTCATTTAGGAAGATTAAAGTTTACGGTTTTTAAAAAATGAAGGCTGACATTTAGTCGGTAGACTTGTGAGTTGAAATTTTACAAGTTAACTTTACCTTCCAAAACCAAACCATTGAGAGATACTTTAAAACATAGGGGAATGCGCAATAAGCTGGCCGAAGTATTGGTAGCTAAAGGCATTTCGGATAAAAATGTGCTGGAAGCTATACGTACCATACCCAGACATTTATTTATGGACAGTAGTTTTGAGGGACACGCCTACCAAGATAAGGCGTTTCCTATTGCGGCCGATCAAACTATTTCTCAACCCTATACCGTAGCTTTTCAATCGCAATTATTAGAGGTAAAACCCGACCAGAATATATTGGAAATAGGTACGGGCAGTGGGTATCAAACGGCAGTATTATTGCTTTTAAGGGCTAAGGTATACACTATAGAACGCCAATTGGAACTGTTCAAGAAAACCAAGATTTTCTTTAGAAAAATGGGCTATAGACCTAAAAAAATGATTTTTGGTGACGGGTATAAAGGGTTGCCGGAGCAGGCACCTTATGATGGTATCATTGTTACTGCCGGAGCTCCAGAAGTACCTAGGGCACTCATGAGCCAGTTGAAAATTGGTGGTAGATTGGTTATTCCCGTAGGTACGGACGATCAAATCATGACCTTGTTCATCAGAAAGTCCGAAAAAGAATTCGAGAAAAAGGAATTCGGTTCTTTTCGTTTTGTTCCTCTTCTGGAGAATAAGAACTAAACCACTCTTTTTTAGCTATTAAAGCTTTTCTTGATTCTGGAAAGATTACGTTGATTGTCGCGGTCTTTCAGGGTTTCTCGCTTGTCATAAAGTTTTTTACCCTTGGCCAAGGCCACTTTTAATTTCGCCAAGCCTCTATCGTTTATAAACAGGTTGGTGGGTACGATGGTAAAACCGGAAGTAGTAACTTCTTTGCGCAATTTTTTAAGCTCCCGTTTGTTCATGAGCAATTTGCGTTCCGCCTTTGGCTTGTGATTAAAATGAGAAGCATGGGAATACTCGTCTATCTGCATATTGATTACAAACAGTTCTCCCGCTTCATTAAACTCACAAAAGCTTTGGGTAATGGAAGCTTTTCCTTCACGAATGGATTTTATTTCTGTTCCGGCCAAAACAATTCCCGTTACATAGGTGTCTATGAACTCATATTCAAACTTGGCCTTCTTATTCTTTATGTTGATGTTCTTCTGAACCATACCGCAAAAATAGTGAAGTTCCCTAAATTATAGACTAATTCATAGGTATAGATATTTGATAAGGGCATATTAAAAACTTATACCGCTTTTCTTTGTGCCGTCAAAAAAGAAGATTACCGTTCTTTAGGACAATTGCAGTTAATGTGAAGTCTTTGTGAAGTAGCTTGTTGGCCAACTATTTGTACAATAAAAAGACTTCCGTTATCGGTATCGTCCATTTCATAATATAGGTCTATGCCTATCATTTGGTTTACAAAATCAGGAGTGGTGTTACTATGGCCAACAACAAGAACATTCTTGCCAAGATTGTCTTTTTTAAACTGCTCTATGTTTACGTTCTGAGGTTCGTAATACTTTACGTCAAGCTCTTTTTTCACGGCCGTTGGTGCGGCGGTCATAGAAGTTCTTTCGTAATCTGTGGTGTAAATGATATCTAGATCAACATCTTTTAAAATTTCTGCCCAGTGCATAGCTCTTCCTAAACCGCGTTGGTTTAATTCCGGATCTACATTTTCAGGGTCCGTACGGTCTTTTTCTGCATGGCGAATAAAATAAAAAGTAGAAACTACACCATTTGTGTTGGTATCTTGAGTAACTTTTGTATCGTCTTTACAACTTACAAAAATTAAGGTCGTAAGGATAATAATATATAAGGATTTGATCCGTTGCATAATAGGTAATAGTTTTTGGTTGAAAACTCTTGCATAATTGTTAACTAAATTTAGACAAAAAAAGTATGTAGGAATACTGGTTTTTGTTTTTTTGTAATCATGCTCAGAACTCTATATACATTTCTCTTTTTATTGTCTGTTTTGGTTCTGCGGAGTCAAGAGTCTCGTTTGCCTGCAGACTTAAGGCAACATAACTTAACAACGTACAATGCCAGTTTGTTTAATCCCGCATTTTCTGTGGATAGGAACAATGCCAATTCTCTGGCCTATTGGGTGCGTTGGCAGTGGCAGGCAATAGACGGTAATCCTACTACCCAGTTTTTAAATTACACTAGAAAATTAAATAGTAAGTCTGCGGTTGGCGTGGCATTCTTTCAGCAAAATACGGGTGTCTATTTTGATACGGGCGGGGTCATTAATTACGCGCACAGTTTTAATCTTAATGAAAGTGTAAAACTTTCGGTAGGGGCAAACGTATTTGGTTTTGTGCAATCCCTTGCTGATGACCGTTTTACTGTAAATCCTGATTTTCCATTATTACAATCAGCTCCAACGGATGATTTTATACTACAGGTGGCACCGGGGGTTAGTTTGAGTGTGGAACGACTCACATTAGGTTTTGCTTCCGAAAATTTAATCGATTTTAATTTTACCGAAAAAGAAGCGAATACGGAAAAAGAAGATAAGGTCTTTATGGGGATTGTTTCCTATGATTTTCCGGTAACTTTAGGTGCGGCACAAAATTCATTTATACGTCCGTCTATGTATTTGCGTACCATTCCCGGTGAAGCCAATCAAGTAGGTTTTAATGCATTATTAAATACGAATAAATATTGGGGACAATTAGGCTTCAACAATTTTTATGGATATGGCATTGGAGCGGGAGGCACATTTTTTAACCATTTGTCCTTAGGTGCGTTGGTAGAATTTGGAGCAAGTTCATCCGTAAGTTCCGAGCCTTCGTTTGAGTTGATGGCAGCTTACTTTTTTGGAAAACCAGAGGAACGTCATAAGATGGTGGGGGCTGTTGATCTAGAGGAAAATGAGCTAGATCAAATAGAATCTGAAACAATTGCCGATGCAGAAGAGGAAAAGAAAAATAAAGCTGTAGCCCAGGAATTGGAAAAAGCTGCGGAATTGGCTGAAGCTTCAAAAGATGAAGAAAAGCAGGCTAAAAAAGAAGAAAAGGAGCGTCGCAGGTTAGAAAAAATTGCTCAAGACTCCATAGCTAAATCTGAAAAAGAACAAGCCTTAGCATTAAGAAAAGAGGAAAAACGACTTAAAAAGGAGGCTGCCGAAAAAGCCAAAGAAGAGGAAGCACTTGCCCAAGCAGCAGAAAAACAAGCGGAAGAGCAAGAAAGTGTAATGGCTGAAAAAGCAAAAGCAGCAGCAGTTGCCAAAGCTGAACAAGAGGAACAAAAAAGAAGACTGGACTCCATTAATAGTGCCAAAGAAAAAGAGGCGCTTGCTGCAGCCGAGAGTGTTGAAAAGAAAAGACGAGAGGCCGAAGCGGAAGCTCAAAAAGTAGCTCAAGAAAAGGCAAAACAAGAGGCGCTTGAAAAAGAGAAGGCGGCTCAAGAGGCCAAGCTAGCACAACAAGAAGAGGTGGTTGTTCCTAAAAAAGGTGAAAAATACGAAGAAGTAAAAACTGAGGATGGGCTAGAACCGGGGTACTATTTAATTGCCAATGTTTTTGGTACCAAAAAGTATTTTGATGCTTTTATGGCGGATATGAAGAAAAGGGGACTTCAGCCTAAATCTTTTGTGCGTAGTAAGAACAAATTCAATTACGTCTACTTAGGGCGCTATAACACTATGGGACAGGCTAGGCAGGCTAGAGATAGTAAGTTTGATGGTAAGTTTACAGGTAACACTTGGATTTTTAGAGTAGTGGGCAAGTAAGAAGATGAAAAAACCGAGGAAAACAGGTTGGTTAAACTTTAAATCCTACTTAAAAAAGAATAGGGGTAACAGCTATTAAACTTCTGAAAGATTTAAGAAAGCTATGAATGGTAGGTGTAAAACTTTACTTCTTAAGCTCTTTCTTTATGAGCACCTCTAAATAAGCGATGGTGTTGGTTAGGTACTTTTTATCAGTGGTCATAGTGGCCATAGCAATTGCACCTTGAATCATAGTAAAAAGTTGTTTGGCAAATTGCAGAGGAGTGACGGGAAGGTGTAGTTCATTATTCTTAGAACCGTTCTCAAGCACTAAGGCTATCTTACCTTCCATTTCCCTAATAACTTCCTTGTTGGCGGCAACCAATAATCTATTATTGTGCTGCGCATCAACCCCGGTATTTAAAATAGGGCACCCGCCCATGCTCAGGGTAAACGAGTCGTAGTTTCTATAAAAATCCGTGAGTTTAAAAAGCTTGTCAAGAGCATTGTTTTCTTCCGCGAGAACTTCATCTACTTTTGATAAGAGTAAGTTGCTGTTGTATTGATAGGCAGATAAGGCTAAAGCTTCCTTATTTTCAAAATTACCATAAATGGCCCCTTTGGTTAATCCTGTAGCTTCCGTAAGGTCGCTCATACTGGTTCCGATATATCCGTGTTTATTAAAAACGGAGGCAACAGTTTCAATAATAAAGGCTGTAGTTCTTTCGGCTTTCGTAGACATAATGGTACAGTTTTATACGAAGATAAAGAAATTATATACTGTATGGTATATACCAAAGAAAAAAAAGCACCCTTTTTCGGGTGCTTTTAAAAACAAGTCTATTTTAAGAAAAATATACTTACTCTACCAGTTCATCTTGATTTCTAAAGACCAGTTCGTCATTAAAGGAATCAATAAGAACAATACTATCCGCTTTTATATTTCCGCTCAGGAGTTCCTTGGAAAGGTTGTTAAGAACCTCTCTTTGTATGACCCTTTTTATGGGGCGGGCTCCGTACTGTGGGTCATAACCCTTGTTGGCTAGGTAATTAACGGCTTCTTCAGTAGCATCAATTGTAATATGCTGCTTTGCAATAGTTTTCTTTAAACTGTTTAATTGTAGTCTAACAATTTTGGTTATATCCTCTCGGCTAAGCGGGGTAAACATGATAATGTCATCTATACGGTTAAGGAATTCAGGACGAATTGTTTTTCGCAACAATCCTAAAATCTCAACTCGTGCAGCCTCGGTGGCGCTATAAGGGTCTTTGCTGTTTTCAAATTTTTCCTGAATTATAGTACTGCCCATATTACTGGTCATTATAATAATGGTATTCTTGAAATCTGCAACTCTACCTTTATTGTCCGTTAACCTTCCTTCATCCAATACTTGTAATAAAATATTGAATGTGTCCGGGTGTGCCTTTTCAATCTCGTCAAGCAGAACCACGGAATAAGGTCTTCTTCTCACGGCTTCCGTTAACTGACCACCTTCGTCATAGCCTACGTATCCTGGAGGTGCTCCAACCAATCTACTTACTGAGTGGCGCTCTTGATATTCACTCATGTCAATACGCGTCATTGCATTCTCATCATCAAAAAGATAAGAGGCCAATGTTTTTGCCAGCTCCGTTTTACCAACTCCTGTGGTACCTAAAAATAGGAAGGATCCAATAGGTCTGTTCGCATCTTGTAATCCGGCACGACTTCTTCTAATGGCGTCGGATACGGCTTCAATAGCTTCATTCTGGCCAACCACTCTTTTGTGAAGGACCGTTTCCAGCTTTAAAAGTTTTTCACGTTCACTTTGTAGCATCTTGGTTACCGGAATGCCGGTCCATTTTGCCACGACTTCCGCTATGTCTTCACTGGTAACCTCTTCTTTTATTAAAGTATCGCCTAGCTGTTGTTCATCCAATACTTTTTGGAGTTCCTCCAGTTTTTCTTGTGACTCTTTAATTTTTCCATAACGTAGTTCCGCAACTTTACCGTAATCTCCGTTACGCTCGGCACGTTCCGCCTCAAGCTTAAATTCCTCAATATCCTGCTTGGTCTTTTGAATCTCGTCTACGACCGATTTTTCGCTTTCCCACTTGGCAAAAAGCTCATTTCTGTCTTCTTTCAGATTCGCTAGATCAACGTTTAGCAATTTTAGCTTGGCCTTATCGTTTTCACGTTTAATAGCTTCAATTTCAATTTCTAACTGCATAATCTTACGGTCCAGAACATCTAGCTCCTCTGGTTTGGAATTTATTTCCATACGTAATTTTGCGGCAGCTTCATCCATCAAATCAATAGCCTTGTCCGGTAGAAACCGGTTGGTAATGTACCGCTGCGATAATTCTACCGCAGCTATTACCGACTCATCCTTGATTCGTACCTTATGGTGGGCTTCATATTTTTCTTTAATACCGCGTAGAATTGAAATAGCACTTTCCGTATCCGGCTCGTTAACAACTACCTTTTGGAAACGTCTTTCTAGCGCTTTATCTTTTTCAAAATATTTTTGGTATTCATCCAGTGTGGTGGCACCTATGGCTCTGAGTTCGCCACGAGCCAATGCCGGCTTTAAAATGTTAGCGGCATCCATGGCACCTTGTCCACCACCAGCGCCAACCAACGTGTGAATTTCATCTATAAATAAGACAATGTCCCCATCTGATGAAGTCACTTCTTTAATGACCGATTTCAATCGCTCCTCAAACTCTCCCTTATATTTGGCACCGGCAATTAAAGCTCCCATGTCCAAAGAATAGATAATTTTATCTTTAAGGTTCTCGGGAACGTCACCTTGAACAATACGGTGCGCCAAACCTTCGGCAATTGCCGTTTTACCGGTACCTGGTTCACCAACCAACATAGGGTTATTTTTGGTTCTTCTTGATAAAATTTGAAGAATACGACGGATTTCTTCGTCGCGTCCAATTACCGGGTCCAATTTGCCACTGTCTGCTAACTGGTTAAGGTTACGGGCGTATTTATCCAAGGAGTTATAGGTGTCTTCCGCACTTTGAGAAGTTACCCTTCCTCCTTTGCGCAGTTCTTCAATGGCTGCTTTCAAATCTTTTTCGGTAGCTCCTTGGTCTTTTAATATCCGAGCTATTTTACTGCTGGATTTTAAAATGGCCAATAAAAGATGTTCAATGGAAACAAATTCGTCATCCATCTTTTTAGCAATGGTACTGGCTTCGTTTAAAGTTTTCCCTGCTTCTCTGGACAGGATAATATCCCCTCCCGAAACCTTAGGGAAGCTTTCCAGTTCCTTTTCCAAGATTTGTTGTAGCAAGGGAACGTTAATATTTAGCTTCTTCAGTATAAAAGGAAGTACGTTCTCATCAACCTCCCAAATTGCTTGGAACAAATGTTCGTTTTCTATCTGCTGGTGGCCCAAGCTTTGAGCAAGCTGTTGAGCTTGCTGAATGGCCTCCTGAGATTTTGTGGTGAAATTATTAAAGTTCATATGTATATTGTTATCTGTTGTTATTGTTTATTTTTGACTGAAATAGGTCAACAATCCTACCAATGTAAGACACAGGACAAAATGTCGCTTATTACAATAAAACAAAGGACATTTAGTCAGTTGTAAGGTTTTGGAGAACGTTAGACTGATACTATAAAAATACAAAATGGGTCTCTTTAATAATTTGTTTGGAAGTAAAAATGAAGGTGAAGAAAAAAAGGAAGCTAAAATCCCTTGGATAGCACTTACTTCTCTAGAGCAATTAGATGAAATTGAAAGGAAGTCTTTAACAAAGCCTCAAGTAATATTTAAACATTCCACTACTTGCGGAATTAGCCGGATGGTGCTGAATATGTTTACTCAGAACTATGCAATAGAAGAGGGGCAGATGGACTTTTACTTCTTGGATTTACATAGTTACCGTCAAGTTTCCGATGAAACCGGGTATAAATTTCAGGTGATGCACCAATCGCCTCAGTTGTTGGTGATAAAGAATGGAGGGGTAGTAGCTCATGATTCCCATGGCGCTATTACGGATATCAACTTAGAAAAATACCTTTAGACCCACCCGTCATAGGGGAGTGGTTTAAAGGTATTTTCAAGATTAAATATCTAGAGTTTATTAGCCTTTCTTTTTGGCCTCAAAAGGAGGTAAAAGCGTAGTTCTTACTTCTCCAAAACCAATACGGATATCTTTATTGGAGCAATATCCTTTCATAATTACGGTGTCATTATCTTGAATGAACGTGCGTTCTGAGCCGTCATTCAATTGTACCGGCTTGGTGCCTTGCCAAGATAGTTCTAACATGGAACCGTAGGAATTGGGAGTAGGACCGGAAATTGTTCCACTTCCCATCATGTCTCCACTATTCACCTTACAACCGTTTACGGTGTGGTGCGCTAGTTGTTGGGACATGGTCCAATACATATATTTGAAATTGGATTCGGAAATGGTAGTTTCGGTACCGTTTTCGGGAGCTAAAGCTACTTCTAAGTTAATGTCGTAACTATGTCTTTTCTTTTGCTGCAAATAGGGTAAAGGAGTAGGGTCTTGTTTTGGACTGTCTACTTTAAAAGGCTGAAGAGCATCTAACGTTACAATCCATGGAGATATAGATGACGCAAAATTTTTGGCTAAAAATGGTCCAAGGGGAACATATTCCCATTTTTGAATGTCGCGCGCACTCCAATCATTAAAAAGTACCATTCCAAAAATATATTCTTCTGCCTCGTCTACGGAAATAGGTTCACCTAAGACATTGGTATCCGTGGTAATAAAAGCCATTTCCAATTCAAAATCTACTAAACGTGAAGGCCCAAAAACAGGAGTTTCCGCCCCTTTTGGCATGGTCTGCCCCATAGGTCTATGAATGGGGGTGCCGCTAGGGATAATGGTAGAACTTCTTCCGTGATATCCTACAGGAATGTGAAGCCAGTTAGGTAACAGGGCGTTATTAGGGTCGCGGAACATGGTACCTACGTTAGTGGCGTGTTCTTTACTGGAATAAAAATCCGTGTAATCGCCTACTTGTACGGGCAATTGCATTTCAATTTCATCCATAGAGAAAAGCACTACGTTTTTATGGTCTTCGTTATTTTTTAGGGTGTCATTAGAAACTTCAAATATTTCACTAATACGGTTACGTACTAACCTCCAGGTCTTTTGACCATCCGAAATAAAATCGTTCAATGTATCCTGAAGAAAAATATCGTCCGTAAGGGGTATATCATTAAAATAGCCAAGTTGGTGCAAGGCACCAAGGTCAATGGCGGTATCTCCAATACGGGTTCCTATGGTTATGATATCATCACGAGTGAGAAAAACACCAAAAGGAATGTTCTGGATAGGGAAATCTGAATTATCGGACACGGGAAGCCATGTTCTCTTTGAAGGGTCATTGGCATGTATGGGCATAGCAAGATTGTTAATTTATATTTGATAAATTCTTGATCAAATATATTGTTTTATGAGTTTTAACAAGGGGCAATTCGTACTTTTGCATCTCAATTTAACAGAATATTTGCTTATGCAACGAGACAATCAGATTTTTGAACTAATAGCAGAGGAAAGAGAACGCCAAATAAGCGGTATAGAGCTTATTGCCTCTGAGAATTTTACAAGCCCACAAGTTATGGAGGCTGCGGGGTCAGTACTAACCAATAAATATGCCGAGGGATATCCCGGTAAGCGTTATTATGGTGGCTGCGAGGTAGTTGACAAAATAGAACAACTTGCAATAGATAGAGCTAAGGAATTATTTGGAGCGGCATATGCAAATGTTCAGCCTCACTCCGGTTCGCAGGCAAATGCGTCAGTGTACCACGCTTGTTTAAAACCAGGGGATACCATTCTTGGATTTGACCTTTCTCATGGAGGACATTTGACCCACGGTTCGCCGGTGAATTTTTCTGGTAGATTGTACAACCCTGTTTTTTATGGCGTTGATAAAGAAACAGGTATGCTAGACTATGATGTTATTCAAGAAATAGCAACTAAGGAAAAGCCAAAAATGATTATAGCGGGGGCTTCTGCTTACTCTCGTGATATAGATTTTAAAAGATTTAGAGCAATTGCAGATAGTGTTGGTGCTCTTTTGTTGGCTGATATTTCTCATCCAGCGGGGCTTATTGCAAAGGGCATTTTGAGTGATCCAATTCCTCATTGCCATATTGTAACAACAACTACGCACAAAACTTTAAGAGGACCACGTGGTGGGCTTATTCTAATGGGTGAGGATTTTGATAATCCATTTGGTATAAAACTAAAGAACGGAAATCTTCGTAAGATGTCCGCATTGTTGGATTTAGCAGTATTTCCAGGAAACCAAGGAGGTCCTTTGGAGCACATTATAGCGGCTAAAGCAATAGCTTTTGGAGAAGCTCTTTCTGATGATTTCCTCAATTATATGATCCAGGTTAAGAAAAATGCCGCTGCAATGGCGGCTGCTTTCGTAGCTAAAGGGTATAATATCATTTCTGGAGGCACGGATAATCACATGATGCTTATTGATTTAAGAAATAAGGACATTACGGGTAAGGATGCCGAAAAAGTTTTGGTAAAAGCAGATATTACTGCAAACAAAAACATGGTTCCTTTTGATGATAAATCGCCTTTTGTTACTTCTGGAATTAGATTTGGAACAGCTGCCATAACTACTAGAGGTCTTAAAGAAGCTGATATGAACGTAATTGTTGACTTGGTTGATGAAGTTTTGACCAATGCCGAAGATGATGCAAAAATTGAAGCTGTCAAGGAAAAAGTAAATGCCTTAATGAGTGGAAGAGAACTTTTTAATGTTTAGTTCCAACTTCTCAAAGCATAGCAAATAATCAATATAATCCCATCCCCCAATCTACTCAATTTATTGAGTAGAAAATGGGGGAATTGATTATTTTGGGGAATGGGCAGCTTATATTACTGTCATTTACCTCAAAAAACTTGTTTTAATCAATGGTTAAGCATAAATAGGTCACCGTGTTCTATTGTAGAGCTTTTTAAATCGTAGATGACAGCATCATCCTCAGATTCAAAATAAAGACCCCAATACTGAAAATAGTCTTTCTTAGTATTGTTATCTGCCTCTATATTCTGTATAAGAATTTCGTTTCCTTCATTGTTTTCTTCCTCAAAAACAGGAACATAGATTTCATAAGGTGTTTCTGTTAAACCCTTGCTGAAATGCACATAGTGCTTACATATTTCGGAAATAATCTTGTCTAATTGCTCAGGAATACTATTATCATAAATCTTGTTGATGATAATAGCGGTGTCCTTTAGGAAAAAGGTAAACTCTTCAATATCTACTGTGGAACCACTTTCTTTTACAAGATTGTTGAGCAATTTTATAAAAGAGGTTCTTCCAGGTTTAAAATTGCCCCAAGTACCTTTATTAAAGTGAAATAACATCTCTACCAACGAAATATTACAGTTTAGCTCAATGGCTAAATTGGTTTTTTCATCTTTATTTGTATAATTTAAAATGGTAGCATCTGCAAAAAACAATTTTTCCAAACTATTTGCGAAAGACTCCATTCCTTCCATTTGTGAATTTGGAGTATAACCATTGGAATGGTTGTTCCTAAAACTATCGTGGTATAGTGGCATATGATGTAGTTATACACTTTGTGCCAAAGATAGTTTTCAGTTCTGTTTGAACTTTAAAGAAAAACCCCATAAAAACTGGGGTTTTTTTGTTTTAAGAAAATAAACTAATGTGTAATTTATTGTTATTCAACAATGTATATGTTGTTTGTTAAATAAATCCACGTTTTCTGGCTTCTTCAATAAGAGCAAAGTCGTTACCGTTTTCAACATTGAAGATCACTTTTAACTGTCTTTTTCGGTTTTCAACGGTTGTGCTGGATGCTGCAACTAAAGAAGAGATATCCTTGGTTTTGGTTCCTATTGATAATTGATACAATATTTTTTTATCACGTTCATCAATTTGGTCTTCGTTTGCCATTTTTCTGCGTATGGCCTGCAATGCCGCTGCGGTGTAATAAGGAGGATTTTCAATAACCGTTCGTACCATATCTTGCAGCGTTTTTTCATCAACTTCGGATTTTACCATATATCCATCAGGATTTACAGTCTTTAGTACGTTGTTAATATGGTAGCTGTCACTAAAAGAAGAAAGAAAAACTACTTTAGAAGAGGGGGATATTTTTCTAACCAAAACCCCAAGGTCTACTCCACCTCTTTCTTCTTTAGCGCTATCCGGAAACATTTGGATGTCCAATAATATTATATCATAGGGCATGCGGTTTGCCGAACTTTCTATTTCTGCTTTGCCTTCATGATAACTAGGAGCAATATTTACGGTTACTTTGTACTTTTCAAAATCACACCCTTCAATGGTATACTTGTAACCTAGAACAATCATCTCATGGTCATCAACAGCTAATATTCTAATTAAATTATCCATAATTTCTTGGTCAGTCTACACTTAAAAAAAATGCTTCTAACTAATTTCTTTATTTAAAGGCACTTCCAATGTAACAGTGGTGCCCTTGCCAGGTTTACTCTTAATAGTGTACGTTCCCTTTATTTTTTCAATTCTAGACGAGATATTACGCAAACCTATACCTTTTTTTCTGGAACTTGTTTTGAAGCCTTTTCCATCGTCTATGATTGTGGCCATAAAACCAGAATCTGTTTTACTAAGTTCCAAAATTACGTTTTTACATTGGGCATGTTTAACACAATTTTGTAAACTTTCCTGAATCATCCTATAAACATTAATTTTTATGCTTGCCCCAAGCGAATCCCAGTTAAAGGTCTCATTATAAACAAACTTATAGTCAAAATTACCTGTAGCTTGGACGGTAAGCAATAAATCTTTTATAGAGTGTATAAAGTTTGGAATGTTTTGGTAGGCGGCATGGCTTAATTCATGTGAAATAGAACGGACCTCTTTTTCTACCTCTTGTAATGCGTCTATTGCTTTTTTTCTTTCAGAAATAGCCTCTTCTTCTGTTCTTTTGTTGAGACCTGTAAGTACCATGCGTGCTCCTAACATTTTACCTAGCACGCCATCGTGAAGCTCTTCCGATATCCGTTTTTGTTCAATTTTTTTTCCTTCTTCTAATTTTTCCTTTTGGGTAAGCATTAGATTAAAAATCTCCTGGTTTGCGGCTTGCTGTTGTTGTTGAAAACGAAGTTTTTGGTTTTTTGATCTCTGATCTAGAATGATGTAGGACATAAGTCCTAGCAGTAATATGGATACCGCTACACCGGTCCATAATTGTTTTTGTCGTGATAGTATTTCGTTTTCAGCTATAAATTCATCTGTCTCAAAACGTATACGGGCAAACTTATTTCGTGCTTGTCTTTCTACCTGCTGTAAACTGTCATTTAAAGAAATGTATTGTTGCGTGTAATAACTAGATTTTTCAGGTTCTAATTTAGCCAACAGTTGCAAACTCTTTAAAAATCGATCATTATTACTTGCAATTTTGGCATAACCCATAGCTTTTTTTGCTTGGGTTATAGCTTGTACAGTGTCTTGTTTACCTAAATAATAATCAGCAAAACAGTAGTAACTTCTTGAAATATCTTGAATTTCACCAATACTATCTTGAATCTTTATGACCTTTTTGAAATTGGAAGATAGGTCCGATTTAAAATTAACTTTGGCTTTACTATACGTAAGATTATTTAGCGCCATGGCATATAGCGAGGGACGTTCCGTAGAGAGATTTTTGTCCTTTAAAACTTCTTCAAAATAGGGGATGGATTCTTTGTAGTTGCCCTGTTCCAAATAAACAACTCCAATATTATTATTAAGGCTTAGCAGATAATTATTTGGTGCGTCTATTTTCATTTGATATTGCAGAGCTGTGTTGTAGTAATCTAGCGCCCTATCAAACTCTTTTAGTTCTTTGGTAATTGAACCTAAATTATTGTAACAGAGGTAAAGTCTTTTGTACTCTTCTAAGGGTTTTAATATATCAATAGCCTTTATCGTGTTTATTTCACTACCGGTATAGTCTTTAATGTCTGCTTGGGTAACAGCCATATTGTAAAGCATACGTGCAGATTCATAATCCATATCAAGAGCTTCGTATATTTTTTGCGCTTCCGAAAAGTGAAGATAAGCACTGTCGGCTTTTGCATACAATCTATGAAAATCGGCCAAATCCCAATTGGCTTCGGCTAACGTTATGCTATCATTCAATAGTTTGGATAACTCTAAGGTTTGTTGATTTGCTCTTCTAAAGTTTGTAGAGTCTTTAAGTACTAAATATCTAAGTGCAATTTTAGAAATCAGTTTATTCTTTAGAGAGTCATTCTCTATTTTATTGGTATGAGTTTCAGCTTTTTCAAGGAATAGTAGATGTTCGTTATGTGAAAATCTTGAGTTAGAAGAACTGTCTATTAATGAGAAAATGGAGTCTGCTTGGGTAGAAATTTGGTTATTACTAAGTTGGTTGTTTTTATTGTTGCATGAAACAAATACAAGAGCTAGCCAGAAACAACTTATAAAAAAAACTGACTGAGAAGGTCCATATTTGAAAGAAAACATGCGGAAAAATTCAGGTTAAAAAAAAGCCTTAAAAATTAATTTAAGGCTAAGATAATCTATTTTGATTGCATATTATGAACCACGTCTGTCAGTTGGTACATCGTCACCGTCTACTGAAGAACCACGTCTGTCGGTTGGTACATCATCACCGTCTACAGAAGAACCACGTCTGTCGGTTGGCACATCGTCACCGTCTACTGAAGAACCGCGTCTGTCTGTTGGCACATCATCACCGTCTACAGAAGAACCGCGTCTGTCTGTTGGCACATCGTCACCGTCTACTGAAGAACCGCGTCTATCGGTTGGCACATCGTCACCGTCTACTGAAGAACCGCGTCTGTCTGTTGGAACATCGTCACCGTCTACGGAAGAACCACGTCTGTCTGTTGGAACATCGTCACCATCTACGGAAGAACCACGTCTATCGGTTGGCACATCATCACCGTCAACAGAAGAATCAACATTTACATCATAAGCTGAATCTGTTTCGGTTTCACATGAGATCACTCCAAATGACATAATCGTTAATGCTAAAATGCTTGCTACTTTTTTCATAATTAAACCAGTTTTAGGGGGTTGTTGTTATTTCTTACACTGCTAAACTATTATTGTTTAACAGCATATTAACTAACTGAAAAAATGTAGTAGTAAAAGCACCAGTTTTGAGAGTAAACGGGTGAGTTTCAATAGAATTTAATTAATTAAGGGCTGAAATTGTGTTTTTTGACAATAAATCTTTAAGACCATCAATGTTCTGTCTATAAGATTTAGAAAAAGGTAACTGCATTTTTGTTTGCTTTAAAGTGCAGAAAGA
Source organism: Zobellia sp. 1_MG-2023 (assembly GCF_030549125.1). Lineage (NCBI taxonomy): Bacteria > Pseudomonadati > Bacteroidota > Flavobacteriia > Flavobacteriales > Flavobacteriaceae > Zobellia > Zobellia sp. 1_MG-2023. The sequence continues at coordinate 284,293 of NZ_JAUOSY010000003.1, read as the reverse complement.
TTTGCCATAACTAATACGAGAAATAAAGTTGGTGTTCACAATATAACTCTGGTGTATTCTCACAAAATTTTTAGGCAGTTGATTTTCGAAGGTTTTTAACGTTTTGTAGGCGTTATTTATTGTTCCATCCTTCATGACAAACTCTGTAGAATTGTTGTCTGCCTGAAGATAAAGAATGTCGTCTGTATTTATATACTGAAAATCTCGATATGATTTTAAACAAAGGGTTTGGGGTTCTGCTTTTGCAGGAACTTGCTTTTTAAGACGTAGTATAGATTTCCTAATATCAAACTCATTATATGGTTTTAGCCAATAGTCAAAAAAACCGTTTTTAATGGCATCGTAGGCGTAATCCTTACTATTGGATATGCCTATTATAATAGGAAGCTCATTTATGTATTGATGAAGCTCCATAACCATATGAAAATACTCGTAAGCACTCTCGTTCAAATTTATGAAAACTACATCTGGGGAGTATTTTAAAATTGTATTAATGCCATCCGTACTGTTCTGCGCCAGACCGGCACAGGTGAAGTCACCATAATCCTCCAAATAGTGCTGTAATTGCAAATTTGAAGTCGCATCTGAATCTATTATGGTGTAAGTATATTCCAAGACACATTATTTGGATGCAAATTAGTGACAGTAAGTTACATAGCTATAAAGATATTCCCCACAATATTTGGGGTTTTTATTTGGAATATAAAGGTTTTATTTGTATTTGAAGGAAAAAGATTACATTTTTATGTTAAATTTTGACCAAATCGTTAATTAGTATTTGTTCAAACAACTTTGTAGTACACTTGTCTGATTTTTTTGTAGGTAAAAATTGAGTTGTAGCATATTGATTTAAGAGATTTATTCTGGTCGAACGGGGGCTCAAATAATTAATGCTGTATATGTTTTAGTCCAATTCAAAAAATTCGTAAGCTCCTAGGTCAGGAGACTCTGTACGCTCTGTTCCTAAGATGTCCAAAGGAATAGCAAGTGCATCTATTTTGTCCCCAATATTGAGGGCTTCGGAAGTAGAAGTTAATCTGAAGTTGTTCTTTTGGGTATCTTCAAATTCGGTCAGCCCATTTATAAGACTATTTTTGTATGTTATGTCATCTTCAAATTGGTACAATTCTCCGGATTTGGATGGAATGTTGTTTTCATTCACCGTAATAAGACAAGAACTGAATAGAAAATTATAGGCATTTGAGCCATTGGAACCATGGGAAATTTCAAAATCGCCATTTCCGTCAATGATACAATTTTTAAAATCAGCTTTTATTAAATCTGCCCCATATGAATTATTTTGCCCGTCAGGTTCAAAATTGTTTATGGTCAATGCAGCGTTAGGTCTAAAGCTCTCTGTCCAATAATTGGCAATTGTGGTCTGCGTAAATGAATAGCTTCCTCCTAAGTTGCAATAAAGAGAACTGTTCCCGGCACTACCCACAACAAGGTTCTTAGCTTCAATATACGCTGTTTTTCCCCATAGATTTATTTTGGAGCTATTGTAAATTTGAGAGTTTTCAATAGTTAAGGTAGGGGAGGATAACGAAGACTCACCCTGGGCAAAAATACCAACGGTAGCATTTTTAAGGGTGAGATAATTAATGGTATTGCTGCTGCTGCCCTCCTCTAAACGAATCCCTTGCCATTGTCCTGCCACATTGCCATATTCAGGTTCCAAACGGTCTCCTTCAAAAATGACCTCGTTCTCTAATAGCTCTTGATCTGAACTTAAGGCGCCATTGACCTTCAGGCTAGCTTTAGGGCGTACTGCCATTCCGGAATTTTGATGAAAAAACACTCGCGCGCCAGGGTCTAAAATTAGTTGCTGTTCGCTGGGAACTACGGCAAACCCGTAAATGACATAAGGCTTTTCATTGGTAAAGTGTAATTGGTCGTTTTTAAGCTCAAAGCCGGGAGCGCTTATATTATTTCCATCTGCATCTACATCAATTACGACCATTTCTTTTTCTCCTTTACTATTTCTATTGGGATAGAGAAATATTGCGTCTTGCACTAAAGTAACTAGAGGGATTTGTTGACTGTTGTTGCCTTGGTCAAATTGTAATATATCCGTGTATAAAAATTGATTTGTATTTTGGAGGGTTACAGTAGTTTCGATAAAAATATAGAGACTGTCTTGGGCCATTAGGGGAATGTCCGAAAAAGTTTTCCCGGCAACACCATCAACATTTAGGCGGTAAGAACTTGTTTCCCCTTGCTTTAATCCTATGAAGGGGATAGAAATATCATCTTTGCTCCGGTTGTATACTTTTAAACTGTATGTACTGCTACCAATATTGGAAAAAATAGTATCCAAAAAAACGGTGTCTTTTGAGAATTCAAGGTTTCCGTAACTTGGTGCGTATTCAAAATCTTTACGGCAAGACCCAGTGGATATAAATAAGGCAAGTAGTGCTATTGTCATTAAGTATTGCCTCATATCTTTTGTCTAAATATCTACTTTTAAAGCTGTTTTCAAACCATTTTTTCTAATTGCGAAATTATAGATTGACAACACTGGGCTATGAACGGGTAAAAAAATCCTTGATTTCATCCGATATGCGCATAGGTCTATATGTTTCAGCATTTAATAGACACCATTCTGTACTTGATTTTACTAACAGTTCTTTGGTCTTCTTATTGTGCATTTCTACAATTCTTACGGAAACGGCACCTTTGCTTTTTTGAATGTAAGTGCTCATTTCAATAACATCACCTAGAACTGCAGCACTTTTGTAGGTGATATGATGTGTCATTACCACCCAAATAATTCCTTTGCGCATTTCTTCTGGAGCAGCTTTTATCCAATGTTCTTTAGATATATCCTGCATCCATTGAACGTACCGTACATTGTTTACATGGTCAAGGTCATCTAGATCGTCTTCCTTTACGGTAATCGTTTTTTGATAACTCTGCATTTATTTTTTTTGGATTTTCACCTCAAACATCTTGTCCCATTCTTTACCGGTAACAAAAAACGTTTTCCTCTCTGGATGATATGCTATACCGTTTAAAACATTATCCGTATCGCTCCATGTAGCGTGGTGTGTAACCTTGCTGCTAAGCCCTCCAAAATTGATAACGCCTTCAATAGCACCGCTATTGGCATCAATAATCATAACACTTGGTTTTTGGTATACGTTGGCATATATTTTTCCATCTACATATTCCAATTCGTTGGCACTGTCATTTATAGATTTGTTGGTCACGGTTTCTATATGACCTTCTTCAACCAAAGTTTCCGGGTTTAAAAACCATATTTTTTCTGTGCCGTCACTTTTAAAGAGTTTTTTTCCATCGTTTGTCAATCCCCAACCTTCTTTACTTTCTCCAAACTGAAAATTGTCAATTTTATCCAAAGTCTTTAAATCATAGATAAATCCAAGACCACTGCGCCACGTAAGCATGTAGATTTTATTGTTGAGAATAGTAATGCCCTCTCCAAAATAGGTTTGGTCCAAATCTACCTGTTGTAATACTTCGCCTGATTTAAAATCTACTTTTCGTAAAGAGGATCTTCCTTTTTTTCCTGTGCTCTCGTAAAGTGTGTCGTTATAAAATTCAAGCCCCTGTGTATAAGCTTTGTTATCGTGGGGGTACTCGTTTAGTATCTTGTAGGTGTAAATTTCTGGAGCATTTGGCGCCAGGAGTTTTAGATGCTTGGAAATCTCGACTGAGGCATCGTCATAGGAAACGGTTGCCGTAATTGTTTTGTCTCCTAAATGGGGCATGTTCAGTGAAATTTTGCCATCATTAACGGGAACCTCTTTACCATCAATTGCATACGTAACACTTTCAATGGTTTTATTCTTTTTGTTTTTGATGGAAACCGCTACATTTTGGTTTTGCTGAAAGCTTTTACTGTTTCCTTCTAGTTGAATTTCGAATAGGGAAGAGGGAGAATTATCACCTCCACAGGCCATAAAAAGCATTAAAAAAAAGCAAAATGGAAAAAACTTTAAAGTTGTCATTACAAGATTAAATTTGGTTTAGCCTGATTTACAGGCATTTTTTAGTTGCACAAAAATAGCGAACTCAAAACAAATTGTTCATATAAAAATTAGAATGTAAAACGATTGCGAAAGAAACAAAAGGTTGTATATTTGCAGTCGGCAAGTCCTACACGACCAGCTCCTGTAGAATCCCCCAGGGTGGGAACGCAGCAAGGGTATACGGTCGTAGCGGTGCGATGTAGGTAGCTTGCCGATTTTTTTTGCTCTAAATTCTTCAAATTATAAGGGCATTTGTTAAGTTTCTGTTTCACCACTTCTTCAAGGTTTAATTTCTTTTCTACTACACTATATTATTGTTATTTTGCACCCTTATGGAGCAAAAAATAGTATTGATTACCGGGGGTTCTTCAGGTATAGGAAAGTCCATTGGGTTGTATCTCAAGTCAAAAGGGTTTAAAGTTTATGGAACTACCAGAAATTTGGCTAGACATCAGGATTTTGAAGTATTTGATTTACTTCAACTTAATGTTACGGATAATGAGAGTATCGTTTCTGCCGTAAATCAAGTCATAGCTGCTGAAGGGAGGATCGATGTGCTGGTGAACAATGCAGGGGTGGGAATTACCGGTCCTTTGGAAGAAACGCCTCCAGATGAAGTACAAAAAGCTTTTGATACCAATGTGTATGGCCCACTTAGAGTGGCCCAAGCTGTATTGCCCCAAATGCGAAAACAAGAAGGAGGAGTTATAATAAACATAACCTCCATAGCCGGATATATGGGCTTGCCGTATCGTGGAGTTTATTCTGCTACAAAAAGCGCACTTTCCATCCTCACCGAAGCTTTACGTATGGAAACCAAAGGGTTTGGAGTAAAAGTTGCCACTTTGGCCCCAGGAGATTTTGCCACAAATATTGCAGCAGGACGTTACCATTCACCAGTTTTAGAGGATTCGCCCTATAAGGAGCCGTATGGGAATACGTTGAAGATGATGAACGAAGATGTATCTAACGGAGATGATCCTATTGCAGTTGCTAAAAAGGTTTTTGAAATCATTGAAAACAAGAAGCCCAAAGTGCATTACAATGTAGGTTCGCCATTGCAGAAATTTTCTGTGGTACTCAAGCGAATTTTGCCAGATAAAGTATACGAGAAACTCTTGCTAAACCATTATAAGTTGTAATTTTGTTTCTTGGGAATTTAAGATTCCGAAAAACTTTGTATATCTCTAATATTAAACCTAATAAACTCTAGAAAATGAAATTTTTTATAGACACAGCTAATTTGGATCAAATACGGGAAGCACAGGAACTTGGTGTTCTTGATGGTGTAACTACCAACCCTTCTCTTATGGCCAAAGAAGGAATTACTGGAAGAAATAATATATTAAAGCATTACGTAGATATCTGTAACATTGTTGATGGTGATGTTTCTGCCGAGGTAATTTCAACAACTTTTGACGAGATGGTGAAAGAAGGTGAGGAATTGGCTGAGCTACATGACCAGATTGTAGTGAAAATTCCAATGATCAAAGATGGTGTTAAAGCACTTAAATATTTTTCCGATAAGGGAATCAAAACCAACTGTACTTTAGTATTTTCTGCAGGACAAGCTTTGTTGGCAGCTAAAGCGGGAGCTACATATGTTTCTCCTTTCATAGGTAGATTGGATGATATTTCTACGGATGGTCTTAACCTAATTGCAGAAATAAGACACATCTATGACAACTACGCGTTCGAAACTCAGATTTTGGCAGCTTCTATTCGTCATACAATGCACGTAATTGATTGTGCTAAAGTTGGTGCGGATGTTATGACCAGTGGTCTATCTTCCATTACTGGACTTCTAAAACACCCATTAACGGATAGTGGTTTGGAGAAATTCTTAGCAGATTACAACAAGGGGAACTAATCTCGCTGTTTAATATAAAGTAGAAAAGGGATGCTATTTAGCATCCCTTTTTTTATACAAATATTTTATGTGTGGTAATCTAAATTAAAAAGAGGTATAGACATTTGCGAACGCATCTACAATGACCTTGTCATCTGTTATGATACACTTGTTTAACGGGTATATAATAAGTGACTTGGTTAACGCTTCAAAATCTGAAGACCGGTATTGTTTTGATTGATCTAAGCCGGACATCTCTAACATAGCCTTCCAGTTAGATTCGTTAGTTTTTATATTGATACCTACGTAAGAATATTCAGGTTTTTTAGCAGAGAGGTGTTCAATTCTTCTTTTTATGTTCTCAAAATGCATCCTATCCGTGGCGGACCAAAAATAGAAAACCGTTTTATTGTTCTTGGCGGCAATCTCTCTCATAGTAAGTGTGGTGCCGTTTGTGCTCGTAACCGCTACATTGGGAATTTCTTTTTTAGGTTGAATGTTTTTAATGCCTTCATACAAAGCATCTATTTCATTCATATGCCTATTGTTGTTGCTCAACTCTCTGAAACCGCTAATAAATTCTTCGTTGTTTTCTTCGGAGTCATGAACCTTCAACAAATAATCAAATGCCACATATCTAAAAAGATTGTCCTTTAGTTCTTTTTCCTGGACTAGGCTATCTATAAGGTGAAGCTTGTGTTTGTTAAAATGAAGCTGATTACGAACTACATTATTTTTTATGCTACATGCGTGTGAGCAGGTCATGAAAGACATATTACCAATATGGTTGATCATAAAATTGTAATAAGGCCTTAAATAGGTTAAATCCTTATCATCAAAAACCAAATCTTTTCTGTAGTCGTAAAAATTAGAAGGAAGCTTTTTTAGTATTTCCTTTCCGGTAAGCCTTTTATGTTTAAACGGGTATTCCTCTTTGTAGGTGTTGTAGTTATAGTTTACACTGGCGCTAGCGATTTTAAGCTCATTTTCAGAAAGCTTGTCTTCGCTTTTAATTTCGTCCAGTACATCTAACTTTAGTTGCTTTAAAGAGTCAATGCCTCGTTCAAAGTCTGTTGGATTCCATCGGTACATAGAGCGAACGGCACTTGCTTCTTCTTCATGTGCCAAAAATACTTCTAAAAGAAAATTGTTGAGTTCTTCTCCGTCTCCTGAAAATACCAAAGATTCATCAAAGTCTGATGTATTTAGACGAACCACTAAGCTGTCTCCTTGTTCTAGGTAAACATATTGTAATTCCGGGTCATGATTAAAATGGTACAGGCCTTCTGAGATAGAATCCAGGGAAAAGGCAAACCGGTTGTCCTCGTCCAATTCTGCCGAATCTATAACAACGTCTCCTTTTAATAGAACAATATGATTGCTGGTAGGATTAACAATTTCTCCAGAAAAAAATACAGTAGGGGAGCTTTTTTCTGCAGCACAACTTCCTAGAACAAGAAAAAAAAGATAGAGTAAATTTCTATTCATATAGGTATCGCTAACTGTGTAACGTTCAAAATTAAACAACCCTGTGGCAGTTTGCTGTTAATAGGGAGTTAAAAATGACAGGGTTGAGTTAAGGTTTAAGACAAAGTGAATGCTTTTTAAGTTTATTGGTCTAGGCCATTAAAATTCTGTATTTTTGCACGAATTTTAAAAAGAAAGCTATGCTGTCGGTATCAAATCTATCCGTACAATTCGGAAAAAGAGTCCTTTTCGATGAAGTTAACGTAACCTTTACTCAGGGTAACTGTTATGGGGTAATTGGAGCAAATGGAGCGGGAAAATCTACATTCTTAAAAGTTTTATCTGGACAAATAGAACCAACTTCGGGTCATGTAAACCTTGAACCTGGTAAACGTATGTCCATCTTGGAACAGAACCACAACGCTTACGATGAGTCTACTGTTCTTGAGGCCGTTGTTATGGGGAATAAGCCGCTTTTTTCTATAAAGCAGCAGATAGATGCGCTTTATGCGGATTATACTGATGAAAATGCTGATAAAATTGGAGAGCTTCAGGTTCAGTTTGAAGAAATGAACGGCTGGAACGCAGACAGTAACGCTGCGGCCTTATTATCAAATTTGGGAATAACAGAAGAGTTTCATTATACCTTAATGTCGGATATAGATTCAAAACTTAAGGTTCGTGTGTTACTGGCGCAGGCGCTTTTTGGAAATCCAGATGTGTTGATTATGGATGAGCCTACCAATGACCTGGATTATGAAACTATCAACTGGTTGGAGAATTTCCTTGCAGATTATGAAAACACGGTAATTGTAGTTTCTCACGATAGACACTTTTTAGATTCGGTCTGTACCAGTATTGCCGATATTGATTTTGGTAAAATGAACCTGTATAGTGGTAACTATACATTTTGGTATGAAAGCAGCCAGTTAGCTTCTCGCCAGAGAGCGCAACAGAATAAGAAGGCCGAAGAAAAGGCAAAAGAATTGCAAGAATTTATTGCGCGTTTTAGTGCCAACGTTGCAAAAAGTAAACAAGCTACTTCTAGAAAGAAAATGCTTTCTAAGCTTAAAGTAGAAGATATAAAGCCTTCCAGTAGAAGATATCCTGCCATTATTTTTGAAAGAGAGCGTGAAGCTGGTGACCAAATTTTGAATGTGGAAGGACTTTCTGCAAAGTCGGAAGATGGAGATTTGCTTTTTGAAAATGTGAATCTAAACTTGGCCAAAGGCGATAAGGTTGCCGTTATTTCTCGTGACTCTAGGGCAACCACGGCTTTTTACGAGATTATAAATGGTCAAAAGAAGGCTGAAAAAGGTTCTTTTCAATGGGGTATTACTACTACACAATCGTATTTGCCTGCAGACAACTCTGATTTCTTTACAGAGGATATAAGTTTGGTAGACTGGTTGAGACAGTGGGCAAAGACCGAAGAGGAAAGGGAAGAAGTCTACATTCGTGGTTTTCTAGGTAAAATGCTTTTTAGTGGCGAAGAAGCCCTTAAAAAATGTACCGTACTTTCAGGAGGAGAAAAAGTACGTTGTATGTTAAGTAGAATGATGATGCTCAGAGCCAACGTAGTTATGTTGGACGAGCCTACTAACCACTTGGACTTAGAGAGTATTACCGCATTTAACAATAGCCTAAAGAATTTTAAGGGAACGGTCATGTTTACTACCCATGATCATCACTTTGCAGAGACGGTTGCCGATAGAATCGTGGAGTTGACCCCAAAAGGCAACATTGATAGATATTTATCGTTTGATGAATATATGTCTGACAAGACATTACGGGAGCAACGTAATAAAATGTATGACGTTGCTACGGTATAGCTTTTGTTAAACCAGTATTTTAAATGATGTAAGGGGGCGTTTTTTAAATTCAAGGACCCAAAACTTGAATTTAAAAAAGGCCCTTTTTTGCTCAACTGGCAGGTGCTGGAAAAAGCCATTTAGGATACATTAAAATGCAACAGATGAAAACCTACAATCTATTTTATGCCCTTATGGCGTTATTAGTCCTTATGGGTTGCAGCAAAACTGAGAGTGACTCACTTGGCAACGAAAAAGAGGAAGAAAAAAGCGTTCAAGCAGACTACACCTTACTCGTTAACAACAAAGGAAATTTAAGTGGAACATTGTTCAATGTAGAAGATGATGCCCTTACCATTAATCCGGAAAAGAGTAAATTTGCTTCTATGATGGAGCCTGACCTTTCGTTTCAAGAAAACAGTGTATTGACCACGTATCATAAAAAATCCAATTGTAGCGGTGAGTTATCAATTCACGACTTTAACGATGATAGCAGTAAAACGTACCAAGTTTTTTCAGATTTAGGGGCGTGCAGTCTTACGGCAAAGTCAATTTTACGAAAAGGAGATATGCTCTACATTGTATACGAACTTCATGTAAGCCCTACGGTAGATGAGTTTTATGTACGTGTTTTAAACGTGTCTGCCTCAGAAACAACTTCTTTGGACGTGAAACTTGACCAAAGACCTATTGAACTGGCATATGCCAACAAACGACTGTTTGTTTTAGGCGTTGATGATAATGTTACCGATGAAAACTCTATTACAGTAATAGATGCTAATGCCAATGCTGTTGTTCATAGTAAATTGGTAGGTTTTGATGTAAGGCGAATTTTTACCAACCCGGATGATAATATTATCATTAGTTATGACGATTTGCATAGTACAATGAACAGTGTAAGTCTTGCTATAACACATACCAGCTATGGTGTTGGAAAAGAACCTAATTTCACAAAATCTGCTTCTTTGCATTTTGATACGGAAGGTAAGATGTACTATGAGATGACACCTACGGCACATAGTATATTTCCAGTAATACCGGCTATTTATGATTTTGGTAAAAACTTAACCGTGTTGTACGCTTACGAAAATTTCATGACGGAAACTCAGCTCAATTTTGAATTTGAAGTTGAAAAAACAACAATGGTAAGCTATGACGAGGAGACCAATGTACTGTTGATAGGGTACAAAAAGAAAAGCGGGGAGAACAAAGGAGGGCTCTTGCTGGTAAAGCCGGCTCCTGAACCAAAATTTTTGAACAGTATAGATGTAGCAGGTATACCAACCGCTATATTTATAAACTAAGCACACCTGTAAAAGTTTAAAGGGCATTCCATAATTTGGTGGAATGCCCTTTTTTTATGATGTATAATACACTGCTAAGCGTTGTAAAATTTACTGTTCCAAATGGCGTGGTTAAAGTTTTTACCCAATGCAAACCCATAAAAAATAGCCACCGACGCAGAACATTTGAATATAAAAAAGAAAATAATAAAAAATTGAGCGTTAGAGCTGTTCTTTGAAAATAGACCTTCAGGCACCAATAGGGCCATAAAAAAACTTAGGAAAACTATGAGCAAAATTAAGTTTACAATATTTTTAAAAGGCCACATGAGCCATTTTCTTAGGGGGTGAAGGTCATTTCCCCATTTATGAATCAGATAAAAATAGTTGTTACCTATGGGGGCGAATAATACGGGGTCGTCCTTATCCTCTAATTTAAAGAGCTTGGAAGGCGCAAGAATTCTAAAACCTTTTAATTCAATATTGTGAGCTTCTTCAATCCGCTTTATTTCTGCTATGGCCTCCGCAGGAATTTCTCCTTTAAAATAATTGGATGTTAAAAAACGTAACCTGTAATCTACACAGATTTTCTTTATTTGATTTACATGGTATATCCGGTTTGTTTCTAGTAAATCAAGATTTAAAGCGTTAGTAGCCGAACTGTTTTTATTTTGAAGGGTATTCCCAATTTTTTCTCTGCTTTCTATATCCCTGTTAAGAATCTGGTATAATTCGCTTAGGTTTTTATGGTCCGTTTCGGGGCGTATTTTGCTCAGTTTTTCTTCGATATTAACTTTTTTGAGTAGCATAATAGTGGGGTATATCTCAAATTTAGAAAATTTAAGAGGGATGTTTGAATTCCAAAATCACAAGTATTTGTTAATAATTTGTTAAAAATTAACATAAGAGGAGGTTTAAATAAGAAGATAAATTTCATATGTTGTAACTTGTCGAAGTATTTGAACCGTTAATCGACTACTTTAACAACTCCCTGCCTTATTTATATGAAATACCTTACTAAAGTTCTTTCTTGTGTGCTATTCTCTTCTTTTATCTCACTTACTGCTCAAGAAGGTGTAAGTAAATCAAATTCGACATATAAAAAATCCGAATATAAAAAATCCGAAGTTAAAAAATCTATAGTTAACTCTACGGCCACTTCTAAGAATCATCAAACGCTTTTGGCGGTAATGAAGGCTACAGATTTGGAGGACTTACTTGATCATGCAGGGCCTTTTACAGTATTTGCACCATCAGATTTGGCATTTCAAAAAATATCGGGAAAATCTGTTGAATATCTTTTGGATCCTGAAAACAGAAAAGAATTAAAAGATTTATTAACGTATCATATCGTTGCCGGCCATATAACTGCTTCCAAAATTTTAAAGGCCATGTGTAGGGGTGAAGGGAAAGCAACTTTTACCACGGTTCAAGGAGATATAATTACCGCAACAATGAAAGGTGTAGATATCATTCTTAATGATAGCTTTGGAAATACGGCAACCATTGTTGTGGCAGATTCAAAGCAGCGCAACGGGGTTATTCATGAAATTGATAACGTTATCCTTCCAGGGAAAATTTAAGAGCTTCTTAATTTCCCCTTTTGTTCAGTTTCTATCTTATTTATTACTACTAAATTACCTTAATTCGGCCCCTAATTCGTTTTGGTAGGTTTTTTCAAGCTTGCCCATAATACGGTCTATTTGCTTGTCCGTTAACGTACGTTGGCTATCTTGTAATGTGAAGCTTACGGCATATGACTTTTTGCCTTTGGGCAGTTTATCTCCTGTATATACGTCAAAAAGATTGATATTCTTCAATAGCTTTTTTTCTGTTTTTCTGCCTAGTTCGTACACGTTTTGGAAAGTAACGGAATCATCCAATAGAAGGGCAAAATCTCGCTTTACCTCAGGGTATTTGGGTATTTCACGATAGGTAATGCTATTTTTCTCCGCATAGGATATAACATTGTCCCAGTTAAAATCAGCATAAAGAACCTCTTGTTTAAGGCTCATTTTTTTAAGAATCGACTTTTTAACAATACCAAAAGAAACCAATTCCTTGGCTCCAACTCTTAAGCTTAAGCCTTCGGATAATGAGGTGTTGGAAGTAGGTTCTGGTGTGGCGTTGGTTATACCAAGACGGTTTAAAATATTAGTAACGATGGATTTCAAGAAAAAGAAATCGTTCACTTTATCCGTACCGGCCCAACCACCTTCATTGCGGTTTCCGGTCAAATAAAGACAAAGGTGTTTGTCTTCTATATATTTAGACTTTTTCTGTTCGTAGGTTTTACCAAATTCAAACAACTTAAGGTTTAATTTCTTTCTGTTGTTGTTGTATAAAATGGTTTCCAATCCGGTAAATAACATGGAACGACGCAAAACGGAAAGGTCGTTGCTCAACGGATTCAACATTGATACACTTTCCTCAGGAGCACTGTCTTCTAGCATTTGTGCGTTACCCGGAGCCGTTAAGCTATTGGTCATGATTTCATAGAAACCTTGTGAGGCTAAAAAGTCTCCTATTACGCTCTGTAGCTTATAATCATCAAACTTGGATACGAGCGCTGTTGAGGCGTTTAGTTTTGTGCCAAAGTTGATGTTGTTGTAGCCGTAAACACGTAAAATTTCTTCAATAACATCTACTTCACGTTGTACGTCTACCCGGTAGGTAGGTATGGAAAGCCCAAGGCCTGCTTCGGTAACACTTTTTACCTTGATGTCCAAAGAAGCTAAAATAGATTTAATGGTATCCTGCGGAATTTCTTCACCTACAAGCGAGTATGTTTTTTTGAACGTTAGAAAAACCTGATGTTCATCAAATCTTTTTGGGTAAAAATCAATTATGTCCGAAGTAATATCGCCTCCGGCAATTTCCTTTATCAAAAGAGCGGCCCGTTTAAGGGCATATTCTACATTTTCTATGTCAATACCTCGTTCAAACCGGAACGAAGCATCGGTATTCAACCCGTGTCTTTTAGCAGTTTTTCTAATCGCTACTGGGTTAAAATAGGCGCTCTCAAGAAAAATGGAAGTTGTTTTTTCTGTTACTCCTGTGTTTATTCCTCCAAAAACCCCCGCAATACACATCGGTTTTTCAGAATCACAGATCATAAGGTCATCTTCATGTAGTTCCCGCTCTTCACCATCCAGTGTCATGAATTTGGTTCCGGCCGGAAGTGTTTTTACTATTACTTTTTTACCATGAATACGATCGGCATCAAAAGCATGCAGCGGCTGTCCTAAATCATGTAGCACATAATTGGTAGCATCTACAATATTGTTTGTAGGATTAATGCCTATGGCACGCAATCTATTCTGTAACCAGTTAGGAGATGGTTTAACTTTTAAATTACTTAGAGTAATACCTGCATAACGCGGTACCAATTTGCTATCATCTACTTGAACCTGTAACTTAAGAGAACGGTTGTCTATATTAAAATGACTGATGGATGGAGTGATAAGCTCTTTGGTAATTTCTTTTTGTTTTAAACCGGCTTTTAAATCCCTTGCCACACCGTAATGACTCATGGCGTCCGCACGATTGGGAGTAAGGCCAATTTCAAAAACTTCATCTATCTCAACATCAAAAATCTCGGAACAAGGGGTGCCCGGTTTAAGTTTGGAGTCCAATACAAGAATACCTTCATGACTAGAACCTAGGCCCAGTTCATCTTCGGCACATATCATACCATGGCTTTCTTCCCCACGAATTTTCCCTTTTCCTATTTTCCAAGCTTTTCCTTCTGGGGTGTATAGAGTAGTGCCAACAGTAGCTACAGGAACCTTTTGGCCCTTTGCCACATTGGGAGCACCACAAACTATATTTAACGGTGTGCCGGTACCAATATCTACGGTAGTAACTTTAAGTTTGTCGGCATTTGGGTGCTTTTCGCAAGTAAGCACATGTCCTACTACAATACCCTTTAATCCTCCTTTTATAGACTCAAAAGGAGTGATTCCTTCTACTTCAAGACCTAAATCGGTTAAAAGTTCACCTGTTTTCTGGGAATCCCAATCAAGTTTAAGAAAATCTTTTAACCAGTTGTATGAAATCTGCATCGGTAAGTTTTAGTGGCGGTAAAGATAAAACAATGCTTTAAGACATTCAATACACAGCGCTACTGAATTACTCATTTTTTTGTTGTAAGTTTTTGGCATCTATTCCGATTGTAAAAGAAAATAAGTAATAATGAAGAGATTAATGTTTTTGTGGATAGCGGTAATGGTTTTGGTTTCCTGTAAGGAAGAGAAGATACAGGGGCTGTCCGAAGGTATTTGGTTGGGGAAATTGCAAGTTATGGACGGAGAAAAGCTTCCTTTTAATTTTAATCTGAAAAAAGCGGAGAGCGGTGCGTACGTAATGGAAATTTATAACGCCACCGAAGTAATAACAGTAGATGAGATTGTTATAAAGGGTGATTCCATACGGATTCAAACCCCGGTATTTGAGGGTTACATTTCGGGTAAATTTAACGAAAAGCGCATAGAAGGGAGCTTTGTAAAAGAAAGCTTGGATAGGGTAGTGTCATTCGAGGCGATTTTTGGAGAGGAAGACCGCTTTTCCATTACTCAGCCAGCTTCTGTAAATGTTTCAGGTATTTGGGAAACGGAATTTAGTCCTAATACGTCGGAGAGTTACATGGGAAAAGGGATTTTTGCTGAAAATGCTGGCAAGGTAACAGGAACTTTTAGGACTACCACTGGCGACTATAGGTATTTGGACGGAGTGGTAACAGGAGATTCCTTAAAACTTTCGGCTTTTGACGGAGCTCATGCCTTTTTGTTCAAAGCTCAGATAACGGACAGTACTTTGAACGGTATTTTTTATTCGGACAATCATTTTAAGGAACCTTTTGTAGCTAAAAGAAACGAAAGTTTTGAGCTTCCGGACGCGGACTCACTTACATTTTTAAAGGAAGGCTATGATAAATTTGCGTTTTCTTTTCCGGATGCAAAAGGAAATATGGTTTCATTAACGGATAAAAGGTTTCAGGATAAAGTTGTTCTAGTGCAAATTATGGGCTCATGGTGCCCCAATTGTCTGGATGAGACTAAATTTTATGTCAATTATTTAAATGAAAATAGGGTAGAAGACTTAGAGGTAGTGGCCTTGGCGTTCGAGTATGCTAAAACAAAGGAACTTGCCTTTAAGAGTATTGAGCGTTTGAGACAGCGTATAGGAGTAGATTATCCAATTCTATTGGCTCAGTATGGTTCATCGGATAAAGAGGAAGCACAACAAAAGTTGCCAATGTTAAACCAGGTCCTGTCGTACCCTACCACTTTGTTCATTGATAAAAAAGGAGAAGTAAGAAAAATCCATACTGGATTTAACGGTCCTGCAACCGGAGATAAATATACCAAGTTCAAAAAGGAATTTGATGCGTATGTAAAAATGTTGGCGAATGAGTAGAAATTAAATAATAGTGGATTTTCCCAAACCGATATTCTCGTCGTTTATACTTGGGTTTTCATCAGATTCCACAATATTTTCCGATATAAAATCGCCTACATAATCCGTTCCGTATTTACTGCTGCCCAAAACATCTGTGGTAACTACCTTCTTCATAAAAGATTTGTGAACCGCAGCCACAATGGCATTGGCTTCTTCGTTTAAATTAAAATGTTGCAACAACATAGCTGTACTTAAAATAGATGCTACAGGGTTAGCAATGTTCTTTCCTTTTGCTTGAGGGTATGAACCGTGAAAAGGCTCAAACATGGCGTTTTCGGCACCTACGGATGCGGAGGGCAGCAATCCCACGGAACCAAGAATAACACTCCCTTGATCGGATAGGATATCACCAAACATGTTATCGGTTAGAACCACATCAAATTGGCGCGGGTTGAGCATCATTTGAACTGCTGCATTATCAATAAAAAGGCACTCTAAAGTAACTTCCGGATAACTTTTTGAGATATCCGTTACCGTTTTTCTCCAAAGTCTAGAGGATTCCAATACATTGGCCTTATCCACTAAAGTCAGTTTTTTGCGTCTTTTTTTAGCGGTTTTGAACGCTAAATGTGCAATACGGCTTATCTCTTCTTCGGAATAGGAGCAAAGGTCGGATGCAGTTGTACCATCTGCACTCAATGTTTTTTCTCCAAAATAAATGCCTCCCGTCAACTCCCTGAAAATAACAAGATCGGTATTGTCTACAATATTTCTTTTAAGCGGAGAGTTGTCCAAAAATGCAGGAAACATTTTTATGGGTCTAATACTGGCAAAAAGACCAAGTTCTTTGCGCAAACGCAATAGTCCTTGTTCGGGCCGTACTTTAGCTTCGGGATTGTTATCGTATTCCAAGGCGCCAATAGAGCCAAAAAGAATAGCATCGGATTCTCTGCACAGTTGCAAGGTTTTGTCCGGTAAAGGCCTTCCTGACCCAGACATGGCAATAGCACCAACGGGCGCTTCAACAAGTTCAAACCTATGGTTGAACGTTTCTTCGATCGCTTTAAGGCATTTCACGGATTGTGCCAATACTTCTGGACCTATCCCGTCACCGCCAAGGAGGGCAATTTTTAGCTGCATCTAGAGAATTTTTAAAGTGCTACCTGAATAAAACCCACAAGAAAGTGATTTTAATCATAGGAAGCTAAGATTAAAAATTTTTGGGACATTATGGCTAAAAAAAGATTAAAATATAAAAGGATCAGACCTTCAGTATATTTGCTTAGGAAATACTCTCTATAGTAATATTGCTGGCCTCAATGATTTTTGGAATATCTTGATCCGAAATTTCTTTGTGGCTATCTGCAAATTTCAAGAACTCTTGATATACCTCGTCTAGTTGAAGTTTTGTCAACTCATATCCTACTAATTTGGCCCTGTAAGCCAAAGCAGCTCTACCGCTTCTTGCGGTAAGAACAATAGATGATTCGTTAACACCAACATCCGCCGGGTCAATAATTTCGTAAGTCTCCCTATTTTTTATGACACCATCCTGGTGAATTCCGGAACTATGGGCAAAAGCATTGGCGCCTACAATAGCCTTGTTGGGCTGTACCATCATTCCCATTTTTTGAGAAACCATTTGGCTTGTGTCAAAAAGCAATTTACTGTTAATGTTCGTGTCTAGGTTTAAGCTAGGATGCTGACGTAAAATCATTACAACTTCTTCCAAAGAAGTATTTCCGGCACGTTCGCCAATACCATTAATGGTACATTCTATTTGGCGGGCACCGTTTATAACGCCGGCAATGGAGTTTGCTGTTGCTAAACCTAAATCATTATGGCAATGACAAGAAAGTGTAGCCTTATGTATTCCGGTTACATTTTCTTTTAAATATTTCATTTTTGTACCATATTCTTCTGGCAAACAATATCCTGTTGTATCTGGAATGTTCAAAACAGTGGCACCTGCCTTCACTACGGCTTCACAGACCCTGGCCAAGAACTCATTGTCGGTTCGGCCGGCATCTTCAGCATAAAACTCAACATCCTCTACAAAAGTTTTGGCATAACTAACGGCATCAACTGCTCTTTCGATTATGGCATCCCTATTGGAATTAAATTTGAATTTTATGTGAGAGTCAGAAGTTCCTATACCTGTATGTATACGAGGCCTTTTGGCATGTTTAAGTGCGTCTGCAGCAACTTCAATGTCTTTCTTTACCGCACGGGTAAGTCCGCAAACAGTAGCATTTTTAACGAGTTGTGATATCTGGGTAACGGATTTGAAATCACCGGGACTCGATACAGGAAAACCAGCCTCAATAATATCTACTCCTAAATAATCCAGTCGTTCAGCGATTACTAATTTTTGTTCAGCATCTAATTTACAACCGGGCACCTGCTCACCATCACGAAGTGTTGTATCAAAAATTTGTACCTTATCTTTACTCATTATATCTTGTAGTTTAGCTAACTTAAGAACTGCTTGCAATAATTTCTTTGTCTACAAATATCATATTTTGTACTGTTATATCAACATTTTTTAATAACCTTAGCCCTGTCTTTTGCCAAAATGGGTAGATTATTGTACAAACGTCTATATGTTAGGATCCAAACAAAAAATGGCAATAAAGTTCAATACGAATATATAACCAATAGAGCGAACCACCTAGTACCTGCATTAAATAGTACAACGTTAAGCTGGTTTTTTGGTTGTTTAACATATTGATAGTAAGTAAATTAAATAATATTTTTTACGATGACAAATGCGCACAGAGATGCTTTGTTCGTGCTGGTGAAATCTCTTTCAAAATCCGAAAAGCGCCAATTCAAATTATACGTGGGGCGATTGGGGGTAAATACCGATGCTAAATTCTTGGCTTTGTTCAACCTAATGGACAAGCTTAGAAAGTATGACGAAAAGGCGATTTTGGATAGCGGAATCGTTAAAAAAGCACAGTTATCTAATCTTAAAGCGCATCTATATAAACAAATTTTGGTGAGCTTAAGGTTGAATCCGGTGAACCAAAATATTCGGGTTCAAATACGGGAACAATTAGATTTTGCCACAATTCTTTATCAAAAGGGACTTTACAAACAAAGCCTGAAAATTCTTGACAAGGCAAAATCTACCGCCATAGAGAACGAAGAGAAGAATATAGCTTACGAAATAGTGGAACTGGAGAAAATTATTGAAACCCAGTATATTACCCGTAGTATTCCGGATAGGGCAGATGAGTTGGCCATACAGGCCAAAGAGCTTTCCGCACAGAATGTAATGACCAGTAAATTGTCTAATCTTTCTTTGCAGCTATACGGTATTATGTTAAAAGTAGGCTATGTTAGAAGTGATGAAGACTATAATCGTGTAAAGACTTATTTTGAAACCCATTTGCCCAAATATCAATTAAAGGATTTAGGTTTTAGGGAGAAATTATGGTTATATAAGGCACATCTTTGGTACAGTTTTTTAACCCAAGATTTTCTGTCTTCTTACAAGTATGCTACTAAATGGGTAGATCTTTTTTATGAGCATGAAGAGCAAATACATCTTAATCCGGTTTTCTTTTTAAAGGGAAACCACTATTTGCTAGAATCTATTTTTTATGTAAAATACAGTTCCCACTTTAGAGAAGTTTTAGAACGGTTGGAAGCCGTAGTGGAGAGTAAGAGTTTTCCAAAAAACGATAACATTGCGTCCTTATCATTTCTGTACATTAATGCGAATAAATTAAACCTTCATTTTTTGGAAGGGACTTTTAACAAGGGCCTGTATCTGGTTAAAATTGTTGAATACGGAATAAATAAGCACAAAGACCGTATAGATGCTCATCATATCATGGTGTTGTACTATAAAATAGCCTGTTTGTATTTTGGAATTGGCGATAATAAAACTTGTATACAATACCTCAAGAAAATAATAAACAACAAGAACTTGAAAATGAGGGAAGACCTCATGTGTTTCGCACGGGTTTTAAGTTTGGTGGCGCATTATGAGGCTGGAATGGACTATCATTTAGAAATTCAGTTAAAGAGTACCTATAAGTTTCTTTTAAAGATGAACGATCTACACGCGGTTCAAAAAGAGATGATAAAGTTTCTAAGAAACCTCGGAAACATTTTCCCCAACGAACTAAAAAACGAATTTCAAAAATTGCACACGGAGCTTAAAAAATATGAGGATCATCCCTATGAAAAGAGAGCTTTTCTGTACTTAGATATTATTTCTTGGTTAGAAAGTCATTTAGAAAACAGACCTGTGGCAGAAATTATTCGTGAAAAGGCTATGGCCGTAAAAAGATAACATTTGGGGTCCAATACTTCTTTTAACATCAAAAACTTTCTGGAAATTAACTTGGCCATGGTACTATTAAGTACTTCTGGTCCTTTAGGTAGGTTTATAGAGCTGCCAGTACCTATAACCATTGGTATTAGATCTTTAATAGCACTTCTGCTATTGTTTCTCTATTGTCGCTTAAAGGGAATTTCATTTGGGTTGAGTAGTAAAGATAGGATGCCAGTACTAGTAAGCGGAGTCCTTATGGGGGTGTATTGGTTGGCTTATTTTATGGCTTTACAAAAATCCAATGTGGCCATAGGTATGCTTTCATTATTTACGTATCCTGTGATTACCGCTTTTCTAGAGCCCCTGTTTCTTAAGACAAGGTTTCAGAAAATGCATTTGTTGTTGGGTATTTTGGTGCTTTGTGGCATCTATTTTTTGGTGCCTGATTTTAGTTTTGAGAATAGTTATACCGTGGCCATTGGTTTTGGTGTGTTTTCTGCACTGTGCTACGCCGTCCGTAATTTAATACTAAAGAAACAGGTAGATACTTATCCAGGATCGGTTTTAATGGTGTATCAAATGGCAATAATTTGTTTAATGCTTGCGCCAGCTTTTTTTTATTACGAACTAGAAGCTATACCTGGCCAATGGGCGGGACTCCTAGGATTGGCGGTAGTGACTACGGTCTTTGGTCATACTATGTTCGTAAATTGTTTTAAATACTTTTCTATTACCACTATTAGTATTTTGAGTAGTATTCAACCAGTTTATGGAATCCTAATCGGTGCTTTGGTTCTATCGGAAATCCCGGCATGGTCTACCGTTATAGGTGGATGTTTGATACTTACCTCGGTTATCGTGGAGAGTGTCCGGTCGTACAGGTAAGTTTTCCAGTAAAGAAACGAAGGATGTTAATCATATTTATTCGAGTTCCTTACAGTTGAAATTCTGAATTTTCAATAAATCTATAACGGTTTTGTTTGAGCAGTTTTTGCTCTCTATGCGAAGAATACTATCGCAATCCTCTAGATCAAAATTCCAGTGAGATTCGCCAAATAAAACGTCTAAATACGGTTTTAAGTTGGCGACTTGGTTTTTGTTTTGAACGCTCGTTTTAAAAACGTGTACCATATTTTAAAATTTAATAGGCCGGTTTGAGTAAATAATAACTGATTTAAGAATAAGCAAGAATCAGAAAGGAACTCACGGTTGCAGTTTGCTAAGGATTTTATTATCAATATAGAAAGTGCCGAATGGAATAAAACAGGCTAAAATTACTTTCCATGTCGTGGTTCGGAATTTCCAATTTTGCTCAATTCCAACGCTTAAGGTATTTATAACAAAGAGCATAAAAATAGCACCGTGAATAGGGCCTAATGATTTTGTTAGACTTGGTTCGTTAAAATAATGTTTCATAGGTGCAGCAATGAAAATAAGCACCAAAAGTGAAATGCCTTCTATGAAGCCAATTATACGTAAACGACCCACTTTTGAGTTAAGTAAATTCTTCATAATTATCTGATATATGGTCTGTTTGCTAATGGTGAAAATGGCCATGGGATGGCAATACATATGATACATAGGGCAATTAGGAACCAGATGAGAATGGTCCGGAATTTTTCTTTATCCGTTGGTTTTCGTTTTGCCATAGCAGAACCAATAGTAATGAAGATTATTGCAGATAACATGAGAATCATGTGCAATAAGCTATAAAATAGGGCTTCAAGGTTGTTTACGGCTTCATCTAAATTCTTCCAAAAATATTTTATGATAGGACTTTGGGAGTATAGAATAAGGCCGATTACAAGTTGAAGGTGAGCAATTGTCGCCGTCCAATGTCTAATGAGATTATCAAGTTTGGAGAATTTTAAGTTTTGAAAATAACCCCTACAGGCCTTAAAAATAGAGATGATTAGAGAAGCAAGAACAAACCATCGTATGATAGAATGATAGTACAGGAGCGATTGATACATTGGTGTTTCATTAAAATCAATGCAAATCTAATAAAAAACATACTACATAGTATGTTTTTGTTTATCTAAGTTATTTCAGGTGGTCTAAATATGTTTTAAGTTCTTCTAAATAAGAATGATAAATGTCTGCACTGTTAAATATTTTTCCCAAGTTACGAACGCCCCAATAGCCAGATAGTATAAAATGGGCTACCTGTTTTGAGTTTGCGTTTACAGATAAAGCTCCGCTGTCAATTCCCATTTGTATGCTATTTTCTAGACTTGTTTGCCATTCCATTACCAATTCATTAAGTGCTTCGGAAAATTTAGGGTTCCATGGTGTCATCTCTTGGGCTAAGTTGCTTATGGGACAGCCATTTTCAAATTGTAAGAAAGGGGTTTCCAGCAAAAGAGATTTTATTAAAGCATAAATACCTTCTGTTGGGTCTTTGGAATTTTGCAACGGGGCTAGAAATGCCGACTGTATCTCCGGCTTAACGATTTCGTTTATAATTGCTATTCCCATTTCATCTTTTGTTTTGAAATGGTAGTAGAAGGCACCTTTAGTAACTTGTGTGGTAGCAATTATTTCATCAATACTGGTGGTTTGGTACCCTTTTTTATAAATAAGTTGAAAGGCCTTTTGAAGGATAGTGTTGCGTGTATTTGATGCTTTGCCCATAAAAGATACTAATTAGTATGATTCTGCAAAGTAACCAAAAAAAAACGCTCATAAGAATAGATTTCCTTACGAGCGTTTTTTAGAATGCATTCAAGTCTAAGTCTGTAAATGATAAATAGAAAGCTAACCTTATTCCTGTTGGAAATTAACTATTCTATTCATGGCTTATAAATAAAATCGACTCTAAGCTATTTAATTACTTTTTTCTTGGTTGATGCCAGGAGTAAAATTTCCACCCTGATATTGGTTGATAAGTCCATCTCCCAGTTTTTGAAATTCTTCGTTCTGCGCCATTTGACGCACTTTTACCGGGTCAAAGTTCCCGTTAAAATATAGAAAAGAGCCATTTTGATTATTGTTATTATAAATCAGGATTTCTTTGACGGCATCTCTTTTTTCACGTATGCTTACCACATTACGCTTTAGTTCATCGTTTTTTCGGTATACTTCAATAAAAGAACTACCCGTTATGCCGTTCATTTGTTTGTTTAAAAATTCGGTTTTCGCAGCAGTTGTGCTGGGAAAAGACATGTAACGCAAATCTTTGGTATTGCCAACAAGGGATTTCATTTCGGGAGAGATGCCACTAATGAGCGAGAGCATAAAGCGGGGTACCCGTACGGCCGTTACATGGTCATCTTCTTTGTGGGCGTTGTAGAAAGTGTCTATTGAATTATAAGTACCGCATGAGGCAAGCAGTACAAGACTGCAAAGGATTAGTGTTCTTCTGATCATGGTCTTGTGTTTATACAGTTAAATATACTGTTTTTAACAACAAGCGTTCCAAACTGGGTCATTAGGGGGCGGGGCCACTATTTCTAAAGCTTCTTTTTTTACTGGATGCACAAACTTTAGTTTACGGGCGTGCAAATGAATACTGGCATTGGGATTGCTTCGGTCAAAACCGTATTTTAAATCTCCTTTTATAGGACAACCTATAGCGGCCAATTGCGCCCTTATTTGATGATGGCGACCGGTATGTAAATCTATTTCAAGAAGGAAATAACGATCCAGTTTTTTTATCACTTTATACTCTAGAACCGCTTTTTTGCTATCCGGAACCTCTTTGGAATGGGCGTAGGATTTGTTTTGTTTAGGATTACGCTTCAACCAATGTGTAAGGGTATCTTGGCTTTTGTTAGGTGCATTTTTTACGATGGCCCAATAGGTCTTTTTTGCTTCTTTTTCGGCAAACAATTTGTTTAGACGGGGTAGGGCCTTTGACGTTTTTGAAAAGACCACAATACCCGAAGTGGGGCGGTCTAGCCTATGGGCCACACCTAAATAAACATTCCCCGGCTTATTGTACTTTTCCTTTATATACAGTTTAACCACCTCGCTAAGCGGCATATCCCCGGTCTTATCGCCCTGCACAATATCTCCCGGCCGCTTGTTTATGGCAATCAGATGATTGTCTTCGGATAGTACCAATAGATTTTTGGGGTCGGAAATAACTTTTTTGGCCACTGGAGCAAATAATTAGAGTTGGTAAAACGGACTTAATATTGCTCGTCATCGTTAGGGAAATCCCTATTCTTTACATCGGTAACATATTGCGAAATGGCACTTCCCATTTCTTCATAGAGATTCATATAACGGCGTAAAAACCTTGGGTTAAACTCATGGGTCATACCTAGCAAATCATGAATTACAAGTACTTGTCCATCTGCATGCTTACCACCGCCAATACCAATGGTAGGAATAGAAATACTTTCGGAAACTTTTTTGGTCAATGCTGCCGGAATCTTTTCCAGAACAATAGCAAAACACCCTAGTTTCTCAAGGAGTTTGGCATCTTCTATTAATTTTTCAGCTTCCTCTTCTTCTTTGGCGCGAACCGTATAGGTGCCAAACTTATAAATGGACTGCGGTGTAAGCCCTAAGTGGCCCATAACCGGTATGCCCGCATTCAATATTCTCTTTACGGATTCTTTAATTTCTATCCCACCTTCTAGTTTTACGGCATGTGCACCACTTTCTTTCATAATTCTAATAGCTGAGCGGAGTGCTTCTTTAGGATCGCTCTGGTAACTCCCAAAAGGAATATCCACAACCACCAAAGCTCTTTCTATAGCACGAATAACCGAAGTAGCATGATAAATCATTTGGTCCAAGGTAATAGGCAGGGTAGTTTCGTGGCCCGCCATAACGTTACTTGCGGAATCACCTACAAGAATAACATCTACATTGGCAGAATCTACAATCTTGGCCATAGAATAATCATATGCCGTAAGCATAGATATTTTTTCGCCGTGCTTTTTCATGTCCACTAAAGACTTTACCGTTACTCTCTTATATTCTTTCTTTGCCGTTGACATAGTAGTTTTGTTTTGGTGGGATAAATGTAAGGAAAATGTTGGGTTTAGAGGCTAAACGCCGTTGCCTTCTAGTATATAGAGGTATAAGGGTGGGTAACTTGCTAGTACTAAATGGAATATTTATTAAGTTTGATAAAACAGATAGCGATGAAAAACATTTTTAAAATACTATTCTGCCTTTTCTCATTGTCCGTTTCTGCTCAGGAAACAGAAGAAATAGCCATTAAGAAGACCATTGAAGCTTTTTTTGATGGATTTCATCAACAAGATTCGGTTCAAATTAAAAATACAGTTTCCAATACCGTAATCATGCAAACCATTGCAACGGATGAAAAAGGAAACCCATTAGTAAAGACCCAAGAGTTTTCAGATTTTTTAAAATCGATAGTCAGTATTCCCGAAAGCACAAAATTTGAAGAGGTTATAACTGATTATTCCATTCAAATAGATGGTCCAATGGCTAATGCTTGGACGCCTTATATCTTTAAAATTGATGGTGCGTTTCATCATTGTGGGGTCAACTCTTTTCAATTGGTAAAAGAGAACGAGAAAGATTGGAAAATAATCTACATTATAGATACTAGGAGAAAGGAAAATTGTAAATAAAAGGGCGGATTGTTAAACCCGCCTTTTTCAATCTTTACAAGGTGTCAATTTAAACTTTCCAGCCATCACGGTAGGTTCTGCCTACAAATTGGTTGGCTTCTTCTAGATTGGTAATGCGCATGTTTTCGCCGTCCCATAAAAGTTTTTTCCGGGCATAGAAATCCATTTTGCCGGCACTGTCTTCTTTTCTCAACAAATAGCTTCTAATGGCCAAGTTCCCCATAAGAACGGTTTCAGTCATAGGACCGGCATAATCGAAAGAGGAAGTTAAACCTTTATGTTCTTCACTGCCAAAACCGGCTTTACAGGCATCTACCCACTTGCGCTGATGTCCGTATTCAGGTTCTTCGTTAGGCTCAGTTTCAGGACCAAAATCAGTTGTACCATCGTTCAAGTATAATTTTGGAGTAAGCGGACTACTATCGTTTATGTTGGTAGAGATAATTCCTTTTTCTCCAATGATAAGAACTCCATTATAGCTTCCTGGTCCACCTATGTCATTATTGGCCGGTATAATATCTGGGTGCGAAGGTCTAATTCCACCATCGTTCCAGGTCATTTCAATTGGGGTTTTAGTTTTTTCCGTGGCATCAAAATGAAGTGTAATGAACGAGGAAGCTGGGCAACCTTCAGGGTGATAATCCGCATTCCACATTTGTGAATATACAGAACTAACACTGGCCTCGGCATCCGTAGGATACTTTAATCCTAATGTTCTAAACGGAATATCTATCAAATGACAACCTACATCACCTAAGGCTCCAGTACCATAATCCCACCAACCTCTCCAGCTAAAAGGGTGCAAGTTGGGCGTATAAGGTTTTTCAGGCGCCGGGCCTAGCCAAAGATTCCAATCTAGGCTATCCGGTTTTAAACTTGGGTCGGGAGCTTGCATGGCACCACCTTGCGGCCATACAGGACGATTGGTCCATACCTGGACTTTGGATACGGCACCAATAGCGTCATCATCTATCCATTTTTGAACCATACCTAAAAGCGGATTGGAACCTCCTTGGTTTCCCATCTGACTTACAATTTTGTTGTCCCGTGCCATTTGGGTCAGGATTCGCGCCTCGCGTATGTTATGCGTCATGGGTTTCTGTACGTAGACATGTATGCCTCTTTCCATAGCATACGCTGCAGCTGGGCCGTGAATGTGATCAGGTGTAGAAATGGTAACAGCATCAATACCCTTTTCTTTATCCAACATTTTGCGGTAATCGGCATAGAGCTTCGCCTTTGGAAAATTTTCTACGGATTTTTTGGCAGAACCGCCAAAATCTACATCACATAAAGCAGCTACTTTTTCGCGGCCGTTTACGGAGGCATTAAAAATATCGCTAGAACCTTTGCCCCCTGCGCCAATGGCAGCAAGGTTTAAACGGTCGCTTGGGGCCAAGTAGCCCACACCGCCCAAAACGTGCCTGGGGACAATGAAAATTGAGGATGCGATTGCTCCTTTTTTAATAAAGGATCTTCTTGAACTGGTTGAGGAGTTGTTTTTTTTGTGTGCCATTAATTTTTGGTTTTAGTTGTGAAAGGCTTCTAAAGTTACTTAAATTTCCCCCACTTTGAAGAAAAGTTAAAACTTCATAATAGTAGAGGTATCAGTTAAGCAAATACAAGGTGAACCATATGTATTTGCTACCTTTAAAATTTACATGACGAGTAACCTAAAAAGCAATGATGACCAACGAGCAAATTGGCATACGCACCACCTATCTTAGTATTTTTGGGAATGTGGTTTTAGCACTTATAAAAGGGCTTGCCGGTATTTTTGGAAACTCTTATGCTTTAATTGCCGATGCCATAGAGTCTACTACGGATATTTTTTCTTCGGCTCTAGTTTTATTGGGTTTTAAGTACGCAAAACGCCCGGCAGATTCCAACCATCCGTACGGTCATGGTAAAATTGAGCCCTTAATTACTTTTGGGGTGGTAGCCTTTTTAGTGACTTCGGCAACCATTATTGCCTATGAGAGTATACAGAACATACAAACACCCCATAAGGTTCCAAAAGCGTGGACACTTATAGTTTTAGCGGGTATAATTTTATGGAAAGAAATTCTATATCGTTTGGTTATCAAGAAAAGTAAAGAGACCCATAGCTCTTCTTTAAAAGCCGATGCTTGGCACCATAGAAGCGATGCCGTAACTTCTATAATGGCCTTTATTGGAATCTCAATAGCTATTATTTTTGGTAAGGGGTACGAAACTGCGGATGATTGGGCAGCTTTGCTGGCTTCGGCATTTATTCTTTACAATAGCTATTTGATTTTTAGACCTGCACTTGGTGAGATTATGGACGAGCAATTATATGATGACATATTGGTTAGGGTCCGAGAAAAATCTATGGAAGTGAGCGGAGTGCTGGATACTGAAAAATGTTACATTAGAAAAGCGGGAATGAAATACCATGTAGATTTGCACGCTAGGGTAAATGCTACTATTTCCGTAAAGGACGGACATGAAATTGCCCATAACCTAAAGGACCATTTAAAATCAGAAATACCAAATTTGGGCCATGTATTAATTCATATTGAGCCACATGAATAAGATGAAGTTGAAAATCACCCAACTTCATCTGAGGAACTGCTACCGAATTAAAAATAATCTATAAATTTAGCACCTTATACTAATTCAGAATTGGTAACGGGGACCTCAGCTAACCGGACCAATCTAAAAACAACTCAATTAATGAAAATGAAGTCAAGATTAATGATGGCAGCTACAGTTTTATTACTGTGGACAGGAAATGTGTTACAAGCGCAAGATGAAAACCCATTAGAAGGAAAGTGGGATTTGGTAATTGAAAAGGATGGAACCCAGCTTCCCTCGTGGCTAGAGATTACCCATTCCGGAACAAATACTTTGGTAGGTCGTTTTGTGTATGCATTTGGTAGTGCAAGACCAATTTCGGAAGTAGTGGTAAATAATGATGTTTTTAGTTTTGTTATACCTAAGCAATGGGAGCCGGAAGGAACGGATATGACCTTTACCGGAGCTTTGGATGGCGAAGGTCTTAAGGGAACTATGATTTATACGGATGGGCAACCTTATAGTTGGACCGCCGTTAGGGCACCAAAATTAGATTACGTAGCAAAAGCCAAATGGGGTAAGACCAAAGAGCTTTTTAACGGTAAGGATTTAAGCGGATGGAAAGCAATGGGGGAAAACCAGTGGCTAGTTGAAGATGGTATTCTGTCCAGTCCAAAGTCTGGTGCCAACTTGGTGTCCGAAGAAAAGTTCAAGGACTTTAAATTACATGCAGAATTTAAAGTGCCATCTGGAAGTAATAGCGGTATTTATCTAAGAGGACGTTACGAAGTGCAGATTACGGATGATAAGAGTTCTGACCCTTCAAGTGTATTGTTTGGAGGTATCTACGGCTTTCTGACCCCAAATGAAATGGCGGCTAATGATGCCAGTGAGTGGCAAACGTATGATATTACGTTAATTGGCCGTCGTGTGACCATTGTGGCAAACGGAAAAACGATTATAAACGATCAAAATATTCCAGGAATAACCGGTGGGGCGCTAGATAGTAAGGAAGGAGAGCCGGGTCCGTTTTTAATTCAAGGAGATCACGGTCCTATAATGTTCAGAAAGTTTGAGGTAACTCCAAGAGTAGAGTAGTGCTTCAATAAGAATACTTAGAAAACGCCTACCGCCTTTGAGCAGTAGGCGTTTTTGTATTGCTACCAGTTAATTTCGGAAGAAAGTGTCAAAGGCTTACGTTCCGTTGTTATAATAGAATTTAAATCAAATTCATTGGCTTGGTGAATAGCCTCGTCAAAAGTAAAGTCGCATTTGGCTTCAATTTCTGACGGAGCCACTTCGTACGTTTTAAACGCTTCCAAATCTAGAAAGGACAACCTGCTTAAATCTTGCGTCAATATAAATGATTTGGTCTTTAGCTTTCCGTTCTCTTCGTACATAATGGTTTTGTAGAATTCCGAAGGGATTTTATAACCTCGGTATTCACGGTCATCCTCATTAAAAATACACCCACCAATAATGCTAACACGAGACCGATCCATTTCTGTTTGATCGTACAGGGAATTTTCAAGTTCTCCCCAAACACCGCCTTTTCCACTTTGGTTAAAACTGTCCATTTGTGGCGCTATATTGGTGAAAACAAAAGAATCAGAGTTGGCTTTTTTCGCCTCGGCATAACTGCCCCAGTTTAAATCCACTCTACGGGCAAGGTGGCCACGATCTAAAGGATTGCTTTTGTACAATTGGTTTCCTGCTTGGTTCTCTGATGGTATTCTTGAATCCTCAAAAAAGCTTGCACCCTTTCGGGGGACTTTTTTAAGGTTTCTGCCATCTATATTCCATGCCACCCAAATAGCAAATTTGGTGCGTCTACTTAACGCCAAAGAAAAATGGGTGTAATCTACTATTTCAGAGCCTTCCAATTGATAAGCAGCATCTATGTTATTTAACTTTGGAGGATGTATAGGGGTGTTCAAAAAATTACTATCAAAAGCCATAAATAGGTGTGTTACTAAGATTAAGACATCAAAAATGCAAAACTTTAGTAGTTGAGTGGTTATTCTACGTTTTAAATTATGTTTGTTTTTACGTAAGCTTACGTCCTTACAAACTGTTTTTTAATGCGGTTTTATTTCTTGTTATAGCTTCGTCAATAGCATCCCATAGTTTTATGCGATTATTCAGGGCTTCTTTGGCTACGGACAATGTTTCTTGCCATTTTTGTTCGTCATGTCCGCAAAGTTCGGATACCATTTGCAAGGAGAGTGGGCCATGTTCATCACCATCTAGCTCAATATGTCTTTCTAGGTAGTATACAAACTTGTTGTATTCTTTGTTTTCTGCATCGGCACTTTTTAAAACTTCCATAAACATATCCGGTATAACATCTTCCCTGCCAAACGTAAATGCAGATGCTACTAAATGCGGTTTTCCGGTAGCGATAGTCTCAAATGAGAAACGAACAAAATCCGCTACCTTTTTGGGAATGTCTATTTTTTGCAATGCGTCGTTTACCGTAACCCCTTGTTCTAGATGGCGAATAAAAGTTTTGGATTTTGAAATGTCAGCTCCTAATTGCTGCATAGCTTCCAAATACATCTCAAAATGACTTTTAGGCTCTCCTAATTCGTTTATATCACTTTCTTCACCATGTACTATTTCATTAATAAACCGTGCTAACACAGGATTGGCACTGGGGGTCCATGGAATACTAACATTGGTCAATGATATCTGAAGGGACTTTAGCAGCGACATGAAGTCCCAAACCGCATACACATGGTTTTCAGTAAAGGTTCTAATATCTTCTATACTGTTGAGGTTATTGTAAAGGGGGTGATTTTGAAGTTGATTTCGTAAATCGCGGATTTCATTTTCAATAAATTCAATTTGATACATTGGTTCTGTTTGTTTTATTAGCTCTGGGGCTAAATATCATGAGTATAATAGATATGATTAAAATAGGAATAATCTTATATTTTAGAAAGAATTACACTACTTTTTAAATAAATGTTTGACATATTAAACATTGGTACAGGTATTAGCAATCACTCATGTTGATACCCACTGCGAGTCCGCCTTCCGAAGTTTCTTTGTATTTGGAGCTCATGTCTTTTGCCGTAGCCCACATGGTTTCAACTACCTTGTCCAGCGGAACCTTAGCATCTTTAGGGTCTGAGACTAATGCTAACTCTGCGGCGTTAATGGCTTTTATGGCGCCCATACTATTGCGCTCTATACAGGGTATTTGTACGAGTCCGCCTATGGGGTCGCAAGTTAGGCCAAGATGATGTTCCATGGCAATTTCGGCCGCCATAAGGACTTGCTCTGGTGAGCCGCCAAGTAATTCAGTAAGAGCACCTGCCGCCATGGCACTAGAAACACCAATTTCTGCTTGACATCCACCCATTGCTGCAGAAATGGTAGCGCCTTTTTTAAAAATGCTGCCAATTTCACCGGCTACGAACAGAAATTTTTTGACGTGCTCAAAATGGGCCTCATGGTTTTCTATCACCATATAATACATAAGAACCGCGGGAATGACTCCTGCACTACCATTGGTGGGAGCTGTTACCACGCGCCCCAACGAAGCATTTACTTCATTGACCGCTAAAGCAAAACAACTTACCCATTTTAGGATTTGGCGGAATTTAACTTCTGTATTGCGAATGGTGTTTAACCAAGATTGGGGAGAATTATAAGTGGTAGAATCTCCCAATAAATTTTTGTTGAGCTCAAAAGCACGACGGGTAACGTTTAGTCCCCCGGGTAATTTACCTTCGGTATGACAGCCAATGTACATACATTCCAACATGGTTTGCCAAACATCATTTAACTTTTGATCTATTTGGGCATCATCACGTAAGGAGCGTTCATTTTCCTGTACTATTTCTGAAATACTTTTGTTTTCGCTTGCACAGTATGCCAAAAGTTCGGAGCCTTTTTGAATTGGAAAAGGAAAACTGTCAAAAGTAGCTATGTTGCGTTTGGCATTTTTTCGTTCTTTAACAACTACAAATCCGCCTCCTATAGAATAATACGTGTTCTTTTTAGTTTTACCCGATTTTAAGGTAGCCTCAAACTGAAGTCCGTTGGCATGAAATTCTAGAAATTTTTTATGGAATATAATATCGGTTTTAGGGTGGAAGGGAATTTCTTTACATGCCCCAAAGTTTAATACATTGTTTTCCTGTATGTGCGATATAATGGAGTGAATGGTATCAACAGGAATTTTAACAGGATCGGTGCCGGATAGACCCAGCATTACGGCATAGTCCGTAGCGTGCCCCTTGCCTGTTAGGGAGAGAGAGCCGTACATATGTACTTTTACGGCAATAACCTCATCAAAGATTTGCGCAGACCGTAGTTCGCTAATCCAACGTTCGGCAGCTCGCCACGGACCTAAGGTATGGGAACTAGAAGGGCCTACACCGATCTTAAGCATATCAAAAATACTGATGGACTCCATAAACTTAATTTATGGTGTAAAGATAGATAAAGCATGCTTCTGGCAAAGTCAAAAACGGGAAGCCAAAAACTTAAGAAATAGCAATACCCGTTTAAGTCAATTGTTGCTTTTTTGCCCTAAGTTGTCGGTTTTAGCAGTAAAAAAGGGTTGTTCTGGCGTGTTCTTCGCTATAAAAAAAGTAAAAATGACATCATGTCAGGTTGTGGACGGTTGGCATATTGTTTGTCATTTAGAAACCGATTATAAAAATTAGCACTAATATTTAAAACATATAGCATGAGTAAAATTATAGGTATTGACTTGGGTACTACCAACTCCTGTGTTTCCGTTATGGAAGGTAACGAACCGGTAGTGATCCCTAATGCAGAAGGAAAAAGAACAACACCCTCTGTAATTGCGTTTGTAGAAGGTGGAGAAATTAAAGTTGGTGATCCTGCAAAAAGACAGGCGGTAACCAACCCTCACAACACTATATATTCTATTAAGCGTTTTATGGGAAACAAATTTTCGGAGTCTAGTAAAGAGGCCGAAAGAGTTCCTTATAAAGTAGTAAAAGGAGATAATGACACACCACGTGTAGATATTGATGGCCGTTTGTATACGCCACAAGAACTTTCTGCTATGATTCTTCAGAAAATGAAGAAAACTGCAGAAGATTATTTAGGGCAGGATGTTAGCCGTGCGGTAATTACCGTTCCAGCATATTTTAACGATGCACAACGTCAGGCAACTAAAGAAGCTGGTGAGATAGCAGGTCTTACTGTAGAAAGAATTATCAACGAGCCTACCGCAGCTTCTTTGGCTTACGGTATGGACAAGAAAGATACGGATCAGAAAATAGTTGTTTTTGACTTTGGTGGTGGTACACATGATGTATCTATCCTAGAGTTGGGTGACGGTGTTTTTGAAGTATTGTCAACAGATGGTGATACACACCTTGGTGGTGATGATGTTGATCAAAAAATTATTGATTGGTTGGCGGATGAGTTCAATAAAGACGAAAGCATAGATTTGCGTAAAGATGCTATGGCATTACAACGTTTACGTGAAGCTGCTGAGAAAGCTAAAATTGAATTGTCTTCTTCTGCACAAACTGAAATCAACTTACCTTATGTAACGGCTACCGCTACAGGACCTAAGCATTTGGTACGTACACTTACAAGAGCCAAGTTTGAGCAATTGATCGAAGATTTGGTAAAAAGAACTATTGAGCCATGTGAGACAGCACTTAAATCTGCTGGACTTTCTAAGAGCGATATTGATGAAATTATCTTAGTAGGTGGTTCTACAAGAATTCCAGCAGTACAAGAAGCGGTTGAGAAATTCTTTGGTAAGAAACCTTCTAAAGGAGTAAACCCGGATGAGGTTGTTGCAATTGGAGCAGCTATTCAAGGTGGTGTTCTTACAGGAGATGTTAAAGATGTATTGTTATTGGATGTTACTCCATTATCCTTAGGTATTGAAACTATGGGTAGCGTAATGACCAAGTTGATCGAGGCGAATACTACGATTCCAACAAAGAAATCTCAAGTATTTTCTACGGCAGCGGACAATCAACCATCAGTAGAGATTCATGTATTGCAGGGTGAGCGTCCAATGGCATCAGACAACAAGACAATTGGTCGTTTCCACTTAGACGGTATTCCACCAGCACCAAGAGGAACACCTCAAATTGAAGTAACTTTTGATATTGATGCCAATGGTATCATCAAAGTTTCTGCAACGGATAAGGCAACGAACAAAACGCAGGATATCAGAATTGAAGCTTCTTCAGGATTAACAGAGGAAGAAATCAAGAAAATGAAAGCGGAAGCGGAAGCTAATGCTGAATCTGATAAAAAAGCAAAAGAAACTGCTGACAAGTTGAACGAAGCAGACGGAATGATTTTCCAAACAGAAAAGCAACTGAAAGAATTTGGTGAAAAATTATCAGATGATAAGAAAAAACCAATTGAAGAAGCTTTAACCGAGTTAAAAGCAGCATACGAATCTAAAGACCTAGCAGTTATTACGCCAGCTTTGGATAAAATCAATGAGGCTTGGAAAGTTGCTTCTGAAGAAATGTACAAAGCTCAAGCAGAAGCACAGCAAAACGGTGCAGCTCCTGAAGGTGATACTGCTACGGCGGAAGAGCCTAAAGAAGGTGATAACGTAGAAGATGTAGACTTTGAAGAAGTAAAATAAGTATAAGCGTTTAGCGCTCTACATATAAGACCCGTCCAGTTTTCTCTGGGCGGGTCTTTTCGTTTTGTCAATTTGGTACGTGTTTTGTTTTCAGTTGACAGAATATCAAGTAGTTTTGTAGTATGATTAAGAAATTCTTGTTTGTGTGTATGGTATGGGGCATATCCTCAATGGTATTTTCCCAAGACATCGAGATTTTTAAAATTTCCGATTTTAACCTAAAGGGAAATGTTAAATCCTGTTTGGTAATCACGGACTATGGTAAGGAAGAATATTACTTTAATCCAGAGGGTTTTTTAACCAAATCGGTTACCCGTTATAATGATACGGATTATGAAACCACGTATTATAAGTTTAAGGACGGTTTTTTAAAAGAACGTAGGATAGAGAATTATATGGATGGCGTTTTTGATTATGCCACTTCCATTGCCAGTCTTTATGAGATAGATACCGTAGCAAGAAAGATAATGGAGAAAATCGTTTCTTATGAAAAGAAACAATTGGAAAAGAACGTTTATAGTTATGATACGGATGAGAAATTAGTAAAACTTGTTCGCACCAATACCAGTGGTATAGATGAAATAGACTTTGAATATGTTAAGAATGATACCGTAGATACGGTTTCTAAAAAGGTAAACGGGGTATTATCTAAATTGGTTACTACCACTTTTTTTGTAGAGAATGACCGAAAATTTAAAAAGGTTATTTCAAAAAACTATATGGAAGGCAATCTTGCTTCTAAAACCGTTGAGGTTTTAAACCCAAAGAACAAGGTAATACAGCATAAAGAGTTCATGTTTGATGGTTCTACAGAAAAATGGATATCATTGAACGATGAAAGTTATCAATACGATGAAAACGGATTCCTTTCTGTTGTCACGACCAAAAAGCGCTTTGGTGAGCTTACTCAAGAATACATTTATCAATTTGATGGTACTTCTGCCAATAATTGGGTAAAAGAAATAATTACACCTAGCAACACGTATACTACAAGACGTATAAAATATTACCCGCCGGTTGCAAATCAGACCGTTTTGGAAGAACAGAAGAATTGAAATATTAGCAGGAAGAATCTGCTATAATTTTCCACTCACCATTTATCCGTTTAAAGATTATCATAAATGTGCCATTGGCATCACCTACGTCTCGTACTAAAAAATATTGCCCCATAACGTAGTAAGAGTCTTCGGTTATTTTGGAAATCTGGTCAATTTTAAAATTTAATGTTCCTATTTCGGCTTGGGTGGGGTATCCTTTCTTGTAATTATCCAAAGTGGTTTGCCATCCTTTTGTGATTCTACCACCACTATAGTAGGTAAGGTCTTCGGATTTCCAGTAACCTTCCATGAATCCTTCTAGGTCTTGATTAGACCATGCCTTTTCTTGATTGTGAAGAATATTTTTTATGGTTTCAATATCACTATTTTGGGCGTAAAGTGTTCCTATTGAAGTCAATAATACAAAAAAGAATAAAGAGGTGCTTTTCATTTTTTAGTGGTTTTACGATATACAGGGGTAAGGTATAAAAAAAGCCCCGCAAAATTTCCGGGGCCTCTCTCAAAATAAATAAACACTAAAAATTAATCATTTGTATGTAAGTTCAGTATATACCAAAAAAGCAACATAAGACTGGCAAATAGTCCTAAGGAAGCTGCAACATACTGGTTGGATTTATATTTATGGACCAGGTTTGAGGTTTGGTATAAAATAGACCCCGACGCCAAAATTACCATGGCGGCACTAAATAGAAGCCCTAGGTTAAAACCAAATAATATACCTGCTACAATGAGTCCTAGAGCAATGGCAAAACCCACGGCCAATATTGATTTCAGGAAGGAAAAATCCTTTTGGGTCAGAAGTACAATGGCAGAAAGACCTGTGAACAAAGATAGGGTCATGATGGCAGCTTGGTTTAAAATATCAAGAGAGCCACTTTCTGTCATTGTTATGGCAATAAATATTAATGGAATAAATATGAATGCTTCGGCAACAACATAGAGGAGAAGACCCCAGTAATGCGTACTGTTCTTATCGCTCTTCAAAGCCAAACGTTCTGCGTAATTGGTAATGAATAAAAAACCTCCCAACATAATCAACCAGCTATACCCTTGCGTTAGCGAAAGTGCAAAATTCAATAGTGGGGGAATCTGAAAAAATAGGGTTTCAATAAGAATGAACAGTAACACGGCGCTAGCTAAATGGGCATAGGTTTTTCTGTAAAAAGCGGCTTTTTCTACCTCGGTAAGGGTATTTACCAAAGCGCCGTTAGTGGTTTGGTGGTTTTTCATGTCTATAGTTTTGGCTCAGGACACAAATAAAAAAATATTATTAGAAGTAAAGATGGTTTTTGGTTGAACGGTAGTTATATTCGTTTTTTGTGTAAACTCCTTATTATTAGTAGGTATTGGTAGGGGTGGCTTATATCTCAAAAGCTATGAATATTGTTAAACGTATAGAAAGTTAAATAATTGACCAGTATTTACGGTTAATTAGTTTGTGGGAAATCTTAGTTTTGTAGCTGTCAAAAAAATAACAACTATTTTCGTAAACTAAGAACTAAATAACCTAATTGTTAAAATGAAAAAAGTAGTCACTTTCGGGGAAATTATGTTGCGTTTGGCCCCTGCAGGATTTTTAAGGTTTTCTCAAGCCACCAGTTTTGATGTAATTTACGGTGGAGGCGAGAGCAATGTAGCCGTTTCTCTAGCTAACTATGGTGTACCAGTTGATTTTGTAACACGTTTGCCAAAGAATGATATTGGTGAATGTGCACTAATGGAAATGCGAAAGCGTGGCGTTGGTACCGATAAAATTGTTTTTGGAGGTGACCGTTTGGGAATTTATTTCCTAGAGACAGGAGCTGTTAGCCGAGGGAGTAAGGTAGTTTATGACCGGGCTCATTCCGCTATTGCTGAAATAGAAAGAGGAATGATTGATTGGGACGCCGTGTTTGAAGGCGTAGAATGGTTCCATTGGACAGGTATTACACCAGCTATTTCTCAAGGTGCTGCAGATGTTTGTTTGGAAGCTGTAAAAGCGGCAAGTGAAAAAGGAATTACTATTTCAACTGATTTAAATTACAGGGCCAAGCTTTGGAATTACGGTGGTGATAGAGAAGCTATCATGACCGAACTTACATCATATTGTGATATTATTTTGGGGAACGAAGAAGATGCAGAGAAGCACTTTGGTATTCACCCTGAAGGTTTGGACGTTCATAAGGATGGCGCCGATGTTAAGGCAGAAGCGTTCTTATCCGTTTGTAAACAAATGATGAAAAAATTTCCTAAAGCCAAAAAGGTAATTACAACTTTAAGAGGCTCTATTTCTGCTTCTCACAATACGTGGGCAGGTGTATTATGGGACGGTTCCAAAATGTACGAAACACGTCAATACCAAATTACGGATATTGTTGATAGAGTAGGAGGAGGTGATTCATTTATGGGCGGTTTGATCTACGGATTGCTGAAATACCCTGAAGATGACCAAAATGCATTGGACTTTGCCGTTGCTGCTTCCTGTTTGAAACATACAATTAAAGGAGATGCCAACTTGGTAACCGTAAGCGAAGTTGAAAAATTGATGGGTGGCGATGCTTCCGGTCGTGTTGCAAGATAAGAACATTAACTACAAACAATAAAATATGGCTCAGTATTCAAGAATAGAGGTTGCATCCGTAATGAAAGAAAACGGTATGGTGCCTTTGTTTTATCACCCAGATGTAGAGTTGGGTAAAAAAGTTTTAAAGGCATGTTATGACGGTGGATCACGTTTAATGGAGTTTACCGCTCGCGGAGATTTCGCTTATGAGGTGTTTCTGGAATTGAACAAGTATGCGATAAAAGAACTTCCTGGAATGGTTATGGGAGTTGGTTCTATTACTGATGCCGCTGCTGCTAGTTTGTTCATGCAAATGGGGGCTAACTTTATTGTTACGCCATCACTTCGTGAAGATATAGCAATTGCCTGTAATCGTAGAAAGGTGCTTTGGTCACCGGGATGCGGTTCTTTGGCAGAGATAAATAGAGCGGAAGAAATGGGATGTGAAATCATCAAACTTTTTCCAGGTTCTACTTACGGACCAGGGTATGTTAAGGCTATAAAAGGCCCACAACCATGGACTAGCGTTATGCCAACAGGAGGTGTAAGTACAGATGAAGCTAATCTAAAAGGTTGGTTTGATGCTGGCGTTACCTGTGTGGGTATGGGTTCTCAGTTAATCAGTAAAGATATTTTGGCCAACAAGGATTATGCTGGCCTAGAAAATCGTGTAAGGGAAACTTTGGCTTTGATTAAAAAGCTAAGATCTTAATACTATTCGAAAAACGCTTTTCGAATTCCTAATTCCAATCCTCGTAATTCGGCTAAACCGCGCAAGCGGCCAATAGCTGAATAACCGGGATTGGTTTTTTTATGGAGGTCATCTAACATTTGGTGACCATGATCTGGTCTCATAGGAATTATGGCATCCTTTCTTCCTTCTGTTTGTCTTCTTTTTTCTTCAGCAAGAATCAATTTAATTAGGTCATACATGGGTACATCACCTTCAAGATGGTTGGCCTCGTAGAAGTTCCCGTTATCATCACGCTTTGTACTTCTAAGGTGCAGGAAATGAACACGATCAGAAAAACGTTCAAACATTTTCGGTAGGTCATTATCTGCCCTGGCCCCTAAAGAACCCGTACAGAAAGTAATACCGTTGCTTATAGATGGTACTTTATCAAAAATATAGGCGTAATCCTCTTCGGTGCGCATAATACGTGGCAATCCTAATATAGAAAATGGCGGATCATCTGGGTGAATACACATGAGTATTCCGTTTTCCTCAGCAGTAGACATTATGGAATTTAAAAAATAAACAAGGTTGCTGCGCATATTATCTTCGTTCATGCCCTTATAGGTGTCTAAAGTCTTCTGAAACAGACTTAAATCAAAATCTGTCTTAGGTATGTTATATGTTTCGGAAGAGCCAGGGAGACCGGCTATAATTGTTTTTACTAATTTATGTATGTCCTCTTCGGACATAGCATCATAATAAGATTTTGCCGCTTTAGTTTGTGATGGGGAGAAACTTTTTTCGGTATCGGGCCTTTTTAATATAAATAGGTCAAAAGCGGCTAGAGCGGTGGCATTAAAAAAAAGAGCCTTGGACCCATCTTCCACTTCATGGTCTAGGCTGGTGCGCGTCCAGTCCAATACAGGCATAAAATTGTAGCAAACTACGTTGATGTCGCATTTGCCAAGGTTAATCAAACTCTGTTTGTAATTTTCTATAAGTTGTTCAAAGCCATCTTGCTGCGTCTTTATACTTTCATGAATAGGTAAAGATTCTACTACGGACCATACCAACCCATTATTTTCTAATAGATTTTTTCTTTCCTCTATTTCGGCTACAGTCCAAACTTCGCCATTAGGTATGTGGTGCAAAGCGGTAACGATTCCTGTGGCACCTGCCTGTTTAATATCCTGTAAGCTTACTGGGTCATTGGGCCCATACCATCTCCATGTTTGTTCCATATTAGGTACTTATGATTGTTTGATATATGATTTTAAAATTTTGATAGGTAACTATACTCCGCTGAAAGCACTAAATCCACCATCTACAGGAAGAACAATGCCGGTAATAAACTTAGAAGCATCACTGCATAAAAACTGTATGGCACCATTTAATTCTTCAACTTCTCCGAAACGCCCCATTGGTGTGTTTCTAATAATGGTTTCACCACGATGGGTAAATGAGCCATCCTCATTTGTTAGTAGGGCCTTATTTTGTTTTCCGATGAAGAAACCTGGGGCTATAGCGTTAACCCGTATACCACTACCAAATTTCGTAGCCATTTCAACGGCCATCCACTTTGTGAAGTTTTCCATTGCTGCTTTTGAGGCGGAATAACCGGCCACTCTGGTTATGACACGGTCAGCGGCCATAGAAGAATAATTTATAATGACACCCTCTTTTTGTTTGGACATCACTTTGCCGAATATTAGAGAGGGGATAAGGGTTCCGTTTAGATTAAGTTCCGTAACCTTTTTAAAGTCATCAACTTTTATGTCAAAGATGGTTTTGTCGGGAGCCACTGTAGCTCCAGGAAGGTTGCCTCCGGCGATATTAAGAAGGATATCTATTTTTCCAAAATCAGCTATAATTTGGTTTTTTGCACTTTCAAGAGATTGTTCACTCAAAATATCAGCCTCGTAGGCATTAGCGTGTACGCCCACGGTTTTAATTCCATCTAATAAGGATTGTACCGATGTCTTCTTTCTCGTTAACAAGGCCAATTTAACTCCAGACTTTGCCAAGCTTTTGGCAACGCTACCGGCTAAAGCACCACTCGCACCTGTTATGACAGCAACTTTATTTTCTATGTTGAACATAATGTATTCATGTTTTATATTAAAAGGCCAAGATAAAACAATCTAATTTAAATGATAGAAGTGGAGGTTTGAAATCTAGTTTTTAACGGAATTTAATAAGGCAAAATATTCATGAATACTGGAACATTTAAATAAAAACAACTAAAAATTTGTTCAAAATAAGTGTGGGATAATACTTTTTAAAGGCTATTTGAGTGTAGGTTATTTCTTTATTACATGGGCTTTTAGCGCATATATTGTGTATCTAGTACACTTAAAAACACTTCTGAACCATTTGTTATAGTCATCTGATCATTTGTTGTTAAGGAATAGTTAAATAAAGTTCACATTTGGGGAAACTTAAACAAATGTTAACTGCTCAATTAAACTTTTTAACTTATGAATGGAACTAACTTTAAAATTAAAAACTGGCTACCCCACAGATATCTGTCGGGATTGTTATGGCTTTTGGCCATAGCGTATGGCCATGCTCAAGAGATAACCGTAAGCGGAACGGTTTCGGATGACACAGGAATTCCTTTAGCGGGTGCCAATGTACTTGTAAAGGGAACAACCAGCGGTACCCAAACAGATTTTGATGGTAACTATACTATTACCGCAGAAGGAGATGCAACTTTGGTATTCAGTTATATTGGCTTTACCAAGCAAGAGGTTGCTGTTAATGGTCAGACAGTGGTTAATGCAACCCTGGCGGAAGATGCCAGTCAATTAGAAGAGGTTGTTGTAATTGGTTATGGTTCTCAGAAAAAGTCGGATTTGACTGGGGCGGTAAGTACTGTAGACAGCGAGGAAATAAATAAATTTACTTATAATGATGCTGCTCAGGCTATTCAAGGTCGTACAGCGGGTGTGAGAGTAGAGGCCAATGGAGGTTCTCCCGGTGCAAATGCCCTAGTCACCATTCGTGGCTCCAGTACCTTGTCAGATGCAGGTCCATTATATGTGATTGATGGTATGCTTACCGGAGACATGACGTCGTTGAACCCAGGTGATATAGAAAGTATCTCCGTATTAAAGGATGCTTCTGCCAGTGCTATTTACGGTTCTAGGGCAGCTAATGGTGTTATTATCGTTACTACAAAAAAAGGTACCCGTGGAGGTATAAAAGTAGATTTGGATTATAGCTATGGTCTTCAATCATCTGTAAAGACTATTGACTGGGCCAACTCTAGAGATTATGCTACCATTGTTAACAGGGCTAGGGATAATGATGGAAACGCAAGGTTTCCAGCAAATGATGCTCAGTTCAATCCTAGTATAGATAGTGATATTCAAAAGGAATCACTACGTACTGCTGGCGTAATGAATGCCAATGCAAGAATTTATGGTGGTACTGAAAATAGCACCTATAGCCTTTCTATGAACCATTATGATCAAGAAGGTATTGTAAAGCAGTCAGATTATAAAAGAACTACTGCGAGAATAAACGCTACATTGACAAAAGGAAGGTTTAAGTTAGAAAACACGGTAGGTTTAACACGTTCTATTGATAACCCTAACCCATATTTCAATAAGGAAAGAGATTTGGTACCAACTATCCGTATATACGATGATGAAGGTAACTTTAGTGCTACTGATCAGCCAGCTGATGTAGCGGTAGGAGCATTTTATGGTGTTGGAAACGTAGGTAACTCCTTAGGTCTGGCAACCGTTGAAGATAGAACGGTTACTCGAAACAGTATATTAGGTAATATTGCCGGTTCGTTTGAAATTATCGATGGGCTGACCTATAAACTAAATTTAGGTTTAGATTATTATGCGAACAATAATTATAGATTTACCCCAACCTATGTATTCAATTCTGCCACGTTTGGTAACAACCAATTTGCTGAGTTGGCCGAAACGAATACAAACTTTCTTTCAACCTTAATTGAACACACTTTAACTTACAGTAAGGAGTTCAATAAACATAATATAAACTTTGTAGCTGGTTATACAGATCAGGTTTCAAACACAAGGTCTCTTGGAGCTTTGGCTAGAAAATTTCCTTCTAACGATGTGCGTGTAGCTTCTGCTGCCGAAGATAAAGTTAATTTTCCATCCCAAGATTTAACTAAAACTATTCAGAGTTACTTTGGTAGGTTGAGTTATGCTTATGATAGCAGATACTTGTTAACGGCTACCATACGTAGAGATGGTTCTTCATTGTTCAAAGAAGATCTTAGATGGGGTACTTTTCCTTCATTTGCTATAGGTTGGAATTTAGGTAATGAAAGTTTTATGGAAAACTTTACAGCCATTACTGATATAAAAATTCGAGCAAGTTATGGTGAAGTTGGGTCGGATAACGTTCCAATTTATTCATTAAGTCCAGAATTGAACCTTAATAGTGAATATCCAATAGGTGACGGTCAGGAAAGAGCTACGGGATACTCAATTACTAAAGGTATTAATGATCAAATTACTTGGGAAACCAGTAAGACAACCGATATAGGTTTGGAATTTAGGGCATTGAATCAGAAGTTGAGTATAACAATGGACTATTTTCAGAAGAAATCCGAAGATGTATTGGTTGAGTTGGGGTTACCTTTATATACTGGTTTTGGAAACAGAGTGCCATTTAATACGGCAAGTATTGAAAATACTGGTTTTGAATTTTTGGCAAATTATTCGGATAGTTTAAGTGAAGATTTTTCATTTAATATTAGTGGAAACTTCACAACATTAAACAACGAAGTT
Organism: Zobellia sp. 1_MG-2023; assembly: GCF_030549125.1. Classification (NCBI taxonomy): domain Bacteria; kingdom Pseudomonadati; phylum Bacteroidota; class Flavobacteriia; order Flavobacteriales; family Flavobacteriaceae; genus Zobellia; species Zobellia sp. 1_MG-2023. The sequence goes on along the minus strand of NZ_JAUOSY010000003.1, from coordinate 240,440 downwards.
ACGGCTTTGGGTGATGCTACTCCAATTATAGAAGGACAATTTACATCAAATGGGTTAAGAGGAACTAAAACAGATGTTGGTCAACCCGTTTCTTCTTTTTATGGATATATTGTAGATGGAATCTATCAAACAGATGCAGAAGCTCTAGCGGCAAATGATAATAATAACCCACAAGCGGGAGATTTAAAATTTAGAGATATCGCTGGTCCCGATGGTTCAGGGCCAGATGGAATTGTTGATGAAAATGACCAAACCTTTTTAGGGAATCCCGCTCCTAATTTTGAATACGGTTTCAATATTTCCGCGACATACAAAGATTTTGATTTAAGTCTTTTCTTTAACGGCGTTTCAGGTAACAAAATATTGAACGGTAACATTTATCGAGGATATTTTGATACAGAGGGGAACTATCTTACGGATGCTCTAAGAGCTTGGACACCAACAAATACGAATACTAACATTCCAAGAAATACACAGTCAGATCCAGGTTTCAACAGAAGACCATCTGATTTTTATTTAGAGAATGGTGCTTACTTCAGATTAAAGAATATGCAGTTGGGTTATACTATTCCATCTGATATCTCTGAAAAAATGAAGATGACGAAGTTGCGTATATACGGTTCTGCTACAAATCTGTTTACAATTACAGATTATACAGGTTATTACCCTGAGGTAGGTAGAAACACAAGATCGTCTAGAAGAATTTTTAGCTCGGGTGTAGATGAAAGTGCTTATCCAACAGCAAGAACTATTCAACTGGGAGTACAGGTTTCATTTTAATTCTAACAAAAAAAGACATGAAAAATAAAATAATATCAAGAAGTCTATTGGCTGCACTGGTATTGCTGCTAGTGATATCATATAGTTGTCGGAAAGACATATTAGAACAGGAAAATCCAAACGCGGTAACACCGCAATCATTTTGGAAAACAGAGGATGACGCCAATAAAGGTATCATTGGGGCTTACAGTCCGTTTACACATATTTGGTACTATACACGTTTTGAAATATTCCTTTCGGATTATAGAGATGACGTTGTGAATGCTTTCGCAACATCAGAACGTACTGCAGCGGGATCTTTTAATGGAATTCCGCAAAGTAACGGTGCATTTTGGGTTTGGAGTGCTATGTTTCAAGGAGTAACCCGTGCCAACGAAGTATTGGCCAATGTTCCTGATATAGAAATGGATGCTACGGCCAAAGAAAATATATTGGGCGAAGCCTATTTTATTCGTGCTTATAACTATTTTAACCTTGTAAACGGTTGGTTAAATGTGCCGCTTATTACGGAACCGATTTCAGATTTGGAAAACCCTAAGGCGGTTCCGCAAGCAGATCCTGCAGAAGTATGGGCACAAATAGAAAGCGATTTAAAGGAAGCTCAGGCTATGGCGCCAGAATCATGGCCGTCTGCTATGAAAGGAAGGATTACTTCTGGTACCGCAACAGGTTTCTTGGGTAAAGTTTATTTATATCAAAAGAAATATGCTGAGGCCAAAGCGGAATTTGCCAAAATAATGGACGGCAGATACGAATTGATGGAAAACTACGCGGATAACTTTACCGAAGCTTCGGAAAACAATAAGGAGTCATTGTTTGAAATTCAATTGGTAAACGATGGAAATACTGGTTGGGGAGGAGATGCTCCTGGAGCTGGTAAAGGTGCTGCTTTTCATCCGGATATAGCTCCTAGAGGATTTACAGGCCAGGATGGTATGCGTATCAATGATTGGGTTCTAGATTTATTCTTAGATGAAAGAACCGTAAATGATGAAATAGACCCAAGAGCTTTTACAACTTTATTTTTTAATACGGACGAGTTTACCGTTTATCAAGGAGATACATTGGTTTCTCAGACGTACGGAGATAAAAGTTATAAAGAGGTGTTTCCAGATACCGATTTAGTTTGGGGTAACAAGTGGTTGGATATAAAATTTGACGATAAGACAGGTTCTCAAGATAACGGATGGCATCAGTCAGGTAACAACTTAAGGTTGTTACGCTATGCAGATATCCTATTGATGTATGCAGAGGCCGAGTTTATGTTAAATGGCTCTACTGCAGATGCTCTAAATGCTATTAATGAAGTACGGGCAAGAGTTGATATGCCGGCATTAACAAGCATTACAATGCAAGACATAGAAGATGAAAGAGTTAAAGAGTTGTCTTTGGAAAGAACCAGATACTTTGATATTCTAAGATGGGGTAAAGTAGAGGAGTATATTGTAAACAAACCAGAGTTAAAATCTGAGAGTGCAGGTACAAGCTCATATAGACCTGGTCGTGAATATATTGCTATTCCTCAGAATGAGATAGATGCTAACCCTGTATTTAAACAAAATCCAGGATACTAATTTATTGTTGTTTATTTTTAAAGGAACCATTGCGAGATGGTTCCTTTTTTTTTAAATTGAATTTTAGAATTATGCCCTTGAAGAAATTACTATTTATAGCAAGTTTGATTTCCTTTATATCCTGCGATAATCAACAAAAACAATTTCAGCTGGTTTCTGAGCGTGATTCAGGTATTGATTTTGCAAACACGATAAACGAAACCGATGAACTCCATTATTTTAGTTTCCCCTACATCTATATAGGAGGAGGTGTTGGTGTGGCAGATTTTGATAATGATGGCCTTAATGATATTTTTTTTGCGGGAAACGTGGTTTCATCCAAGATTTACAAGAATACTGGAGATTTTAAGTTTGAAGATGTTACCCAAAGTTCGGGTATTGAAGGCAGCTATTGGGCTAATGGGATATCCGTAATTGACATTAATCAAGATGGTTTGATGGATGTGTATGTCTCTGTTGGAGGCTTTGCTACTGAGGCTGAGCGAAAAAACAAACTTTATATAAATCAAGGGAACTTTAAGTTTACGGAGCAAGCAGCAAATTATGGTATAGATGATTCCGGATATTCTACTCAAGCCGGATTTTTTGATTATGACAGAGATGGGGATTTAGATTTGTATGTAATGACTCATGCAAATGAACCGCCAAAAGAAATAGAAAAGCTATATACAAAAAATGATGGTTCAGGACCAAGTACGGACCGTCTATATGAGAATAAGGGCGTGGGAGCAAATGGCTATCCTCAGTTTGAAAATGTCTCGGAAAAAGCTGGTATTTTAATAGAGGGTTATGGTTTGGGACTTGCAATAACGGACATTAATAAAGATGGTTGGCCGGATATTTATGTAGCCAATGATTTTGTTGCTAATGACCTTTTGTATATTAATAATCAGGACGGTACATTCTCGAACAAATTATCTCAATATTTTCAGCATACATCAAGAAATGGTATGGGTATAGATGTTTCGGACATAAATAATGATGCCCTGCCTGATGTACTGGTCATGGATATGCTACCGGAGATTAATAAGCGTCAGAAAACCATGACCGCCAATATGAACCACGAACATTTTAAACAAACCCTTAGGGAGGGGTTTTCGCCACAGTTCATTAGAAACACACTGCAATTAAATCAAGGTAACGACGTACAAGGTAAGCCTGTTTTTAGTGAAATAGGTCGCTATTCTGGTTTGCATCAAACAGATTGGAGTTGGTCTCCGTTAATTGCAGATTTTGATAATGATGGGTTTAAAGATGTCTATATAACCAATGGCTTTAGGCGGGATATAACCAATCACGACTTTATGGAATATTCAAGTCAGGCCGGAATATTTAAAAATGGAACGGGTAGGGCCTCCGAAAAGAAAATAGTAGAGCGCTTAAAAAAGTTGGATAGTATATTCTTGCCTAATTACGCTTTTTCCAATGATGGGAGTTTAAAGTTTACGGATAAGACCCAACTATGGGGACTTGAACAGGCATCTTTATCCAACGGTGCTGTATATGCAGATTTTGATAACGATGGAGATTTGGATTTGGTCGTGAATAATATTAATGCTCCGGCCTTTCTCTATAAAAATAATTCTGATAAGACTCAGGAAAACCACTATTTAAGAGTGCGGTTAAATGGAAATAAGAATAATGTAGAAGGTATAGGAGCAAAGGTCATTGCTTTTTTATCCAGTAAAGAAAAACTTTATTATGAATACAACCCCGTAAAGGGTTATATGTCATCGGTAAGTTCTGCCATTCACATGGGGCTAGGTAAACAAAACCATGTAGATTCTTTAAAAGTTATTTGGCAAGATGGTACTCAACAGCTTCTTGAAAATATTCGTGTAGATACATTATATAACCTTAACAAGAACGAAGCATCAACAATCAATAAGAAAAATCAAGTTCCTGCTGCCAGAATGTTTACGGAAATTGAAGATGCAAATGTTATAGGGTATAATCACTTTGAAAATGATAACAGTGATTTTAGAGGAGAACCTTTACTATTGCATTTAAATGATTTTAATGGCCCTGGAATAGCAACAGGAGATATTAACGGTAATGGTAAAAAGGATGTCTATGTTGGTGGGGCAAGAAATTACCCCGGTAAAATTTTTCTCAACAGGTCAAACGGTATTTTTGATTCTATAAGTCTTCCGGGCTCCAAAAAATATGAAGACCTTGGGGCTCTATTCTTTGATTCTGACGGAGATGATGACCTTGATTTATATGTCGTTAGCGGAGGTAGTTCTGTAAAATATTTTGATAAAGGTCACTATCAAGATAGGCTGTACATTAATAAGGGTAATGAAGTTTTTGAACATAAAACAGATGCATTACCAGAAATAAAGGCTAGCGGATCTTGCGTAGTAGCTGCCGATTTTGATTCGGATGGTGATTTGGATTTATTTGTTGGGGGTATGATTGTTCCAGGAAATTTTCCGGACACACCAAATAGTTATTTGCTCGAGAATGTTAATGGAAAATTTATAGATGTTACTGAAAAGAAAGCGGAAAAACTGCGTACAATAGGGTTGGTCAGTTCTGCTCTATGGACAGATTATGATAATGATGGCGACTTGGACCTTATGGTGGCTGGAGAATGGATGCCAATAACCATATTTGAAAATAAAAATGGTAGATTGGAGCATAATACTCAAACTGGGCTGGAGAATTATAGTGGATTTTGGAATAGCTTAATCGGTAAGGATTTTGACCATGATGGAGATATAGATTATATAGCAGGTAATTTAGGGGAAAACACCGCATATAAAGTAACCAAAAAAGAACCAATGAGGGTATACGCCAAGGATTTTGACAAAAATTCTAGTATAGATCCTATAATTACAAGGTATATTAAAGGGAAGGAAGTACCCTTGGCTCCTAGAGGTGAATTGGCAAAACAATTGGTTTCCATTAAAAGAATATTTCCTAATTATGATCAATATGCAGAGGCTGATATGCCCAAAGTACTAAAGGCATTAGATACTACTGGAATGAGAGTGTTGAAGGTTAATTATATAAGCTCTAGTTATATTGAAAATTTAGGCAGCGGAAAATTTACTGTAGTCCCATTACCTCAAAAAGCACAGCTGTCTCCACTTTTTGGTTTGGATACAGGTGATTTTAACTCAGATGGTTCGGATGATATTTTGGGAGTTGGAAACTTTTATCTTACCGAGGTAATCTCAGGCTGGTATGATGCTGGAAAAGGTGTTGTGCTTAGCGGGGATAATCAAGGGAACTTCACATCGGTTTTACATACTAAAACTGGGTTTAAAGTTGAGAATGATGCACGTGCTTTGGTGAATGTGGTTCTAAATGATTCTACCCTTTTGTGGTTAGCATCGGTAAATTCCAATAAGGTAAAACGTTTTAGACAAAATCTCAAGTTACCCATTGTGCAGTTTGAACCGGGGGAAACTAATGCCGAGATATATTTTAAAAATGGAGATGTAGCCAAGCAAGAGTTCTATTATGGTGCCGGTTATTTATCGCAATCGTCAAATAGTATTCAGGTTCACGAATCAATGGATAAGATTTTAATTTATGATGCTGAAGGTATAAGTAGAGAGGTTGTTCTAGATTAAAGGAAATAGAAAAGAAGGGGGCACATATATGAAGATGAGAGTAAAGCTTTTTGATTATATAATTATAATTGTTTCAGTTTTGTTTACCATTGTTGGTAATGCCCAAAGCCACATTAGCTTTAAACACATTACAACAAGTGATGGTCTTTCGCAAAGTGATATTAACGCCATTTATCAAGATAAACAAGGTTTCATGTGGTTTGGTACGCATGATGGTCTAAACAAATATGACGGGTATAAGTTTACGGTCTATAACCCAAGTGCCAATTCACCAAATCAGATTAGCAGTAACCTTATTGGAGCCATAACAGGGGATGATAAGGGTAACTTATGGGTAGGAACCACGGGGAGTGGTCTTAATTTTTATAATGCTGCTACAGGTACGTTCACCTCTTATAGGAATGAGGATGAAAATTCAAATAGTCTTATAGGCAACCATGTGACTGCCTTGTTCAAGGATAGTAAAAACCGTTTGTGGGTAGGTGTTCGTGACGGTTTGGATATGGTTGACCTTAACGTTTCGCCAGAGAAAATAAAGTTTCAGCATTTTAATTCTGAACAGGAGCCTTTTATTATTGGTTGGGACGGTAGCTCTATTTACACGATTTATGAAGATAAGAACGGCCAAATTCTTATTGGTGGGGCAACGGGTATTTTTAAATTAAAAAAAGATTCAAACGGAAAGGATTATTTCGGGAACGTAAACAATTCATTAGGACTCCCTGATTGTATTGTTAGGAGTATTTTAGAAGATAATTGGGGCCGATTAATCATTGCTACTAACATTGGTATATTTTGCCAAGTAAAAGGCAAGGGTAGAGAACTTGTAAAAATTCACGACACCAATTTTAACAACCTTCTAGTTGACAATAACAACCGCATTTGGGCAGGGTCCAATGAGGGACTCTTTTATTTTGAGAACACGTCTATTGAGAAAAAACCCAAATTTGTCAAACGCTTTACGTATGATTCTAGAGATATAGGTAGCATTAGTAAGAATATCATAAAATCACTGTATTTAGATAAGACGGGTATCATTTGGGTCGGGACCAACGGTGGCGGGGTCAATACTTTTGATCCAGGTAAAAAACAATTCCTAAATGTAAGAAACACACCGGACCCTAAGAGTTTAAGTTATGATAAGATTAGGGCTATGTACGAGGATAGCAATGGAACCGTATGGGTAGGCACAGAAGGTGGCGGCCTAAATATGTTATTGGAAGAAGATGATGACGGTAATTATAATAAATTTGAACATTTTAATTCTATTTCTAGAACATTTGCAATTACAGAAACAACAATTGCAAATAAGAGAACTTTATTAATTGGATCAGAAGGCACACCGGGTCTATATCTTTTGGATATTAGCAATCCAAATGCTATCAAAGAATCAAATCTGAAATCCCAAGGATTAATGCACGGCGTGTTCAGTCTTTTGAACGATTCTAACGAAAATATCTGGATTGGGACTTATACTTCAGGTATTCATAGGTGGATTAAGGAGGATAATGGCAAAGACTACCTTAAATCAACTTTTAAAAGTTACCCCAAGCAACCCAACGCTTTACCTAGCAACATCATTAGGGATATTCTTGAAGACAGTAATGGTACTATCTGGTTTGCAACTGGAGATGGTTTGAGTAGTCTTAATAAGATAGAACGTTACAAAAAACAACCAAAATTTAAAACCTATAAAACGCACCCGAATCAAAAAGGGGCAATAAGCCACAATTATATTCTTTCCTTGTACCAAAGTATCGCGGGAGATTTATGGGTAGGTACTTTTGGTGGTGGATTAAACAAATTCATACCAGGTGAAAACGGAAATGATGATAGTTTCATTTCTTATTCGTTAAAAGACGGACTGCCCAATAATGTAATTAAAGGTATTCTAGAGGATCGTGAAGGTAACTTATGGCTTTCCACCAATATGGGGCTTTCTAAATTTGACCCCGTAAACGAGACGTTTAAAAACTATAATGAAAGTGATGGTTTGCAAGATAATGAGTTTCAGGAATTGGCGTGTGTTAAACGGGCAGATGGAGAAATGCTTTTTGGCGGGATAAACGGATTTAATGCGTTTTACCCAGAAGAAATAAATGATAACGAACAGCCCGCGGAAACAGTAATTACGGATTTACTCGTATCCAATAAATCCGTAAGGGTTGGTGAGAAAATGAATGACAAGGTCATTCTGAAAAAAAACATCAATCAAATTAGTGATATTGAACTTAGCTATAAACAGAATAATTTTTCCTTTGAATTTGCGGCCTTACATTATGCAGCACCTTTAAAAAATAAGTTCGCTTATATGTTAGAGGGTTTTGATAAGGATTGGATACAAACTACTTCGGATAAACGCTTTGCTACGTATACAAATTTAGGACCGGGAGATTATACTTTTAGGGTAAAAGCGTCCAATAATGATGGTCTATGGGATCAGTCTCCTTCGGAAATAAAAATTAAGATTACACCGCCAATTTGGCAAACTTCTGCCGCATATTTGTTTTATAGCTTTTTAATGTTGGGGGTTTTATGGTTATTCTGGAGATACACGTTTATCAGGACTAGTAAAAAACATCAATTAGAACTGGATCATCTTGAAAAAGAGAAATCTGAAGAAATGCAACGTGTAAAACTTGAGTTCTTCACCAATATCTCGCATGAGTTTAGAACACCGCTCACGCTCATAAAAGGTCCGCTAGAATATTTAAGGAAGGATGGGCTAAAGGTAAGCCAAACTAAAGTTCAGGAGCAGTACAATATCATGTACAAAAACACCAATTATTTATTGAAATTGGTAAATCAGCTTTTAGACTTTAGAAAGATAGATCAGGGAAAAATGCACTTGGTAGTGCGTAATAGTAATGTTGTTGAATTTATTCAAGAAGTTTGTCAGCCCTTCCAATTTCTAGCTCACAAGCAAAATGTAGATTTTAATATTTCCGCTAGTGATGACGCTATTGTATCATGGTTTGATCATGATGCTCTAGAAAAGATTATGAACAACCTGTTATCCAATGCTTTTAAATATACTCCTGATGGAGGACATATAAACGTAGAGATATCAATAGAAAGAGAAAAGAGTGGTGAAGCTGAGGAAAGTAACAGAAACGTAGTTATTAAAGTTCGAGATTCTGGGTTTGGAATAGCAAAAAATAGAGTGAACACTATTTTTGAACGTTTTAATACTCAGGATAAAAAAGACAGAAGAAATCTTCAAGGGGCGGGTATAGGATTATCGTTTACTAAAAATTTGATCGAGTTACATCAAGGTTCTATTGTCGTTAAGAGTAAACCGAATAAAGGGACTGATTTTATAGTACGACTTCCAATGGAAAAGGAAACCTTTATGAACATTCCAGAGGTGAGTATAAAAGAGGTTTCAGAAAGCGATTTCTTGGTGCGCTCTTCGGAAACTGAGTCGTTTGCCATTGGGATAAATGATGAAATTCTTGATGAAGATGTGTCAAAATCACGCCCTAAACTCCCTATTCTACTTATTGTTGATGACAATGAGGATATTCGTACTTTGGTAAAACAGGCTTTGGAAGCGGAGTATGTAATATACGAGGCGGAAAACGGCAAACAAGCTTTAAAACTAGCTAAAAGTCTTATGCCCAATATTATCTTAACGGATATTTTAATGCCCGTAATGAACGGTACCGAGTTCTGCGAAAAACTTAAGACCAATAAAGAAACGAGTCATATTCCAGTGGTAATGCTTACGGCAAAAGCATCCGAAGAAAGTGAAATAGAAAATCTAAAATTGGGTGTTGAAGGATATATACGTAAACCTTTTGAAATGGAGCTGCTACAACTAACGCTCTCCAATATTCTTAAGCAGAGGGATCAACTTAGAAAGCAGTTTACTAGGAATATTACGCTGCAACCTACGGAAATCGCCGTTACTTCGGTAGATGAGTCTTTTCTACAGACTGCTATTGAAATTGTAGAAAAACACATGATGAATACGGACTTTAACGTAGAAATGCTTGTAAAGGAAATGGGCTATAGCCGAAGTAACCTTTATATGAAATTTAAAGAGATTACCGGTCTATCTTCCAGTGAGTTCATTAGGAACATTCGTCTAAAAAGAGCCGTTCAGCTTTTTGAGCAGAGCGATTTGTCCGTCAAAGAAATTATGTACAAAACAGGTTTTAATACGGCTTCTTATTTTTCTAAGTGTTTCAAAAAGCAATTTGGCGTAATTCCTAGTGAATATGTTGCCAACTTAAAAGATAAAAAAACAACCTCATAACTTTAAAAATGAAAAATAAATTAGGTACCAAGTTTGGCCTTTTAGTCTGTTTTCTAGCCCTACTATCTTGTGGGCAGAAAAACAAAACCGAAACCGTATCCGCTATTGAAGCGGACGACCAAAAACCAAATGTGATTATTGTATTTACAGATGATCAAGGTTATGGAGATTTAGCATCACATGGCAACCCTATACTAAAAACTCCTAATTTGTCTGCTTTTGGTAAAGAGGCTTTGGAACTTACAAATTTTCACGTGGGAACGACTTGTGCGCCTAGTCGGGCAGGTCTTATGACAGGACGTAACGGCAATAGGAACAATGCTTGGCATACTATTGGTGGATGTTCTATCTTGTTGGAAGATGAAACCACCATAGCGGAAGTGTTTGAAGACGAGGGGTATAAAACGGCTATGTTCGGAAAATGGCACTTGGGGGATAATTACCCATACAGACCTTTTGATAGAGGGTTCCAAGAAACGCTTTATAATGGCGGAGGAGGTGTGCAGCAAACTCCGGATTATTGGAACAATACCTATTTTAACGATACCTATTTTAGAAATGGTGTTCCGGAAAAAGTGGAAGGATACGCAACGGATGTCTGGTTTAACGAGGCCATTAAATATGTACAGCGTACGAAAGAAGAACCTTTCTTCCTGTATTTACCACTTAACGCGGCACATTCACCCTTTAACGTTCCGGAAAGTTATGCCAAACAATACGAAGATGCTCCGTTAACCGATGTTCAGAAGCGTTTTTATGGAATGATTACCAATATTGATGAGAACTTTGGAAGGTTGGTCAATTTTTTAAAAGACGAAAAATTATTTGACAATACTATAATCATATTCACAACGGATAATGGTACTGCTGCAGGAATAGCAAAAAGCAAGGATGGAAGTGTTTTAGGTTACAACGCTGGTTTGCGGGGTACTAAAGGTAGTCACTATGACGGTGGGCATAAGGTGCCATTTTTTATAAGCTGGCCTAAAGGCAATATAAAAAAGGGAACTACGAGTAATGAATTGGTAGCCAATGTAGATTTGTTACCTACACTTTCCAAAATGGCAGGAGTATCTTTTCAGCCTAAAAAACCTTTGGATGGGGCAGATATGTCAGCCGTATTAAAGGAGGGTGCAGAAAGTAAGGAGCGTATGTTGGTTATAGATACGCAGCGTGCTCAATGGCCTGAAAAAGGTAAGAACAGCTGTGTTATGAATACGGAATGGCGATTGATCGGTGGTACCGAGCTATATAATATTGTTGATGATCCGGGACAAAAAAATAACGTTGCGGACCAACATCCGGACATGGTTAAAAAAATGCAGGCTTTTTATGATCAGTGGTGGTCCGGTATAGAACCCGAAATGAGATATGCCGAAATTCCTATTGGTCATGAAGAAGCAAATCCCGTTACGATTACAGTTCATGATATGCATACAAAAGAGAACATACCTTGGAACCAAGTTCAAATTCGTGAGGGGGAGTTTTCTCCGGAAGGCTATTATAGCGTGAATATTGTTGAAGATGGTGAGTATGAGTTTAAATTGTATAGATATCCACCAGAATCGGGCTTGTCTCTTAATGCTGCTTCAGATGTTATTATGGGATCATCAACGGTAAATGAATTGCCTGTAGGAAGGCGCATCAATTTTAAGGGTGCTCAAGTGAAACTAGGTGATGTTTCTCTAGAAGGAAATGTTGACCTGGACAAACCCTATGCACAGCTACAGGGGGAATTGAAAAAAGGAAGCTACGAGCTTAATAGTCATTTTATTACGGATGAAGGAAACGCGTTTTCCGCATATTATATAGTAATCGAAAAAAAAGGATAATCCATGAAAAAGGCCAAGAAAAATATTGAAGCAAATTCAAAAAAGACGGATTCATTATCCCGAAGGTCATTTCTTTCTAAAACGGCTCTAGCTGCGGGTGCTATAAGTATTGTTCCCAGACATGTTTTAGGTAGGGGTTTTGTCGCGCCAAGCGATAAGGTAAATTTAGGATACATTGGCCTTGGTAAGCAAAGTATAACGCTGTCCAATGCTTTTTTAGAAAATACAGACGAAGCGCAAATCGTAGCTGGTTCCGATGTGTGGACAACTAAAAACGATTGGTTTAAGGCACATGTAAGTAAATTGTATGCAGATAAGCGCAAACAGAATAACTATAAAGGCCTTACAACAACAGGAAATTATCTTGAAATTTTAGAAAGAGATGACATAGATGCCGTAGTGGTTGCAACACCTGATCATTGGCATGCCATACAAGCCATTGGGGCTATGGAGGCTGGCAAGCACGTGTATTGCGAGAAACCTTTAACTTTGAAGATTCAGGAAGGCATAGACATGGTAAGCACCGTTAAAAAAACGGGTAAGGTTTTACAAACAGGGAGTATGCAGCGTTCGTGGGCCACGTTCCAAAAAGCTACGGAAATGGTAAGGAACGGTTATTTAGGTGATATCAAAAAAGTACTTGTTAATGTGGGTGACCCTGCTATTCCATTCAATATGGATTCTCAGCCGGTACCTTCTCAAATAGATTGGAACCAATGGTGTGGTCCGGCACCGTTGTTGCCCTATAATGAAAGACTTGCGCCACAGGAGAGTAAAGCGTTCTTTCCGGATTGGAGACTGTTTAGTGAGACCGGAGGTGGCATATTAACGGATTGGGGCGCTCATATGTTTGATATTGCCCAATGGGGATTGGGAATGGATAGAACTGGTCCGGTAAAATTTATTCCTCCTGCGGACAAAAAAGCGGTAAGAGGTATGCAGATGTTCTATGAAAATGGAATTGAAATGGTTCACGAAGATTTTGGTAGGGGATGGGGTGTTCGGTTTATAGGGACCAAAGGTAATTTGGATATTAGTAGAAGTTATTTGGAAACTGACCCGCCTAAGATTTTAAAATCTCAGGTAACGGATAAAGAGGGGCTGAAATCTAGAGGCAATCATTATCAGAATTGGATAGATGCCATAAAAAAAGGTACCCCCCTTATTTCCGATGTTGAAATAGGCCATCGTTCCGCGAGTGTGGGTAACATTTGTAATATAGGGTATCAATTGGGCCGCACCTTGGAGTGGGACCCAAAGAAAGAAAAATTTATAGGTGATAGTGAAGCCAACAAAATGAAGAGTAGAAAAAATAGAAAATACTAAAAATCAACCTCCGGGTCTTTCTTTTCTGAACGTTCCGGGGGTGATTCCATTTTTTAATTTGAACATTCTAGAAAGATAGGAAATGGTGCCTAGACCGGTCTTTTCCGCAATTTCCGCTAAGGTATTGTTTGTGGTGAGCAATAAGGTTTCCGATCGTTCAATACGTATGGTCTGTATGTATTTGCTGGGCCTGATTCCAAATTTCTGCTGAAATACCCTAGAAAAATGATCGGCACTCAGGTTGCTGTGTTTGGCAAGGTCCGCTACGGTAAGGGGCTCATGTAAGTGTTCTTTAATATAGTTGAGTACCTCGTGAAAATCACTTCTAATATTCAACTTGGAACTTTTACTGTTTTGTATAAATGAGGCAAACAAGAGGTGAAGAAGTCCCTGAGTCTCAATAAATGACTTGGTAGAGAGCAAATCGTTCTTTTTCACGGTATCAAGTAGAAATTTTTGCTTGTCATAAATAGTGGGGTCATCGTCTACCAAATAACGCTTTGGGTGAAGTTCTATAACCTTTTTAAAATATCCATAATGGTCGTTATTTGCTTCAATACCATACCTAAAATCTTTCATATCATAAATGGAAAGCCCATCGCCAACCTCTTCTAAAAAATGAATGTAATAAAGTTCTAAATGGTCATCACACCTATACCGGCTGTAGGTAAAGCTGGGTACAAGATATAGATAGCCTGGTTCTAGGTCAAACTCTTCGTAACTGTGGTATATTTTGGCGGTTCCTTTTGTTACCAAATAAAGTCGGGAAAAAGGGCTGATTACGTTGTCGTAATCCCATGTGGAATCTAATTTTCCGTATCCACCATGTAGAAAGGTCAATTTTAAGGATTGCAGAATTTTATTCATACACTATTTACTTCTTATCGGATTTTATGCACTTATAATCGTTATGTAAAGATAGTAATTATGCTTTCAATAATTGATTTTCAGGGCTTTTTGAGTTGTAAAGTATTTTTGTGCATAATGCGTTCGTGATTTAAAAATGTCGGATTTGTACAACTCATAGCCTGATTTATGCAAGAAATTGACAAAACAAATACTTTAAGTTTGTGGAAAACATAAAATTTCTCATAAAGAATGTTCAAATTATCAAATTATTTCATTTTTTCTTTGGCTTTGATGCTATTCTCCTGCGGTGGCCCGGACCTTCCAGAGGATGTAGAACAGGCCTATGAGACGCTTCCGGAAAAGGTAGATTTTAATCAGCATGTAAAACCTATTTTATCCGATAAATGTTTTATTTGCCATGGTCCGGATAAAGCAAAAATAAAGGGTGGCTTACAGTTGCACGACCCTGAATTTGCATATGCCGAATCCATTAATACACCTGGGTTGTTCTCTATTGATCCTGGAAACCCTGGAAACAGTGAGGTGGTTAAAAGAATCTTGACAGATAATCCGGAAACGATAATGCCTGCGCCTTCATCGAATTTAAACTTATCGGCCTATGAAAAGGCTATGCTGGTAAAGTGGATAGATCAAGGTGCGGAGTACAAAGATCACTGGGCATTTTTAAAACCGGAAAAGCATCAGGTTCCAAAAGTAAAACAGACCGACTTCGTTCAGAGTCCTATAGATAATTTTGTATTGGCCAATTTAGAGGAAAAAGGAGTTTCTCCATCTAAAAAAGCGAGCAAGGAGCTGTTGCTAAGAAGGGCTTCTATTGATCTAACAGGCTTGCCTCCAACTTTGGAGGAAATGGAAGCTTTTGTAAACGATGACGCACCGGATGCTTTTGAAAAACAGATAGACCGTTTATTGGCTTCTCCGCATTATGGGGAACAGATGACTTTGGACTGGATGGATGTTGCCCGTTATGCAGATACGCATGGGTACAGTAACGATAGATATAGAGATACCTCGCCATGGAGAGATTGGGTTATAGATGCATTTAATAAAAACATGCCCTATGATGAATTCCTCACATGGCAATTAGCGGGAGATTTATTTGAAAACCCCACACGGGAGCAAAAACTGGCCACTACTTTCAACAGGTTGCACCCTCAAAATTTGGAAGGTGGTATTATAGATGAAGAATTTAGATCGGAATATGTTGCGGATAGAACCGCTACGGTAAGCCAAGGAGTATTGGGGTTGTCATATGCTTGCGCTAAGTGTCACGACCACAAATACGATCCTATTTCTCAAAAGAACTATTTTGAGATGTACGGCTTTTTCAACAACGTAGATGAGACGGGATTGATTCCTTGGGATTTAGCTACTCCAGTTCCGGCCATGTTACTTCCCACGGAAGAACAGGAAGGGGTGCTTGCTTATCTAGATAAAATTGTTGAGGAATCCGAAGACAAAGTTGAGCGCACCGCTAAAACTGAAAATGAAAAGTTTGAACAGTGGTTGGCGGGTAATTCTTTTAAGAACATTCCGGTTAAAGGTAAGCCGCGTGGGTTGATTGCTTCTTTTAATTTTGATAACCAAAAATTGGTGAACACCGCTGGCGGAAATGGCAAAAACCATATTCGTATGCGTCAGCAGTTTGTAGATAACGAGAAACCTGTTTTTAAAGAGGGAGCTACAGGTAAAGGGCTATTTATGGATGGGGATACGTGGTTGGACCTAGATAAAATTGGAGTCTACAAACGTAACCAGCCTTTTAGCGTTTCTATAAAAGTCTTTATTCCCAAGGACCTTGAAGATGGAGTTATATTTCATAAGATGCAAGGGCCTGAATTGCATAGTTTTAGAGGGTACCACTTAAAAGTAAAAGAGAACAGGTTAGAAGCGTTGTTTGCCCATGTGTGGCCAGATAATTCAATGGTAGTAGAGTCCGTTAAGGAGATTCCAAAGGAAAAATGGGTGCAGGTTACGCTTACCTATGACGGTTCCAGTAAGGCAAAGGGAATAGGGATTTATATGGATGGCGAAAAACTTGAAACCACTACTTCTTTTGATAACCTGTACAAGGATATTGTTTTTAACAATATGAACAATTATATCTATAAAGAAACCGTAGAACCTGGTTTAAGAATTGGAGCTATATGGAGAGGAAAGGGCATTGGTAATGCTGTTGTAGATGATATAATGGTTTTTGATAATGAATTGAGTGCTGTTGAAGTAATGCAAATAAGCACTACAGATCGGCTTAAAAACTTAATCGCCAAAACAAAAGAAATACTTACCGAACAAGAAAAAGAGCAGCTGGCTCAATACTATTTGTTCAATAAATCTCCAAAATACAATGAAGCTCTTGCTGTTTTGGAGGAGAATCGTAAAGCCTTAGTAGATAGTATAGAGCCTATTAAGCAAATAATGGTGATGAAAGAACGTAAAACACCTAGACAGACCTATATTTTGGATAGGGGTAATTACGATTCACCAACAGATTCAGTTTTTCCAAATGTTCCAACGGAGATATTTCCAATGGCAGATAGTTTACCTAAAAATAGGTTGGGCCTTGCCAAATGGATTACAGATAAGGACAATCCGTTAACGGCTAGGGTAGCGGTAAACCGTTATTGGCAAAATCTCTTTGGAAGAGGATTGGTAAAGACTTCTGAGGATTTTGGTAATCAAGGTGAATTGCCAAGTCACCCTAAACTGTTGGATTGGTTGGCTCTTGAATTTGTAGAGTCCGGCTGGGATGTTAAGGCATTGCATAAAACCATAATGTTGTCCAGCACCTATCAACAAAGTTCCGTGGTTAGTGAGGAGCATTTAAAATGGGATGGTGAGAACAAATGGTTGGCAAGAGGGCCTTCCACACGATTGTCCGGAGAAATGTTAAGAGATAATGTACTGTATGCGTCCGGTCTGTTGAACGAGACCATAGGAGGAGAAAGTGTTAAGCCGTACCAACCAGAAGGACTATGGAAAGTAAACGGAGATACTTACGTTCAAGACGGGGAAGAAGGCCTTTACAGAAGAAGCATGTATACCATTTGGAAGCGTACGGTGCCTAATCCTACAATTTCAACTTTTGATGCCCCTACAAGGGATTTATGTACCAGCAGAAGGCAAAAAACCAATACACCGTTACAGGCCTTGGTAATTTTGAACGACCCTACTTATATAGAAGCCTCAAGAGTCCTAGGAAAACAAATGGCGGAGGCCAAAGACGTAGAGACCGGTATTGCCCAAACCTTCATGAAATTGGCAGGAAGAAGTATTACGGATCAAGAACTTGAGGTTCTTGCTCAATTACGGGAACAGGAATTTGAAAAGTTCAATCAAAATTTAGATAAGACCAAGGGTTGGTTGCAGACCGGGGCGTTTAAAATTTCCGAAACCGATGATAAGGCGGCAATAGCTGCAAACGCCGTAGTGGCAAGTACCATTATGAATGCCGATGCCAGTATCACAAAACGATAATTGTTAACAGCAAACAAAAGAAACTATGTGTAATCATCATCACAATAAACTGACTTCCAATAACCACGATTTACAAAAAATCGAAAGGCAACTGGATAGAAGACATTTTCTTAAAAAGACATCACTTGGTATCGGTGCCATGGCTTTGGGAAGTTTACTGGGCGCAGAAAAAGCATTTGCCGGTATAGGTAAGAACAGTACGGAAGAAGAGATTTTAAAGGTTTACAATAAGAACCGATTAGGTCTACCGCACCATGCGCCAAAGGCCAAAAGAATTATTTATTTATTTCAGAGTGGAGGCCCATCTCAGATGGATCTGTTCGATTATAAGCCAAAGCTTACCAATATGTTCGGTCAGGAATTACCACCGTCCGTAATAAGTGGTCAAAGACTTACGGGTATGAGCGGTAGCCAAAGTACACTGCCTATAGCTCCGTCTACTTTTAAGTTTCAGCAGTACGGGGAGTCTAGAGCTTGGGTGAGCGATGCTATGCCGTACCTATCCGAAGTAGTAGATGATCTGTGTTTTATTAAAAGTATGCAAACTGACCAAATTAACCATACCCCGGCCATTACATTTATGCAAACGGGAAATCAATTGCCAGGTAGGCCTGCTATTGGTTCTTGGTTAAGTTATGGTTTAGGTTCAGACAATGAAAACTTGCCAACTTTTATTGCATTGGTTTCTAAAAACGGAAAAGGACAGCCCCTAAAAGCAAGTTTATGGGGGAACGGCTTTTTGCCAACAGAACACCAAGGAGTACAATTTAGGTCGGGTAAAGACCCTGTTCTCTATTTAAGCGATCCAGAAAATTATGATGGTAATGACCGTAGGGATATGCTGGATTATTTAAAGAATTTGAACGACCTACAGACGGATGCCTTTGGTGACCCAGAAATTCAATCCCGTATGGCCCAATACGAAATGGCCTTTAAAATGCAAACTTCCATACCTGAGGTAACCGATCTAACAAATGAGCCCGAATATATTTTTGATATGTACGGCAAAGATAGTAGGGATCCCGGTACGTATGCGGCAAACTGCCTAATGGCAAGAAAACTGCTTGAAAAAGGGGTTAAGTTTGTACAACTGTACCACCAAGGTTGGGACCAACACAACTATTGTCCAGGAGGAGTAAAAAGTCAATCTAAAAAAACAGATCAGGCCACTGCTGCCTTAATCAAGGATTTAAAGCAAAGAGGTATGTTTGAGGATACCCTTGTAGTTTGGGGAGGAGAGTTTGGACGTACGGTGTATTCCCAAGGTCAGTTAACGAGCGAAAATTATGGTAGAGATCACCATCCAAAAGCATTTACCATGTGGATGGCCGGAGCAGGAGTGAAGCCTGGGTTTACCTATGGGGCAACTGATGATTTTAGTTACAATGTAACCAAAGATCCTGTTCACGTACATGATTTTCACGCTACGCTTATGCATCTATTCGGTATAGATCATGAGAGGTTAACGTTTAAGCATCAAGGAAGGCGCTATCGCCTAACGGATGTTCACGGTCATGTAGTTAAAGATTTATTGACCTAGATTTACCTGTTTTTGACCAGTATTCATTGTATTTTACCATCAAAATAAAAATCATCAGTATCCTATGAACAACAGAAGGAGTTTTTTAAAAAAATCCGCCTTGGGCGCCACAGCTTTATCCACAACATCATCTTTCGGGTTTAATATTCTAAAAAAAACCGTTCTTGAGGACCAAATTATTGGTCATGGAGATTTCAAATACAAAGTGGTGAAAGACTGGGCCCAGATGTCTGTTGCACATAATCCAATTTTAAACTGTCATGAAATGCAGATGGACAGTAAAGGCAGGCTCATTATGTTGGGAGACCATACGGATAATAATATTTTGGTTTTTGATAAATCCGGAAAATTGTTGGATTATTGGGGTACGCGCTATCCTGGTGGGCATGGGCTAACCCTTCATGATGAAGGGGGAGAGGATATGTTGTATATCGTAGACTGTGGCTGGTTTGTAGACCGTACCGGAAAATGGAGTAAACAAGCAGGTTCTGTTAGTAAGACTACTGTAGACGGGAGGCTTTTATTTAATTTGCCCGATCCACATACTATTGGTGTATATACCAAAGAGCAAGAGTATTTACCCACGGAAACTGCCATTGGCCCTAATGGCGATATCTATGTAGCAGATGGTTACGGGTCTGATTTTATTCTTCAGTTTAGCCCTAAAGGCGAATTTATCCGTAAATGGGGAGGTCACGATAACAGCGATAAAAACTATGATTTGCATAATGCCCACGGTGTGGCGGTAGACTATCGTGATAAACAAAACCCGGTACTTGTGGTTACATCACGTTCGGACATGAGCTTTAAATTTTTTACGCTTGATGGTAAGTTTATTAAAACCGTAGAGTTGCCCGGGGCCTATGTATGTAGACCTGTACTAGACGATGATAATATCTATGCTGGGGTGTGTTGGTCAGAAAATAAGGCGGGCCACCGCTTTAGTAATTCGGGGTTTGTGACCATTATGGATGGTAGTAATAAAGTAGTTTCCAATCCTGGGGGAGATGCGCCTGAATATAAGAATGGCAAGCTTCAACAAATGTATCAATCGGAAAATGCCATATTTAATCACGGTCATGATGTTTTCGTTGATGAGGATAAGAACCTTTATGTCTGTCAATGGAATGCCAACAGAACGCCCCCAATCAAATTAGAGCGGGTGTAAATTCTATATTTTTTTTCTACGCGTAGGGATAAAGCCATTTGTGGTAATCAAATGATCATATCTTTTAGCACCCTCTATGAAATATGTGTAATTTTCGAATTGAAGTCTGCAGACTTCGATCAAACACTTATAAACTAAATTCAAAAGTTAAATGCGCAGCAAAAAAAACAATGTACTGTATGCACTGTTGCTACTAATTGTGTTTTCGTCCTGTAAAGAGGAAAAGGCAGTAATTACCGAAAAAAAACCGAACATCATCTACATTATGGCAGATGACCATACCACTCAAGGTTTTGGTATCTATGGAAGCCGCTTGGCTAAGTTAAACCCTACGCCAACTCTAGATAAAATTGCCAATGAAGGGATGATTTTTGACAATTGCTTTGTTAGTAATTCTATATGTACGCCCAGTCGCGCCGCGATTATCACCGGACAAAATTCTCAATTGAACGGGGTTCTGGATTTAGATGGTCGTATAGAGCCGGCACGCCAGTTTTTACCAATAGAAATGAAAAAGTTGGGGTACCAGACGGCTGTAGTGGGTAAATGGCACTTAAAAGAAGAGCCTGCGGCTTTTGATTATTATAAAGTTTTACCGGGGCAAGGAAAATATTTTGATCCTGAGTTTAGGGTTCGTGGTGATCAGCCATGGCCTAAGAATACGGTTCAGACCAAAGGTCACTCATCAGATATGGTTACCGATATTTCTTTAGATTGGTTAAAGAACGAAAGAGACCCTAACAAACCTTTCTTTCTAGTGCATCAATTTAAGGCTCCGCATGACGATTTTGAAAATGCACCGCGTTACGAAGAGTATTTGGCCGATACATTTATTCCTGAGCCGGAGAGTCTTTACGAAAGAGGAAACAACGGTTCTGTTGCCACAAGAGGAAAGAATGATTCTTTAACCAGAATTATTGGTTCATCCGTGTCACATAGAAACTTGATCCGTAATCAGGCTATGAATATTTATGTGGATAGTTCAATTCACCGTTCATACCGCGATGCGGATAAAATTAGGCCTGAAGAGTATGTAAAGTGGGAAATGGATGATGAAGAAAGAAAATACACGAGTAAAGTATACCAAGACTACGTAAAGAAATATTTACGTTGTGTAAAAGGAGTAGATGATAATGTAAAGCGCTTAATGGATTATTTAGAGGCCGAAGGTCTAATGGATAATACTATTATTGTTTACACCGGTGACCAAGGATTTATGTTGGGAGAACATGACTTTATTGATAAAAGATGGATGTACGAGGAGTCTATGCGTATGCCGTTCTTTGTGCGTTATCCAGAAAAAATTAAAGCGGGAACCCGTACCGATGCAATCATCAATAATACGGATTTTGCTCCAACGCTAATTGAATTGGCCGGAGGAAGCACTCCTGATTATATGCAAGGGAAAAGTTTTAAAACCATCTTAGAAACAGGAGAGGAACCAGAAGATTGGCAAAAATCTACCTATTACAGGTATTGGATGCACATGGCGCATCGTCATCAAAATCCGGCACATTTTGGAGTACGCACCAAAGATTATAAATTAATATTTTTCTATGGAAAATATTATGTAGATACCACAGACCCTAATGCGGAATGGGATAAGGAAAACTGGGGCAATGATTTTGATACCGATACCCCTGCGGGTTGGGAATTTTATGACTTAAAGAAAGATCCCAAAGAAATGAACAACGCCTATGCAGATCCAGCCTATGCGGAGACCATTGCAGATTTAAAGAAAGAATTACTTAGACTTCGTGAGGACTTGAACGAAACGGATGAGAAATATCCTCATATTCAAAAAGTTATTGATGCCCACTGGAACGACTAAATAGGGCTTTTCTTGAACCCTAAAATAGAGAAAAATCAGCTGCTATCCAATTTATAAGGATAGCAGCTTTTTTTATTGAATAATGTTTCTGAGAGGAGCAATTCGGTTAAAAAATTTTGGGACAGTTGAACTAGTTCAACTTTTTTGTAACAGAGGTTTTTGATTTTTGTAAGTATTAATCTTTAACTACTAAATCATGTTTTACAAATCGATTAAAATTTATGTGACACTCTTCTTTTTAATGGTATCCGTAGTTCAACTAAAAGCACAAAACCCGTATGATGTTAGCACAGAACAGGCTTTAAATTCTTTACAAGCTGCTAAGAAAAAAGCGGAAGAAATGAATGTTTTGGTCAATATAGCGGTGGTAGATGCAGGTGCGAATCTAAAGTCTTTCGTAAGAATGGATAATTCCTACTTAGGCAGTATAGATGTCGCCATAAAAAAAGCCAAAACCGCTCGCTATTTTGATATTGATACGGGCAAGTTGGGCGAATTAACCCAGCCGGGAGGCATCATTTATAACATTGAACTTAGTAATAATGGCCTTATTACCTTTCCCGGAGGTGTACCCATTAAAAATAAAGACGGTAAAATAATTGGCGCCATTGGTGTAAGTGGCGGCACCATAGAAGAAGATAGAATTATTGCTAACGCAGGCGCAGATTTCCTTTTAACTGAAAACTAAAATACTGATGAGAACTATTACTAATATTTTTTTACAAGCTATTGCAATCTTAGGCTGTGGCATAATTACGGCCCAAGATTTAAGCGACCCTATGTTGTATCGTAAAGATTTTAAAGATATTTCTGGAAAAAATACGGTTTCTATTACCAGTTATGAGAAGAACGGAAAGCATTATGTGTATGCTGGAGGTGCTGGTAATGTAGATGTCTATCAAATTGATGCAGATGGCATACTTACGCCTGTGAGCAATCACGAATTGTATAAGCAAAAAGGGCCGGCCAGGGGCATGGTTGCTGACAATATTGGTGGAAACGATTTTCTTTTTGTAGCCAACAAATTTGGTAATGTAGTAGAAACCTTTAGAATTTTAGAAAGCGGTTCTTTGGAACGTGCCGCTATGATAGAAGATACTGAAGATACTCATCTTGCGGTTGGTATCACCCTACAGGTTGTTCACATGAAGAATGCATCTTTTTTGTTCGCAGGTGGTTTAGAAAGAGAAACCCCGGGGTTAAGTTCTTTTAAAATAAATATTGACGGAAGTTTAACCCATGTTCAATCAATGAAAGATACGGATGAGTTACACACCGATGGAATTATTGGTATGTTCGTTCATAAAATAAAAGGGAAAACCTATCTGTATACCAGCGGATTTCAGGACAATGGTGTAAGTAGTTTTAGAGTTTATGAGGATGGTACATTTAGAAATGTGAACAATATCCATGACAATACAACAGACCGCTACCTAACAGGAGCGTATCCAGTGACTGGTGCAACACTTGGAGGCAATCATTATGTGGTAGTGGGCCATAGACATCATAAATATTATGATTATGCCCCTAAATTCATTAAAAACAAAGATTTTACATACCACGGAGATGGGGTAAGTGTGTTCAAGGTGAATAGAAAAGGCGCTTTGGTTCCGCATTTTGTTTTAAAGGATGATGAGTTAACCAAACTACGAGGACAGACACGTATTGAAGTAGTTTCTGTGGAGGAAGACTATGCCATTTTTGCGGTAGGTACTCGGGATGATGCTAGTGTTCAGCTAGTAAAATTAGATGCACAAGGTACATTAACGCCCTTAAATTATTTAGAAACGGGTTTTCCTATCTATTACGGTTTAAGAAGTTTAACAATCGAAGGCAACCCCTTATTGGTAGCGGGCTCTATGAGTTTTGATTTTAATAAAGTAGCAAGTTATCAAGTAGCGCCTAAAATTGATAGAGGAGGCAAGCTATTGCGCCATATTGTCAATTTAAAATATAAAGAAGAGGCTACCCCAAAACAGGTAGAAGAGGCCGTACAGACTTTTTTAGATCTGGAGAAAACCATTCCTGAAATTGTTTCTATTGAATGGGGAGAGAATGATAGCACGGAAGGTCATAGTGATGGATTTACCCATACTTTTATTCTTACGTTTAATGATGAGCATGGACGAGAAAAATACCTGTTCCATAAAACCCATTTAGACTTGGTTAAAAAGGTAGGCCCTATAATCGGTGGCGTTTTAGTGGTGGATTACTGGACAGCGAAACAATAAAAAAGGTTTAAAATTTAGATTGATGGAAAACTTAAATACAAAAACAGCCCTTATTACAGGAGGTAGCAGGGGATTAGGAAAAGCTACCGCTTTGGCATTAGCTAAGGAAGGGGTAGCCGTTGCCATAACCGGAAGAAACGAAGCAACGCTAAAAATAACCGTAAAAGAAATAGAAGCATTAGGGGTAAAAGCTACCTATGCTGTTTTTGATGTAGGGAATTACGAGGCTGTAAAACGAGGTATAAAAACTATCATGGGCACTATGGAACACATAGATATTCTCATAAACAATGCAGGTATTGCAGGTGTTGGTTCTTTTTTAGACATGCCAGTGAACGACTGGGAACAAATGATACAAACCAATCTAATGGGTACGTATTATGTTACTAAAGAAGTTTTACCCCAAATGGTAGCACGTAGTGAGGGGGATATTGTCAATATTTCTTCTACCGCCGGTCTTAATGGTAATCCAAATGTTTCGGCATATTCGGCATCAAAATTTGCGGTCATCGGTATGTCAGAATCCTTGATGAAAGAAGTGAGAAAGCACAATGTACGTGTAATCACCATGACACCAAGTACTATTGAATCAGATATGACCATTGATCTCGGATTTGCACAAAAAGGGAGCGAAGAGAATATCTTACAACCTCAAGATTTTGCGGAACTCATTGTATCGGGTTTAAAATTACCACGTAGGGCGATGTTAAAATCTGCCGCATTGTGGTCTACAAATCCTTAAAAAGTAAAAAGCTACTCAAAGAGTAGCTTTTTTTAATTTACTATAATTGAAAAATCTTTTCTAAGGCTATCCATTTCTCACCGTTTTTGGCCCAAGGAAGCTCTTGCTGGTATTTCCACATAAGTTGTTCCCATTCCTGTACTGCAGGATTGTTGGCGTCCATCTCAGCTTTCTTTTCAGGGTCAAAAGTTTCATTAACTTCCATAATCATGAACATGCGGTTTCCTGTCAAGAAAATTTGCATATCCACGATACCGGCATCTTTTATACTTTTGGTTATAGCGGGCCTAGCATTACCTTCTGCATGATACTCTTTGTATTCCGCAATAAGCTTTGGGTCATCCTTAAGGTCACATGAATAGCAATATCTGGTAGTTTTCATTATGCTGCAATTTTAGTTTTGGTTACTTTATAGGCGTACATACCGTAGAAAGCTACAAATAGAAGACATATCATTGGTAACAGGAAAGAAAAATGAATTTCGGCAATGTTTCCGGCTATTTTATCACCAAAAACTTCCTGTCCATTTACAGTATCACCAAAGTCCATTATACTGGCTTGTAGCTTTGGTAAAAAGGCACCTCCTACAATAGCCATAATAAGTCCGGATGAGGCCAATTTGGCTTCCTCGCCCATATCTTTAAGTGCAAGTCCATATATTGTTGGGAACATAATAGACATGAATACAGAAACGAAAACCAAGAATACCAAACTAATGATACCGGTAGACATGATAATACCGCCACACATAAGGGCAGCCGCAATACCAAAATAAGCCAACATTTTTGCCGGGTTTATTTTTTTCATCAAAGCAGTTCCTATAAAACGGGTGGTTACAAAAGATACCATAGCGGTTATGTTCCACCAAGTGGCATCAACTCCTAAACTCTGCGATTCGTTA
Organism: Zobellia sp. 1_MG-2023; assembly: GCF_030549125.1. Classification (NCBI taxonomy): domain Bacteria; kingdom Pseudomonadati; phylum Bacteroidota; class Flavobacteriia; order Flavobacteriales; family Flavobacteriaceae; genus Zobellia; species Zobellia sp. 1_MG-2023. Next base: position 214,323 of record NZ_JAUOSY010000003.1, on the reverse strand, counting down.
AGATATTCTACCAATTGAAAAATGGCCGTCCAACACATAATCTGTGCTCCTACGTAAAACATCTGTGCAATGACCCCCAATAGAAAGGTCTTACTTTTAAAAATTCTGTCTAAAGATTCTTTAATGGATAAATGGTCTCCCATGACCATTGCCGGAATTTTAGTTTTCCAAATGACAAGAAAAACTAAAGCTACAAAGATACCAACCGCTATGTAGGGGCCGCTAATTACATTAAGATCAAAGGCCTTTATTTCAGCGGCCTTTTCGGTACCTAAAGCGACAATTTCAGAACTGTCTGCATAATCTGCGGAAAGGATTCTATCCAAAACAACAAATTTGGCGATCAGCATACCCGTAAGTGAACCGATTGGGTTAAAAGACTGCGCCAGGTTTAATCGTTGGGTAGCAGTTTCTTTGTCTCCCATGGAAAGAATAAGTGGGTTTGAAGTGGTTTCCAAAAAGCCCAATCCGCAAGTGATGACAAACAATGAAATTAGAAAATACGTGTACGAACCATTTTCTGCTGCAGGATAGAAAAGGATAGCTCCAAGCGCATAAAGGGCCAGACCAAGTAATAATCCGGATTTATAACTAAACTTACGGATAAACAATGCGGCTGGAATTGCCATAACACCATACCCAAAGTAAAATGCGAACTGTACGTTGTAAGCTTCTTCGTTTGAAAGAATCATAACCTTTTTAAAGGCCGCCACCATGGGGTTTGTTAAATCGTTGGCAAAGCCCCATAGTGCAAAAATTGAGGTTGCAGCAATAAAGGGAACGAGCAAATTCTTAGGAACTACGGGTGTTTTGGTGTTCTTTGTCATTGGTATATTTTTAAGTTGGTTGCGTTTAATCTTCGGTAAGTAGTGAACGGTCTAAATGCACATAGCCACCATCTACAAAAATAAACTGACCGGTAGTGTGAGATGACCTGTTTGAGATAGTGAACAAGCAAGTATCCGCTATTTCGTTGGTGCTGGTCATTCTATTTTCTAAAGGAATTTTCTTTACAATAGACTGAAGTTTTTCTTCTCCATTAGGCAGCGTGCGAATCCAAGTATCATACGACGGAGTCCAACTTTCGGCAATTATAATGGCGTTGGAACGAATATCATGTTTTATTAAATCAACCGCCCATTCACGGGTTAGACCAAGAACTCCACCTTTGGAAGCGGCATAACCAGAAGTCCTACCTTGACCGGTAAGGGCTACTTTAGAGCCAATGTTCAGTATGTTTCCTTTAGACGCTATTAATGAAGGCAACGCGTGCTTAACGATAAGAAAATAACTTACCATATTCAGCTTTAACGAATCCATAAACTCTTCGTAAGTGGCATCAAGCCCAACTCCGTCATTTACACCTACGTTATTAATGACAACATCTATACGACCATACTTTTTTACAATGGTAGAAACGGCGTTTTCAATCTGGACGGGATCGGTTACATCAGTTTGACAGAAAATGGCATCTATTCCTTTCTCTTGAATTTTCTCAACATACCCAAAACCTCGGGCATTACGGTCAATTACGGCCGGTATGGCTCCTTCTTCGGCTAAACGCTGCAATATGGTTTCGCCAATACTGCCTTCTTTTCCGGCAGCTCCGCTAATTACAACTACCTTATCCTTTAAATTTAAATCCATTGTTTTATTGTTTTATAAATTGCTCAGAGTATAATTTGAGATGTTTCAGTAATTGAAAACTATCTCATTTTGCCCTGCATAATTTGTTTATAGATTATAGAATGCCTCAGCATTTCCCCCCATGATCATCTCTTGGTCTTGGCTGCTAAGCGTTGCAATAAAATGGGTTACAATGCTTTTTACTTGACCGTAATTTCCAGCTACGAGGCAAACGGGCCAATCAGACCCGAACATGATGCGTTCACTGCCAAAAGACTCTAGAACAAGGTGCATGTACGGTTGTAGTTGTTCTGAAGTCCATAATTTATAATCTGCTTCGGTAATCATCCCGGAGAGTTTACAGTACACGTTTTCCTGTTTTCCTATTTCTTTCATCAAAGCGGCCCATCCGTCGTAAAAACCATCTTTAATGTAGGGTTTGGCTATATGGTCAATAACAAATCTTTGATTAGGAAATTTTTTTACAAACTCTAGAACAGAGCCTAGCTGATGCGGAAAAACCAAAATATCATACGTATGGTCATATTTTTCAAGTTTGGAAATCCCTCTTAAAAAATCTGGTCGTAACAAGAAGTTATGATCGGCTTCACCTTGTACTACGTGTCTCCACCCTTTAAGATTTTTATCGGTACTATATTTTTCCAATACGGAATCAATAGTTTCGGATCTTAGATCTGCCCAACCAACAACACCTTTAATGAAATTATTCTGCTTGGCCAGATCCAATAAAAAATCGGTTTCTACCAGAGTTTGGTCCGCTTGCACGGCTACACAACCATCAATTGAATTCTCTTCGTATACCTTCTTGAGGTCGTTGGGAAGAAAATCTTTCCGAATAGCTGCCATGTTATCATCTATCCAAGAATGTTTAACCGGCTCATAGTGCCAAAAATGCTGGTGACTATCTATTGTCATTTTTCTTTTTTTAGAACTTCAATTATAGTTTATTCAGACAAGCAGCAACTCCTTCTGTTTCAATACCCTCAATATTTCTCGAAACGCTATTTTCTAGTCCGTTAATCTGCGTTAGGTCTTCTCCCCAAATGGAGGCGTTCTTAAGTACATTGTTCGTAAATGTGCTCAAGCTAGAGGGACCATCATCTACTTTTTGCCATTCGGAAGCAAAAAATTGAAGTACTTGTTTGTCATCATTAAGAGCAATAGACTCTCCATTGAATTCCCCTTTATAAAACCGAAGCATAGCCGAAAGACCAAATACAATACGTTTGGGTAATTTGCCTTGCGCATTGTTGTAGTCCTTTAGGGTAGGTAATAGGCGCGCTACAAACTTAGAAGTACTGTTTAAGGATATACTAATGAGTTGATGCTTTAAAAGTGGGTTTCTAAAACGATCAAGTACGTCCGCTACAAATTTGTTTTTTACGTCATCTGGAAAATCCAGTGTTTTTGCAGCTTCCTCTAAAAGAAGACTTTCTACAAAATGGCTTACCTCTTTATTTTCCATGGCTTCTTTTACAAAACGGATGCCCGCCAAATAGCCTACAGGAACCATAGATGTGTGTGCCCCGTTTAAAATGCGCACTTTCATCTCACGGTAGGGGGCAAGGTCGTTTACAAACTCCACATTAAGATCGGTTTGAGCGAACGGAAGTTCTTTTTGAACTGTTTCGTTAGCTTGAATTACCCAGCTATGGTAATACTCGCCTGCAACTAAAAGTTCATCTTTATAACCTAGTTCTTGTCCAATTTCATTTGCCCGGTCAGATGGATATCCCGAAACAATACGGTCTACCAATGTGCTGCAAAAATGATTGGCCGTCAGGATCCAGTTTTTAAAACCTTCTTCTAGCCCCCAATGATCTACGTATTGCAAAACCGTCTGTTGAAGAGCGGTGCCATTGTCCTCTATAAGCTCACAAGGAAGCAGAATACATCCTTTGGAAATATCTGCTTTAAAGTGTTTGTAACGGTGGTAAAGCCATATCGTTAGTTTAGCGGGAAACTCCTTTGGCGGCTCCCCATTAAACTTATCCTCGGCATTAAATTTAATACCTGCTTCCGTAGTGTTGGAGACAATAAAACGTAAGTCTTCGGTTTCGGCCAATTTAAGATAGGTAGCCCATTCATTATAAGAATGAATCACTTGCTGAACCTCTGTAACCAATGTTTTTTCGGCAACGAGTTCTCCGTTTTTTATTCCGTCAAGAACAACGGTAAACAGACCGTCTTGTTCTTTTAGTTCGGCATAATCTCCACCAGCTGTTGGTTTTATTATAGCAATGTCACCGTTAAAATCAGTTTCTTGGTTAAGTACGTGTACCATCCAATCTACAAAGGCACGTAAAAAGTTTCCGCCGCCAAACTGCATTACCTTTAAAGGGCGTTGCACTCTGTTTGGTACGGTTGTATGATTTAAAATCTGCATTAAATAGCTGTTTGTCAAGTTAAAATTTAGTTGAGATATTTAAAGTGATATACCTCTTTTCCAAGGGATAAAGTCTTCCTGGCCCAAACGTACGGCCGCAGGAACAACTTCTCCGCTGGCTACTTTAATAATGTATTCCAATAACTCTTCGCCTTTTGTCTCAATAGTATCCTCTCCCGTAATTACCGTTCCGGTATTAAAGTCTATGATATCTTTCATGCGACTACTAAGCGTATTGTTGCTAGATAGTTTAATGACCGGTGCAATAGGGTTTCCGGTAGGAGTTCCTAAACCTGTTGTAAAACAGATTACGTTACATCCCGATCCGGCAAGACCGGTAGTACTCTCTACATCATTTCCGGGCGTACATAAAAGGTTCAGTCCTTTTTTTCTAACCGGCTCCGTATAATCCAGTACATCGGTTACGGGGCTTGTGCCCCCTTTTTTGGCAGCACCGGCAGATTTCATCGCATCTGTAATAAGTCCGTCTTTTATATTTCCAGGTGATGGATTATTCTCAAATCCAGACCCAACAGAAACTGCCTTGTCTGAATAGGCGCGCATAAGTTTTGCGAATTTGGTTGCATTTTCTTCAGTTTCGCAACGGTTGATGAGTTCTTGCTCAACACCGTTAAGCTCAGGAAATTCCGAAAGTACCGTAGTGGCACCCAGCGCCACTAATAAATCCGATGCGTAGCCCAATGATGGATTTGCGGATATTCCGGAGAAACCATCTGAACCACCACATTCCAAACCTAGAACGAGTTTGGTAAGTGGTGCTGGTTTTCTTTCTATTTTATTGGCTTCAATGAGCCCCACAAAGGTCTTTTTAACCGCCTCTTCAATAAATTGACGCTCTCCGGAACTCTTTTGTTGTTCAAGTATGTAAAGTGGCTTGTTAAAATTAGGGTCAAGCTTGGCTATGGCCGCTTCCAATAATTTGAACTGAGCATTTTGGCAACCCAAACTAAGAATAGTAGCACCTGCCGTATTTGGGTGGGTAATGTAACCTGCCAAAAGATTACAAAGGGTTTCCGAATCTTGGCGAATACCACCGCAACCGCCGTCATGGTTCAGGAACTTAATACCGTCCACATTCGGGAAAGTGCGGTTTTGTTTGATTTCTTCGGGGGTTTTAATAATATCCGAAGATAAAAGTTCATCATCGGAAGCACCATTTTTATAGTGATTGACAAGTACTTCAGTATCTACTACAAAATCCGTTGTGGTATGGTAGCCCAAGGATTTTAAAAGAGCGGATTTCATTACGTCTACGTTTCTGTTCTCACAGAAAACCAAAGGAATTACCAACCAATGATTGGCCGTGCCAACTTTACCATCCGTTCTATGGTATCCATTAAAAGTTACGTCTTTCCATTTAGTTACGTCAGGTGCGGTCCAGCTCAACTTCTCTTGACCAACGGCATACTCGGAAGATGCATGTACTACATTTTCGGTAGTAATGGTCTCTCCCTTGGCAATTAGTTTAGTGGCCTTGCCCACTAATGAACCGTACATAATAATAGGGTCCCCAACATTTAGCTGGGTAGTAGTGAATTTATGTTTTGCCTTTACGTTCAGGATTACCTGAAAGCTGTCATTGTTATGAACAATATCAGAACCTTTAGGAATATCGGTAAGGGCTGCCAGAACGTTATCTTCTGGATGAATTTGCAAAAATTGCTTGGACATAGTGTTCTTTACTTTTGTCTGTGCTTAATGGTTTGGTTGGTGAACGTCTATTCAAAATCAACAGTAGCCTTGATAACTCCGTTAGCTGGGTCTAACCAGCCATCAAAGTTGGCAATCATTTCTGTATAAGGGACATTATGGGTAATGAAGGAGTCTATTGGAAACTCGCCTTTTTCCAAAACGGAAATAACATGTTCAAAATCTTCCAAAGTAGCATTTCTACTACACATAATAGTTGTTTCCTTGGCATGGATCTTAGGGTGCGTAAATACCAGTTCTCCTTTAGAAAGGCCAACTAAAACGTATCTTCCACCATGTGACATATAATCCGGGCCTGCTTCAAGAGCTCCTTTGTGACCCGTAGCATCAAAAACCGCAGTAGCTAAATCACCATTGGTAATTTCAGATACTTGTTCTACAGCGTCTTTTCCTCCTAAAACCACATAATCAACACCAATGTCGTTTTTAGCATAGTCCAAACGTTGTTGGTTCATGTCTATGGCAATTACTTTTGCCCCGGCAATTTGTGCCAATTTCATGATACCTATACCAATAGGGCCACAACCTACTACCACAATGGTTTCACCAGGTTGAACATTGGCGCGGCGTATAGCGTGTGCTCCAATAGCCAGCGGTTCAACCACGGCCATTTGGTCATCTGTTAATTGTTGTGCAGGTATAAGCAAGTTGGTAGGAACCGTAATTTTTTCTTGCATGCCACCATCTGTATGAACCCCTAGTACCTTAATGTTGGTACAACAATTGGTTTTACCGTTTCTACAGGCAATACATGTACCACAACTTACATAAGGCATAACCACAACATTGTCTCCCGCTTTAATACCTTGAGGATTCTCATCTATTTCTACAACTTGAGTAGCTAGTTCATGACCAAGGATTCTTGGATAGGTGAAAAAGGCTTGATTACCAGCATAGGCATGTAAGTCCGTTCCGCAGATACCCACTTTTTTAACTTTTAATATAGCTTCACCGGCTTTTCTTGTTGGTTCATTTTTCTCTTTAAGAATGAACTCTCCCGGCTTCTCGCATACAATATATTTCATGTGTTTAATTTGTTTTTGGTCACATTTATATGAAAACAAGTTACTTCTCTTAATACTATCCAGTTTTTGAAATCTACACCTATTGCAATTGGTGTACTACTGAAAAAGAGCGCACCGTTATGGTGCGCTCCTAAATTAAAAAAACTAACTCAACTAACTTCTTTATTAAGGTGCTATAACGATATTTCAAGCACGTGTGCAAAATCTCCGGATTTACTTCCAAGATTGGAAATTGAAAGCGCATCGTCTTTCACATCAAAGGAAATTTTAGCATCACTACCCAGTAATTTTACACTTTTGATATTTAGGTCTTTACCATATTCACTGGCTTTACCTAAAGACTTAATATCTACTTTATTTCCTTCTGGCCATTCCATCATGATGGCATACAACTTATCGCCTTTTTTGGTGAAACGAATATCTTGGCCTGTAAAGTCTTTGTTCTGACCTTCGCTATGGTGACCTTTTTTAACTTCGGTAGGACCTTCGCCAAATGTGCTCCAGTACTCCGTGTCATAAATAGCTTCGCCATTAACTTTTAACCAATCGCCTATTTGAAACAATATTTCTTTTTGGTCTTCTGGGATGGTACCATCCGCTTTTGGTCCTACATTAAGTAATAGGTTTCCGTTTTTAGAAACAATATCAACTAAATCGTCAACAAGACTATTTGCTGTGCGCGACTCCCAATTGGTTACGTAGCACCAAGAATTCTTTCCTATGGACGTATCTGTCTGCCAAGGTAATTTTCTAATACTAGGAAGCTTACCACGTTCCAAATCATAGATTACGGTACCTTCTGGAAAAGCTTCATGGTCAAAGTTCTTATCGTTGATAACTACTTCTTTACCCCATTCAATACCTTTATTGTAGTAATAAGCGGCAATTTTAGGACGGTATTCTTTGTAATCTGGGATATCCAAATAGAAATCGAACCAAAGAATGTCCGGTTGATAATTATCGATTAGATCCACGGTTCTGTCCCACCACATTTTTTTGAACTCTTCTGATACAGGCTCGGTAAGGTCTTTTCCTTTTGGAGAGTATAAGTCCGCGTATTGCGGGTCTGTCGTGTCAAACTTGTCCTTTTTATTGTAGAAAGACCAGTTGAAAGCATAGTGCGAAGACGCTCCCATAATCATACCTTGCTCACGACCTTCTTTAAAAAGTTCACCTAACACATCACGTTTAGGGCCCATGTCTACTGAATTCCATCGGGTTGTGTTGGATTTGTACATGGCAAAACCATCATGGTGGTCCGCTACAGGAATCACATATTTAGCACCGGATTTCTTAAAAATATCTATCCACTCCTTAGCATCGAATTTTTCGGCTTTGAACATGGGTATAAAATCCTTATAACCAAATTCCTTTTGGTCACCATATGTTTTCTTATGATGAAGGTAAGTTGCGTTAGGTCCTTTTTTACCAAGGTTTAACTGGGCACTGAATGTGGCCGTGTCCATATACATTTGGCGTGGGTACCATTCCGATCCGTAAGCGGGTACGGCATAAGCCCCCCAGTGAATGAATATTCCAAATTTACTATCATTGAACCATTCCGGGTCTTTATAGTTTTTCTTAATGGACTCCCAGTTGGCTTCGTATACAGCCGCAGTTTCTTGGGTTGCTGGTTCTTCTTTCTTCTTCTCTGTTTTTGAACCACATGAAGCAAGAACAGCTCCGGTCAATATAAGTGTGAATATTTTATTCATTAAAAATAATTTATAAGGTTGGTTAGTGATGTGCGACACAGGCGCTTCTAATGAGTTGCTAAATTGCAATTTAATAGCGCAAACGAAAGAGCGAATTGTTCAAATAACTATAACAAATGGTTAAATATTTGCTTTGTAGTGTTTTTGATGAGTTTCTAAAGTGCAGTAATTTAAGGTTTTGCGTATTTTCTTTGGTAAGACAGTGGTGAAGAACCCATGAATTTTTTGAATTGCCGGTGGAAAAAAGGCAAGCTCTCATAACCACATGCAAAGGCTATTTGGGAGACGGAATCATGAGTGTCCAAGAGCATTCTAGCAGAAATATTGATGCGGTATTCGTTTAAGAAAGTAAAGAACGGACGCCCCATCATTTTAGTAAAGAATCTGGAAAAAGACTGTTCGGACATGTTCACTAGATCGGCCAGTTCTTTCAAGTAAATTTTGCGGCTGTAGTTTGCACTAACAAAATCGTGAACTTGTGCCATACGATTACCATATTCAGAAGGGAGGTCTTCTGTAAAACTGGCACTGGATAACGTCTTGTAACCACAACTGGATAGCTTTACTAGAATTGTGAGCAGTTCTATATATAGGTCATGCGCTTCTAGTTCCGGGCATTTTTTTAAACGGGATAGGAGTGGGGCTGTATCCTTAGTATTGAACAATAGGCCTTTGGAGGAAGTCCTTAACATTTGGAATAGCGAGGCCAATTCCGGAACTTTAGGAAATACACCTAAATTCCATTGGATGACTATAGATTTGGACAACCCTTTTTGTTCTGTGTTGTTCTTCCAGCAATGGGGAAGATTGGACCGCAATAAAACCAGTTCACCAGGCTCATAGGGTCCAACGTAATCACCCACAAACTTTGTACCTACGCTTTCTTCTATATAGGTAAGCTCGTGTTGAGGGTGAAAATGCCAAGGCGTATCAAAATCTTTTTTAGAATGATAAAAACTGGTAATGGTACGCTTATCATCTAAATGTATGGGCTCTAAAATAGGTTCCATATCGCTAAGGATAAATAGGGTTCTGGGATTTGGTGATGTTGTTTATTTTGTTTCAAATTACGTAAAATTTAATGGATTGATACAGAATAAGGTACTTATTTGCTAAAAAAGGCAATTATTAGTCTTAAAGAAATAATCAAATTTGTAGCTCCACAAAATGTCGATACTTAAATTAATGTCGTTGATATGAAGAAAAGTGAATTTCCTGACCCATTTGAAAGCAAAAGAGAATCAAAGGGTTATGGAGAGATGGATGATCAAAATGACCCGGTAACCATGCTTTTACGTCATAAGGATGTTCGTAAAACTGCACATAACTATAAAACATTTCAATCCGGTGCCGTGCCTGGGCGGATCGTTGTGCCTTCGGAAGTCAATATTCGTGAAACCCGCCAAATACCTTTTGAGGTAGATCCACCGGTTCATGGTATTTACAGAGCTTTGGTAGAACCTTGGTTTAAAAGGCCTTTGCAACCGGAATATCAAGAGAGGTTAGCGGAACAAATTAAAAGTTTAGTAGATGACGTGCTCCAAGAAGATTCAGTTGAAGTGGTAACCGAGTTTGCGTTAAAACTACAGTCACGGGCACTAACCTTACTTTTAAATACACCTTATTCTGAGTCTGAAACTTGGATTTCTTGGGGAACCCATGTCTTTAGGAGTGAAGGTGAGGCATTAGATGGCGATAAAGCAAATATTCTGTATGATTATATAGATGCCGAAATAGAACGTGCCAGTAAGAACCCTACGGGAGATATGTATTCTATACTTCTTGATTCTGAGTTTGAAGGTCGAAAGTTAACTAAAGAAGAAGTAAAGGGCGTAATGGTGTTAACTTTTGCGGGCGGTAGGGACACGGTTATAAATGCCGTTACCAACGCCATTGCTTATTTGGCCGAACATCCGGAGTCTTTAAAGCGTTTACGTAATGAGCCGGAAATTACAGGAAAGACCGTTGAGGAAATGATTCGTTATTTTTCTCCACTTACCCATATGGGGCGTGTAGTTACGGAAGATACTTTTGTGTGCGAACATGCGGCAAAAGCAGACACCAGGGTGTCATTATGTTGGGCCTCTGCCAACAGGGATGCTAATGTGTTCGAGAACCCTCATGAAATTGTAATGGACCGTAAAATCAATCCGCATGTAGGCTTCGGTTTTAGTCACCATAACTGTTTAGGGGCAACACATGCCCGTCAGATAATGAAAACTTTGCTTATGACATTAGCGGAAAAAGTGGCTTCCTTCGAAATATTTGATTGCAAGGAGAATATAGAAGACTTGCATCACTTTAAACGTAAAGTAGGTTTCCACAGTATTCATATGAAATTCAACCCTTTAACAAAATAACAACCATGGCAAAAATCACATTTATAACCAACGACGAAGAAACAATAACATTAGAAGGTACATCCGGTTCTGTAATGGCTTTGGCCGTAGATAATGGAGTTCCGGGTATTGATGGCGATTGTGGGGGTGTTTGCTCTTGTGCCACTTGCCACGTTCATGTAGCTCCTGAGGATATGGAGAAAACAGGGAGCGCAAGCGAAATAGAAACCGATATGCTTGAGCTTGATGATAATGCAGATGAATATAGCCGTTTGTGTTGCCAAATAGATATTACGGATGCTATTGATGGAGTAGTATTGAAAGTAGCCAAATAAAATGTCAGGAAATAATACTAACGACCAAAGCTGTGTTGTAATTGGTGCCAGTCATGCAGGTGTAAACTTTGCGTTTGCTTTACGTCGCGAAGGTTGGCAGGGTTCAATTACCATGATAGATATTGACCCTACCTTACCTTACCATAGGCCGCCATTATCAAAAGCATATTTAACCAGTGAGGACGGTATTGAGAAAAACCTTCTTAAGTCCGAAGAAAGTTATAAAAAAGAGAATGTTGAACTTAGGCTTGGGGTTTGGGTAGATGCCATAGACCGCAAAAACAAAACTGTTAATCTAGCCGATGGCAGTGCATTACCCTATGATAAATTAGTGTTAGCTACGGGAGCGCGGCCCATTATGCCGCCGATACCGGGGTTAAATACTGCTCAGAACCTCTTTCCGCTTAGGTCAGCGGCCGATGTGGCCAATATTAGGAATACAGTAGTTGCGAATAAGGCACTTAAAGTGGTTATTATTGGTGGGGGGTATATAGGACTTGAGACTGCTGCGTCGCTCAAAAAGTTGGGTGCAGATGTTACGGTTTTGGAACGGGAGTCACGAATTCTCGCCCGAGTTACAGCTCCTGAAATGTCCGCTTTTTTTCAGAAACTTCACGCTGATAATGATGTTGCGGTGCTGACAGAAAAGAACGTAATTTCTATAGAAAACAATCAGAATAAAAACACGGTGATCTGTTCGGACGGGACTAGTTATGAGGCCGATATGATTATTGTGGGTGTTGGTATTCACGTAAACAAGGAATTAGCCGAAAAGGCTGGTTTGACTATTGAGAACGGTATTCGCGTAAATGAAAGGGCGCAGACCAATGATGCATCTATTTATGCTATAGGTGATTGTACGTTTCACCATAATTTACACTACAACAGATATATCCGGTTGGAGTCTGTGCAAAATGCTGTTGACCAAGCTAAAATTGCTGCGGCTGCCATTGCCGGTAAAGAATGTTGTTATAATGCTATACCTTGGTTTTGGTCCGATCAATATGATGTAAAACTACAAATGGTAGGTCTTTCCGAAGGTTATGATCAGGTAGTTGTACGTGAGGAAGTAGATAAGAAAAACTGTTTTTCCGTATGGTATTTTAAAGGGGATACACTTTTGTCCGTAGATGCGGTAAACAATGCAAAAGCCTATGTGTACGGTACAAAGTTTATAAAAGGCGGAGAGAAAATCGATAAAGAAAAATTAAGCGATCCAAAAGCGGAGTTTAAACCGGCCAACCTTATAGCTCAATAACAATATATTAAAGTATACTACATGTCCATTCAATCAAAAAGTGCAGTTGCCAAAGGAGACGGCACCTTTGTTATTACCAATGTAACCCTTGCCGAACCAAAGGCAGACGAGCTGCTTATAAAAATAAAGGCCGCCGGTCTTTGTCATACGGACTATGATTCCCTTACGTGGGGAAAGCCAATTGTAATGGGCCATGAGGGTGCAGGAACTATAGAAAAAATAGGCTCAGGAATAAAAGGTTTAAAAGTAGGGGACCAAGTTCTTTTGAACTGGGCCACACCTTGTTTGAGCTGCTTTCAATGTCAAGAGGGCAATCAGCATATATGTGAAAACAATTCTCCGGTAGTGGCCGGTGGAAACGGTCATACTCCTGGTCATGCCCATCTAGACGGTAGCCAATGGGAGGGAAAACCTATTGAACGGTCTTTTAATTTGGGTACTCTTAGTGAGTATGCTTTGGTCAAAGAATCTGCTGTGGTAAAAATAGAAGAGGAAAATTTGAATTTCTCTGCGGCAAGTATTATCAGTTGTGGGGTAATGACCGGCTACGGTTCGGTAGTAAACTCTGCAAATTTAGCAGCAGGAAGCTCGGCCGTAATATTAGGTTGTGGTGGAGTTGGGCTTAATGTAATCAATGCCTGTGAAATCTCTGGAGCCGGTAGAATTATAGCGGTAGATATCAATCCGAATAAACTAGAGCTTGCCAAACAGTTTGGTGCTACGGATGTTATTTTGGCGGATAAAGAAGATTTAGGATTGGTCAATGTTGCAGAGCAGGTAAAAACCATGCTTGGTGGTCGTGGGGCCGATTATGCTTTTGAGTGTACTGCCATTCCAGCTTTGGGAGCAGCACCCTTGGCAATGGTTCGTAATGCCGGAACGGCCGTTCAGGTTAGTGGTATAGAAGAAGATATCACCATTGATATGCGTCTTTTTGAATGGGATAAAATATACATTAATCCGCTTTATGGAAAATGTAGGCCTCAAATAGACTTTCCAAAATTAGTCCGACTTTATAAGAAGGGCGACTTGAAATTGGATGAAATGATTACGAAAGAATATAAACTAGATGATTTGCAACAAGCCCTAGACGATATGTTGGCGGGTAAAAATGCAAAAGGAGTAATAGTTTTCGATTAGAAAAACATGTTTAGAACCACCGAAATTTCAGATGCTGCTTACGAGAGAGGAAACCTTAGGTTTATTACCGTTAAGACTAACAAATTAAAGGGAAGAGGGGATATTTGTGTGTTTGTGCCACCAATGGCAGACCTAGAAAATCTACCACTTGTAATTTTGTTACACGGAGTTTATGGCAGTGCTTGGGTATGGTCTCAAAAGGCGGGAGTCCATATTTCGGCCCTTGAGATGATGCAAAAAGGAGAGATTCCGCCTATGGTGATAGCTATGCCCTCAGACGGACTTTGGGGAGATGGTTCCGGTTATCTTCCGCATAATCAAAAAGATTTTGAAAGTTGGATTGTAGATGATGTGCCTAACGCTGTTATCGAGAATATTGCATCCGTTAGTGAAAAATCGGAATTGTTCATTTCCGGGCTTTCCATGGGAGGCTTTGGAGCCTTGCGTTTAGGGGTAAAATACGCCAATAGATTTAAGGCCATTTCAGGGCATTCGTCCATTACGGATGTTGAGCAAATGAACCTTTTTGTAGAAGAGCCGTTGGAGAATTACTATCAAGAAAATACCAAGGAAAACTCTGTGTGGGGACAGATAGACCAGAACCGTGATAGGCTGCCAAAATTACGATTTGATTGTGGCACCGAAGACCAACTTATAGGGTTCAATCGCGAGTTGCACCAGCAATTGAAAGAGAACCATATACCCCACGTCTACGAAGAATTTGAAGGAGCCCATGAATGGGTGTATTGGAGTGAACATGTTAGGGATACGTTACGTTTTTTTGCATTACACTGTAAATAGTGAATAAAGAACGATTTAAAGGATTTATATAAATAATTGATTTATAATTTAAAAACCACGGGTAATGCAAATAGTAAAAGATTTGGCTAATCGTCACGAATTGATTTCAGACCTTTTTAAGCAACCAAGAACGCCCGAGGAATGGGAACAGTATAGGCTTAGTGATGAACAAGTAGCACATTTTCACGAGTATGGCTATGTTTCGGGAATAAAATTGTTAGATGATACCCAGATTGAGGTGTTGAGAAAGGAACTGGAGGAAATCCGTGACCCCAAACACCCTGCACACGGACTTTTTTATGAGTTTCACGGAAACCAATCTACGGATCCCAATACGGTGCTTTTTCATTCTTTAGGACACTGGCGGATTACAGAAGGTTTTCATGATTTGTTATGGAACCCAGCTTTTACGATGGCCGCAAGTCAATTACTTGGTAATAGTAATGTCAGGTTTTGGCATGATCAGTTGTTCTGTAAACCATCAAACCATGGTGGCGTAGTAGCGTGGCACCAAGATTATTCTTTTTGGGTCAGAACCGTGCCTATGCAACATTTAACATGTTGGACAGGCCTTGATGATGCCACCACCGAAAATGGCTGTCTTTACTATGTGCCCAAAAGTCATAAATGGGGACTTTTGCAAAAGCCGGAACTTGCAGGAAAAATGGAAGGTCTTATGGAATTTATGACCGATGAGCAAAAAGCAAATTTTAACCCTGTGCCCATTGAGCTCAAAAAAGGATATGCTTCTTTCCATCACCCTTTAATGATTCATGGTTCCTACGAGAACAAGTCCAATTTTAGCAGAAGAGCTTTTGTTTTGAATGTGTTCGCAGATGGCACCGTTAGTGATACCGATGGGGAAATGCTCAGGGGGACACCCATTAAGGTGCCTAAAGGAGAAAAAATGGATGGAAAATTCTTCCCTCTTCTTTTCGATAAAAAATAGAGTTCTGATAAAACTGCCCCTATTAATGGGGCAGTTTTATTTTATGAATTGTTAATTCAGGTTTAAATTACTTTTTCCACTATGTTGAAATTGTAGATGTCAAAAATTGACAATACTATTATTTAGTATCTTTCCTCTTGTAAAAGATTTCACCATAAAATTTTCAGAAAGATATGAAGCATTTTCTCTGCTCTGTTCTCGCAGTAACCGGTATGGTTCTGACAAGTTGCAAGAACAATGAAAGGAAAGTTGAAGAAACAGCCATTAAGCCCAATGTATTGTTCATTTTAGCAGATGATTACGGGTATCATGACTTGAGTGTTTCAGAAAGTAAATTCTACGAAACTCCCAACATTGATAGAATTGCCAACGAGGGGATGAATTTCACCAATGGCTATGCAACTAGTAGGGTTTGTAGCCCGTCCAGAGCCAGTATTATGCTGGGGACTTTTACTGCCAGACATGGTATTACCGATTGGATTGGAGCCAAAACAGGAACGGATTGGCGCAAGGCCGGTCGCTTTAATAGATTGCTTCCTCCTGAATACGAACATAATCTGCCGGCGGAGGCTATAACTTTACCCGAAGCTATGAAAGCGGCTGGGTACAAGACTTTCTTTGCTGGAAAATGGCATTTAGGAGAAAAGGGTTCGTGGCCGGAAGACCATGGTTTTGATATCAATAAAGGCGGATGGGATGTAGGTAGTCCCAATGGAGGTTATTTTGCACCTTTTATCAACCCAAATTTGGAGCATCATAAAGATGGCGAGAACTTAACCATGCGTTTAGCGGAGGAAACCGTAAACTTTTTTAAAGAGAACAACCCAGCGGAAACAGGTCAGCCAGTTTTTGCCTATCTCTCTTTTTACGCCGTTCATGGTCCTATACAGACCACCAAGGAGAAATGGGCAAAGTATCAGAAAAAAGCAGTGGAAAACGGTATAGCCGATACAGGATACAAAATGGCAAAATTCCTTCCAATACGCCAAGTACAGGATAATCCTATTTATGCAGGCTTGGTAGAGACTATGGATGATGCCGTGGGGAGAGTTTTACAAACGTTGGATTCTTTAGGCTTAGATAAAAATACAATGGTAGTCTTTACTTCTGATAACGGAGGAGTTTCCGCTGGAGATGCGTTTTCAACATCAAACCTACCGCTAAGAGGAGGAAAGGGGTATCAGTTTGAAGGAGGTATTCGTGAGCCGTATTTCATTAAAGCTCCATGGTTATTGAAAAGTGGCGCATCTTCTTCCGAACCTGTTACCGGAGCAGATTTTTACCCCACCATTTTGGATATTGCCGGAGTTGATTTAAAACCGAAACAACATATAGATGGAAAAAGTTTATTACCAATTCTTAAAGGTGAGAGCATAGGGGAGCGGCCTTTATTCTGGCATTACCCACATTACGGTAATCAGGGAGGAGAACCGTCTTCGGTGATAAGAAAAGGCGATTGGAAGTTGATTCACTATTATGAAGATGATAGAGAAGAGCTTTACAATTTAAAGGATGATATAGAAGAGTTGACTGATGTTGTTAAAGACCATCCGGATTTGCAAAAACAGTTAAGCGAACAACTGTTTACCTATCTAGACGAAGTTGGAGCTCGTTATCCGTCAAAAGACCCTGAGTATAGTGTGGAAAAGGAAAATACCTATCTCAAGAAAATAGTAGACAAAAAATTGCCATCACTAGAACAACAAAGACTGGAATTTCTCTCTCCGGATTTTGACCCAAAAAATGATTGGTGGGGTAGTAAAGTTACCAATGATTAAAATGAAACCGGTCTGAGGTTTAAACGTTTTAAAATAAGCGAGTTAGGAAAAGGAGGCGATTTTCGCCTCCTTTTTTTGTTTTCCTTTGAATTATGATGGGAATATAGAAGTAAAGAATATTGGAGAGGATGTTTTTCTTGTTTAACTTATATCTAAATGTAAGGAATGGTAATTTGTGATGTTTATATAGGCAATTGCTACTCGTTTCGTCCGTTCTGCGTTAGATTTCGTAATAAGACAATTGCTATTTCAATTTATGAGATGTTGAGTTTATGTTTAGCTAAATATGTTTAATCCCCTGATATTTTTTATCAAAATACCAAGAAGAGTGTTAAATTGCGGGTATAATATTTTGTAATGAAGAAAGCGAAAGTAGAGATAAAATCAACTTATAATGTCCCCAATTTAGAAAGAGGTTTGTCTATTATAGAATTGTTGGCTACCCGCACCAAGGGGTTGACCCTTGCGGAAATTATAGAAGCACTTTCCATTACAAAGTCCAGTGCTTTTCGTATCGTAAGCACTTTGATTTTTAAAAATTATCTTCAGAAAAACGAAACAACCAAGAAAATTACACTCTCTAGAAAAATGCTCACCCTGGGAATATCTTCCATGAACGAGCAGAGTATAGTAGAGCAGTCCATAGACGTAATGCGTGCGCTTCGCGATGAGTTAAAAGAATCGGTAATGCTGGGCGTGCTTTTAGGGGCTACGGGTACTATCTTGGAACAAGTACCATCTTCGCATCCCGTAAAACTTTTTGTAGAACCGGGCACCCAATTTGATTTACATAGTTCCGTAGGAGGCAAATGTATTCTGGCCAATGTTTCTGGAGAAGAGGCAGATGAAGCCTTAAGGGGAAAAACGTTAAGAAAATATACCGAAAACACTATTACTTCTAAAAAGGAATATAAAACCGTTCTTAAAGAGGTTAAGGCCAAGGGTTTTGCTGTGGATAACAGTGAAGACATACAGGGAATAAACTGTGTAGGCGCTCCCATTTTTAATGAACACGGTTACCCAGTTGCCGCACTATGGATTACAGCTCCTTACGGACGTCTCCCGGCATCGGAATTTGAGGCCAAGGGCAAAATCGTTAAGCGATATGCATTAGAGATTTCCACAAAATTGGGATATCTAACCCATTGATTATCATAATTAGTTTTCTTAAATAGTCCTAAGGTATAGATCTTTAGGGTAATATTCTGTACTTTTTTCTTGTTATTTTTTGTAGTGTTTTTCAACGCTAATGGTCTCGTATGCAAGAATTTGATGTTTTTTAGGGGGTTTGTGAAGGAAATCTTAAA
Source organism: Zobellia sp. 1_MG-2023 (assembly GCF_030549125.1). Lineage (NCBI taxonomy): Bacteria > Pseudomonadati > Bacteroidota > Flavobacteriia > Flavobacteriales > Flavobacteriaceae > Zobellia > Zobellia sp. 1_MG-2023. The sequence continues at coordinate 195,912 of NZ_JAUOSY010000003.1, read as the reverse complement.
AAAATAGCACTCAAATATATGGATATGTCAAATTTTTATATATTTTTGATTCAAATATGAAACTAGTTTCTTATTTGAATCAAAAACAACACCACATGGAAGCAACTATTTTAAATGAAAAGAATGCTCCTAGTACTATTGAAAATGGTGAGGGAGTGTTCGAAAATGGAGAACTACGCATAAAAGTTGATTTTATAGACGATTGTGGAGCCGATGTACCTGTATATAACGGAGTATTCAATAAGGGTTTGAATATGCCGGCAATAATATTAGGTGCATTAAACTCATTAGGTGTAAAGTTAAAAGTTTTGGAAACGGAGATTGGAGAAGGCTCAACTAAGCGGTTGCGTGTATTTAAGGAGAAGTCCGAGAAAAAGAACGCGGTTAAGGATATTAGCGCTCAGAAAACTTTCTTAGAAAAAAAGGAGGCGGAGGTTTCGTCTTTAAGTGTGCGTGATAGGGAATTCTTGAACAGAATTACACTTTTTATGGAAGAGAATATGTCCGATGATACCTATTGGGTAGATGACCTTTCTTTTGATATGAATACAAGTAGGTCTACGTTTTTTAGAAAATTAAAAAAACTTACAGGTCATGCTCCTAAAGATTATATGAAGAATATAAGGCTTTTAAGGGCTGGTGAGTTGTTGGAAAAAGGGCAATTGCGCATTGCAGAGGTAAGCTATCAAGTAGGGTTTAGTGACCCCAATTATTTTAGTAAGTGTTTCAGAAGATTTTATGGTACTTCACCTTCTGATTATAGCATGTTAAGCAGTGCCAGTTAGTAAAGAAATAGGTATATTTAATTATAGATCAAGTAACCGATAATCATGAACAAATACTCACATTTTTTAATTCTTGCTGCGGTGCTAGTTTCGGCCTGCAACTCTCCCAAAACATCTAATGAAATGAAATCTACCACAGATTGTGATGATAAGGTAACTTTTACCGCAGAACAAATAGACCATCTTGGTATAACGGACACAAACCATTTAAGTGCAGCATCAAAAAGAGCTTTAAAGTGGCCAACGGATTTGGGTAATGAATGGTTCATTCAGTTTGGTCCACTTCAACCTTTAAAAGGGGATTTGGCTTATGAAGAGGGTGTTGTTCGTCGTGATCCAAGTGCTATTATTAAAGAAGACGGCAAGTATTACGTTTGGTATACGAAAAGTACGGGTCCAACCCAAGGTTTTGGTGGTGATATTGAGACAGAAAAAGTGTTTCCTTGGGACCGTTGCGATATTTGGTATGCAACTTCTGAAGATGGGTGGACGTGGAAAGAAGAAGGTCCTGCAGTTACTAGAGGTGAAAAGGGCGCTTATGATGACCGTTCTGTCTTTACGGTAGAGATTATGAAATGGGAAGATAAATATTACCTCTGCTATCAAACGGTAAAATCCCCATATAATGTTCGGGTAAAGAATCAAGTAGGCCTGGCTTGGGCAGATTCGCCAAACGGACCATGGACCAAAAGCGAAGAGCCTATTTTGAGCCCTGCGGATAATGGAATTTGGAAAGGTGAGGAGCAAAACCGCCATTTAGTTGAGAAAAAGGGAGATTTTGATAGTCATAAAGTTCATGATCCTTGTATTCTACCGTATAAAGGAAAATTCTATTTGTACTACAAAGGAGAGCAAATGGGTGAGGAAATTACTTTTGGTGGAAGACAAATTCGTCATGGGGTGGCAATAGCGGATAATCCTAAAGGGCCGTATGTAAAATCACCTTATAACCCGATCAGTAATAGTGGTCATGAAATCTGTGTATGGCCTTATAATGGCGGTATAGCATCTTTGATAACTACGGACGGTCCGGAAAAAAACACCCTTCAATGGGCACCGGACGGCATCAATTTTGAAATTAAATCTGTAATTCCGGGAGTTAATGCACATGCCATTGGTTTGAATAGGACGGCAGATGTTGAAAAAGAACCTACGGAAATTTTACGATGGGGTTTAACACACGTTTATAATAATAGTGATTATCAAAGTATAATGCGGTTTTCTTCAGAGAGAAAAACGTCTCACACAGCAAAAGGCGAATCTAAATAATAGAGAATATAGTTAATGAAAGCAACAGTTTATAAAGGAAACAAAACGTTTTCTGTAGTAGAAAAGGAGATTGAAGAACCTGTAAAAGGTGATGTTAGGATCAAAGTGGCTTACTCAGGGGTTTGTGGTACGGATGTGCACATCTATCATGGTATGATGGATAAAAGGGTTTCCATGCCTCAGACCATTGGTCATGAGATGTCCGGCGTTATTGATGCTGTGGGAGAAGGAGTAGAAGGTTTTGAAGTGGGGGACAAGGTAGTTGTTCGTCCTTTGGATGATCGTAAGGTTAAGGCTTCTGATAAAGGATTCAATCATATTTGTGAAGAATTAAAATTCATTGGTATTGATAGTCCGGGTTCTATGCAACAATATTGGAATGTACCTTCATTTGTACTTCATAAACTAAAAGCGGAAACCGATTTAAAATTGGCCGCATTAATAGAGCCATTATCGGTTGCTACGCATGATGTTCGTAGAAGTGGATTGGTTGCAGGGGAAACTGCAGTTGTTCTGGGTGGCGGACCAATAGGTCTTTTGGTGGCTATGGTGGCCAAAGATGTAGGGGCAAATGTTATTATTTCGGAAGTAAACGAAAAACGTATTGCCAAAGCTGAGTCTATGGGGTTACATGCCGTAAATCCTATGAAAGTGGATTTGGTTGAATATGTTAAGGAGCAAACCGATAATCGCCGTGCAGATGTGGTTTTTGAAGTTGCAGGTGTACAGCCCGCTTTGGATATTATGTGCGAGGTAGCCGGTATTCGTGGTAGAATATTGATGGTAGCTATTCACGGAGAGAAGAAGCCAGTGGACCTTTTCAAATTTTTCTGGAAAGAGCTTAGTTTGATTGGAGCCCGAGTTTACGAGAAAGAAGATTACGAGAAATCCATTCAGCTTATTACGGAGAATAAACTTCCTTTTGAAGATATGATAACGGACGTACAGCCGCTGACCAATATTCAACAAGTTTTTGAGAACATAGATAATAATCCTGACGGTATGAAAGTACTAATGGACTGTCAACAATAATTAAGAGAATCAACGCATAAGAAAATGAGCATATTGAATCAATTTAGCCTAAAAGGTAAAACAGCTTTAGTAACAGGTTGTAAAAGAGGTATTGGTAAAGCTATGGCCGTAGCATTGGCAGAAGCCGGAGCAGATATTATTGGTGTGAGTGCTTCTTTGGAGAAGCATGGAAGCATGGTAGAGCAAGAAGTAGAAGCTACCGGAAGAAAATTTAAGGCCTATACGTGCGATTTCAGTAATAGGGAATCATTGTACGAGTTTATAAAAGAGGTGAAAAATGATTTCCCTAAAATTGATATTCTGGTCAACAACGCAGGTACTATTCTTCGTGCCCCTGCAGTTGAGCATTCTGATGAATACTGGGATAAGGTTATTGAAATCAACCAAACTGCACAATTCGTTTTAACCCGTGAAATAGGTAAGGAAATGGTAGCTCGCGGTGAAGGCAAGATTATTTTTACAGCTTCATTGCTAACGTTCCAAGGCGGTATTACAGTACCGGGCTATGCCGCTAGTAAAGGGGCAATTGGCCAAATGACCATGGCTTTCGCCAATGAATGGGCAGGTAAAGGTGTTAATGTAAATGCTATAGCGCCGGGTTACATCAGTACGGATAATACTGAGGCACTAAGAAATGATCCGGATAGGTCTGCATCTATCTTGTCTAGAATACCAGCAGGTAGATGGGGCAAGCCAGAAGATTTTGCAGGACCTATAGTCTTTTTAAGTTCAGATGCTGCAGCTTATATGAGCGGTGTTACCATGTTGGTAGACGGCGGTTGGATGGGTAGATAATCAACTCAAGAAGAAGAAAAGATCCAATAATAAATACGGAAAATGAAATTGCCTAGACAGGTTTTCTTGCTCTTTGCGTCCCTTTTTATGCTTCTAAATGGCTGGGCGCAAAACAAACCGAACATAGTTTTTATACTATCGGATGATGCTGGTTACGCAGATTTTGGGTTTCAGGGAAGCAAAGAATTTAAGACCCCTGAACTTGATAAATTCGCTAAAAATTCGGTGCGTTTTACCCAAGCATATGTTTCTGCGGCCGTATGTGGTCCCTCACGAGCGGGACTGCTGGCAGGAAAATATCAGCAGAAATTCGGGTTTGAAGAGAACAATGTTCCTGGTCTTATGAGTAAAAGCGGACTCACCGGAGATGATATGGGGCTTCCGCTGGATCAAAAGACTGTGGCAGATTACCTTAAAGAACAAGGCTATAAAACAGCCTTGTTCGGCAAGTGGCATCAAGGCAATGCAGACCGGTTTCACCCTACTAAAAGAGGTTTTGATGAGTTTTACGGTTTCCGCGGAGGCGCAAGAAGTTATATGCCTTACGGAACGGAAAATCAACTTAAAAGAAATGAGGATAGGTTAGAAAGAGGTTTTGGGGGGTATGAAGAATATGAAGGTTACCTAACGGATGGATTAGCAGATGAGGCTATTTCATTTATGGAAAGGAACCAAAAAAAACCCTTTTTTATCTATTTGTCCTTCAACGCGGTACACACCCCAATGGAGGCAAAGGAAGAAGATTTGGTAAAGGTTCAGGACCTAACGGGTAAGAGAAAAACATTGGCGGCTATGGCTATCGCTATGGATAAAGCCTGTGGCAAAGTTTTAAACCGAATTAGGGAATTGGGTCTGGATAAAAATACTCTTATTGTTTTTACAAATGATAATGGCGGACCGTCTGATTCAAACGAATCCTCTAACCATCCGTTAAGTGGTACCAAAGCAAACCATTTAGAAGGTGGCATTCGCGTTCCTTTTTTAATGTCATGGCCGGGTAAATTAAAGCCAAATACCGTTTATGACAACCCAATCAGTACACTAGATTTACTACCAACTTTTGTTACTGCAGCTGGTGGTAATGTAAGTGATATTAAAGGTTTGGACGGTGTGGACCTTATTCCGTTTCTAACGGATACCAAAACGGGAAAACCTCATGAGACCCTGTATTGGAAGAAAGAGGCTAGAGGAGCTATTAGGCATAACGACTGGAAATTGGTACGCTTTCCTGATCGTCCTGCAGAACTTTATAATATTAAAGAGGATATCTCCGAGGTTAACGATTTGGCCACGGAGCACCCTGAGAAAGTACGGGAACTTTACAAAATGCTTTTTGATTGGGAACTTACTTTAGAACGACCGCTTTGGCAACTCGAAAGAAGGTTTGAGGGCAAAGCAGCAACAAGAATGGACACATATAGAAAACATAAATCATAACATCATGTCAGCAATTAAAGAATACCAACTATTTATAGACGGAAAGTGGGTGACATCTACGTCTGGAGAAACCATTGACATTGTAAACCCTTCTACAGAAGAAATTGTAGCACGGGTTCAAAACGGAACCGTAGAAGAGGCGCAACAAGCACTTCTTGCAGCGGATAAAGCTCAAAAGGAGTGGAAAAAACTACCTGCGCGTTCACGTGCGGAGTTATTGTACAAATTGGCAGATGAGATAAAGGCTAATTCAGATTTCTTGGCGGAGCTTTTGGTAAAGGAGCAAGGAAAGTTGTTGAAAGTAGCAAAGGGTGAAGTTGCCGTTACGGCCTCGTTTATTGAGTATGCCTGTGAAGGAGCAAGAAGAATAGAAGGGGATATTGTTCCTTCGGATAATCCAAATGAGCAAATCTGGATTCAAAAAATACCTCGTGGGGTAGTGGTTGCTATAACAGCTTGGAACTTTCCGTTGGCATTGGCAGGACGTAAGTTAGGACCAGCTTTGGTCGCAGGAAATACTATCGTTATCAAGCCAACTTCAGAAACACCGCTAGCAACACTTGAGTTGGGTAATTTGGCCAAAAAAGTGGGTATTCCAGATGGCGTTATCAATATTTTGACCGGTCCGGGTAGGGCTATGGGTAATGCACTTGTTGAAAGTCCTATTACCAAGATGGTAACAATGACCGGGTCTACTCCTGTGGGGCAGGCTATTGCAAGAAATGCTGCGGAAAACCTGACCCACGTTCAATTGGAACTGGGAGGTAAAGCACCATTTATTGTTTTTGAAGATGCGGATATTGATGCTGCTGTAGATTCAGCATTACATTCCCGTTTTGACAACTGTGGACAAGTTTGTACCTGTAACGAAAGAATGTATGTGCATGAAGGTATTTATGATACGTTCATGGAAAAATTCCTAGCTAAAACAAAGGCCATAAAAGTGGGAGATCCAATGTTGGAGGATACGGACATGGGACCTAAAGTAAATGCTTCGGAATTAAAGCATATGGAGCACTTGGTAGCGGTAAGCCTTGAAGAAGGAGCTACTTTGGCTACCGGAGGTAAAAAACCGGAAGGAAGTGCTTTTGAAAAAGGATATTGGTTTGAACCAACCGTTTTGACCAACGTAACGCAAGATATGACCATTGTTCATGAAGAGTCTTTTGGACCTATCCTACCCGTATTGAAATTCAAAACTTTTGAAGAAGTGGTTGGATATGCCAATGATTGCGAATATGGTCTTGCGGCTATGGTGTTTACCAATGATATGAATACGATCATGAAATGTAACGATGAACTTGAGTACGGCGAAATATACGTAAACAGAGGTCATGGAGAGCAACACCAAGGGTTCCATAACGGCTACAAATTAAGTGGTTCTGGTGGTGAAGATGGTAAGTATGGCTTTGAGCAATACATGGAGAAAAAGACATTTTACATTAGACACAAGGCATAGATGAGCACAAGTATCAAATCGGTTGATTGTAAGTTGTTCAGGGTTCCGCTACCGGAAGTCATGAACGATGCCAAACACGGAGACCACACGCATTTTGAGTTGGTTACCTCTACCATTACTTTAGAGGATGGAAGTACGGGTACGGGCTACACGTATACAGGTGGAAAAGGCGGAAACGCCATTAAAGCCATGGTAGACCATGATATAGCTCCGGCATTGATAGGTAAGGACGGTACGGATATAGAAGGAATTTATGATTTCCTAGAATGGCACTTGCATTATGTAGGCCGCGGTGGAATAGTTTCTTTTGCTGTTTCTACAATTGATATTGCTTTGTGGGACATCCGCTGTAAAAAAGCAGAAAAACCACTTTGGCAAATGGCCGGTGGTGCTGGAAATACGTGCAAAGCCTATTGTGGTGGAATAGATTTACAGTTCCCTATTCCCAAGCTTTTGAAGAATATGGAAGGATATTTGGCCGCAGGTTTTAACGCGGTCAAGATTAAAATAGGACGTGAAAACCTAGATGAGGATATTGAGCGCATCAAAGCAGTGCGTGAATTTATTGGTCCAGATGTAACGTTTATGGTAGATGCCAATTATTCCATGACCATAGACAAAGCCATTGAAGCTATCAATCGCTTTAAAGAATACGATATTACATGGTTTGAAGAGCCTATTATACCTGATAATTACATGGGGTTCTCTCAAATTGCAGATGCCACGGGCTTTCCGTTGGCTATGGGCGAGAACTTACACACTATTCATGAATTTGAATATGCCATGGACCAGGCAAAACTATCTTTTGTACAACCGGATGCTTCCAATTGTGGTGGAATCACAGGTTGGTTGGCCGCAGCAAGATTAGCTGATAAGCACAATATTCCGGCATGTTCTCACGGTATGCAGGAGCTACACGTAAGTTTGGTATCCGCACAGCCTAATTCGGGCTGGTTAGAGGTGCACAGTTTTCCTATTGACCAATATACCAAGAGGCCTTTAGTTGTTGAGAACCATCTTGCCGTAGCACCGGATTCACCAGGAACGGGAGTGGAGTTTGATTGGGAGAAACTAGCTCCATATCAATCTAAATAATAGCTATTAATATATCAAAACGCTTACGATAATGAAAACAACACAAACGGATTTTGGTGTATTGGACGGAGAAACGATTCACCAATACACATTGGAAAACGATAATGGGTTAACTGTAAAAATTTCTAATTACGGTGCTACCATTACTTCAATTCTTTTACCTCAAAAAGAGGGTAGTACAGAAGAAATTGTTTGTGGTTTTGATTCGTTCAACGGTTATTTTTCCGATGCGTATAAAGCAAACGCTCCTTACTTTGGAGGTACGGTAGGTCGTTATTGTTCTCAAATAAAGGATGCCAAGTTTTCTCTGAACGGAAAGGAATATGAGTTGGCAAAAATTGTTGGAGAAAACAACCTTCACGGAGGTAAAGTTGGTTTTGATAAAAAAGTGTGGCAAGTAAATTCTTTCTCCAATGATGTGGCATGTATTGAGATGGAACTGAAAAGTGAGCATCTAGAGGAAGGTTTTCCAGGTAATGTAACGGTAAAGGTAACTTTTTCATTAACCGATACTAACGAACTTAAAATAGAGTACGCGGCTATAAGTGACCAAGACACTCCTTTTACGATAACCAATCATACGTACTTCAATCTTTCGGGATTTTCTGAAAATGTTGAAGGTCATTCGGTTATAGTAAATTCGGATTGCAAACAAGTGTGGGATGAGACGGGCGCTGCCACGGGAGAAAATGTTTCGGTAGATGGTAAAGCCGATGATTTACGGTCCGAAAAAACTATAAAAGAGGTTCATGATGCCATGGGTGATGGTTTTGAACATTTTTATCTGTTTGAGAACAAAGGATTTAAGCTTGATAAAGTGGCGGAAATTAAGGAGCCTAAAAGTGGGCGTTCCATGGAAGTTTTTACTTCGGAACCGGGAATGTTATTGTATACCGGCAAATATACTTCTGATGAACTAAAACGTGAATCTGGGCTTCAGTATGGAAAATACCGTGGTTTCTGTTGTGAAACGCACCGCTATCCCAATGGTATGAATATTCCGGATGCTCCCAAAAGTATATTAAGGGCGGGGGAATCTTATGACAGTACCACTATTTTCAAATTCAACTGGTAAATAAAAAATGGTCCCGTTTACAGTAAGCGTAAGTCGGGTCTTAATTAAATATTCAAATTATGACTGAAGGAGTATTATTGGCGATTTTCGCTGGATTGATGTTGGGCCTTTATGCCCTTCCTGAAAAGTTCACAAAGGGCTTTAAGTATGAAAATACATGGAGTCTCTTTTTTCTCCTAACGATGTTCGTTGTACCTATTATTGCCTCTGTTACCCTAATTCAAGGGTTTGGTGAGATTTTTGGAAACATGCCAACGGATATTTGGGTAAAAATGGGACTTACCAGTTTTCTTTGGGGTATAGGGGTTATGATGTGGAGTAAGGCTATTAACCATATTGGGCTTTCCCTTGGTTTTTCCATTTTTATAGGGACTATTATTTTGGTAGGTTCCCTATTACCTTTCATAGAGGATGGACTACCACCTTCCAACGTGTTGACCTATATTTTGGTAGGTATCTTAGTGGTATTATTGGGAGTTATCTTAAATGGTAAAGCTGGCCTTACCCGTGAAAAAGATGAAGCAAAAATGGCATCTGAGGGCACTCCGGCCAAAGGATCTATGGTTACGGGTATTATGATTGCTATTGTGGGCGGATTATTGGCTACAGGCTTCAGTTATGCCAATGCTGCCGGGAGACCTTATTTACACGAAGCAAGTGTAGCGCAAGGCAATGCCGACTGGATTACTGCCGTAGCGGTTATGTTCCCTATTTTTATTAGTGGGGGTATTGTTATGACGGCCTATTTTCTATGGCAACTTAATGCCAAAAAGGCTTGGGGAGATTTTAAGACACCTGCGTTTGGCAAAAACCTGTTCCTTATTTTAATTATGGCCGTATTCCATTATGCCGCATCTGCACTATTTGCATACGCTGCTTTTAAACTTGGAGCTTCTGGTAATACCGTAGGCTACGCTATATTTAATACAGCATCTGTGGCCACGGCAATTGTTAGTGGTTTGGTCACTAAAGAGTGGGTGAGTGCCTCGCCTAAAGCAAGGAACTTATTGTACGGAGGCCTTGGTTGTATGATTGCAGGAATTGTAATTGTTGCTTATGCCAATGGCTTGGGATAGAAAATAGTTTGGTTTAGGCAGTTGAAAATATTGTTTTTAGTAGTAAGTCCGGTTGTTTGTTCCTATTCAATCGGACTTTTTTAGTTCAGGGTTTAATCTTAAGATTTTATATATGAAAAAGTACTTTTTCTATTTAATAGGTGTGGTTTTGCCGTTGGTGGCATGTAATGAGCAAGTATCAACTGAAGCTTCATCTCGCACCGTAACCGATTTTAATTTTGATTGGGAATTTCGCTTGGTTGATATTAACGGGCAAACGGCCGATTGGAAGAATGTGAGGCTTCCTCACGATTGGAGCGTAGAGGCCTCTTTTGATTCTATAAACGGAGAAGGTGCTACGGGTTATCTCCCCGGTGGTACGGGAACCTACCGTAAAAAATTCCCTCTTCGGCTTAAGCCCGATGAAAAGGCCTATGTTTTGTTTGACGGGGTTTATAATAATTCTGAGGTTTCATTAAATGGAAAAAAGGTAGGGGAACACCCCTACGGATATTCTCCGTTTTACTATGATATTTCCCCTTATTTGAATTCAGAAAAAGATTCGAATATTATAGAGGTAAATGTAGATAGAACCCGCTATGCGGATAGTCGCTGGTATACCGGTTCGGGAATTTACAGAGACGTAAAACTTTTGGTGAAGAACAAGTTGCATATACCGGTTTGGGGCGTGTTTGTGACTACTCCAAAAATAGAAGCAGGGAAAGCCCAAGTATCTGTTTCGGTCTCAATTAAGAATGATTTTTCCGAAGGTAAAAAAGCGGAACTACGAACGGAAATTTATAATCAAACAGGTCAAAAGGTCAGTACTGAAATCAGCCCAATAACTGTTGATGGAAATGAACAATACGTTCAAGGGCATTCTGTTGTCATTAAAAATCCTGTTTTGTGGGATATTGATGCTCCTTATCTCTACAAAGCTGTAACCTCTATTATTTATGACGGAGAAGTTGTGGACCAACAAGAAACTAATTTTGGCGTACGGTCCATCCGTTTTGACCCTAATGAGGGCTTTTTTCTTAATGGTAAGAATAGAAAAATTAAAGGGGTTTGCCTGCACCATGATGGAGGTTTAGTAGGTGCAGCTGTTCCCGATGATGTATGGAGAAGACGTTTGGGCAAATTAAAAGAAGCAGGGTGTAACGCTATCCGTATTTCACACAATCCCGGTTCGGAGGCATTTTTGAATTTATGTGATGAAATGGGCTTTTTGGTACAGGATGAGTTCTTTGACGAATGGGATAATCCAAAGGACAAAAGAAAAAACATGAATGAGCAGAGTGTAGATGCTATAACTAGGGGGTATACAGAGCATTTTCAAGAGTGGGCCAAAAAGGACTTGACCAATACCGTTTTAGCACATAGAAATCATCCTAGTATCATACAATGGAGCATTGGGAATGAGATAGAGTGGACCTATCCTAGAAATGCGGACGCCACCGGTTTTTTTAACAATATGGGATGGCAGGGCAATTACTTCTTTTCGGAACCACCGTTCTCCGTAGAGCAGATAAAGGAAAAGTTGAATATTTTGCCCAAAGGGAAATACGATATAGGCGAAACCGCGAAAAAATTAGCAAAATGGACAAAAGAGCTGGATACTACACGTTATGTAACGGCTAATTGTATCTTGCCTTCAGCGAGTCATTTATCCGGTTATGCCGATGCTCTGGATGTAGTAGGCTATAGTTACCGAAGGGTAATCTATGATTATGGTCACAGAAATTATCCAAACAAAGTTATTATGGGAACGGAGAACCTTCCCCAATGGCATGAATGGAAGGCGGTTATGGAACGTCCGTTTATTGCTGGGCTATTTTTGTGGACAGGAATAGATTATATGGGAGAATCCAATGGAGGTTGGCCTAAAAAGGGAACTCAGAGCGGGTTGTTAAATCAGGCTGGTTTTGAAAAAACATCATACCACATGATGAAAACTTTATGGAGCAATGCTCCGCATTTACACATGACTACGCAGTCTTTGGAGAAATCTATTTATAAATTGAACAAAGCTGGAGAACCCATAGAAAAGAAAGAAAACGGGTGGGAAAAGGCGTTATGGTTTTGGCACGAAAGTAATGAATATTGGAATTATGATTCTAACGAACTTACGGTTGTAGAAATATATTCCAACTGTGATGAAGTAGAATTGTTTTTAAACGATGCTTCACTGGGAAGAAAAAAACTAGCCAACTTTGACGACCATATTTACAAGTGGGCCGTTCCTTTTAGTGCTGGAGAACTTAGGGCAGAGGGATATATTGATGGAAAAAAAGTAGAGTCCCAAGCACGGATGCAAACTGCTGAAGCTCCAAATGCCATAGAACTTTCTGTAGATAAAAGTGAATTATCTGCCAATGGTAACGATGTAGCTCACGTAGTAGCGCAAATAGTGGATAGTAAGGGAAATCCCGTGAGGCATCTTAACGCCAAAATTTCTTTTTCCGTTACTGGAGACGCAAAAGTATTGGGTGTGGATAATGGTTCTGCCAGGAATGTTCAGGATTATCAATCTACCCAAATTACAACAGATAAAGGTCGTTGTTTGCTTCTCCTTCAATCCAATCTCAATTTGGGTAATATTACGGTTAATGCAGAATCAGAAGGTTTAAAAGCAGGCCAATTTATATTGAAAATCAAAGCTGATAAATAATAGAGAAATACGATAAAAACGAAAGCCCAATTTCCTAGGAAATTGGGCTTTTACAATTTAGGGAGTTATACTAATTAGTTTGTTTAATTCGGTTTAATTGCTCTCCTGAAAGACCAAATTGAAAATAGATTTCAGGGTGATTAAAAATATCGGTTTCTTTCATCTGTGGGTCATCTACATCTAAGCTCAGGTCACAATCAAACCTTGCAAAAAAGCTATGGCTTTTACCTTCAGCTTTCCCTACATTCCTAAAATGGCAGAGGCCCCAGGAGATTCCTCGACCATCTTTGGTGTCGGTAAAGGCATCTGGAACATAGGGGCCAGGGGCAATGGGCATTAATCCGGTAATGGCGGCCACCTCAAAATTAATACCGTCCTGTGCGTACTGTATGGTATTGTGCTCTAGACCATGGCGGCTCACCAATGCCGCCAATCCTTCTTTAAAAGGGAAAAGAGCCGTTTCGTGACCAGAGTTTATTACCGGATTTAACGGGTGTTTTTCAAACGGACCAAAAGGGTCTTCAGAAATGGCTAAGCCTTGTGCACGTACTTTGGGGTCACCACCCATCTCACCTTTGTAGTAAATATAAATTTTTCCATCCCGTACTAGAGGGTAGGGGTCATGTATTACGTACTGGTCCCACGAGCCTTCGGGTCCATTGTCCAGAACCACTTTATTGGAAGGTGTCCATGGACCATTTGGCGAATCGGAGACAGAGGCTGCTACGGGGCAATCATCTCCTTTAGTGCCTGGGCCTCCGGGCATATTTAAGTATGCCTGATAATACAAATAGTATTTACCTTTATAGATTAAAATATCAGGTGTTGAGACGGAACGCCAACCTGGGTTTGGTTTTTCGGTTCTGGGAACGGCTACACCTTGTTCTTCCCAAGTAAAACCATCTTTACTTGTGGCATACCATATTTCGGATAGATCCCAATCCCGTGAAGGAATGGTATCGTTTCCACCATTTTCATTGGGAGGGACACTGGTCTCACGGTGGGTATACCAGAAATAATAGGTATCATCAACCTTTACTATTTTGCTGGCATCTCTTCTGGACACCGTGCCATCATGACCGTGGTAATCAAAGCCTTTTAAAGGCGTGTATTTAAAGTTTGAAAAAAGTTCGTTAGAGCTTACTTCCAGCCCGCCATAGGTACCATCATAAATTCGTTCAAAAGCAGAACTTAGATTTCTGTCCGGCTTCTCACGGGGCACATTACCGTAAGGAAAATCTTTTTGAACTATTTCTTGTTCTACGGGCTTACTTTTGAACCCTTGCTCTTTTTGATTACATGATATTAATACGGTTAGTGACACTATACTTAACAGTGTTTTTTTCATTTTTTGGAGTGAGTTTGGTTATTAATTGTTGCGTTTATTTTTTGGGGTAACTGTTTAGTTTTTGGTCTAAACGTGACTTGTCACTATTAGTTGTACTCCATAAGCTGAAGGTAATGGTTGTTATTACCAATTAGAATATTGGATTTGCCCTTTTTCTTAATAATTTTCATGTTTTTGACATCAAATGGGGCATAAAATCCACTTTGGGCAGTTGTTATAGGAAAAAAATCTCCTTTGCCGTTGCCTTTCAGGAAGAGACCTATACCGGCATCATTCCTTGTGGTTTCAATTTCGGAAGTAAATAGATTTCCGGCAATTAGAAGGTCTTTATGACCATCTTTATCAAAATCTTCAGCTAAGATGCTATTAATACTAGAAACCTGTGCCAATTTGGGAAGTTCGTGCAGTGTAAAGGATTTTCCGTCTATATTTTCAATATAATAGGAAGCAAAGGTATATGCGGATAAATGAAGGGCATCATTGAGTTGGTTTCCATAAATGTCCTTTAAATCTGAATCTCCAAAAGATTCAAATGTTGGGAATTTGGCATCCAATTCGGGAATTTGCTCTACGGAGCAAGACCTTCCGCGAATAGGGTAAACCTCGCCTTCTTCAAAATAACTAAGAACAATATCCTGTTTTCCGTTTTTATCAAAATCGGCGCTATGGACTTGAAAAGGATGTTCCGGTGTAGCTTTGTATTTGTAGTTCAATCCTAAATTCCCGACAATAAAATCATCATCACCATCATTATCCATATCAGCTTTGGTAACACTGTAATACCATCCATTGGTCTTTTCTAAACCTTTTATAGTAGAGGGTTCAAAAGTTCCATTTTTGGTTTGTAGGAATGTTGTAATGGGCATCCATTCACCTACAACAATTAAATCCAATCTGTCATCATCGTTAATGTGTGCCCATTGAGCGGAGGTTACCATTCCTAAATTCATAAAACCAGGAGCTTTTGCCTCGGTAACGTTTTTTAAGTAACCATTGTCGTTCTCCAATAGTATGCTGTTGGCCGGTGAAGGGTACTTGCCCGGTATTTGTCTGCCAGCCACAAAAAGGTCAAGATCTCCATCCTTATCATAATCTGCCGAAATAACTTGCGAGCCGCTTTCTAAGTATTTTGGCAACCTGCTGTTATCTTTGCTAAAATATCCGGTACCGTCATTAAGGTAGAGGCGGTCTTGAAGGTGTTTACTGTTTTCCTGAAATTCATAACCCCCGCTGACCACAAATAGATCTTGATCTCCATCATTATCTATATCAAAAAAGAGGCTCCCTAAATCTTCAGATGTTTTATCGATAAGAAAATCTTTTTGTGGAATGGAATCAAACTGACCTCGGGTATTCTGGACGAACAACATTCCACTTTTTCCCGAAGCACCACCAACATAAAAATCTTCTAATCCGTCTGAATTAACATCAGCTACAGCTATTGTTGGTCCAAATTGAGACATTTTGTGCGGTAAGAGTACTTGTTTTTGGTAATCATCAAACGTATTTTCCTGATGCTTGTATTTTAAGTTGGTCTGTACGGTATTTTCTTTAAAAATAGGTTTAACGGAAATATTTGAGGTATTTACGAATTCTTCGTTTTTCTGATGAATATCCAAACTTTGGTTGGCCTTAATATTTTTTAGTTCACTCACCTGACCGTTGGGCCATTGGATGCGTATTTTTTCAACATTCATTAATTCACCTAATCCAAAATGAACCGTATTTTCACTTTTGGACATATACCCTCTTACATTGGTTACCTCTATGGTTTGCCAAGGGTCAGTATCTTTATAAACAACTACTCTACTGCCTAAAGCTTCGGTTTGGGTAGAAGGAAAAAGGTTTATTCTAAGATAGTTTCCCTTGTTCTTGTCTACCGTGTGGTTTTCATAGATAAATGCTTTTTCATCAATGTTGTTTACGACCAAATCTAAATCGCCATCTTGGTCAAGGTCTGCATAAGCGGCTCCATTTGATAAAGTCTCCAATTCAAAACCCCATTTCTTGTTTTGTTTTTCAAAAGTCAGATCTCCGTTATTTTTATAGATATAATTTTGAAGTTTGTCTTCCGGAGCAAGTTTGGCCAATGACAGTACATCTACCACCTCTTCAAATTTTTTATTCTCTTTTTTGGCTAGATTATCAATACTGTCCAATAGGCGTTCATACTTTTTGTTTACATCGCTATTGCGCATATTGCGTTTAATGCCATTGGTAACGAACAGGTCTTTTAGTCCGTCATTATCAAAATCGGCGATTAATGGTCCCCAACTCCAATCAGTATTGGAGACTCCCGCCATTTGAGCAACATCACTAAAACTCCCGTTGCCATTGTTTTTCTGTAGCGTATTGAACATGTATTGGTAGTGACCTCCTTCTGCAACAATGTTCCAGAAATTTTTAGGGTTCATGCCCCCCATATTGGTTTTAATACGCTTGTGGTCTTCCGCAACCATATCCAATACCATAATATCTAGATTACCGTCATTGTCAAAATCGGCAATATCAGTACCCATGCTAAAATTTGAAATATGCTTAAAATGAGTTTTTAGACTTTCTTTGAAAGCTCCTTTTGTATTGTTAACATAATAGAAATCTGGTTCATTGTAATCGTTGGCAACATACATATCTTGCCACCCATCATTATTAAGGTCGCCAACGGCTACCGAAAGGCCAAAAGCCAAATTTTCAGTTTTAGACATGGGGGAGACCTCAATAAAACCAATATCAGGCCCTAGGTTTCTATATAGCTTATCACTGTACATTGGATTTGTGCCCGTTTTTCTTTTCTTACCACCTTGCCTGTTGCCATATCCTGGTGGCTGGTTTATAACGTAAAGATCAATGAGTCCGTTTTTATCGTAATCCAGAAAACTAGCTTGTGTAGAAAATCCTTTATCATCTACACCATAGTGCTCCGCCATTTCCTTAAATGTACCGTTACCAGAATTTATATAAAGTAAATTGGTGCTTTTATCCCTGTTTTTTTGTTCGTTCTTACAGACATAGATGTCCTGGAACCCATCACTATTTACATCTGCAAAGGTTACTCCTGTGGACCAGCTATTTGTTTTTAAAATACCCGCTTTTTCGGTAATATCCTCAAACTCCATATTTCCTCTATTGAGGTAAAGTCTATCGTGAACTTGATTGCCGGCAAAATAAATGTCAGGAAGACCATCATTATTAATATCCCCAATGGCCACTCCAGCTCCGGTAACGAAGTTTTCATTCAACAAGTGGTTTTCCTCTGCCGTTTCCGTAAGCGTATTTGCAAAGTCAATCCCTGAATTTTCAGAAGTTACCAAGGTGAATAAAGTAGTAGCATTATCAATAGGTTTCTCTATTGATTTGTTACAAGAAGCAGAAAGGACAAATAGAACGCATACCAACCTTAAAGACCATTTTCTAATCAATAGAAATAAGATTGTATTTGAACCACCTTTTATGTACGAATGAAGCATTACCAATTTTATATATAAGGGTCAAAATACGGAAACAAGTTTAATGAATCGGGTAAAATAGGACCATGCTTAGGTAATTATAGGTCATAAAAATCCATATGACCTATAATTACCCGATTTTGATCAATTAGTACCGACTGCTAACTAATACAATATACTTTCTTTGATCAAATAATTATTGATTCCTCATTAGAAGATAGTTTTGAAAGTGAAAATCCTAAATTTTCAGAGCATCTTCTGTTGTTTAATCAAAATACTAACTAACAAAAACAGACATTATTATGAAAGAATGTTTATTTAAACAACTAACAAAACGCAAGCATTGGTTGCTGTTTGGGCTTATGTTGACTTGTGTCTCTATGGGATACGCACAAGATTCCAACGTAAGTGGAACCATAACCGATGAACTTAATCAACCCATGTTCGGTGCCAATGTTTTAGTAAAAGGCACCACCAATGGTGTTGTAACGG
Source organism: Zobellia sp. 1_MG-2023 (assembly GCF_030549125.1). Classification (NCBI taxonomy): domain Bacteria; kingdom Pseudomonadati; phylum Bacteroidota; class Flavobacteriia; order Flavobacteriales; family Flavobacteriaceae; genus Zobellia; species Zobellia sp. 1_MG-2023. The sequence continues at coordinate 177,953 of NZ_JAUOSY010000003.1, read as the reverse complement.
ATTTTGACGGTAATTTTACGTTAGCCGCAAAGTCTGGGGATGTCCTGGTTATTTCTTACACAGGGTATACCACAAAAGAAGTTACTGCCGAAACCGGCGTTAGCATCAATGTACAACTACAACCTGACTCACAATTGTTGGACGAGGTTGTTGTTATTGGTTATGGGTCAAGAAAAAAGGCCGATGTAACAGGTGCTGTAAGTACCGTAAAAACGGCTTACATAGAGCAACAAGCTTCTGCCGATGCAACAAGGGCACTTCAAGGTAGTGCAGCTGGTGTAACGGTAAATGCTTCGGCTAGACCAGGGCAGAATGCTCAGGTAAGGATTCGTGGTTTAGGTACTATTAATGGTAACGGTCCTTTGTATGTTGTTGACGGGGTTTTTGGCGCAACGCCACCACCAACTAGCCAGATTCAATCTATGCAAGTTCTTAAGGATGCTTCCTCAACTGCTATTTACGGTTCAAGAGGTGCAAACGGTGTAATTCTTATAACCACGGTCTCTGGTAGAAAAGCGCAACCGGCAAAAGTAGATGTAAGCTTAAGAAGCGGTATGGGTACATCAACAGCAGGTTATGAATTTGTTACTGACCCCAACTTAATAGGTCAGCAGATTTGGTTGGAGCAGACTAATGACGGTATTACTCCTAATCACGCTCATTTTCGTTTTGACCCGAATAATATAAGAGCTACACAGGTAAATGATTACTTATTTCCAAACGGAGCTTCAATAGGAGACCCTTCTACGAACCCGGCTTTGTACCAAGAAAGAACATATCCCATTACCTTGACCAACAAAGCAGGTACAAACTGGATGGAAGAACTTTACCAACCCGCATTAATACAGGATTTTGTAGTTTCCGTTTCGGGTGGCTCAGAAAAAACAACATATGCCTTTAGTGCAAACTACTTTAAGGAAGATGGTGTTTTACGTGATAACTCTTTTAACCGTTACGCAATTCGTTCCAACGTAGATTCTGAAATAAAGGATTGGTTGAAAATAGGTGAACGTTTGGGGGTTACCCTTAGTGAGTCTAAAGGTAATACCGTTGGTTTTAACAGTATAATTGAAACAAGCCCATTAATTCCTGTGAGAGATGTTGCTGGAAATTTTGCAGGAGGTGTTGTTGGCGGTGGATTAAATGATGGTCCTAACCCAGTTGGAAATAATTTTAGACAACGAAAAGATAAACGTACAACGTTGAACGTTACAGGTAATGTTTTTGTTGAAGTAAAACCAGTTAAGAACCTAACGTTTAAAACGCTTTTAGGATATAACATGAATTGGTTCGCTAATCATGACCCACGTTTTGCTGATCCAGAAAACACCAATGGTACCACAGGTCATACACTTACAGAAACAAGGAGTAATGATTTAACTTGGAACTTTACCAACACGCTTAGCTATTCAAAAACATTTAACGATAAGCACAACTTAGATGTGTTGTTAGGAACGGAATCTACCCGTTTTAATTATGATCAAATTAGTGCCGGGAGAGAAAGTTTTATTTCTACGGATGATGATTTCTTTTTGTTGAGTTCCGGTTCGGAAAATCAAACAAACGGTTCTCAAGCCGCTGCATGGGCACTGAATTCATATTTCGCAAGACTGTACTATTCTTATGATGATAAATACATGGTTGAAGCTACGGTAAGACGTGATGGATCATCTAGATTTGGTGCCAATAATAGATGGGGTAATTTCCCCGCAATATCCGGTGGTTGGGTTGTGTCAAGAGAAAACTTCTTGGCAGATAGCAGCTGGTTAAATTACTTAAAACTTAGAGCAGGTTGGGGACAATCAGGTAACGATCAAATAGGAAATTACAATGGTTTTAGCACCTTCGGTTCTGATTTGGGAAGCTCTTTTTACGGCCTTGGTGGTTCGGATAATACTATTAAACAAGGTTTCCAGTCTACCGCAATCGGTAATCCTGATGCAAAATGGGAAACTACAACCTCAACAAACTTCGCTGTTGATGCAACTTTGTTCAGTCATGTAAACCTTACCGTAGACTTATGGAGAAAGGATACGCAAGACATGTTGTTCCCAATAGCTATTCCTGCAGTAGAAGGTTTTGCTACGGCGCCAAGTGTAAATATTGGAGACATGGAAAACAAAGGTGTTGATATTGAACTAAGTTATAATGGAGGTGGCTCTGAAGAAGGAGACTTTAAATATAATGTGGGTGTAATTTTCTCTACCTACAAGAACACCGTTAAAAAACTTAGTGGTAATGAAAATGAATTTATTACAGGTAGAAGTCAAAGAGCTCAGACCTATTCAAGAGTAGAGCAAGGAAGAGCATTTCCGGAATTTTATGGCTATATTGTAGATGGTATTTTCCAGACTCAAGCAGAAGCAGATGCCCATCCAGAAAATGGTACTTACAATCAACCGGGTAATCTTAAGATTAGGGATTTCGATGGTAGTGGTGACATTACTCCTGATGATAGAACCTTTATAGGAAATCCAAATCCGGATTTCACCGCAGGTCTTAACTTGGGAATGGAGTACAAAGGTTTTGATTTTAGAGCAAGCTTATATACTAGTCAAGGTAATGACGCTATTAACTACTATAACCGTTTTACCAGATACGGATTGTTTCAAGGACCGAAAAGTGCAGACCGTTTATATAGATCTTGGGGTAGCCCATATTTAGATAACAATGCAGATGCAGTGTTGCCAAAAGCTTCTTCTCAGACTAGTTTTGAGCAGAATACACATTCAGATTTAGTTGAAGATGCATCTTATATACGCTTGCAGAATGCACAGATAGGGTTTAATGTGCCGCAACGCATATTGGACAAGACAAGCCTTACTAAAATGAGAATCTATGTTATGGGAACAAATTTGTTCACTATAACGGATTACTCTGGTCTTGATCCGGAAATAGCTTTGTATAATGATCCTGATTCTAACTTCTCTAGTGATATAGATAGAGGTTTGGATTTGGGTACTTGGCCTTCCCCAAGACAGATCATTTTTGGTCTTAACATCTCATTATAAAACATAAAATTGCAAAAAAAATGAAAAATAATATAGTTATAAAAACGGGATTGCTCGCTATGGTCACGGCCCTTTCATGGTCGTGCGGAGAGGAGTTTCTTGAAGAAAAACCAAAAGGAGCTGTAAGTGAGGAAATATTAACCAACGCAGATGGTGTAGACCTTTTGCTCGTTGGAGCTTATTCTAGGATAGATGGGTATTCTGCTGGTGAAGCAGGCGGTCAGGGAGAGGCATCTGCAACCAACTGGGTTTGGGGAGATGTGCCATCTGATGATATGCACCGTGGCGATCAAACTGGGGGCTGGGATCCAATTAACCTTATTGAAAGATATGAGACCGATGCGGCCAACCAATGGATAGAAGGTTTATGGGCGGCAAATTATGATGCCATTGCCAGAGCTAATGATGCTATTCGTGTTCTTAAAAAAGCGGGAGAGAATGTAGATCCTGCAGATGCCATACAATTAGAGGCGGAAGCACGTTGGTTGCGCGCATGGTTCCATTTTCAACTGCGTAATAAAATTGAGAAGATTCCATATATAACGGACGATGTTGTTGCAAGTGAAGTGACCAATAACGAGGAAGTATGGGATAAGATTGAAGCCGATATTAAGTGGGGAATAGATAATGGTATGGCCGAAGATGTTGAAATAGGACGAGCCTCTCGTTGGGCCGCCAAAGCGCTTTTGGCACGTGTTCATATGTTTCAACAAGAGTTTGCCGAAGCAAAACCTTATTTGGATGATATTATTGATAACGGTCCTTTTGAATTAATGGATCATTACTACGATAATTTTGACGAGGAAAAGCAAAATAATGCAGAGAGTATTTTTGAAGTTCAGTACACGGTAAATGATGGTGCAGGTGATGCCAATAGTGGCGCGGACCACAGAACTTTGTTTCCTAGAGGTAGTGATGTTGGGTCATGTTGTTCGTATAGTGCACCAAGTTTTGATTTGTTCAACGCATTTAAAACAGATGCGGACGGTCTACCGTTGTTAGATAATTTTCAAGATGACCTTTTATTGGAAGATTACGGACTGTTGGATACTGAACCTTTTACACCCACTGATGTTTCTTTAGATCCAAGAGTAGATTGGACCATTGGTAGGCGTGGTATTCCTTTCTTGGATTGGGGACCAATGTCCGGTAGTGATTGGATGTTGGATCAAGCAGGGATGGGACCTTTCTTAAACAAGAAAATTATGTTCTATAAGAGAAACAAAGGGGTTATATCCATTTCTAGTCCAATTTGGTCAAATGGTCTTAACGGGAATAACTGGCGTTTGTTTAGACTGAGTCATATCATTTTGTGGAGAGCGGAAGTAGCTATGGAAGAAAATGACCTTGGTAGGGCAAGAGACTTGGTAAATGAGATACGTGAACGTGCTCAAGACGATTTAGTAATGGGTAAAGTAAACAATACAACTTTTGAAAGTGATGCTGAATTGGATATTGATGAAGATCAACCTGCGGCCAATTACAATCTTGGTCTGTACCCTTCATTTCCAAATCAAGAGTATGCTAGAAAAGCTATATATCATGAAATGCGTCTAGAATTTGCTTTGGAAGGAATGCGTTTCCAAGACTTGGTAAGATGGGGAATAGATGATGTTACCATCAATAAATACCTAGACTCTGAGTTAAGTAATGAAAAATTACCATGGTTACAAGGTTCTACTTACACTGCAGGACAAGATGATCACTGGCCTGTACCACAAACCCAGATAGATTTACAGCCTGGTGTATTAACGCAAGACCCAGCTTATTAATAAGGGTAAAAATAAACTAGTTGAGTTAGTTGTTTGAAAACGGTGGCAGACTTTTAGGTCTGCTGCCGTTTCTTTTTTCTAACTAAATTCTTGTAATTGAATTTATTTTAAACAGAAATATTTTATTCCAAGAAATATTAATTGTTATCTTGAAACTTTTTTTGATTGGGGTGCAAAATTATCCTGTTATAGTTTTTGAAAGGCTAATTTTTAATCGCTCGTATTTCTAAATAATTGAACCAAAATTCATGATTGACTTAAACCAAAAGGAGAATTCTTCACGAAAACGTTACAATATACTGGCCATGATTTTTATTACGGTGGTCATAAATTATCTAGATCGAAGTAATATTTCGGTTGCCGCTTTTGCCATGAAAGAAGACATGGGGCTTAGCAATGTGCAAATGGGGTATGTTTTTTCGGCTTTTGGCTGGACTTATGCTTGTCTTCAGATTCCAGGTGGTATTGTTGCGGATAAACTCCCTACACGAATCTTATACTCTGCAATAATGGCTTTATGGTCCGTTGCAACACTTATACAGGGTATGGTAAGCTCTTTTGCGGCATTACTAGGCTTGCGTGCCAGTATAGGCGTATTTGAAGCGCCTTCCTACCCAATCAATAATTTAGTGGTTACCAGATGGTTTCCTGAAAATGAAAGGGCATCTGCTATTGCCGTTTACACATCGGGTCAATTCTTGGGGCTTGCTTTCCTAACACCCGTTCTTGTGGCTATCCAGAATTATTTTGGTTGGAGAGGACTCTTTATTATTTCTGGTATTATAGGCCTAGTATGGGCGGCAATATGGTATTTTTTCTACAGAAACCCACAAGACCATAAATCCATAAGCCAGAAAGAGTTGGAATATATTGAAAAAGGTGGCGGACTGATTGGTAAGAACGATGTAAAAAAAGAAGAAAAGAAAAAATTTGATTGGCACGATTTTAAACAGGCTTTTATCTACAGAAAGTTGTGGGGGCTATATATTGGTCAATTTTGTTTAGGAGCCACCACCATATTTTTTCTAACCTGGTTTCCAACATACTTGGTAGAATTTAGAGGATTGGATTTCCTGAAATCAGGATTTTTGGCGTCAATTCCATTTTTGGCGGCCTTTTTTGGAGTACTTCTTTCAGGATTTTCTTCTGATTTTATGATTAAAAAAGGGTATTCCGTTGAAATTTCAAGAAAGACTCCCATCATTATTGGTATGTTGCTTTCTACTTGTATAATAGGGGCCAATTATACAGAGAGCACATTTTTTGTCATATTATTTTTGGCCATTGCATTTTTTGGAAATGGTCTGGCCAGCATTGCATGGGTCTTTATTTCACTTATGGCTCCAAAGAAACTCATAGGGCTTACCGGTGGTGCTTTTAATTTTATAGGCGGATTAGCAGGAATAGTTGTTCCCATTGTTATTGGGTATTTGGTAGAGGATGGAGACTTTAGCCCGGCACTATTCTTTATTGGTGGTATTGCATTGCTTGGTTTTATATCTTACACCTTTATTGTTGGTAAGGTTGAGCGTATCGTACCAAAATCAAAATAAACTCAAACACTAATAAATAAAAATTTTATGAAAATATCAGCTATTAAAACTTTTCCTATCAACGTAGGTTTTGGGAGCCAGTTGGTCGTTAAGGTCGAAACCGATTCAGGAATCTACGGTTGGGGCGCTTCGGGACTTTCCGGAAGGGAATTGGCAGTTATAGGTGCAATAGAACATTTTAAGGGTTTCCTGATAGGTAAGGATGCACGCAATATTGGTGCACTTTGGCAAGAAATGTACAGAGGGCAATATTTTGAAGGCGGAAGGGTGCTTACAGCAGCTATTTCAGCTATAGATATTGCACTGTACGATATAAAGGGAAAAGCTTTGGGCGTACCCGTATACGAGCTCTTGGGAGGGAAACATCGCGACCATGTAGACTGTTTTGCTTCAGTTCGTTTTAGAACACGCGAAGAGCTTTTTGAGTATTCTAAAATATGTATAAAAGAGGGTTGGAACATGTTGCGTTTGGCTCCTGCAGAATTTGAAGCAGAAGGCGATAAGGAACTTTTTGAACCACGAGAATCTATTGCTGTTATAGCGGAATGGCTTACGGACTTAAGAAGAGAAGTCGGCTCTGCAGTAACCATTGGTATAGATTACCATACGCGTCTTACTCCTGCGCAGACCTATTCATTTATAAAACGTATGCCACCGGGAACGTTGGATTATATTGAAGAACCTATTCGCGATGAAAATCCGGAAGCCTATGAGAATCTTAGGAAAATGGTTGATATACCTTTTACGATAGGAGAGGAATTTTCAAGTAAATGGCAGTTTTTACCATTTTTAGAACGAAACTTAACTCAATATGCGCGTATTGATATTTGTAATGTAGGTGGAATTACCGAGGCGATGAAAGTAGCGAGTTTAGCGGAAGCACATTACATTGATTTGATGCCCCATAACCCATTAGGGCCTATATGTACAGCTGCTACCATTCACATGGCGGCCGCTAGCCCTAACTTTGGTTGGTTAGAAGAAATGAATACACCTGCACAATATATGGGTACGGATGCTCCGGAATTTTATCCGGTACGTCCTATTTTGGATGGACCAACTTATCCTGTATTGGATACACCGGGATTGGGAGTGGAGTTTAATGAGGAATTAGCTTTGGAAAAAGGTTTTAAACCTATTGAAATTCCAAGATTACGTCGCAAAGATGGTTCGTTTACCAACTGGTAACGTATTTTTTATTCAACGAATTCCATTAAGCCAAAACGGTTGGCTTGATGTACATTCTTGGAAATATCATAAATAGGGAAAATGGTTGAAGTAGACCGCCTGTTTCCCTTGGCATCATTACGGTCTTGCCTAATAGCAAGAAAAGCCCATCTATTACCGGGTTTAATCGTAACAACTTCACCAAGCTCACCAAAATTTGAATAGGGGATGGCCATTTCCATGGTCCATCCCTTATCTATATCAGAATTATCGTTTATAGTACCGTTATTATTTTTCTAAACTATTATATTGTTTCATGGGACGAAGCTAAGAAGTACTAGGAAAAAGTACCTTATGTATTAATTTCTTCGCTTTTGCTTTTGGCCCGAGCAGTTTTGACCGCTATTTTTTTCAACATCCACTCAGGGTAATCTGTGGAATCTTCAGCATCGTAGATTCTAATATGTTGGTCTTCCTGTGGTTTTTTAAGTTCATCCGGATCACATTCCAGAATTTGGGCTGCGGTATCTACACCTGAATGGGAAACTCCTGCCACGCCATGAGAAAGAATACTGGCCCCACACAAATAGAGGTTCTTAATTTCGCTTTTTGCTTTATAGGCAAACGGACCAATATGCTTTAAACTTTTTTCAGTACCATAGATATTACCGTCCGTGGTGTTTACGTAGAACTTATTGGTCAAAGGCGTACCTAAGTCTTTCTGGATAATATGCTTGCTAATTCCCGGAATGGCTTTTTCCAGACCGTTTATCATTTTCTGCATCAATAGTTCCTTAAAATCCAAGTATTCTTGGGAGCGCTCCTGGTTTTCGTTCTTAAACATCTCAAAGGCCTTGTAATCAACTAGGGTGATAGCCTCAATACTATGGTGTTTTCCGTCAAAGCTAGATGGGTCTTTTAAAGTAGTACAACTAATGAACATTCCTTCAAAAGCATCTCCTTTTGAAATGTCCGATGCTAACATACTATCGTAAAAATCATCCGTGTCCTTATTGGGCATCATCCAGATGTTTCCGGAATCCAATCCTGCCTTGCGCAAATCCATATCAACGATCAAGAACAGCATTAAAGAAGTGCTTGAGTATTTGGTATTAGCGAGCTTCTTTTGAAATTTAGCACTTAAATTTTCTTTTCCCACTAAATCATTATACGTTATGCCCACATCGGCATTGGATACGATGGTATTGGCATAAAGCTGTTGTCCATTTTCCAGAACAACCCCAACTGCTTTTTTTTGTTGATTTCCTTCCAATACTATTTTCGTAACCGCCGTACTGGTACGAAGTTCACCACCGTGTTTTTTTAACGTATTGGTCATTGCTTTAATTAAGGCCCCACCACCGCCCATGGGGTAATACCCACCTTGAAAGTAATGGTACATTAAAGCACTATGCAGTACAAAGGGAACTTTTTTGGGTTGCACGCCGTGATCACCACATTGTATATTCAATATGTTTTTTAAAAGCGGATTTTTTATATGCCAACCTATAACTTTCCTTACGCTGAACATTCCATATTTGCCAAAATGTTTGGTTTTGAACGGTATGGTTAGTTTTTGCCAAAACCCCTTAAAGTAGGGGAGGGAATACAATTCTTCACTTACTTTTCGGGTAAGGTGAAGGTATTTGTGAATTTGCTTTTTTTCTTCGGGAAACCTTGATGATAACCGTTCGATAAGTAAATCAAGATTAGCGGGAAAATCAAAACGTTCTTTGCCTATTCGTACATGTTCATAAGCATCAGGGTTCATTCTAAAAAAGACCAAATCGTTGGCAATACCTAAACCTCGGTATAGGTCATTGGTTGCTTCGCCCTCGGCCATCAGGCCCACATAATGTACTCCAGGTGTAAATCTATGTCCGTTTAGGTAAAAGCTGTGGCACCAGCCTCCAGGTACGTCGTGTTGCTCCAATACTATGACTTTCTTACCTGCCCTGGCTAAGCAAATAGCTGTGGCCAAACCACCTGCTCCAGACCCAATTATTATAGAATCATATGTATTGGATGAATCGGAATTTTGTACTGTTTCTTGCATTTGCAGGTTTAAAGTGTAGGATTCAAAAATAGAATCACGACCGAAGATATGTATAAACAGCTATTTTTTTGTGTTCAGCACATGTTCCGCAGCAAATAAGTTTATTTTAATTATTCAAAGCTTGGGCAATAGCTTCTTCTACTAATGGTTCCATGACTTTGTAACCTTCAACCGTTGGATGAACGCCGTCCTTGGCATATTTCTTTGGTAAACCATTTCTTTCGTCCGCTAATGCAGAAAAATAGTCCAAATAAATATGGCCTTTTTTCTCGGCGAATGCCTTGATCATTTTATTCAGCTCAACTATTTTTTGAGCCGGTTCCATGCCGGGCTTCCACGGGTAGTCAAAAGCGGGAAGCGTAGAGGAAAGTACTACTTTTATGTTGTTGGCCGCGGCTATATCTGCCATAGATTTTATGTTGTTCATAATCATTTCTAAAGTAGATGGCCCTGTATTGCCTGCAATATCGTTAGTGCCGGCCAGAAGAACCATGACCTTAGGTTCAAGGTCTACCACATCTTGTCTAAAACGAACAAGCATTTGTGGTGTGGTCTGGCCACTAATACCTCTGTTAACATATGGTTTGTTGGCAAAAAACTCTGGACGTGAATTTATCCATCCTATGGTTATGGAATTTCCCATAAAAACAACTCTGTTTTCATTGGCGGCCGGTTTGGCCAGTTTTGAATTGGCGTCTTGAAATTGACTTAAATTTGGCCAATCCTGTCCTTTTATTCCATTGATTATTCCTAGTCCCATTAATAAAGCGAGTAACGTTGGTTTTAGTTTCATTGTGTTTGTTGAGTTATCTGTTTGGTGGATTGTTGAATTCCTTTTTGTCCTCTAGTGTAAGCGGAACTTCTTCTAGGAACTTTCTTTGGGAAGGTTTTTGCATGAAGAGGTAGACCACTAAAAATATAGCAATGACCAAGAATAGAGCATTACCGTTAAACCCGTAAGCAATTATGGCCAAAAAAGCAGGACCTTCTATAAGAGCGTATTTTACAATGGTAGCCGCTTGATATTTTTGCATTTTTAAAAGAAGACTATCCGTTTTTTTTATGGCTTGCAATTGTTTTTTGAATATAAACTGACTCATGAAATAACCAAATGCACCTACAATGGGTATGACATAGATAAAGATGTCATTGGGGTCTGCATTGGCTATAAAAGTACCGTTGTTTAGGTATTTAAATGTCCCAAAGGCGATAATGCCACCAACCAGTGCCAAATGAATTATAGATAACGTTTTGAAATATGAGGAAGGTTTGGCAGACATTAAATTTCTAAGTTAAGAAAGGCTTATAAAGGTAGCCTTTCAACCGGAAATATAAAAATTAATTGAGCAAGGGCTATATAAAAAAAGCCCAATAGATATAGAATAGAATTATAAAGGTCAGGACTATTGATAAAACGTAAATCATGGTTTCAATGCGCAAGTTGTTTTTATGCTGCATTCTAATATTTTGTTTCAATATTGCCCATTCTCGGGCACTTAGTTTTTTAAATTCAACTTCCGTTTTACTCGTTCCATTTTGACAAAGCTCCTTTAAGTCCTTAAAATTACGCTTCTTTAAAAGTGACCTGTTGGTTCTTAAACTCGTAATTGCATGTGCCATAAAACCTTCACCTGCCATATGTTATTTTTATGTATAGGTAGTTAATTCTTTCAAGATGTTACGGGTATTGGAAAGAATTTATTTTCTATTTTGAATTTGAGATGCTTCACTTTAGAAACCAATATTATCTGTATTTTAGGAGGGGAAATTTAAAAGGGACATAAAATGAAAAAAATATCAAGAAGAAGTTTTAATTCTAAACTATCAAAAGGTATCGCGGGAACAGCTGTTTTGAGCAGTGTTGGATTAGGTTATGGTTTTTCTTCGGGAAAGGAAAAGAAAAAACTGGGTATAGCTTTAGTAGGCTTGGGCAGTTACAGTAGCGGACAATTAGCTCCAGGGTTACAGGATGCCGAGAATTGTTATCTAGCAGGAATCGTGACCGGAACTCCGGAAAAGGAAAAGGTGTGGATGGAGAAGTACGGCATACCTAAAAAGAATGTGTACAACTATGATAATTTTGATTCTATTTCCAAGAATAAGGATATTGATATAGTCTATGTAGTGTTACCCAACAGTATGCACGCGGAGTTCTGTATTCGTGCAGCAAAGGCAGGAAAGCATGTTATTTGTGAAAAACCAATGGCCATAAGCGTAAAGGAATGTGATGCTATTATTGATGCGTGCAATGAGGCTGGAGTAAAATTATCTGTTGGTTACCGTATGCAATCTGACCCTTATACCAACGAAATTAAACGACTGGTAAAGCAAAAACCTTTTGGTAGCGTACGCTACGTTTCTTCCGATGCGGGATATATTTCTAGGGGAAATCCTGACCAATGGCGATTGAACCATGCGCTTTCCGGTGGTGGGGCATTAATGAATATGGGTGTGTACAGCATACAGAGTAACATATACGGTACGGGTCAAAACCCAATATCCGTTGCTGCACAGGAGTTTAGTTCTAGACCGGAGTACTTTAAGGATACGGATGAGAGCATTACCGCACAGATGGAATTCCCTGATGGAGTTGTAGGTAACCTATTTACTTCACATAATGCCAATGCCAATAGGCTTTTTGTGTCTTTTGAAAAAGGTTGGGCAGAACTTAATCCTTGCCATAATTATGGGCCGCTGAGCGGACGCACATCAGACGGAAAGGAAATAAAATTCCCGCACCAGAGTCAGCAAAAAGTTCAGATGGACGATTTTGCAAAACACATTATGTTGGGGACTACAAATTATGCACCTGGTGAAATGGGCAAACGAGATATGATTATTGTAGAAGCCATTTACAAATCAATTAAAGAAGGAGGAAAAAAGGTTCCTTTGGATTTAGGTGATATGGGTATCGTTCGCGGGTAGGTTATTTCAAAACTTAATAATGATAACTGGGATGGTGTAAAAGCCATCCTTTTTTTTATTTTATAATTCCATGTGGCATATTATAAATCCGTTTTTCATGCCAAAATCTACCTGCTATTTAGAATTAAAATAAATGGTAACGTTAAGCTAACGATTTAACACAAACTTGAACTTTAGTTTAAAGTATGACCACGGTCAGTTAACAATATTTGGGGTTTGGTAGGATATTTTTGTTCAAAATTATTGTAACAAATAACCAAAAGAACAAAATGAAAACAGTATCTAAAATGGTATTACTGGCAGGTTTGGTAGCAACCACTTCCTGTGAAAAATTAGAAAACTTTGTTGGTCACGGTGGCCAGGAAGAAGAAGGAACAATGTTTGAAAACAAATCTGAGTTGGATCCTTTAGTAGCGATCAATTCAAACTTCAACTTTGTTAAGGCGTATTCTTTAATTAGCTCAACAGATGTTCTTGAAGATGGTTTCCAATTGGTAGGAGCTCAAGATGGTGCAGGTTTCTTAAAGGATGGTGATGGTTATATGTACGTCGTAAACGCAGAAGACAATTATGCGGTTAGTCGTATTCGCTTAGATAAAAACCTTAACCCGGTTAGTGGAGATTGGTTGTTGAATTCTGGTGTTGCAGATTTTGCCCGTCAATGTTCAGGTACTATGTGGGAAGCAGATATTCACGGTGGAGCAAGAGATATGTTCCTCTCTGCCTCTGAAAGCTTTCACTATGATGTTAAAGGTATAGATCCTCATGTTGCCGTTCCAACACCAACTGCAGATTTTGGTTTGGATGCTTTGGGTGAGTTTTCATGGGAAAATGCTGTGCCATTGCCTAGAGATACCTACAAAGGTAAAACAGTTATTATAGGAGGTGATGATGATTCTTCAGGTTCAGAAGGTCAGGTTACACTTTACTATTCTGAAAATGGCGATGCCGATTTCAACAATGGTAAAATCTATGTTTTGAAATTCAAGGAAGTAGCTTCTGGTTCTACCGATAAAGATGGAAACCCAATTGCCCCAATGGCTGTTGAAGAAGGTGTAATCTACAATGAAGGTCAGTTGGCATTTGGCGAAACTTACGAAGTTGAGTTCGTTGAAATCGAAAACGGAGCGGATATGACCAAAAACGAAATGGAAGATGCTTGTGTTGCCGTAGGTGCCTCAGCTTTCATGCGTGTAGAGGATGTAGATTACCAAAAAGGTTCTGTAGACAATGCAAGAAACGTATTTTTTGCTGTAACGGGTAGAGGTCCTGGTAGAGGTACTTATAACGATTGGGGTACTGCTTACAAGTTGGAGTTGGACGAAGATTCTCCTCTAACAGGTAAATTAACTCAAATCGTAAGTGGTAATACAGACACGAACAACATGGACGGAAATATCTCAAGACTTCAGAGTCCTGATAACATTACCGTTACTGAAAACTTCGTATACCTTCAAGAAGATCCTAACTCTTTTGATAGAGGTCATGCAGCTGCAATCTACCAAACAGATTTGAACGGTAAGAATTCTAAAGTTGTATTGGAATTGGTAGTTAGAAATGACCTTGATCCATCTGGAAGCACAGGTTTCAGTGGTGAGTTTGGTGCATTGGTAGATATCTCTGACAAGGTTGGTGTTGATGACACTTTCTTGTTGAACCTTCAGCCACACTACTGGCAAAATGATGATTTCAAGAGCAAAGATGGTCACGACTTAGAGTCTGATAACCCTGATGCTATCGCTTCTGGTGCTAGAGAAGATAACCAAGGAGGACAAATAGTTATCCTAAGAGGATTACCTAGATAAGACCTTAATTTTTTAAGGACAAAGACCTCCATATTTCAATGGGGGTCTTTCCCTATTTTATAATTTTAGTTTCAACCTGTTCATATCATGAGTAGATTTTTATTTTTTCTTTTAACGCTATCCCTTTTTCTTTCTTGTAAGGACAAAACCCAAGAACTGGCAGCTGTACATCCAATAGATACGGTAGATTGGAGCAGTGCCCAGAAGTTTTATCAAAAAAATATGACCGAGGCCGTTGAGTTGATCGATGCCTTGAGCAAGATGGATGCAGAATCGCAAGAAGCAAAGGAAACCTTCATAAAGCTGCGTGTTGCATTTAAAAAAGCGGAACCTTACGCTTCTTATCTTAATCCAGAAGTAGGCCACCGTGCCAATGGTCCGGCCTTGCCTGTTTTTGCAGAAGATACAGAACGTATATTGAACCCTATCGGACTTCAGAAAATAGAGGAGTCAATTTATGAGGGCGGGGAAGTGCCCGCGGTTTTTAAAAGAGAAACAAACCTTACCAAAGGCTTATTGGTTAATTTACTCCAAAACGTATCTGAGCGAGAGTTGAATGCGGAGCGTTTTTTTATTGCAACTCACCAGCAGCTTTTACGCATTATTAGTTTAGGTATATCTGGTTTTGATACACCGGTAAGCGGTTTGGGACTTTCGGAAAGTGAGGTCTCGTTGCGAGGGTTGGAAGAGGTGTATGATCATACATTGCGTGATATCATACAGGTGAAAAACAGTGATTTGGATACTAAATTTCATCAAAATATAGCAAAAGCGGCCAATTTTCTTCAAAAAAACAACGATTTCAACACTTTTGACCGTTACACATTTATACGGGATTATATGAATCCTATTACGAGAAATTGGGTTAGCATAAGAAAGGAAAGCGGACTCTGGAGCGGCGTAGATAATAAGCCTTTTAATTTTGATGCGCCTACTTTTTTTGAAAAGGATGCTTTTAACCTAACCTATTTTACGCCACCTATAAATAGAAATCCGTCCGAAAAACAAATTGCTTTGGGCGAAAAACTGTTTTTTGACCCTAATTTGTCGCAAACGGGTAAAATGGCCTGTGTAACTTGTCACATGCCGGAAAAAGCCTATACGGATGGTATACCGGTGAATACGGGTAACAATGGAAGCCCTTTACAGCGTAATGCACCTACATTAATAAATGTTGCGTTTCAAAAAAGCTTCTTTTGGGATGGCCGTGCAGAGAATATTTTGGATCAAATTTCATCCGTATTCAATAATGAACAGGAATTTAATACAGGTGTGCATGAATTCTCTACGGATATATTAAAGGATACTACTTATCACGTTTTATTTGAGGAGGCTTTTGGAAGAATTTCAAATAGGAACACAGACATCATTAAAGCTATTTCATCTTATATATCTACTTTAAACGGATTTGATTCTAAGTTCGATAAGAATATAAGAGCCGAAGAAGATTCGTTTACTTCCCAAGAAAAATTGGGTATGAATCTTTTTATGGGTAAGGCGTTATGTGCTACATGTCACTTCATGCCGCTAACAAATGGAACAGTGCCACCGTTTTACGCAGAGACCGAAAAAGAGGTCATAGGAGTTCCGGAAACGGCCGAAAACAAAATTTTGGATGACGACCTTGGCTTTTACTGGCGTTATAACAAACCGGAGCATTTAGGAATGTTCAAAACTCCTACCGTACGTAATTCGGAATTTACGGCACCCTACATGCACAATGGGGTGTACAATACGTTGGAAGAGGTTATGGATTTCTACAACAAAGGCGGTGGTGGCGGAATGGGCTTTGATTTGGAACACCAGACCTTACCTTTTGATGAATTGGAACTCACCCAAGAAGAACAAAAGGCTATTATAGCATTCTTAAAGACCATGTCCGATACAAACGTAGATGATGAAAAAACGGCTCAATTGGTGGTTACCGCTCCCTAATCCAATTTTTTACAGTTAGATTTAAAGTTTAGCTAACCTAGAATTAAACTAAGGCTAGGCTATGAATTTTAATAAAGAACTAATTTGTCGCCCAGATAAAACCGTTATGAAAATGATACGCACAACCCGCTTTATTAAAAATTTATGCATGCTCTTTTTGGGGGTGTCCATGGCTATAGGATGTTCCAAAGGAAGTGATATTTCAGATGATATAGAGAACGAGATTGGAAAAGAAGAGGACAAGACCGAAGAACCGGTAACCGAAACTCCAGAAGAGGGGACACCGGAGGAAACCTTGTTGAATGCCGCGGAATTTATTAAATCCGTAGATAGTTTAAGCATCTCTGCCAATGCGTTGGATACTATAGATGATTCGTTAGTAAACATGCTTTCCGATGAAAGCGAAAAGATTACATTTTTTGTACCTAGCAATGAAGCGTTTACAGGATTTTTAGCTTCTTTAAAAGAGTATACGGATGTTTTGGATTTTGATGAGGATTTGGAAAAGGAAATCCTTTCGCAAGTATTAAAATACCACGCCATTATTGGAGGAGCTAATTTTTCTACTGAACTTTCCAATGGTTCCATTTTAGAGACCCTACAATCCGAAGAAATTAAAATTACGGTAGATGGTGATGTGTATATCATAGATACTACGGAGATAGATGCTAGAATAACTGCAGCGGATATTGAGGTGGCCAACGGTGTTCTTCATATCATAGATAAGGTTCTTATACCCGAATCCGTTTTGGCAGATTTATTCCCAAAAAGTACCTTGATTAATTTAGTGAACCAGACCGAGGAATTATCCTTGTTTGCAGAAGGTATTGCAGAAGCTGGTTTAGAAGATATATTCAACACGGGCGAGTATACGGTTTTTGCACCTACCAATGCCGCTATAGAACAGTTGTTCAAAACTTTGGGAGATGATTATAATTCATTTTCGGATTTCACCAATATTTTGGAGAAACAAGCGCTTAAAGAAATTATTTTAGGTCATGCCGTAAAAGAGGTAATTGCTCGTAATGACTTAAAAGTAGGCACATTGGCCACTTTAATTGAAGATGACTCAGTAGATGTTGTAGAAGGAGCCGCAGGTTTGGCGCTTCAAGATGCTTCTGAGTTTAAAGCTAATTTTGTTGAATTTGATATTGAAGCTTCTAACGGGGTTATCCATACTATAGATAAGATTCTTATCCCTCAAAAAGCACTTTTGCTTATTAATTAAGCAAAGTTTCCCAAGATTCTTTTGAAATTTTTAAACCGCCCTATTCAGATGTTATGCATTGGAATAGGGCGGTTTTATTTTGATTTTTTGTTTGGTAAAGTTAATAGACAGATTCAATGATTAGTCGGTAATACCTTTCTATGATGCTATGGTCCTTCTTTATTCGTAATTTTCCTATCTTCAATTTAGAATCGTTATTACAGCAGAAAAAAGAATACGGGTGATTGATATTCCCAACATAGCATTTGAAGGAGAGGAACATATCAAGGATTTCGACGTACTGACGATATCCGACTTATCAGCAAAAATAGATAGAGGTTTAGACCATGACCCTAAAAAGCCCCATCGTATCCACTTCTTTGCTTTGCTCGTCATTACCGAGGGGGAGGGGTATCATGAAATTGACCTGCAAAGGTACCAGGTAAAAGTAGGTTCAGTATTGAAAATAGCAAAAGGGCAAGTGCAAGCCTTTCAGCAAAAAATTGGCTATAAAGGTTTCCTCGTCATTTTTACAGAAGATTTTATTCTTAGATTTTTTTCAAAACCATCAATTGAGTTCATTTCCCATTTATACAATTACCATATTTCTGACCCCTTGGTCCAAAACAGTGGTTTAAATGATTCTTTTGTCCATCAATTACGGGAAGAATTACAGGTAGAATACAGTTATGGACAGCAGAATATTCTAGCCAAAATACTGGAACTGTACCTGTTAAAGTTAGAACGCATTTCTGGGGCTAAGCGAATCTCCAATCAGGATAGAGATTACTATCCGTTGTTTCTTCAATTCAAAAACCTTGTAGAAAAAGACTTTGCCACAACTAGAAACGTGAAGGATTATGCTTCTAAGATGCGTATCTCTACCAAGCATTTAGGGAAACTAGTGCATATTTTTACATTGAACACCCCTAAACATTTCATTGATCAGTATGTAGTTCTGGAGGTAAAACGTGCCATACTAAGTACGGATAAAAGCCTAAAGGAAATAGCCTATGACATGGGTTTTGACGAGGTAACCAACTTCACCAAATTCTTTAAAAAACACACAGAGGTAACTCCAAAACGGTTTAAAGCAGACTTGTAGACCTTTAATCTCATATTTACCATTCTTTTTCAACGATTTACCTACTCTAGAGATGGGCATTTTGCCAATTTTGTACTGAACTTTTAAATCAAAGAAAATGAATTCAAAATTAGTAATCTGTATAGGTCTGGTCCTGTTTAGTGTTGGATCTAGTTTTGGTCAATACAAGACCCCCGAAGAAAGTAAATATCAATTTGGAGAGCCAGAGTATTTTTTGGATGGTTATTCCTTTAATTTTCAATATCAAAACGGTACCGCTATTCATATGGAATTTGATGAAGGAAAAGCCAAGTATGAATGGGTTACAGGGCCATCAAAAGGTAATGGAAACAAGAATATTTCCTATAAATCCCTTAAAATGGGAGACGAATTATATATGGTAAGTTGGCATGAAACGGGTTTAAAGGATTATTTGACCCTTGTTTTTGATTTTAAAACAATGACTGTCCACAACTCTATCATAATCGGTTATCAGAATAAACCAGAAAGAAAACTTAGAACAGTTTCTCAGAGTGGTATTATAGATCACCTGAAAATAAAGGAATAGGGGTATTCTTTTAGTTCATCATGGTGCCATGATTTTTAAGATGGATTCCCATATATACCATTTTTGTGCAGGGATTCACCTTTAACAGTGATTCGTGTTTTATAAACTTTGCACAACAAAATATTGTATTATGAGTCAAGTAGCAACATGCCCCACATGTGGGAGCAAATCTAAAGTAAAGGAAAAGGAAGGCGTTGTTAGCTATCAAGCAGTTCAAGACGAAGAGGCCTTTAAAAAAATAGGTCAGATGAAAAAGGCCATGGAAAAATTCAAGAAAAAAGCAGAAGAGCTAGAACAGGAGCTTGAAGCTTTAAAATTAAAAATGTAATCTACTTAAGAACATACAGTTATGAAAATTGCAGTTACTTCAGCCAGCGGTCAATTGGGTTCTTCAATTGTAAAGCACCTTATTGATGCGATAGGAAAAGATAATGTTATAGGTATAGCTAGAACTCCTGAAAAGGCAGAATCTCTTGGGGTTGAAATTAGAAAGGGAGATTATAACAATCGTGAGGATTTTGATGTTGCTTTAAAAGGTGTAAATGCGGTTCTGTTAGTTTCTGGTATGGACGACCCAAAGAAAAGAATACAGCAGCATAGGAATGTTATTGATGCGGCCAAGGCAAACGGTGTTAGAAAAATAGTATACACCAGTATCGTTGGAGAGGAGAAAGCGTCTGCATTTAGCGCTGTGGTAGAAAGCAACAGACAGACCGAAAAGGATGTGAAGGATTCGGGAATGCAGTGGGTCATTGGAAGAAACGGAATTTATATAGAACCGGATTTGGAATATATAGATACATATATAAGTGAAGGTGAAATCCAAAATTCTGCGGATACCGGAAAATGTGGTTATACCAGTAGGGAAGAATTGGGGTATGCCTATGCGCAAATGCTTTTAAAGGCAAATCATAATGGTCATATTTACAATCTGGTGGGTGAACCTATTACACAAAAACAACTGGCAAATTACATAAATGGTGCTTATGGTACGGATTTAAAATATACTTCTGTACCCGTTGAAACTTATGAGAAGGAACGTAAAGAAGCACTAGGGGAGTTTATAGGCACAATAATAGGCGGCATTTATCAAAGTATGAGAAATGGAGCTTATGATGTACCATCCGATTATGAAAAAGCTGCGGGAAGGCCACATAAATCACCTAAAGAAATGATAGCCTGCTTTAAGAATGGTTAAAGGGAATGGATAGTAATATCCTCCCTTTATTTTTCAATCCCGAAATCGTAAATTATAGTTTCCATATATTTTTCTCCAGGTTTTAATAGGGTAGAGGGAAAATTAGGATGATTCATGGCATCGGGGAAATCTTGGGTCTCTAAGCAGAGTGCCATGTGAGGGGTATAAGCGATATTATACTTTCCTGTAATATTATCAAGGCCGTTACTGGCGTAGACCGTTATTCCCGGCTGTGTGGTAAATACTTCTAGTTTTCTGCCGGATTTGGGTTCTATAACTTCAGCGGCCTTTGTCATTTTATCACCCTTTTTGTTCAGTGCGTAACAATGGTGATACCCGTTAAGGGGTATATCATGAACTTTATCACCTACTCGTGTAAAGTTAGAAAGGTCCCAAGCCGTACCTTTTAAAAGGGGCAATCTTCCTGTAGGGGTAATGTCTTCATCAAATTCGGTATACCTGTCCGCATCTACCATAACCCTATGGTCATAGATTAAGTCCTTGGCACCATTCAAGTTGAAATAACTGTGGTTGGTCATACTTACATGCGTGTCCTTATCGGTTTTGGCTTCAAAGGTGATATAAATTGAATTGTTCTTCGTCAGAAGGTAAGTGGCATAAACATCAAGATTACCAGGAAAACCAAAAGAACCATCTGGAGATAAATAATGAAACTGTAAACCATCGCCTTTTTCGTTGGAGACAACCTTGGTGTCCCAAACGGCATCCCTAAATTCATTTCCGCCGTGAATAGCAGTGCCTTCTTCGTTTGCAGCAAGTTTATAAACGGAATCATTCATGATAAACTGTGCATTTTTTATTCTATTGGCATACCTACCCACGGTTGTACCAAAACTAGGGTGGTCTTGCAGGTAATCATCCAAATTATCAAAGCCCAAAACTACATCGTCTAGTTCTCCGTTTTTATCCGGTACAAAAAGCGAAGTAATGATGCAGCCCATATTCATAATCTGCATTTTCATGCCCGTAGCATTGGTAATGGTATAAAGAGAAACCTCCTTACCTTTTACAGTTCCCCAATGTTCTTTTTCTATGGACTGTGCCTTTACGGTAAAGTTGATTAACATTAAAAAGGCCGCTATGAATAGTGTCTTTTTCAAAATTTAAAATTTAAAAATCGCATCAAATTACGAAAAACAAAAAGGGGCATAAAGTAAAAACAGGTCAAACTATAAAGCTTGACCTGTTTTTTGAAATTGAATTATGAGTAATTCAGTTCTATTTATAAACTCTGTATTTGGCGTATCATCTGATTGGTGAAACCCCATTCGTTATCGTACCATGCCAAAACTTTGAGTAAATCGCCATCCACTACTTTGGTAAGGGAAAGGTCTGCAATGGAACCATAAGGGCTTTTAATAATATCGCTAGAAACCAAAGGCGCGTAAGTGGTCTGTAATACTTTCTTATAACGGTCCGTTTGTGCTTCTTCCTCCAATATGGAATTGATTTCCTCTGCGGTCACGGTTTTTTCGGTTACAATAGTAATGTCCGAAATAGATCCAACCGCAACTGGAACACGTACCGCCATACCATCAAATTTACCCGCATATTCTGGTAATGCTTTTGTGGTTGCTACGGCAGCTCCCGTGGTGGTAGGTATTAGGTTATTAATACCTGAACGTCCCATTCTAAAGTTCCCTTTGCTGGGAGAATCTACCATGGCATTAGAACTGGTATCTGCATGTATGGTAGTCATTATAGCCTTTTTAATACCCACACGACGCCCTAAAATTTCTATAATAGGGCTAATGTTATTGGTGGTACAACTGGCACAGGAAAAGATACTGGTCTTACCATCCTCAGAGTTAACACCGTGAACAACAGTTGGTATTTCAGGACTTTTAGCCGGACCTGAAAGCACCACAGTTCTGGCTCCGGCTTTGATGTGCCTATCCGCATCGTCATATTTAGTAAAAATACCGGTACTCTCAATTACAACGTCTATATCCAGTTCTTTCCAAGGGAGGTCTTCTGGATTTCTTTCGTTAAAGAATTTAATGGCGTTGCCATCTACTATAAGTTTACCCTCTTCAAAATCAACCGATTTTTCAAATTTACCATGAACACTGTCAAACTCCAATAAGTAAGCAATGTTCTCAATACTGGCAATATCATTTACGGCTACTACCTCTAATTCCGGAGTTTCAAGTAATACTTTTAATGCGGTACGGCCAATACGGCCCATTCCATTTATAGCTATTTTTTTCATAGTCTAATTTCTATACTATTAGTTTTTAGGTTTAGTAGACAACCATTATTTATTGTATGTCATCTACACTCTGTTTGTCGTAAATGAACCCTGAAACCAACAATCTCTTCGTTAAATTGAAGTTAATGCCAGGGTTTTGTTTTACGATTCCATAGTACAGAATAGGAATGCAAATGTTGCGCTCAATAAAATATTTTATGTGTTATAAATCTTGTAAAATATTATGTAGGTCTTGAGATATAGGTCTTGCACTATCTTCTATAGAAGAATGGTTGATTCTCATAATACATTTTTCTATGAGTCCTTCTTCATCAAATTCAAAGATTTCGTTTCCATAGGAGCAAAACCATTTGTTATTTTCAATTCTGTAGTCATAATCAAATTGAACCGCTATGCTTTTATCCGTATGGGCCATATAGGTTTTAGTTACTTCAAAATCCAATTCTTTCTGCCATTTGCGTTCAAGGAACTCTTGAACTTCTCTACGGCAGGATAGAAGGGTAGATTCGTTAACATACCAATTGCAGTCCATGGAGTATATCATGGAAATTTGGTGAGGGTCTTTTGTACTCCAAGTCTCTTCAATTAAATGAACTTTTTGCTTGGCTGTTTCTAGGGTGAAGGGTGGGTTTTGTAGTAGTTGTTTCAAAATGCGTTGGTGTTAGTTCTACAGATTGCTCTGTATGATAGTTTTACATAGTGTTTAACGGTTTAATAATTTTTCACAAGCTTTTCTGCCGGCCAAAATGGGCCAATTATTTTTTTGGATTTGAGAAAGGATAATAGCTCCTTCCCATAGTACTAGAATTTCATCGCTCAATTCCTTAATATCCATCTCATTTGATTCGGCTTTATTTAATTCATTATATACAAGTTGCCGAATTTCATTTTTGTTCATATAGACCATCTCTTTAATAGAGTTCTGATCTTTTGGGATATCCGTAAAAATATTCTGAAAGCCACATCCTCTGTATCCTGATTCCTTTAACCAGTCAATTAAAAAATCAAACATGGAAAGAACCGCATCTGCGCCAGGCTCTTCTTTGTCCATATTACTCTTTAAAAGAGACATCACCATTTTGTGCTGCCTTTCCAAATACGCAACGGCAATAGCTTCTTTAGATTTAAAGTGCCGGTACATACTATCTTTTGATACTTCGGCGACTTTTAAAATCTTATTGATTCCTGTTTGGTTATACCCGTCTTTGTAAAACAATTCACAAGCCGTTAATAGTATCTTATCCTTTACGGTTTCTTTTCCCATGAATTAAAGGTAGCAGGACTATTATAAACAGACAAGTCTGTACGCTTCAACAAAAGTAGGAAAAATATTAATATGCTACACTATGCTACTTGTTAAAATTTTTACACTTGTTCTTTTCTGAGTTGATTTTTAGTCCTTTAGTGATTTTTTGATATGAACACTCTTTTAAAGATTACTAGTAGTTACTAGTAATAAAAATGTTCTTTAATCTGATTTTTTTGCTCTTGAACCGTAAAAAATGCAGTTTATCGATGATTTTAACATAAAAAAACGCGATTTAAGTGAAAACCTATGAATTATTACTAAGTATAGATAGGAGAGTTTTATAGAACTTTGTCGAAGATATTAACCCCTAATCGAATTTATTATGAAAAATGCGCTAACTTACAATGTGCTTTTTGCCTGCGTTTTTTCGTGCTGTTGCAGTTCTATGGACGCTCAGTATTCTAGTAGTAGTAATGCTACCGAGATTCACCAGGCTAACAACAAGAGGATGGAAAATTATCAATACCTTAAAAAACAAGGATATAAGGATAAAGCCATCTTTGAAGACTTGGGTAATGCCAACTTCTTGAACAAAAACTACGATACCGCCTTGTTCTGGTATGATAAGTTAAAAGAAGTAAGCAGTACCGGCTCTTTAAGTAAGAATTATCAGAAGCGTTATGACTACGCTATGGCCAAATATCAAAATATTGGATCAGCTACCAGTTCCGATATGAATGATTGGGTCGCTCAAATTGAGTCTGATTATAAAGTAAAAAAACAAAATTCTAAAAATTTTTTAGATCAACCTTTAACAGAAAGGTATAGAGAATTAGATTTTCAACGTAAGGACGGTCAGTTTATAGTAGATGACCAGACCATAGTTGAGAATGAACTTAGGACTTTACTAGGTGAGGAGACCGAAGATCATAATGGGTATAAAATGCCCGTTGCCGTAACTCCGGACGGACAGACGGCTTACTTTAGTAAAAAAGTGAAAATAAAACCCTTGTACGGTGTTTTTTCCAAAAGTGAAGAGGTACATAAAATCTTCAGGGCAGATAAAGTAAATGGTGAATGGAGGAACCTTAAAGAAGTTGCCGTAGCTCCCAAACATGCGTCTGCAATGCATCCTTCTATATCATCGGACGGTAAACGTTTATTCTTTGCCTCCAATATGCCAGGAACTTTTGGTGAGTATGATATTTATGTATCTGCGATCCGTAAAGACGGTAGTATGGGTGTAGCCAAAAACTTGGGTCAAAAGGTAAACACTAAAAAAGATGACCTGTATCCTAATGTAGTTGGTACCAACACATTGTTCTTTGCTTCCGAAGGAAGAAAGGGCCAGGGCGGACTGGATGTTTATATGACACAAGTTGGTCAAAAAAGTGTAGACCTAGCCGTTAATCTTGGTAGCCCGATCAATAGTGGTGAAGATGATTTTGCCATATCGTTCACATCGGCCAATGGTAAAGGCTATGTAATGTCTATCCGAGGGAACAATAAATCCTCGGTTCAGAAAGTAGCTTTCACCTATGCCAACAAAAGACGCGTAGAAGACGAGGGCGAATATAGAGCGCTAGAAGCTTTTAATGTAGATTCCAAAGCAACGTATACTTCCAATTTGTTTGAGGAAGATTAATAAAAATGGGGGATAAGATAAAGCCGGCGATTACCGTCGCCGGTTTATAACCCAAATTTAGGTAATCTAAATGTTCTAAGAAATGCGGACATCTACCACAAGAGTTCCAAATTTCAAAACTATAGAATTCACCGTATTACCACAGTTTTCAATAATCCCAAATATCACTACCATGAGCCACAAAAAAAATAATATCAACACAATTTTTCTGCTCCTTTTACTAGCTACCATCTTTGGTACGCAGTCTAACTACGGACAAGAAGCAGTTACAGAGATCAATACTAAGAGCACCTATCACAACCAGTTGTTCTTTAACAGATTTTTGATCAACCCAACGTTTTCGTTGGTTAGAGAGAACAAATCGTACATAAACATTCTTCACAGAAACCAATATGCTACGTTTGAAGATAATAATCAGAACTACTTTTTAGGTTTTAGTAACAAACTTAATGATCATGCTGCATTAGGAATTAGTGTATATAGCCAATGGTCCGGGGTTGTTCAGGAATTTGGGTTCAACGCCAATTACGCTACGGCCGTAAAATTAGGAGATGAGAGCAAATTAACTTTTGGCACGAACATAACCTACTATACAGAAGGGCTAGACCAAAATAGAATAGTTGTAGCAGATACGGATACAAAAATTTCGGATGCTAAGAAGGAAAGTAAGGTAGCGGTACAACCAGGGGTAACCTTGTCATTGGGCGGGTTTGATTTTGGACTTTATGCAACTGATCTTTTTAAATATAACCAAACTACCAATGAATTTTTAACGAACTTAAGTACCAAGAGTGTAAAAGCTTCGGTACAGTATTCTCACCAGTTTTTGGCCAATAGAGGTCTTTTTGCCAACGCTCGTTTAATGCCTATGGTTCAAGTTGGTAAGAACAAGGATGGCGGATTGGGATATGTAGGTTCTATATTGTTGGACTTGCCTAGCTACGGTTGGTTTCAAACAAATTTTGATGATGATTATGGCCTTTCCTTAGGTTTAGGTTTTAACCTTAGTAAGCGTATGTCCTTGGGGTATTTGTTAGAAAAGGATTTAATGACAGATGATGCCGATTTAGGATGGAACCATGAGGTATCCTTAGCCTATACTTTTGACAACCATGGCTCTAGTATGGACACCTTTGCAGATGGTTCTGAAGATGCTAAAGTAGATCGTATCGTAAGAAATTATGAGGAACAGATTTTAAGATTAAAGGAAGAGAGTAAAAAGAACAGTCAAAGAAACAATACATCTCTGGCAAATAGAAGCTTTAAAAATACAATTTCTACCGAAATAGAGGATGAAATGAGCGGTATGGCTTACGAAAACAGATTGATTTTGGATGAGATGATTTTAAGACAAGACTCTATTGATGCCGCAAGAGATGCCGCTTTTGAAGAACGCTTAAAGTCTTTGGTAGACGTATTGAAACAAGAAATTAAAGAGAACCTAAAACCACAAATTGAAGAAGATGTGGAGCCTGTTCCACCAGAATATACGGCTTTAGCTGCAAATACAGAAAACAATACTTCTAAGAAAACAATAGCTAAGCAAGACAATGAAGCAAGATTTAATGATGTACAGGATTTCTTGGCCGCCAATGACACGCAAATGTCAGATAGTACTAAAGAAGTAGAGAAGACTGTAGAAGTAGTGGCAGAGACTCAAACAAAGCCAATTGTAGAAGAAGGCGCAGATAAGAAAGAAATTAAGGATTACGTAAAGCTTCCTATCAAGATATTGAACCAGTCAGATATAGTGGGTGTAAAGTCCGGATATTACGTAATAGCCAATGTTTATAAGAACAAAAAGTATTTAAATGCCTTTATGGAGACTTTAAAGGAGCAAGGTCTTAACGCTAGACAGTTTTACAACAAAGAAAACGGTCTGCACTATGTATACTTGGCAGATTACAATTATAAAGAAGATGCAAAAACAGCTTACGTTTCCAATTTAAACGGAAAATACAACGACGAAAAATGGATTATGCAAGTAGATGATCATTCTGCAGTAGTGAACAACATGTATGAAGATCAATAACAATATTAACTTATGGTTAGTGGGACCTGATTTTTTGGTAGAAAATTAGGCTATAAACAGCGGGGGAGGCTCCGCTGTTTTTTTTGTTTTTTACCACTATTTTAATAGGTTTCACACCTTTTTTAACTCTTTTTTTGATTTTTAAATATCGATAATTGGTACGAAATTACCGATATAATGCAATGAGATAGGGACTTTAGCGGTAGTTTAACGAAAATGGGCGATCATACAGTAAGCGCATAGGAAATAATTCTTAAGTTTGATTATAATCATACCAAAAGTAACCTATTTATTAATCCCCAAATCTCACAAACCATGTACCATTATTACCTACAACAGCACTACAAGCAAAGCACACTTGATCACTTCATAAAAGTGCAACATCTCTGCGTCTGATAGAGATAAAATTTCAAAGCAATCATTTTAGGTTTTAGCGCCTTACCTACAGCACTAAAACATAACGATTCACCCAGCGTATAGCGCGTATATCTGTTTTAGCTTTAAACTAAGACCCGGCAGAATACTGTCATAACCATAGGTCTTTTTCTAAGCTTTAAAAGAATGGATAACAAAATCTCTTGATTTTTTAATCACAGGGAAAGAGCCTTCTTACGCCCAAAT
Source organism: Zobellia sp. 1_MG-2023 (assembly GCF_030549125.1). Classification (NCBI taxonomy): domain Bacteria; kingdom Pseudomonadati; phylum Bacteroidota; class Flavobacteriia; order Flavobacteriales; family Flavobacteriaceae; genus Zobellia; species Zobellia sp. 1_MG-2023. The sequence continues at coordinate 149,892 of NZ_JAUOSY010000003.1, read as the reverse complement.
TTGAAAAAAATGTCGCTTTACCGAGCGATTATCTATTAATAGTTAACCCAAATTTAACCAGGTATTCTGTTGGTTTTCAATAGATACCAAAAAATCCCACTACCATGGAATCAAACATTTTAAAAATTATCGTGATCGATAATGATGTAACATCGCATGAATCTTATGAAATGTATTTTAGCTCTTACACGGAGTATTCTTTAAAAGGAATCTATACTTCGGTTAAAGAAGCTTTGGCAGATTACGACCGTATTTCTCCGGATATTATTTTTTCCGAGGTTTCATTGCCGGAAATTAATGGCATAGAAGGTATTCGTCTTTTTAGAAAGAAGGATCCTAAGGTAAAGATTATCATGCTCAGCGCCCAGAACAATTTTGACTTGGTGAAAAAAGCGTTCAAAAATACCGCAAATGGCTACCTATCCAAACCGGTGACTGAACGCGCCCTTTATAATGCCCTAGACTCGATCAAGTCAGAAGGCGCTACCATGAGCAATGATATTATTAGTCAGATCATTTCAAAGTTTCAGCGTAAATCCAATGAATTTTTCTCAGAAAGAGAAAACCAGGTAATAGATTATTTGTGCCAGGGAGCCACATATAAGACCATTGCCGAGAAATTATTCGTTACCGCAAGTGCAATCAATTTTCACGTGCAGAACATCTATTTAAAATTAGATGTCAATTCCAAATCGGAAGCACTTAGAAAGTTACAAGAATTGGAATATTCCAATGCACTGGTATAAAAACAGGAATAGTTGCTTTTCCTTGGAGGTTCAATAGGAGGACCTCCAGCTTATAAAGAAAGCTTTACATCTTGTATGTAAAGCTTTTTTTTAATGAAGTCTTTATTTGGATATTAGGCTTTCTTTTTACTGATAAACATGCTATTTATTTCTTACCAACCTTCTTATGGAAGCCCATTCTTTAAGCATATCCCTAGCATCTTGGGCAGGGTAGCCCAGAACGGTTTTTCCTGCTTCTACATCGTTCATGACACCGGACCCGGCCCCAACGCTTGCTCCGGAATGTATAGTAGTGTGATCTTTGATTGAAGCACTGCCCCCAATGATAACACCATCTCCTAATGTAACAGATCCGGCAAGTCCGCTATGTCCGGCCATTATACAAAAACGGCCCATAACGCTATTATGCGCTATTTGAACTAGGTTATCAATTTTACAACCATCTCCAATAATAGTGGCACTAAATTTTGCCCTGTCTACACATGAATTGGCACCAATTTCAACATAATTTCCAATGATTACATTTCCTATTTGAGGTATTTTCACCAGTCCTCGGCCATCATCACTTGGTCTATATCCAAAACCATCTGCGCCAATGCTTACATTGGTATGAAAAATACAGTGACTGCCAATAACACAGCGTTCGCGTATGACCGTTCCTGACCAAACTGTTGTACTGTCTCCAATTAAGGTTTCATCAAATACGCATACATTAGGGTACAAAATTACATTTGCCCCTAATTCTACATCTTTGCCTACGTAACAATTGGCTCCAATTTTACAGCCATCACCAATTTTTGCGGTTTCATGTATAACGGCGGTAGGATGTATGTCCGTATCAAAACTGGGAGTAGAAGGTTTGAAAAGGGTTAAGATTTCGGCCATTGCCAAATCCACATTTTTTACCCTGATAAAGGCCCGGTTATCTCCGGGTTCAATGGTAGATTTTGGACATACAAGTGCCGCACAGGCATTTGAGGTAGCCCAAAATTTAGAATATTTGGTATTTCCTATAAAGGTAATTTGATTGTTATTCGCTTTTTTTATTTCTTCAGGACCTTCTATTTGTTGACTGGTTGAGCCAATTAATTCGCCTTTTAGAATGTGGTTAATTTCACTTATTGAATAGGATGTCATTGGTTTAAGGTTGGTTAGTTATTAATTAAACAGAAAAGTGAAATCAATATTGCTTTAAAAGCAAGGATGTTACTGTTGGTTATTAATTCATAATTAGTTATTTAGCAGGTCTTTAGTGTAATGTTGAGAGGACTTGGCCATTGAATTATCAATTCTAGGTGTTCTGATAATTCATAGCGAATATACAATGTGATAAACATTGCTATTTGTCACATTTTCACGGGAATATAGTCAAAAAATAGTTGGTTGATGATAAAACTATCGATTAGAAATCAATATTTGTTACCATCTACTCTTTTGCCATTGGTCTTGTTCTTCAGCCGAAAGAAAGTTCCAGGCAACAATTCGGCTAGATTTATTGCCAGTTCCCATAGGGATTGTTTTAACAGTTTGTGCCTCAACTTTTTCCAATAATTTATAAATCCGCTTAAGGTTGGATTCTTTTGATACTAAAGTTGAAAAAAGAAAACAGCTCTGCGCTAATTTTCTACTTTCCCATATCATATTTTCTATGAACCTTGCCTCGCCACCATCATAAATGAGTTCGTTTCCAACCCCGGAAAAATTGAGTTCTGGTGTTTTTACCTTTTTTCCGGAAAGGTTTTTGATTTTCCTCCGTGTTCCCTTTTGTGCCTCCTCAATTGAAGAATGAAAAGGAGGATTGCTTATGACCAAGTCAATTTGCTGTTCTGGGGAAAGAACCCCACGAAAGATATCCCTGGCGCTCTTTTGTAATCTACATTCAACTTTTCCTCTGAGCGATGGGTTGGAACTAACAATTTGCTTTGCCGATGCAATTGATTTTGGGTTAATGTCCGAACCAAAGAATTGCCAACCGTATTCTGTAACTCCAATAATAGGGTAGATACAACTGGCCCCAATGCCTACATCAAAACAAGAAATTTTTTCACCAGTAGGTATTGTTCCCAAATTAAATTTGGCCAACGCATCTGCAATGTGGTGAATATAGTCCGCTCTTCCGGGAATGGGAGGGCATAAATTTTCATCGGGAAATTCCCAGTTTTTAATACCGTAATAATGGTTCAGCAAAGCTGTATTCAAAACTTTTACCGCACGCGGATTGGAAAAATCTATGGATTCCACCTCAAATTTATTCGGCTTTATAAAGCTTTTTAACTCTGGGTTGGATTCTTTTAAGGCTTCTAGATCATATCGTTCCCTATTTCTGTTGCGAGGGTGTAGACGCGCTTTTTCTGCTGATTTTTCTGAGGACATGATTTACTTTAGAGTTATAAAGATTTTCAATAGTGCCTAAATTTAATAGCATATTTACGCATATTGTTGGTTGTTAAAGTGGCAAGATATAAATAACGGGCCAACTTTTTGGATTGGGTTACTTTAATAATATTCAACAACGTAAAAAGGGCGCTAAAATCTGACTGTAAGAATGAAAAGAATTATAAAATTTTTACAAAGAACATATAGACATGTGTTGCGGAGTATTGCTTTTTATCCAGTCCTTATTTCTGTATTATGCGTCATCCTGGCGATTTTGGCTTTAACGGCCGAAAATTGGGAAGTGGTAAGGTCTATTAAGGATAAGGTGCCTTATTTGTTTATTCAGGATTATGAAACGGCCCGTTCTATTTTATCGGTTTTTATTGGAGGGATAATTTCACTTACTGTATTTAGTTTTTCAATGGTTATGGTTGTGTTAAGCCAGGCATCATCCAATTTTTCACCCAGATTACTTCCCGGACTGGTTTCTAACAGTAGACATCAATTTATTTTAGGTATGTATGTTGGTACGTTGCTTTACTGTATCATTATCATTACTTCTTTGGGTGCTCGTGGTATAGATGCAGATACTATGGGGCTTTCTACCATGTTTGCCGCAATACTTTCGTTAACCTGCATAGGGTTGTTCGTTTATTTTATACACAGTATTTCAGGAGCCATTCAAATTCAGAATATAATCGATAAAATTTTTAAAAGGTGTAATGCTTATGCAGATAATGTTTTAATGAATGCCGATACAAAAAAAATAGCCCTGCAATATGTTGATACCTCGGGCTGGAAGGTCTTAAATAGTAACAAGACCGGTTATTTCAGGGGATTTGATAGCAAACTGCTCCAAAAGTCAATTGAGAAACAAGAAAATCAGATTGAGGTTCTACCATACCTAAATAAACATCTATGGGAAGGAATGCCCATATTAAAAGTAAAGGATACAGTTTCTGACGAGGAGATAGAAAACTTAATGTTCTGTCTGGATATTTCATCTGACCGTCATGAGGATGATAAAGGTGTAGGAGGGATGATTAAATTAATGGAAATTGCCGTAAAGGCTATGTCTCCAGGTATTAACGATCCGGGAACGGCTATTGATGCTATTGCCAAATTAGGAAGGTTGTTGCGTAAATATCTGCAATTTCCGCATATAACTTCACAACCCGTAGAGAATGGTAAATGCGTTTTAATATATCATAGTATAACAGCTGCGGAACTAATGCGCACTTTGGTACAGCCCATAAGGTTATATGCAAAACAGGATAATACCGTTATGCATGAATTAATAGGTGCACTCCATTTTGTAACTAACGGCGCCAACATTTCGGACGAAAATAGAAAGGTTGTGTATATGGAGCTTGAAAATCTAAAAGAGGATATTAAATCGAACATTGGTAACGAGACCGATAAAAACCAACTTCTAGCGCTTTATGAAAATGGAATAAACCAATTTTAGACAAGGTTGGAGTAGATTGGGCGGTGTTTTATAATTATCCTATTTTTGCGAAAGATTGGCTAAGAAAACATAGTGCACCGTTGTATGTATGCTTCTACCCATAATAGGGCCAATTATCATTTTCCGTCAAAACGGAAACTAAATAAAGTAATTTGGATTCTATAAAATATTTGGAGTGGCGTTATGCCGTAAAAAAGTTCGACTCGGAAAGAATACTTTCAGAAGAGAAAATTGAATGTTTAAAACAAGCTTTTAACCTTACTGCAACTTCTTACGGCCTACAGCCCATATCCTTGGCCGTGATACACAATAAAGACCTTCAAAATAAACTGGTTGAGCATTCTTTTGGTCAACAGCAAGTTGGGCAAGCGTCTCATGTCTTGGTTATTTGTATTCAGAATGACATAAACGAAGATTATATTAATCGCTATTTTGAGCAGATTAGAAAGGTAAGGGGAACGAGCGATGAAATTTTAAATCCGTTCAAAAATGCTATGATGGCTGATTTTTCTAAAAAAGAGGTACATGAAATAGAGCAATGGTCTAAAAACCAAGCGTACTTGGCTTTGGGAAATCTTTTAACGGTCTGTGCCATGGAAAAAATAGACTCGTGTCCTATGGAAGGTTTCATTCCTTCCGCCTATGACGATATGCTGAATTTAAAGAAAAACGGACTCACATCTGTTCTGGTACTTCCCGTGGGATATAGAGCTAATGATGATATGTTTTCGGAATTTAAGAAAGTACGCAAGAATATAGAAGAAAGCATCATTGAGATAAATTGATGTTTTTTCACCTAACACCTAACACCTAACACCTAACACCTAACACCTAACACCTAACACCTAACAACTAGAACACATATGCCAGGATTTGAATTATTTGGAGACAAGGAACGCCAACAGGTAAACGACGTATTGGATTCCGGAGTGCTCATGCGTTACGGTTTTGACGGAATGCGTAAAGGCCACTGGAAGGCACTTGAACTGGAGAAAGTCCTTGCTAATAGAATGCAGGTGAAACATGCCCAATTGGTGAGTAGTGGTACCGCGGCGTTAACCGTAGCCTTGGCAAGTGCTGGGGTTGGAGCTGGTGATGAGGTCATAATGCCCACATTTACTTTTGTGGCTAGTTTTGAGTCTATTTTGGCCATTGGTGCCGTTCCTATATTAGTTGATGTAGATGATACACTGGCGTTAAATCCCAAAGCGGTAGAAAACGCCATAACGGAACGAACAAAAGTGGTTATGCCTGTACACATGTGCGGTTCTATGGCAGATTTAAAAGCCTTAAAGTCCATTTGCGACACACATAATTTGTTATTACTGGAAGATGCATGTCAGGCAATAGGAGGTACTTTTGAAAACAAACCTTTAGGCAGTTATGGAGACTTAGGTTGTTTTTCTTTTGATTATGTGAAAACCGTTACTTGTGGGGAAGGTGGTGCAGTTATAACCAACAACGACGAATATAAGACCAATGCCGATCATTATTCCGATCATGGTCATGACCATGTAGGAAAAGATAGGGGAGCGGAAACCCATCCGTTTTTAGGGTATAACTATAGAATTTCAGAATTGCATGCGGCCGTAGGTTTGGCCCAAATAGAAAGGTTGGACGAGTTTCTGGCTATTCAGAAGAACAATTATTCGGTTTTGAAGGAAGCTTTACAAGACTTGGCCAATGTAGAATTTAGAAAAGTTCCAGAAGGAGGAGAGGAGAGTTATGCATTCCTAACGTTCTTTCTTCCGGATGCCCAAACAGCAAAAAAAGCTCACGCGGAACTAGGAAAAGCAGGAGTAGACGCCTGTTTTTATTGGTATGATAATAACTGGCACTACTATCGTGAATGGCAACACTTAATAGAGAAAAAATCCTTGGGGAAACTACCGGCTGAAGTGTACCGGCAATTACCAGATTATTCAAAATCCGATTTTTCAACATCGGACCATTGGGTAGGTCGTACCGTTTCTTGCTTAATCAAATTAGGGTGGTCCCAAGCGGAGGTTAAGCAACGCGCTCAAAAAATGCGAGAGGTAATTTCTAAGCTTTAATCTATTAATTGAATAGCACGGAGCATATTTCTTCAATAGATAAAATTTCCTTTTAAGAAGTTATAACTATATTTAGTTTTTTTAAAATTATACTGAACTAAAACAAAATGTAATTACCATTATGAACTCAAAAAATTATTTTTTCTTTTTGGCCGCTGCGGCCCTTTCGTTTCAAGTAACGGCACAGAAACATTCTAGTACTCCTCCGGAAGTATCACCAATGCCAATGAAGCCGGAAATGACCGAAATCTGGGAACCGGAAGTCCCTGTGGTAACTCCCGCAAAAACTTTAGGCGATGCCCCTTCCGATGCCATTATTCTGTTTGATGGAAGTAGTCTTGATCAATGGGTTAGCCAAACAGACAATACCAAGCCCGCACCATGGAAAATTGTAGATAACGATCATTTTGAGGTAGTACCTGGATCGGGCGGTATCAGCACAAAAATGAAATTTGGTGATTGCCAGTTGCATATTGAGTTTAGTGCACCGGATAAGGTAGAAGGAGAAAGCCAAGGACGTGGCAATAGCGGTCTATTTTTACAAAATAGATATGAGCTACAGATTTTGGATTCATACAATAATAGAACCTACCGTAACGGACAAGCAGGAAGTATTTACAAAGACCATGCGCCTTTGGTTAATGCAATGCGTAGCCCATTAGAATGGAATACTTACGATGTGATCTACAGAGCGCCAAGGTTTAAAAAAGATGGTACATTGGATTCAAAAGCTGAAATTACGGTGCTTCATAACGGTGTTTTGATTCAGAACCATACCGTAATAAATGGAAACACCTATTATATAGGCCTTCATAATTACCCTTCTGCTCATGGAGATGATGTTATTTCATTGCAGGACCATGGTAACAAAACTCAGTTTAGAAATATTTGGTTAAGAAAATTATAGAACACAAATTTTAGTCTGAACAGACGGTAATTTAGAGTCTTTTTTAAACTGAAAAACCTCTTGGATTCATGTGAATTCAAGAGGTTTTTTTTATGGAATTTGGGTTAGTTGGTGATAGAGTTTTGTATGGTTTTAGCATTCATGTAATAAAGGAAGTAAAATTTTCTTTTTTATAAATATGAGCTCTAAAATTGAACGATTAACAATGTATTGAAGGAAATTTTATCAAACTGAAGGTTTTTTATAAGTATTTGAGATATATGTTAACCCCTTGTAACATGGGGTGTTGCGGGATTCATCCATGTTTTTGAATAATATGTCCATAAGGTTGGGAGGTAAGAAGCTTAGGTTTGGACTAATGTTCAACTAATTTAATTAAAATGAAAAAACTCAAACTTTTACTGGCATTCCTCTTTATAGGGGTGACAACTGTTTCATGGGCACAGACACAAATTTCGGGTGTCATTGTTGATGAGGCAAATGTACCTTTGCCAGGTGCCAGTGTTTTAGTAAAAGGCACCAGTAACGGTGTTGTATCTGATTTTGATGGAAATTTCACGATTTCGGTAGCTGATGGTAATGGAATTTTAGTGGTTTCATATATTGGTTATGAAACCAAAGAAGTTGCTCTAGGAAGCGCATCAACATATACCATAGAATTGGTAGAAGCCTCAACGGGCCTTGATGAAGTAGTGGTCATTGGTTATGGTTCCGTAAAAAAGAGCGATTTAACCGGGGCGGTGGCTTCATTGGATACGGAAACTTTAACGGAACAAAAGAAAACGGATATAGGCCAGGCCATACAAGGTAGGGTTGCCGGTGTAGATGTGCGTACGTTGAGTTCTAAACCGGGGGCGCCACTTTCCATAAAAATTAGAGGTAACACGGTAATTACCAACACCAATGCAAGTCGTGATGGTGTAAGTGATAATCTCAACGATGACCTTTCTAAACCGTTGTACGTAGTAGACGGTATTTTCTTTGAAGATATTAACGTGTTGAATCCTGCGGATATTGAACAAATGGATATTCTTAAAGATGCTTCAGCCACGGCAATATATGGGTCTAGAGGTGCAAATGGGGTTGTAATCATTACAACTAAAAATGGTATTGAAGGTAAAACCGTTTTTACATATGATTCTTCTTTTGGCCTTCGTACTGCTACTAATATTCCCGATTTATTTGACGGTCCAGAGTATGTACAATATGTTGACGATGTGTTAAGGGCAAGAGCTTGGAAAGGAAATGGTTCCGTAGCGGATTACAATAATGTGGTTATAGACCGCTCTACAGAATTCCAAAGCTCCAATGAGGAAGCGGATAATGTTGCCAACGGTAGGTATACGGATTGGATGAAGCTTTACCGTAAAGCAGGTATTCAAACAAGTCACACTTTGGGAATGTCCGGAGGTACTAACGGTCTGGTCTACAATGCATCTTTAGGATATTTAAGTGATGAAGGTGTAATGGGGATTGAGGGATACGAACGGTACAATATAAGTGCTTCGGTTTCAAAGAAAGTTTCGGACAAAGTTACGGTGGGTGTTAAGGCCTATTTAGCATTTGCGGAGCGTGAAGAAGGTAGTAGGGAACTGTTTAGAAGTACGCTTCGTTTGGCACCAACCGTAAACCCTTTCGATTCGGACGGAGAACCTATTTTGTTTCCAGATGATCAAGATCTTCGTTTCGTTCACCCAACTTATGATGCAGAAGGGGCTTGGAGGTTAAACACAAAGACTTTAGATGTAATCGCAAACGTATTTTTAAACTATAAGCCTACAAAATGGTTGAACTTTAAAACACAGTTTGCGCCTAATATAACTTCGCAACGTTTTGGTGAGTACCGAGGCCTTTTGACCAAATCATCGCGTAACGATCCTAGTAGAATACAATCTCACTACCAGTCGGATTTTAATACTGCTTATACGTGGGATAATATATTGGATTTTGATTTTGATTTGGCTCCAGATCATAATTTAAAGACCACTTTAATTTCTTCTATTTATTACAACAATAAAGAAGGTAGTGATATACAGGTCAGAAATTTTGATACGGATGCCTATCTTTTCTATAATACCGAAGGGGGTACGGATATACGCAATTTTGGTAGTTTCTATCAAAAAGAAACTTTGGCTTCCTTTGCAGGTCGTTTAAATTACTCCATTAAAGACCGGTATTTGTTTACGTTTACCGGAAGATATGATGGTTCTTCAAAATTATCTGCTGGTAACAAGTGGAATTTCTTCCCATCAGCAGCATTTGCTTGGAGGGCTAGCGAAGAGGCTTTTCTTCAAAATGCAGATTGGCTTAACAACCTAAAGTTACGTGTTAGTTATGGTGAGGCCGGTAATGACAGTACTGTAGATGCATACAGTTCGTTAGCGTTTCTTTCCGCCTCAAACTATCTTTTTGGAGAGAATGCCAGTGTAGGAAAGACCGTTGCTGGCTTGCCTAATGAAAATTTAACTTGGGAAGTGTCAAAGGAATATAACTTAGGTTTAGATCTTTCTATTATCAACAATAGAATAGGTTTAGGTTTTGAATATTACAACAAGAAAACAGAGGGTAGTATTCTGGCCAGAACCTTATCCAACATATCCGGTTATAACAGTGCTCTTGGTAATTTTGGTTCTGTTCGTAATAGCGGTATAGAGGTAACTTTAAATACGGTTAATTTTAGAACGGATAATTTTTCATGGAGAACCAACTTCAACTTTACAAAAAACAAAAATGAAATTGTAGAGATTGATGGTGATTTGGATGAAATTCCCTTTGGTGATCATGGAGTTTTAAAAATTGGAGCACCTGTTGATGCTATCTGGAATACTGAAGTTGCTGGCATTTGGCAAGTAGACGAAGCTGCAGAAGCGGCTAGTTATGGTGACCTTCCCGGTCAGTACAAATATGTTGATCAGAACAATGACGGAACAATTGATCAGGATGACAAGGTGTTGCTAGGTCAAAACTCTCCAGATTGGATTGGGGGTATGACCAATACTTTCAACTACAAAAACTTGGAATTAAATGTACAGGTGTACACCAGACAAGGTTCTTACGGACATTCTGAGTTCTATCAGAATTTCTCAACATCGGGAGACGGTGCCGTTTTTAATAGTTTGGACTTAAACTATTGGACACCTAACAACCCAGATGGTACTTACCCCATTCCAGATTATGGAGATACAGGTTGGACGTACGAAGACCTTTCTTTTGTGAGGGTGGGTAATATAGGTTTAGGCTATCAATTTCCGCAAACTTTGGCGGACAAGTTAAGAATGTCAAGATTAAAAATGTCCCTTGATGTACAAAACCCGTTCACATTTACGGATTACAAAGGGCCTGATCCAGAGACTGCGCTTCAGAACTCTTACAACATGACCTATGCGGTAAAAACAGTTTTATTAGGTCTTAAACTTGCCTTTTAACATTATAAAAAATTAAGATGAAACTAGATATAAAAATAAAGCATATAGGCGTCGTACTACTTGGTATGATTACTTTTAGCGCATGCGATAGTTATATTGAAGAAGATATTTTTTCTGATATAACAAGTGAAAATTTTATTGATGAAGGTACGGCCGATCAGTTGGTCGTAGGTGTATATTCCACCCTGAGGGAAGTATATAAAGACTATAATCTGCAATTTTTGGGAACGGATTTATTTACGGTCAAAGCCGAATTGAATTCTGTTTCTGCAGTTAATGATTATTTCGGTTTTGATTCCGGTGTTGGGGGTTCCTTATGGACAAAAAATTACAATGTGGTGGCCAAGGCCAATACTGCCATTAACCGATACGAAAACCAGATAAGTTGGTCTGAATCAAAATTGGGCGATAAAGCATATGGGATTGCTCAGGCAAAGGCGTTACGCGCTCTGGCATTCTTTAATATGGTACAACAATATGGCGGGTTGGTTCTAGATTTAGAAGAACCTACTAGCATCCGATCGGATTATACGAGAAGTTCGGAAGAAGAAACTTATAATTTGATTATTAGTGATTTAGAAGACGCTATCCCAGTTTTACTAGATGAGCCTGAAACGGGTAGATTCTCGAAAAGAGCCGCTCAACATTTATTGTCAGAGGTATATTTAACAAGAGCATATACTTCATTCGGAAGTACGGATGATTTTAATACTGCGGCAGCTCTTGCCGAAGAAGCAATCGGGTCATACGATATTAGAAGTCAATCTTACGCCGAAGTTTTTGCATATGACAATCAGGAAAACGATGAGATTTTGTTCGCTGTTCAATGGGGTACCAATGGGCTTGCTACTGATCAAGTGAATACCAAGCATTCCATTTTTATGAATCAGGTAGCTAATTATCCAGGAGTGAATAGAACTACAACTCCCTATGGTTTTAGTGATTTTAATGCAATGCCTACTCCGTTTTTCTATTCCCTACTTGCGGACAACGATAGCAGGGACGAAGCAACACTACACAGGGCCATACTTGCAGATGGGGATGAGCCGGAAGGGCCTGACCCAATTGTAGCCGGAGATACGATCGTATACTACCCTAAAGTAGCCTTGGATGCCGTAGAATTGGCAGAACGCTTGGACAGATACTGGGTTTACCAACCCGATCAGTATTTATTTGGACAACCGGAAAATGTACCTGGTGTAAATTATTTGTACTCTTTGAACCCGGAACGTACCAACTTTCCTATTTTCAAAAAGTTTGATGATGAAATTTTTAGTGAAGCCACGGATGGCGCCCGCGACACCTTTGTATTTAGGGTAGCAGGAACGCACTTACTGGCTGCCGAGGCTTACTTGGGTGCTGGAAATCCTTCAGCGGCTTTAACCCATTTAAATATCGTTAGAGAACGTGCCACCGGAGTAGCTAATGAATACACATCAGTGACCATAGATGATATTCTAGATGAGAGGGCTGTGGAACTAGCGGGTGAAGCCAACAGATGGGCCGTACTAAAACGTACGGGAAAATTGGAAGAACGCATAAACGCGCATAATCCACATGTACAAGATCATGGTGCTTTTGACCCTAACGTTCATCTTTTGAGACCTATTCCTTCTAGCGAGTTGGAACTTTCGGATGGTTCTTTGACCCAGAACCCCGGATACTAGAATAGTTGAGTTTAGTTAATTTGAGTTGATTGAATATGGGCGGGAGTGGTATTCCTGTCCATATTTTTTAAAAGGATGCTAGTCCGTACATGTATATTTAAGATTCATGATGAAGATATTACCATTTAGCCAAAAATTTTATCCACTACTCCCGCTGTTAGGGCTGTTTCTCTTGTCTTCCTTTAGCATAGAACCATCACCAATTTGCTATGTTGTTATCGGAAAGCAAGTAAGTGAAACCGAGATAAATGTTGCCGAAGATTTACAAAAGGATTTGGAAAAGGTGTTATCGGGAGAGGTGGTAGTGGTAAATGATATCAATATAGTTCCTGAAAAAGCAATGGCAATTCTTATAGGAACGCCACAGTCAAATTCTTTGATAGCCACTTTTAATCAATCCAAAAAAATAAATATTACTGCTGAAAATCCCGGTCCCAGAGGTGGTATTTGGTCAAAAGTAACTAGTAAGAAGAGGAAAGAGATAATTGTATTGGCCGGTTCCGATGTGCAAGGGCTCCAATATGCCATTTATGACTATGCCCAAGAAATTTTGGAGATTGATCCATTGCAATATTGGACGGGAAAAGAAATTCCAAAAAAGAAAGCAATTGACCTTTTTGCCTTTTCGGAAAGGAAAATAGTACCGCCAAAAGTACCGATTCTTTGTTATTTTGAGAATGATGTAGATGAGCTGGCCAATTATAGGGGTAAGCTTTTGGAGTATGATTGGGAGAGTTATACGGAGATGATAAATTCACTGGTAAGACTCAGGTACAACGCTATTCAATTATTTGATATGTTGGGCAGACCGGAGTTTTTTATTCGTCCTGAATACCAAGACCTAACGGACTATAAAGTAGATGTAGACTATGTTGAAAAGATGATAGACTACGCGCAAGAAAAAGGAATGAAGGTGGCGATAGATTTTGCGCTGGGCTATCAAATACATCCTATGTCCGCAGATAAAGCTACCTGTTGGAAAGACTATAAAGAAGATTGGTTAACAGCTTGGCGCTATTATTTAGAGGAAACCCCACTTAGAAAAACAGATATTTTTATTCTTAGACCACGACATCAGGTATGGGATTGGGAGTATGAAAGTAGTTGTGGAGAAAGTAAAATTGAAGTATTCAATCAGGTTTACAAGGCTTTTGGGGATTTGGTAGATGAGTACAAGCCCAATGCAGATAAAGTGTTGGTGTGTTACTCAGACGGTATGGAAATGTGGAACGATGGCTTTAGACCGCCAAAAGATTGGATTGTTGCCTGGTCCGACCATGGTTTTGGAGATTTTGAGCATCTCCCAAAAACCACGGACGGCTATAACTTTGGGACCTATATGCATGCAGGTTTTTGGCTGAACCATACGGTGCACAATCCCTATCCAGAGAAGGTAGAATCTGTAATGAAGGATATGTTCAGTACTTATGATGCAGATAAGTTCTGCTTGGTAAACGGACAGAATTTTAGACCCTTTCTACTAAATATAGAAGCCTATTCCGAGGTCTGTAATGACCCTGATAATTTTGAAGCTGCTTCATTTTATAGCAAATGGACCAAACGCTATTTTAATGACAACAGTGCTACCTTGGCCGTATCTTCAATGAAGTTGTTACATATGGCGCAACCTAATCGGATTGGTTATGTGCAGCACCTTTGGGAAATTAGGGAGGCCATTTCTTATCTATCGGACAGCCCTATACAAAGACCAGGAAAATCACCTGTTTCTCATGATTACAACAGAGTTGAAAATGATTTGGAACATGTACAAGTCATTCAAGAGCGTATAAATCTAGCGGTAAAAGAAGCTGAAAAGGGCCTTGAGCTTGCTACAGAAAATGAGACTTTTTTCCATGACTATATTTATTTGCCTGCGGTATTATATCAAGATTTAATTCAATTTGAAAGAACGTTGCATCAAATGTCCGTTTTAAAGAAGGAGTATGAAGATGTTCCTAATGAAGCCTTACTTACGGATATTAAAGCTTTATTGCCTCAAACTAAATTGCAATTAAAAGAAATCTATGAAAATAGAAACAGTGGCGATAAATCAGCAAAATGGGATAATTGGTACAACCCTAAAATTAGAAGACCTAACAATGGTTTTCCAACTTTTAAAATGTTGGAACAAATTGAATCAAATCTCAATTCAAAAAGTTAAAGAAACGTATTATATGAGTTTATTTTCAAAAATTTCTTTCTACGGAATCTGTCTCCTGCTAATAATGGCATTCACATCTTGCGAGACTAAAGTAGAGTCCAAACCAAAGGTAACCGCTTTAGAGCCTGTAGATTTGGTCTACCCTCAATTGGACACTGAAAATTCAAGATGGTTTTTCTTTTCATCTGCCAGTAGACCTTTTGGCATGGTTAATCTAAGTCCGGATACAGAGGTAGACGGTGCTTGGGGAAGTGGTTACCGATATAAGGTGGATACCGTTCAAGGATTTAGCCATATTCACGCTTGGCAACTTTCCGGTCTGTCCGTCATGCCCGTTACCGTTGATGATTCAAATGCAAAATCCATATACACAGATTTTAAATCGAAATTCAGCCATGACAAAGAAAAAGTAGCTCCAGGCTATCACGCCTTGGAACTGGAAAAATATAATATAGATGTAGAGCTTACGAGTACCAAAAGGGTAGGGCTACACAAGTATTCCTTTCCTAAAAACAGAAAGAGGGCAGCCGTACTTTTTAATCTAAACGGAATGTTGGGCCCCAATAAAAATACAGATGGAGTACTGGAACAAGTAAATGAAACTTCGTTACAGGGCGAATTGCTTATTGCTGAAACCAGTAGGAGGCCTAAGCCCACAAAACTTTTTTTTACTATCGACTTAAATACGGAGATTGCTTCCCTAGAAAAAGATGATCAAACCGGAAACTATTTAGTTTTTTTGAAAGAAGGGGCAGATGAAGTTCTTATGAAAGCGGGTATATCCTATACCTCAATTAAGAATGCCAGAGGTAATACCGATACGGAATTGCAGCACTGGGATTTTGACCAAGTAGTTAAAGAGTCTCAATCAGAATGGAACACGTTACTGAGCCGAATAAAGGTTGAGGGCGGTACTGAAATTGCTCAAAAAAGATTTTACACGGATTTGTGGCATGCATTGCAAGGCCGAAGAATAATTAGTGATACTAATGGCGCCTACCCGGATAATACAGGGGAATCTTTTAGGGTAGGTCAAATACCGCTCAACGAGAATGGAAAACCTAAATTTAATCATTACAATTCGGATTCGTTTTGGGGCGCACAATGGACTTTGAACACCCTGTGGGGCTTGGTGTATCCTGATGTTATGGAAGAATTTGTCCACTCTATGTTGCAATATTATAAAGATGGCGGAATGCTACCAAGAGGGCCATCCGGCGGAAATTATACCTATGTTATGACGGGAGCATCATCAACCCCATTTATAGTTACGGCAATCCAAAAAGGAATCATCACGGAAGATTTAGACAGGATTTATGAAGCTTTAAAGAAAAATCATATGTCCGGTGGTATCATGGCAAAAGCGGGCTATGAGCACAATACCATACTTGGAGGTGGACTGGAGTACTATCTGAAAAATGGATATGTGCCGCACCCCATACCTGAAGGTAAATTTGGGGGGCACCAAGACGGGGCAAGTATGACCATGGAGTATGCTTACCAAGATTGGACCTTGGCACAGTTGGCGAAAAAACTGGGAAGAAAAGAAGACGTGGACTATTTTTTAAAACGTTCGCAAAATTATAAAAATGTATTTGACACTTCCATAGGTTGGATGAGACCTAAGGATGTAGATGGTAAATGGCAAGAAGATTATAGTCCCTATGAGCATGAAAACGGATTTATAGAATCCAATGGTGCACAATCTACTTGGTTCGTGCCACATGACTCGGAAGGGCTGGCCCAATTAATGGGAGGAAACTCGGCAGCCGTAGAAAAATTAGACCAACAGTTTAAAACGGCCCAAAAATTGGGGTTTACGGCAGGGAATTCCCATGCACAAGAATTGCATCCAGAGTATAGAAACATTCCTATAAATTACGGAAACCAGCCTTCTATCCAGACCGCATTTATATTTAATAAATTGGGTAGGCCGGACCTAACGCAATATTGGTCGCGACAAGTAACAAGTACTGTCTTTGGAGGACTTTCCCCATCTACGGGATATAACGGAGATGAAGATCAAGGACTAATGGGTAGTTTAGCGGTATTGATGAAAATAGGGCTGTTCCAAATGAATGGCGGAACAGAGGAGAACCCTAAATATGAATTTGGAAGCCCCAGTTTTGAGAAGGTTAGCATAACGCTTCAAAATGGTAAAAAACTGATTCTAAATTCTCTAGGTGCTAGTAGTGGCAATGTTTATGTGAAAAACATTCAATTGAACGGAGAACCCTATGATCAATATCATATTACGCATGATTTGCTTAGTAAAGGGGGTACACTAGATTTTGAAATGGCTGCGGATGCTGTTCTAGAATAAACGCGGTTAATCTTGGTGTTGTTTTTTAAAAGCTTAAATTGTGTAGTAGCAACGCAAAAACCAATGAACTATCTGTTAACGTGTGTATTCTGGTTGGTCTTCTCACTATGGGGACTATACGCTCAATCGTTAAAATTTGAGCATTATGATGATGCCAGTGGAATTTCGCACAATTCAGTAAGACACATTGTTCAAGATAATGAGGGATTTCTTTGGTTCGGTACCTTTTCTGGTCTTAATCGGTTTGATGGGTACGAGTTTAAGTCGTACACCAATGCTACTCCTGCTGTTAATACAATTCCCAATGATGATATAACCGCATTGGAATTTGATAAAGAAGGAAACCAACTCTGGATCGGAACGCGTGATGGGCTTACCCTTTTGGATTTAAACACCTACAAGTTCAAAGTTTTTCTGCCGGACCCTAATAGAACAGGCTCAATACAGGATAAGGAAATTAGGTCCGTACATATTGACCGCTTAAAAAGGGTATGGGTTGGTACTAGGGATAAAGGTTTGTTTCTATATGACCCTAAAAAAGAAAGTTTCAGTAAAGTTGATTTAGATGGGTTTACCTATGTAAAAGAAATTTTTGAAGATTCCACAGGGCGTTTGTGGATAGGTAGCTACGGTAATGTGGGAATAGCTAGAATTTCCTTGGATAACTTAGGCTCAATCGTACAAATAAAGCACTATTCGTTATCTGACCAAAATACAAATGAACCCAGCCCCTATTTAAATTTTATTTACGAAGACCATAAGTCGGATATTTTTGCAGGAAGTAGAAATGGCCTGTACAAATTGAATATAGCTGATGACCGTTTTCAAAATCTATTTATTGAAGACTCCGAGGTACGAGATAAACTAGGACCCTATTTTATATCCGTAGCAAAGTCATCAAGCGGAAAGTATTGGCTTGGTACTCTTGGAGGAATACTAAGGGTAGACCAACTTGAAGATGTTCGGGAGCAAGGCTATGATTGGTATTATTCGGAATTGTCGGATGATGATTCTTTGGTTGATAATTTGGTATCTGCACTCTATTTTGATGCCTCAGGTGTACTTTGGGTAGGTACAGAAGAGGGACTGGACAAATATGATCCTTATGAGAACCAGTTCAAATACAATACCTCTATAAGCAGGTTTATAGATAATCAAATTCCTCGTATACGGGATTTTTCCAAAACGTATGATAATAAGATAGTTGTGGCTACCAGGCACAATGGTTTGTTTATATCTAACGGAGAAAGTTATATCCCGCTTTATCGTACACAAGAAGATATTTCCAGTATGTTTTCCCCGGACGGCAAAATATTTTATTGCGGGCTTTGGAACGGAAAAGTACTGATTTTCGATTATCAGAAAAAAACGGAAAAGGTAATTGACGTTGGTTTTGAGCATGCCACTATTTTGGCTTTTGAACCTATGGGTAATGATGAAATGGTTATTGCTTCGCATGGTGAGGGAGCTGTAATTTTGGATTTAAACACCAACAATGTAAAGTCCTCGTATGGTAATTTGTTGCCCGGAGTAGATATTAATTCTATTAAGGTAAGTGAGAATGGCAGAATTTGGTTCGCTACTCAAACAGGGGTCTTTTGCTATAATCGTTCATCTATGGAAGTCAGGGCGTATGAAGCGCAATCTGATGACAAGGTTGGTTTGCCCCATAATAATGTAAGCGATATTGCTATAGATGAAACCGGAAAAATCTGGGCAGCTACCCGTAAAGGTTTGTGTTATTATGATTCGGCATTGGATGATTTTTTGCCGGTAGACGATATTGATGGGGTAAAAAATAGGTGGATTACAAATCTTGTATCTAGGAAAGATGGTTTTCTATGGTTGAATATGAACAATAATAATTTGGGTAAGTATGATATAACTTCCCAAGAATTAAAACTCTATCATACAGAAAGTGGCAACCGGCTGGATGTTTTTAGTACCAGAGGGTTTTATTTTGCAGATGATACGCATATGTACCTTGGAGGGAAAGAAGGTGTTATTAGCTTTTCCCCTAAAGAACTTTCGGTAAATGGGTATGCACCAGAACCTATAATTACAAATATACGGGTGCAGAACAAGGCGATTGAAATTGGTTCAGTAATAAACGGACAGGAAATACTTAAAACCGACTTAAACCTAAACCGCAGTTTGGTTCTGGAAAATGCCAACAAAAACTTTTCGCTTACCTTTTCTAGTTCATCCTACGTAAATGGCAGACAGAACAGGTACAGTTATATTTTAGAAGGTTTTGATGAAAACTGGAATACAGTAGATATGAGGCAGCGTACGGTTCAGTATACCAATTTATTTTCGGGGGATTATGTCTTCAAGGTGAAGGCTATGAACAGTCACGGGGTGTGGAGTGCTACTTCTGAATATCAGATTAAAATACTTCCTCCTTTTTGGTTTACCTATAAAGCACTCTTTATACTACTGTTGATACTGGCACTGGCTTTTTATTTTATTCGTAAACAGGTCAGGGAACGTATTGTCTTAAAACAACAATGGTTGATGGAAAAAGTAAAACGAGAACGCGATGAAAAACTGAATAATGAAAAATTGCGCTTCTTTACCAACATATCCCATGAACTTAGAACTCCGCTCACTTTAATTTTAGGGCCCGCAAAACAGTTAATGGAGGACGGTAAGGACTCTGGGAATTATTTTCAGCAGAGTCGTTATAACCTTATTCATCAGAACGCCAACCGATTGTTGAATTTGGTAAATCAAGTATTGGATTTTAGAAGGGCCCAATCAGGGGAATTGCGCCTAAAGGTTACCAAGACGGATATTCTTCTGTATACCCAAAATACCTTTCGATCATTTGAAGAATTGGCGGACGATAAAAAAATAAATTTCAACCTAATATCGGAAAACGAGGCAATCGAAGGGTATGTTGATCGAGACAAGTATGATAAAATGTTATATAATCTCCTGTCCAACGCATTAAAATTCACCCACAATTATGGCCATGTAGATCTTTTTATAGAAGTAAAAGAAGAGGAGGGGAAGGCTTTTTTAATGGTTGAAGTGAGTGATGACGGAATAGGAATTCCAAAAGAAAGTCAGCAGAAAATATTTTCGCGTTTTTATCAAGCACCCAATAGTTCCGGTCTTAATACGGGTTCAGGTATTGGCCTATCTTTGGTTAAGGCTTTGGCAGAATTGCATAAAGGCTCTATAACTGTGGAGAGCGAACTGAACAAAGGAAGTGTATTTACGTTAAAACTTCCTGTAAGCCGCAACGCATATGGAGATGATGAAGTTTTTGAATATGAGAAAAACCAGGTTACCGAAGATTCGCCACAACTCATTACAGCTAAGAAAATTATACAGAGTACACATTTAAAAGAGCGTATTCTGATTATTGAGGACAATGCAGAACTACGCAATTATTTGGTAGATTTCCTATCGGACTATTACAAGGTCTTTGAAGCGGAAAATGGCGAAAAGGGATTGGAAGTTTGCCTAAACGTAAAACCTGCTATTTGCATAGCAGATATTATGATGCCGGTTAAGGACGGATTGGAATTTTGTAAAGCATTGAAGAACGATGCGGATATTAGCCATATTCCGGTTATTTTATTAACCGCCTTATCGGACAATGATGATAAAATAAACGGCTACAGCTCTGGTGCAGATGGTTATTTGGTAAAACCGTTTGATCCGGCTTTATTAAAAACACGAATTGAGAATATCATCAACTCAAGAAAAGAACTAAAAAGTAGATTTTCCGAGGAAATCGAAAGTCAGGTAAACACCTTAACACACTCGCCCATAGATCAATCTTTTATGGAAAATCTAACGGAACTGATTCATGAAAATATGGGCAATAGTCAGTTAAACACTTCTTTTTTGTGTAAATCATTGGGTATGAGCTCTTCAAAACTATACCGAAAAGTAAAAGAACTAACAGATTTGGCACCCAATGAATTTGTGCGAACAATTAGGTTGAAAAAATCGGCACAGTTATTACGTACCAAAAAATACAACGTATCCGAAGTAACCACATTAATAGGCTTTAGTGATCCCTTATATTTTAGTCGCTGTTTTAAAAAACAATTTGGGTATCCGCCCAGTCAGTTAATAAAATAGATTAGAAATAAGAGCAGGCTCTAGTAGGCTACATACTCCACAATCTCTAGGCCATAGCCTACAATACCAACTCTTTTGGTTTGTGGCGAGTTTGATAGGATTCTCATTTTAGCAATATCCAAATCATGTAGAATTTGTGCCCCAATTCCAAAATCACGGGCATCCATATCAATTTTTGGTGCTTTTTGAATTCCTTTCTTTTGTAGCTCTTTTAACTCGGCCAACCGGGATAAAAGATTTAATGATTCTGAATCTTGATTTATAAAAACAATAGCGCCTTTTCCCTCTTTATCTATCGCCTTGAACATATCTTCAAGTTTGGCATCTGGGTTATTGGTCAATGTTCCCAGAATATCATTGTTGACAAAAGTGGAGTTGATACGAGTCAAAACTTTCTCGGATTTGCTCCAAGCACCTTTGGTCAATGCAATATGTACGTGGTTATTGGTGGTCTGTTGATACGCTCGTAAACGGAACCGCCCAAAACGAGTGTCTATATCAAAATCTTCCTTTTTGGCTATAAGGCTGTCATGTTCCATTCTATAGGCAACCAAGTCTTCTATAGAAACAATTTTTAAATCAAACTTTTTAGCGACTTCTACCAATTGTGGAAGACGGGCCATACTACCATCTTCGTTCATGATTTCTACAATGTAACCTGCAGGTTGTAAGCCTGCCAATCTAGCAAAATCAATGGCAGCTTCTGTATGTCCTGTTCTTCTCAGGACACCACCTTCTCTAGCTACAAGTGGAAAAATGTGTCCAGGGCGAGCTAAATCGTGTGGTTTTGTGTTGGCATCGGTTAAGGCAAGTACGGTCTTGGCCCTGTCCGAAGCTGAAATACCAGTAGTAACTCCGCCACCACGTAAATCTACGGAAACGGTAAAAGCAGTTTCCATGGGGTCCGTATTATTATTGACCATCATGTGCAGACCCAATTCTTTACATCTACCTTCAGTTAACGGGGCGCAGATAAGACCTCTACCGTGAGTGGCCATAAAGTTTACGGTTTCTGGTGTAGCGAGTTCTGCAGCGGCAAGAAAATCACCCTCGTTCTCACGATTCTCATCATCAACAACGATAATGACTTTTCCTTTTCTTATTTCTTCAATAGCTTCCTCAATAGTATTCAATTGAATTTTCTTTTCCATATCGCTATTTATTCTTCTTCAGTTTTGTCTTTTTTTGAAAAAAGTTTTTTGAAAAAGTCTATGACATTTCCAAAATTCATCATTCCTTGGTCTGCCGTAGCTTGTCTCGTTAAATAAACGCCTAAAGGTAGCATAACCATTGAAGATAGCCATGCTCCTATAATGGGGTGAATATTTCCTTTGTAACTATAATTTTCTGCAAAAACACCTAAAAAGTAATAGACAAGAAAAAGTAAAATAGCTATTACCATTGGTAGTCCTATACCTCCTTTGCGAATAATTGCTCCCAAAGGTGCACCTACAAAGAATAGGATAATACAGGAAAGGGCCAAGGCATATTTTTCGTGTAATGAAAAAATATGTCGCCTATGTATTTCATAACGCTTGTTCAATTCTTGTTTCTTTCCCTCAATGGAAGTCATAATGTTGGAAACCGAATTTTTGGCGGAGTTCATTACCTGTACCTTCTGCCAGTCTTTAAACAATGAAATTATTTCCTTAGGAGCCGTTTTCTCTTCAGACTTAATAACATTACTAGTTTGAGAAACCGAATCTATTTGGGCTGCTTCGATATTTTGTACTTTGTTAGTATCAACCGCAGTTGTTGTCATAGACTTGCTAGAGGCTTCTTTTTGGCGCAACAGGTTCATTTTTTCCGTAGCAGCAGTGTCTTTTGGGGAAAGCGGAATAAAACCGCCCATACGATACACAATGTTTTTTGAAAACGCTTGAACTATTCTCTTGTTATCCTTTTCAATGGAATCCATATCCTTAATCAATCGGGAAACATTTTTCATTTTCTCACGATTGGATACATTCTCTTCTTCAAGATCTTGTTCCATTTCCGGAATTTCAATGTTCATCCGGTAAATTTCAAAATTACTTTTGGCAAAAGGGTATTTTCTCTTTTCAGTGCTTTTCTTCTTATCCATGTCACGATAATAATGACCATCGCGCAGAACCAATTGAATAAGTTCCGAATCTTCACTACTGATAAGTTCGCCAGTTTTGGCTTTTATTACCGTACTGTTTACGTTAGTAGGCGTCTTTTGATGAATGATTACGTTTTTTAGAAAACGGTCTTTTTCACCATACTTTTCATCTACTTTGATGCTCATACCCTCAAAGTCGCTAAACACTCCTTTTTCAATAGCTGCGGCAGGTTTAACCTTGGCTATATTACGCCGCATATTGTAGATTTTCTGTTCGGATGCGGGAATAACGCTATTCGCAAAATAGAAGGTAACGCCACCTAGACCTATCATAAAAATAATAAGACTGAGCATAGAACGCTGCAAAGAAATACCAGAGGCTTTCATTGCGGCAAACTCATAATTCTCGGCCAACGTTCCAAACGTAAGTATTGATGCAAGAAGCACGGTAAGCGGGAGTACCTTTTCCGTTAAACTGGGCATCATATAAAAGAAAAATTTTCCAATAATTCCCATATCCAGACCTTTCCCGGCAAAGTCATCAATGAACAACCATATCGTCTGAAATATGAAGATGAACATCAATATTACGAACGAACTCAAAAAATTATAAAGGAACCGCGATAATATATATCGGTCTAGAATTCTCAATGTGGTAATATTAGTTTCTTACTATGTAGTACCCGTCGTTTTTGTACTTGGCCTCGTCAAAAGTAAATAAGGTTTTTGACAAAGGTTGATTAGTTTTGAAAGAATTAACGGTAATGGTCGTAGTGGTACCATTTTTACCGGTTTCTATCAATTTGTAAATATGCTTTGTTTCCGCATCAATACCCAATAAAATGGTCTTTATTTCAGAATCTGTATCAATAGGGGTAAGCTTTACATACTGTATTTTTCTTCCGTTTACGTTTTGAAGGATATCCATTTCGTAATTATGACCTTCTCTGTAGAAAGTTAACATTTTAGCTGGGGTCAATGCACCCCCATCGTCAGATTTGTCTTCTATGGTCACTTCTTCGTTCTCTGGAATAATGGTATAGACTTTAGAGCCGTCATACAATAGTGTAGTGCCAAAGAAGTTACCAATAAACTTATCTCCTTGTAAAGTAACTTCACCACGTGTTTCTTGATTTATACCTGCTTCTGAATTGTTAAGTACGTATTTAAAATCTACGTAAATATTGTCATAGCTTTTAACCTTGGCGTATACATCTTCTAATAGGGCTTTTGCTTTTTCTGAATTTTGGGCAAAAGTTACGTTTGAAAGTAACACAAGGGTAAATACTAGAATAATCTTTTTCATTTTACTGTTTAAGTTAAGAGTTTTAATTAGGAGCGTTCGTTGCTCAGCAATTGATCAAGGGCTACAAGGTCAGGTACTAAAACCTGGCGTGCTTTACTTCCTTCAAAAGGACCTACAATTCCGGCCGCTTCCAACTGGTCTACGATACGACCTGCACGGTTGTAACCCAATTTCATTTTTCTTTGAATCAAAGATGCGGAACCTTGTTGCGCCGTAACAATTACTTCGGCGGCATCACGGAAGAGGGCATCCCTGTCCGCTATATCAACATCAATACTTGTGCCAGAATCCTCGCCCGAATATTCTGGCAGTTCATGGGCGTTTGGATAGGCGCGTTGCGAACCTATATATTCTGTTATTTTGGCTACTTCCGGGGTGTCTACAAAAGCACACTGAATACGGGTAACATCGTTTCCTTGTGTGTAGAGCATATCTCCACGACCAATAAGCTGATCAGCTCCTTGTGCATCCAAAATAGTTCTTGAATCTATTTTAGAGGTTACCCTAAACGCAATCCTGGCGGGAAAATTCGCTTTGATAATACCTGTTATAACGTTTACCGAAGGACGTTGCGTAGCAATGATCAAATGAATACCAATAGCCCGTGCCAATTGGGCAAGACGCGCAATAGGGGTTTCTACTTCTTTGCCCGCGGTCATGATCAAATCTGCAAATTCATCTATCACCAATACAATGTACGGTAAGAATTTATGTCCGTCATTGGGGTTAAGCTTTCGGGCCTTGAATTTTACGTTGTACTCTTTTAAGTTACGTACTTGGGCATGCTTTAATAACTCGTATCGGTCATCCATCTCTATACAAAGGGAGTTCAAGGTATTGATAACCTTTGCATTATCCGTAATGATGGCTTCTTCAGAATCTGGTAATTTCGCAAGAAAGTGCCTTTCTATCTTATTGTAGATGGAAAGTTCCACTTTTTTAGGATCTACCAAGATAAACTTTACCTCGGCCGGATGCTTTTTGTAAAGAAGCGAGGTAAGCACCGCATTTAATCCAACGGATTTACCTTGCCCTGTAGCACCAGCCATTAAAAGGTGGGGCATTTTTGCCAAGTCTACAACAAAAGTTTCGTTGCTAATGGTTTTTCCAAAAGCAATGGGCAGTTCCATTTCCGCCTTTTGGAATTTACTGGAAGCTATAACCGAACGCATAGAAACGATTGTCGCATTTTTGTTGGGCACTTCAATACCAATGGTTCCTTTTCCTGGAATAGGTGCAATAATACGTATACCCAGAGCAGCAAGCGAAAGGGCAATATCATCTTCTAGGTTCTTAATCTTGGATATTCGTACACCGGCTTCGGGAACTATTTCGTAAAGGGTTACGGTTGGACCAATGGTAGCCTTGATTTGAGAAATACCAATTTTGTAATTCTTAAGGGTGTCTACAATTTTATTTTTGTTTTCCTCAAGTTCTTCTTGATTTATGGTGATACCACCTGTTACACCGTGCTGGTCCAACAGTTCCATGGTGGGGAATTTATAGTTGCCTAATTCTAGGGTAGGGTCAAATTCACCAAAATCCTCCACTAGTTTATCCGCTATATTATCAGTTTCTTCCTGCTCCTCCACAATCTTCTCTACTTCCATAGAAAGTTCATCTGTGGTTTCTTCTTCCACGGGAACGGTAACTTCAAAATCATCTAAAGGAATCTCTTCCTTTTTTAAAGGCGGAATGTCTTTTTTATGCGTGTATGTGTCAAGTACTATTGGTTCTTCCTTTTCGGTCTTTTTAATGGATTCCTTTACATCTCTAACCGTATCGGATGCTTCTTTTGTTGTAGATTCCAATTCAGATTTTAAGG
Source organism: Zobellia sp. 1_MG-2023 (assembly GCF_030549125.1). Taxonomy (NCBI): domain Bacteria; kingdom Pseudomonadati; phylum Bacteroidota; class Flavobacteriia; order Flavobacteriales; family Flavobacteriaceae; genus Zobellia; species Zobellia sp. 1_MG-2023. The sequence continues at coordinate 123,450 of NZ_JAUOSY010000003.1, read as the reverse complement.
TTGATGTCTTTTTGCGGAAAAACTGGGCCATTCCTTCAGGAGTAAAATGGAAGAAACGCACTAATATGAATACCAGACCAAAAAGAAGAATAAGTACCACACCTATATTACCTGTGTAATCTCTTAAAAAGTCGTTCATTTCATAGCCTACAAGTCCGCCCAATAAGGGTTTGGTGTCTGCTAGAAAACCTAGGGCAATAGATATCCAAATCATAAAGACTAGACCCCATATCCATTTTTTTAGAAGCCCTTTTTTCTCCAAGCTTAAGAACAGGTGTAGCCCCGTAATACAAACTAGAACTGTTAAGATAATAGAAGCCACACCAAAACCTTTGTAAACAAAAAAGTGGCTTACACTAGCCCCAAACTTATTGAGCAGGTTTTTGGCTTGTTCGTTTCTATTAGCAAATTCTGATAATAGGCTTTGGTCATCCTGCCAAGTGAAATAAAAGGACACAAATGAGAAAAATAGTGCCATACTGAAAAGTATCAGTAGGCTTCCTAAAATAATCTTGTTCTTTTTGGATACCTTAAGACTAGCCTTCTTGGTGGGCGTCTTTTTTTTGGTTGTCGTTGTTTTCTTTTTGGCCATTACTTTTTTTCCACTGGATGCAAAAATACGTATTACGAAGTTTTCAAAGTAGGGATTGTGAAAAGTCTTTTCGTTTTTATAAAGTACATACTCCCTAAAAGGGGGTTATGGTTTTTTTGACACTTGATTTTTCGCCCTTGAAAGCCCTAATGAAAACTGCTTTCCGTATGCTATTGAACATAGCTTTTTGCTATCTAATTTGTCCTTTTTTGTTTTTAACGGGTTTTTCTGGATTATGTTGTTCTATGGGGTCTTATCGATAACCTGCAGAGTCACAAACTATTTAATTACCGATTTTTGTAGCAACAAATTTTATAAGGGCGTTTGATTGGGGATAGGGTAGGAAAATGCGAAATTTAGAATTTTTGAAACATCATTTTGGAATCATAGGTAGCTAGCTACAGCGATGAAAATATTTGTTGAAGGAATGGTTTTTGGCCGATATGGGAGTCTTCCGTTTAATACAGGTGTGTGATGGGTTTGGTATTGTAACATGGAAAATTGCAACCAAACAGAATTGTAAATGCAGATGAAATAGGGACTAAAATACTTTTGGGATATAGATAATACAGCCAACAATAATTGCTCCAATGGATACAAGCATTACGGCGCCAGCGGCTACATCTTTAATAAAACCGATTCTTTCATCAAAATCCGGATGAATAAAATCACACAATTTTTCTATGGCCGTATTGGCCCCTTCAATGCCTACGACCATAGAAATGGCAAAGACTTGAAAAATCCATTCCGTAGCAGAGATTTCGTAATAAAATCCGGCAATAGTAACGGCAATGGCCAAAAATACTTGGATTTTTATACTGGCCTCCGTCCTAACTAAAAGAAGGGCTCCACGCAAAGCGAAGCCCACACTTTTTATTCTGTTTACTGCAAACGACTCTTCTTTAGGCATCGGCTAAAGCTTCAAGAGCCGCTTTGTAGTTGGGCTCATCTACCGTTTCGGTAACTTGTTCCGTATGAATTACTTCACCGGACTCATTAAGTACCACTACCGATCTAGATAATAAAGAGGCTAGGGGACCATCGGAGAAGGCAACTCCGTAGTCTTTGCCAAAACTTCCGTCACGGAAATCAGATAACATTTCTACATTTTTAATACCCTCAGCGCCACAAAAACGGGCTTGGGCAAAAGGTAAGTCTTTGGACACGCATAGAACTACGGTATTGTCCAGTTCGGCAGCTTCTTGGTTGAACTGTCTAACGGACTGGGCACATGTACCCGTGTCTACACTGGGAAAAATATTTAAAACCACTCTTTTTCCGGAGTAGTCAGAAAGAGATGCAGGTGAAAGGTCGCTTTTTGTTAATGTAAAGCTAGGAGCTTTGCTTCCGTTTGCTGGAAGATTTCCTAAAGTATGTATTTCGTTTCCTTTTAAGGTTACTGTTGCCATGATATGTTCTATTTAGATTCGCTGTGAAAATATAAAATTATAGCTAATTAAAGGTGTTGCATATGATAAATGTGGTTTATGAAAACGTATAAAATGAAAAAAGTGAAACAACTTAATTGATTCTTTTAAAAAATCAATAGTTACTTCACTTTAAATCGTTGTAAAATGGGGTGTTCTATTTGTCTATAGAGCCCATTACACGTTGCATAAATTCGTTCAAGGCTTCCTTTTGCGGTTTGCCGGCCTTTATACCTTTCTGTACCTCAAGAGCGCCGTACATATTAGATATAAGTTCACCAATAACATCAAGTTCCTCGTCCTTTAAAGAAGGCACTTCGGTCAATGCTTCTAAGGTCTCAATGGTTTCAATAACAAAATCCTCATCGTTCTCTTCAATGAAATTTGTTAAGTGCTTAATTACTGGAAGCTTCACTGATCAATTCTTTTAGAACATCATATTTGTTCGTTTGTACTTGATTTTTAAACTCTCCGTTGGTGAAAGTGGCAAAAGTAGGCAAGTTGTCTACATTGGCCAATTTTCGACTTTCAGGGAATTTCTCGGCATCGGCTATGACGAAAGTAAAATCCTCGTTAGCCGAAGCTTCTTTCTTAAATTTAGGCTTCATGATACGGCAGTTGCCACACCATCCGGCAGAATATTGTACTACTACATTTTTCTTCTCTGCTATGATTTCTTGCAGATTGTCTTGTTCCAATTCCAATACCATATCTATAGGTTTTAAAATTTATACTATTTGAGTTGAAAAAGTACCGCTTGCACTAATTGTACAAGCGGTTAACTTGTAACTAAAGCAATTATTTAGTTGCTATGTGCAGAAAGGTACTCGGCAACACCTTTTCTATCAGCGGTCATTGCTTCTTTTCCTTCTTCCCAGTTTGCTGGACAAACCTCACCTTTTTCCTGTACATGCGTATAAGCATCAATAAGGCGTAGGTACTCGTTTACGTTTCTACCTAATGGCATATGGTTGATGCCTTCATGGAAAACAGTACCCTCTTCATCAATAAGGTATGTTGCACGGTAGGTTACATTGTCTCCTTCAACAGTAACAACACCGGTTTCTTCATTGTACTGCTCATCAGTAATGTCCAAAATACCTAAAGTGGAGGCAAGGTTACGGTTACTGTCCGCTAATAGAGGATATGTAACACCTTCAATACCACCGTTATCTTTGTCTGTGCTTAACCAAGCAAAGTGAACCTCTGCGGTATCGCAAGACGCACCAATTACCAATGTATTTCTTTTTTCGAATTCACCTAAAGCAGCCTGAAAAGCGTGCAATTCAGTTGGGCAAACAAATGTAAAGTCCTTAGGGTACCAGAAAAGAACAACCTTCTTGTTGTTTTTTTGAGCCTCCTCTAAAACGTTTAATTTGAATGTGTCTCCCAAATCGTTCATTGCGTTTACACTCAGATTGGGGAATTTTTTACCTACAAAAGCCATATGATATAGTTTTTTAATGTTTCAATTTGATTACAAAATTACATCAATATTATGGCGATAAAAGTAATGTGTATTTAAAAAATTGATAGAAGAATAAGTATTGTAGATGCGATGTATTTCATCTAACATAAAGTGTTAAATCGGTAAAATCAAACAGCTTAAATTACCAAATTCTTAGTTTAATGACCTGTTATTTTGATATTCACATTTAAGCGATTTTAAGAAATCTTTATTTTTTTAAGACGATGTAGTCAGTTGCTTTAATTTGATCTGTAATGCAGCAAAAATAAGCGTCATAATTGGACTCAGCCAATTGAAAACGGCAAAAAGGGCGTACTCCGCGGTTCCAACTCCAAGAACACTGCTATGATATGCTCCACAGGTGTTCCAAGGAACAAGAACGGAAGTTACCGTTCCGGAATCCTCTAAAGTTCGGCTTAAGTTTTCAGGGGCCAAATTTTTATCGGCATAGGCCTTGCTGAACATTTTACCGGGAACAACTATTGCAAGGTACTGGTCTGATGCGGTAATATTCAATGCCAAACAGCTTCCTACAGTACTGGCAAAAAGCCCGAATGTAGTTTTTGCCATTTTTAATAAGGATTTTGTAATACGGTCCAATGCGCCAATACCATCCATAATACCACCAAAAACCATGGCGCAGATAATGAGCCAAATGGTACCCATCATTCCTGTCATTCCTTTTGATGAAAATAGGTCGTTAAGCGCAGCGTTATCCGTTGGTACGGAGGTTTGAACGGTTATGGCTTTAATGACGCCTTCGTAACCTGATTTAAATGTAAGTGTCTTTGCCTCCGTAATACCTGCTACAACATCGGGTTGGAAAATAAGGGCGAATATTGCTCCCAATAAAGTTCCTATGAGCAGGGCGGCCAATGGCGGAGTTTTCTTAACGATTAGAACTACTACGGTTATAGGTACAAGAAAAAGCCAAGGTGTAATGGTGAAAGCGGAATTAATAGAGGTTAAAATGGAATCAATATCCGCGGCCCCTTTCGTTTCAATTGAAAATCCTAATATGATAAAAAAGATCAAGGTAACGCTAACCGTTGGCACTGTGGTGTAGAGCATATATCTAATGTGTTCAAAAAGCTCTCCGCCCGCCATGGCAGGTGCTAGGTTGGTAGTGTCACTAAGAGGAGATAGTTTGTCCCCAAAATAGGCTCCGGACAATACGGCGCCGGCGGTCATTCCTAATGGTATGCCCAGTGCTTCGCCAATACCTATAAGGGCTATGCCTACTGTTGCGGAAGTAGTCCAGCTGCTTCCTGTGGCAATGGATATGATGGCGCAGATAATAACACTGGCAGCTAAAAATATAGTGGGATTGAGAATCTGAAGCCCGTAATAGATCATAGCGGGAATGATACCACTTATAAGCCAAGAACCCGCTAATGCTCCTACCATTAATAAAATGAGCAATGCTCCGGTGGTAGATTTCAGGTTTTCCGCTACCTCTGCCATCATTTGCTTGTAAGATACCTTGTTCATTACACCTACAATGGCGGCAACGGCGCCTCCCAAGAGGAGAATAAATTGGTTGGATCCGCTAAGCGCATCATCTCCAAATACATAAACATTATAGGCCAGCATGGCTACTAGGGCTATAACAGGGGTGAGTGCTTCCCAGATATTTAATTCTTTGTTTTTAACGATGTTTTCGTTCTCTCTGTGCTCCCCTGAATTTTGGTTTGTCATTAATAACGGTTTAGCTATTAGGTAATATTACAATTTTGATGGGGTTTGTGCAACTTTTGTATAAATCGATAAAGGGTACCTTAAACCGGAAAATAGTATTAATTTTGTATTTCAAATTCAAAGAAAATTTTATGAGTTCATACGATGTGGCCATTATTGGCTCAGGACCAGGAGGATATGTGGCGGCTATTCGTTGCGCACAATTGGGGTTGAAAACGGCAATAATAGAAAAGTACAGTACTTTAGGAGGAACCTGCCTTAATGTTGGTTGTATACCATCTAAAGCTTTGTTGGATTCTTCTCACCATTACGAGGATGCCATTAAACATTTTTCGGATCACGGAATTGATATTCCTGGCGAGATAAAGGTAAACTTGGAGCAGATGATCGCCAGAAAGGCGGCTGTTGTAAAACAGACATGTGATGGGGTCAAGTTTTTGATGGACAAAAATAAAATTGATGTTTTTGAAGGATTGGGTAGTTTTAAGTACGCTACACATATTAATATCAAGAAAAATGATGGGACTACGGAAACCATTGAAGCTAAAAATACAATTATAGCTACAGGAAGTAAACCGTCTACGCTTCCTTTCATCAAAATAGACAAAGAACGCATAATTACATCTACAGAGGCCTTAACGCTAAAAGAGATACCTAAGCATTTAATTATTATAGGTGGAGGGGTTATTGGTTTAGAGCTCGGTCAAGTTTACAAGCGTCTTGGCGCGGATGTTACCGTAGTTGAATATATGGATCGCATTATTCCTACTATGGATGCTTCGCTTTCCAAAGAATTGACCAAGGTTTTAAAGAAGCAAAAGGTAAAATTCAACCTTTCCAGTAAAGTGAAGTCCGTTGAGAGAAGCGGAGACGAGGTTGTAGTTAAGGCCGATGATAAAAAAGGTCAGGAGATAGAGTTGAAAGGTGACTACTGTTTGGTTGCTGTGGGTAGAAGACCTTATACCGATGGATTGAACGTTGAAGCCGCTGGTGTTAAATTGGATTCTAGAGGTAAAGTAGAGGTGAACGACCATTTGCAAACTTCTGCTTCTAACATCTACGCTATTGGAGATGTTATTCGTGGTGCCATGTTGGCCCATAAAGCAGAAGAGGAAGGAACTTTGGTTGCCGAACAATTGGCAGGTCAAAAACCTCATATAGATTATAACTTGATTCCAGGTGTGGTTTACACTTGGCCAGAAGTTGCTTCTGTTGGTAAAACGGAAGAAGAACTTAAAGAAGCTGGTGTAGCATACAAAGTGGGACAATTTCCAATGCGTGCCTTAGGTCGCTCTCGTGCCAGTATGGATTTGGACGGGTTTGTAAAAATATTGGCCGATAAGAAAACGGACGAAGTTTTAGGAGTTCATATGATTGGTGCCCGTAGTGCGGATTTAATTGCCGAAGCGGTTACTGCTATGGAATTCCGTGCATCTGCTGAGGATATCTCTAGAATGAGCCATGCGCATCCTACTTTTGCCGAAGCGGTAAAAGAAGCTGCTCTTGCAGCTACGGATAACCGTGCATTGCATATTTAGACTTTACAGAATATTTTAAAAAAAAATCCCGTCTAACTTCTAGACGGGATTTTTTTATTTGTGGCTTCCATCACAATAAGGTGGGTTGCTTGTAAGCTTGCAAGTGCAGATTCTGGCGTCTTTATCTTCATCAACTTGAAAAACTAAAGAGCCGGGTTTCTGGTGTTGTTTATGAGAGCCATCGCAAAAAACATTCGTTTCGGAATGGCCGCAAGTGCACCAGGCATATCTCTTATCTTTTTCCAATGCCAATTTAACGGGGGTAAACTTTTTATCGCTCATGTTTGCTATTGTTTTGTTTTTAGTTGAAGGGATAAAAATAGTAGAATCCTTTCAAGGGTTTATGTTTTACCGTCTATTTTGATTCAGTCCTAATAACATGTTGCTTCGGATGTGTAAAGTCGATAATGTTTTTCTGGATCCGGTTCTGAGCTGTGATATCTCTATTCGTAATTTCTATGTAGCTTTAGGTTTTAGTAATTAAAACATTTTTCAATGCATATAAATGACAAGTCAGGTATTACGGAATATACTGCAGATTCTAAGAGGTATGACACAATGAAATACAATCGCTGTGGAAATAGTGGTGTTTTGCTGCCCGCTATTTCCCTTGGTTTGTGGCATAACTTCGGTTTTATAGATAATCAGCATAACGCTAGGGAAATTTTAAGAACAGCGTTTGATTTAGGTATTACTCATTTTGATTTGGCCAATAATTATGGACCTCCTTATGGTTCGGCAGAAGAAAATTTTGGAGTGCTTTTTAAGAAAGATTTTAAAGGGTATAGAGATGAGATGTTCATAGCTTCTAAAGCGGGATTTGATATGTGGCCCGGGCCTTACGGCAATTGGGGCTCTAGAAAGTATCTAATGGCCAGTATTGATCAGAGTCTAAAAAGAATGGGATTGGATTATGTTGATATTTTTTATCACCACAGGCCTGATCCGGATACGCCCTTGGAGGAAACTATGGTTGCTCTTGCGGATATTGTTCGTCAAGGAAAGGCTCTTTATGTGGGTATTTCCAACTATCAGCCTAAAGAAACGGCAGAAGCAGCTGCTTTACTAAAGGAGTTAAAGGTTCCGTTTGTACTGCACCAAGCTAGGTATTCAATTTTTGATAGGTGGGTAGAAGATGGGCTGCTAGATACTTTAGGGGATAGTGGAGTGGGCTGCATTGCTTTTTCTCCTTTGGCACAGGGAATGCTTACCAACAAATATGTAAATGGTGTGCCAGATGACTCTAGAGCGGCAAAAAATCTGACCTACCTGGACAGGGAACAAGTAGAAAAAAACCTGGATAAGATTAAAAATTTGGCAGCTCTTGCGGATAAGCGGGGCCAAAAGCTATCTCAAATGGCCATTGCTTGGCTTTTAAATAGGCCGGCTATTTCTTCTGTATTGGTGGGGGCAAGTTCTGCGGGTCAACTAAAAGAAAATGTAAAAGCGTTGGATAATTTAACGTTTACGGAAGAAGAGATGAAGGTGATCAATGCAAATTCGTAGTGAATCGTTAAACTGAACAACTCAATGCCTTGCTGTTCAAAAGAAAAAGAATCCGAGCTATAAACTCGGATTCTTTTTCTTTTATTTTAAAGATGGCAGAAATTAATTCTTAGCCAAACCAACTCTTCTTAAGAATCTAAAAAATCTACTTTTTGAAAGTTGAAATATATAGATTGAAGTAATCTCAATTTTTGTCAAAACAAATCTTAGGGCAGTGGCGATTCTTAGTTTTATATGCTCCTTATTTTTTTCATAAACAAGAGCGGAATAAGTACAGACGACCATAAAAGTTAAGGCTCCTAAAATAACGGTTACAGGGGAAAGGGAATGGTGTAAAAACCGATATAGTCCTAATCCTGTAAATGTGCCGTATAGGATAATAAAATGTATGATGTAAATTGATAGGGTGCTTTGTCCAATTTTTAAAATACTCTTGTTTTTAAGTAGGGTTCTAAATAGCATAAATACGCTAAAAACAAGCAGTACATCACCTAGTCTTATGAATAAGTAATTGTTGAAATAAATATTTGCAAAAAGCTGTAAACCTGTATGTTTTGACGCGAGTAAAAACAAATCGGATGAGTAGGCTATTAATGTAGCCCCTGTTGCGGCAAAAAGAGGAATGGCTATAAAATATAAATATTTCAAGTTTTTAAATTTCGTAAAAACAACCGATAAAAAAGCTCCAAATGAAGCATAGCCAAACCATGGGAGAATGGTAAAAACAGAACCATTGCTTTTGGTTAGGTAATTGGCAAAGGCATCCGGTAAAAATGAGAATTCCCAGGTCTTGTAAGTAGGTTCAAATATGAATAAAATCAAGGTTGCGCTCAACAGTATAGTTGGGAAAACAAACTTCTTTCGTTTTTCAGTGAATAGATCAATACCAATGATCCCAAGTAAAGAAAGTCCTATGCAATGCAGTACATCAATCAGATAAAAGGAATCATAGATTTTTCCCTGTAGAAGACCTAGAAGGTTCGTTCGCAATAAATACCCAATAAACAAGAGTTCAAGCCCTCTTTTCACGCCCTTTTTTACCCTAGGGTTCTGAAGTCCGGTTTTATCGCCTTTAATTAAAAGATAGGTAAAGATAAACCCTGAAACCGTAAAGAATACGGGAGCGGTAATGCCTCTAAAGTACTTCCAAATAGAAAAAGCCGTATTGGACCCATCTCTATAAACAGGGTCTAGCAATCCATCTATAAAATGCCCTTGGAGCATCATTAGAATGGCCCATGCCCTCATGGCATCAATAAAATACAATCTTGCTGTCTTATTTTCCACTGCAAATACGATCAATAGTTGGCAAAAGCATCATTAAAACTTAAAACTTTGCATTTTAGTACTTCTGTTCGTTGTACTGCTCCTTTGTTAACAGGAGTAGTTGTCATATATACTTGTAATACAGTTAGTTTGGATGTTTGCGCTGCAAAATTAGATAAAATACTCGCAATTCAACTCTATTTGCTATATTTTCGCTAAAACACATCTAACTACTAATTATGGCAACGCTATTAGCATTCGCAGGAAGCAACTCCTCTAAATCAATAAATTATCAATTGGTAAAGCACACCGTCTCTCTTATTGAGGGGTATAATGTTCAATTATTAAATATGGTGAACTTTCCTTTCCCTATGTTCAGTGAGGATTATGAAAGAGAAAATGGATATTCAAACTCTTTGGTAGAACTTAAAAATGACATTCTTAAGGCGGATGGCGTCATTATTTCGGTTAATGAGCATAACGGTGGTCCTTCGGCTTATTTTAAGAATTTAACAGACTGGTTGTCACGTGTTGAGCGTAAGTTTTTAGAGGATAAACCTGTGTTGTTAATGTCTACCTCAGGAGGGCAAAGAGGAGGTGTGACGGCTCTGGAAACCACGGAAAAGGTTTTGCCTAGATTTGGAGCTCAAGTAGCCGCTACTTTTTCTTTACCTTCTTATCAAGAAAATTTTAAGGAAGGGGAAGGTATAACGAATACTGAGCTTGCTAAGGCACACCGCGCTGCTGTGGACCAGTTTTTAAGTAAATTCTAAAGTCTCTTTCATTTGCGTATTTCTACTACGTTCACGGTTTCTGAAATTAAAAAGTTTAAGGAGGACCTATTGCTTTGGGCGCAACAGTTTGAAGAAGTGGTGTGGTTGGATGGCAATAGGCACAATAGCAAGTACAGCTCTTTTGATGCTTTACTGGCTGTAGATGCCCTAACGACCATTAAAACTGATAGCGAAAAGGCTTTTGAAAAATTAAGGGAGTTTCAAGATAGGGCCAAAGACTATATTTTTGGTTATCTCTCGTACGACCTTAAGAATGATGTGGAGCGTCTGTCATCTAAAAATCACGATGGACTAGGGTTTGCGGAGTTGTTCTTTTTTCAACCGAAGAAAATTATTAAGATAAATGGGAATACCGTGGTTTTTGAATATCTGCGGATGGTAGATGATGAAATACAGTCCGATTTTGACTTGATTTCCGGCGGAATTCTGGAGAAGGAAAGCATCTCAGTGACGGAAAACATCAAAATAAAGCTCCGTATTTTTAAGGACGAATATTTTAAACAAGTAGGTAAAATGTTGTCCCATATTCACCGGGGTGATATTTACGAAGCAAATTTCTGTCAAGAATTCTATGCAGAAGACACGCAAATCAACCCTTATAAGACCTATCAAAAGCTAAATAAGATATCAGAAGCGCCTTTTGCATCTTTTTTAAAGGTCTATGACCAGTATTTGCTTTCGACCTCTCCAGAGCGTTATTTGCGTAAAGAAGCAGGGAAGTTAATTTCGCAACCTATTAAAGGGACTTCTAAACGAGCCAAACAGCCGGAGGAAGACGATAAGCTGGTGAATGCCCTTAAAACAGACCCTAAAGAAAGAGCTGAAAATATAATGATCGTAGACTTGGTCCGTAATGATTTGTCTAAAAGTGCCCTAAAAGGCAGTGTGGTGGTTGAAGAGCTTTGTGAGGTCTATACCTTTCAACAAGTACATCAAATGATATCCACTGTGGTGGCTCAAGTTCCGTCAGGCACTAATCCTGTTGATGTAATCAAAGAATCCTTTCCTATGGGTAGCATGACAGGAGCTCCAAAAGTATCGGCCATGAAGATTATTGAGGAATTGGAGGCTTTTAAACGAGGGTTGTACAGTGGTGCTGTGGGGTATTTTACGCCCAATGGGGATTTCGATTTTAATGTAGTCATAAGAAGTATTCTTTATAATGCGTCCAAAAAATACGTTTCCTATTCCGTGGGAGGTGCCATTACGGCAAAGGCCATTCCGGAAAAAGAGTATGAGGAGTGTTTGCTGAAGGCAAAAGCTATGCGAGAAGTCCTTGAAGGCTAAGCCTGTTTAAAGATACGCATTGTGACCCCCAAATTCTAATTCTTGCTTACCTTTATATCGTGTTAGAAGAATTCCAAAAACATATTGAAGCTAATTTTCAAAACCTTGTAAGGACCAAGTTTTTATTGGCCTGTAGCGGAGGGTTGGATAGTGTGGCTTTGGTTCATCTTTGCATTAGGTGTAAATTGGATTTTGCCATTGCGCACTGCAATTTTAACTTGAGGGGAGAGGCTAGCAATGGCGATGAGAAATTTGTTCAAGAATTAGCATCGAGTAACGATATTCAATTTTTCGCAACTAATTTTAATACAATTGGTTACGTTGAAAAAAATAAAGTTTCAGTTCAAGTTGGTGCAAGAGAGCTTAGGTATCGTTGGTTTGCTGAAGTCATGCGTGAAAATGATATTAAAACCTTGGTAACTGCCCATCATGTGGATGATAGTTTGGAAACGTTTTTAATTAACCTTTCCAGGGGAACGGGTATTGACGGGCTGTCCGGAATTCCAGAAAAGACGGAGACTTTGTCAAGGCCGCTACTTCGTTTTTCTAGAAGTCAGGTTTTGGAATATGCTAAGTCTCAAAACTTAAAGTGGAGAGAGGATGCCACTAATGCGGATACCAAATATCTTCGGAATAAAATCCGCCATGAAATTGTGCCTTTGCTAAAGGATTTAAACCCTTCTTTTTTAAAGAATTTTACAAAAACACAAGAACACCTTTCGGAGAGTGCGGCGCTTGTTGACGCCCATGTTTTGGAATTGAAGTTGCGCTTGTTTCAAGAAAAGGAGGGTGTAATTCGTATTTCCACTCAAGCATTACTGGATTTAAAGCCTATTTCAGCACATATACATGCTCTGTTTAAGGTATATGGGTTCACGGAATGGGATGATGTTGAAAATTTAATAACAGCCATGAGCGGGAAGGAGATTTATTCTAAAACCCACCGCTTGCTTAAGGATAGGGAGTTTTTATTGTTGACGGAAGTTTCTGAGAAAGTTGATACCGAGTTTTATGCTATTTCGGAAGGGCAAACCGAAGTTTTAGAGCCCATTCATATTACAATTGAATCGGCAGATAGTTTGTCAAGCAAGGATCTCCACACACTGTACGTAGATAAAAAAGCGTTAAAGTATCCGTTAACGATAAGGAAATGGAAAAATGGCGACTACTTTTATCCTTTAGGAATGCAGGGAAAGAAAAAGCTATCCAAGTTTTTTAAGGATGAAAAGATTGATGTTGTTTCCAAAGAGCGCCAATGGTTGCTTTGTTCCGGTGAAGATGTAGTTTGGATAATAGGTAGGCGGGCAGATGAGCGTTTTAAGGTAAAGGAAGATACAAGTAATATTTTAAAATTTATATTAAATTAATGAAATATATAATAGTATTTATTACATTGTTTTTTAGTTCTTTAGGTCTTTTCTCTCAGGATGATGACAATCCCGTGAAATGGTCTCAAGAAGTAAAAAAAATTAGCGACACAGATTATGAGTTGATTCTTAAAGGAGACATTGCGGAAGGCTGGCATGTGTACTCTCAGTTCACTTCTGAAGGAGGGTCCTTGCCAAGTGAATTCAGTTATAAAAGTGCAGGCGAAAACTATGAGCTTGTTGGTGAAACTTTAGAGAGTGAAACCATTGTTGAGTACAGTGATATTTTTGAGGTAGATGAAACCTTTTTTAAGGAAACGGCCATTTTTACTCAAAAAATAAAACTACTTAATCCGGATGTCAATCAAATTGACATCAACTTTTTCTATCAGGTTTGTAAAGAGGTCTGTATTCCGGTGGATGCAGATTTTAGTTTTGTTCTAGATGGAGGGGTGGCTGTAAACGAGGAGAAGACTATAGATGAACACAGTAAATCTTTGAGTTCGGCTTTAAAAATCGATTTAAAGAATAAGGAACTTTTAGGAAGTACACACGAAGTAGGTGAGGCAAGTTCCGGTCTATGGATGATTTTTGGCTTAGGATTTTTAGGTGGATTAATTGCGTTGTTGACGCCCTGCGTTTTTCCTATGATTCCGCTTACGGTATCGTTTTTTACCAAACACTCGCAAAAAAAATCCAAAGGCATTATAAATGCCCTGTTGTATGGCTTTTTCATTGTTTTAATATACTTTTTACTGAGTCTGCCTTTCCATATTTTTGACTCGGTAGACTCCCAGATATTAAATACCATAGCTACCAATATTTGGTTGAACATTGCCTTTTTCTTGATATTCGTGTTCTTTTCGTTCTCTTTTTTCGGGTACTATGAATTGACTTTGCCTAGTTCTTGGGCAAATAAGATGGATGCCGCTTCTTCCAAAATAGGTGGCGTAATAGGTATTTTCTTTATGGCGATAACATTGGCCATTGTTTCATTCTCATGTACAGGGCCTATTTTAGGCGGACTCTTAGGGAGCACCGTTTTGGAAGAGGGAGATGTAGCTGTGAACCTTTCAGCGGGCATGACCGGTTTTGGTGTGGCGTTTGCTCTGCCGTTTGCTCTTTTTGCATTATTCCCTGCCTGGTTGAATTCATTGCCAAAATCCGGTGGGTGGATGACTACGGTTAAAGTGGTGTTAGGTTTTCTAGAACTGGCATTAGCACTTAAATTCCTTTCCAATGCAGACCTTGTAGGCAATTGGGGTATTTTAAAACGTGAAATATTCTTGGGTATATGGGTGGTATTGTTCGTATTGCTTGCGCTTTATCTTTTTGGATTATTTAGGTTTCCGCATGACGGGCCAAAGCAAAAACTTTCAGCGGGAAGAAAAGTTACGGGATTGGTAAGTGCCGCGTTTTCAATTTATATTCTTTTGGGGCTTATAGGGTTTTCTAATCTTAAGCTTTTGAGTGGTTTTCCGCCACCGGCATTTTACAGTGTTTTTGAAACCGAGAGCGACTGTCCGTTGGGCATAGATTGTTATAAGGATTTTGATGAAGGAGTAGCTCATGCAAAGAAAGTAAATAAGCCTATCCTGTTGGATTTTACAGGTTGGGCCTGTGTGAACTGTAGGAAGATGGAAGAGAATGTTTGGAGCGAACCTGACGTGTATGCTATTTTAAAGGAGGACTACGTTCTTATTTCTTTGTACGTAGATGACCGAAAGGAACTTTCTGAGGCAGAGCAATTTGATTTTAAATATGATACCGGCCGTGTAAAACATATTGAGACCGTAGGGCAGAAATGGGGTACTTTTCAGACGGTTAATTTTAATGCGGCTTCTCAACCTTACTACGTTTTGATGACACCTGATATGGAAATTCTAAATACCGCAGTGCAGTATACGGATAGTGATGTGTATGAGGAATGGTTAAAGAAGGGATTGGTGAATTTCAAAAACAACTAGTTTAGTATTCCTATTAAAAGAAAAAGGGCGTTCCAAAATATTTTGGAACGCCCTTTTTTCATAGGTTAAGTTTTGTTCTTATTGAAGCGCATCCGGTTGAACGTCAAATTGAAACTCATCTTGAATTTCATCGTCTGTTGATTGGATAACTCTAGCGGGTTCGTTGCCAAGAATTTTATCCAGTTGCTTCAAAAACCTATTATGGACCTGGTTGGCAGTTAGGACTTTGCCTTTATTTTGGATTCTTCTAGCTAGTAGGTAGCCCCTTCTTGCAGCTTCCATACGTTGTAAAGGCGTGCCGTGGTGACCATCACTTGTAAAGCTACAGTCGCCAATGTTAAAGAAAAGCTCTAGAAATTGTTGGGTTCGTCTCCAGTTTTGGGTACCACCTTTTTTATGGGTTACATAATACCCGGTGAAGAAATCGGCTTCTAGTTCCGTTGTTCTGGTAGCTTCGGGAACATTATCAGCGGCACCGTTAGGGTACCATTTTTCCTGATTGTTAAATTGTATGTGGTGAGCCCATTCATGGGCCATGATGCCATTCCAGATTACACCTCGCCGTATACCCGTTTGTTCAAGTAGGTCTACTATACCATCACCAATTACAATAAGGTCGTTCTGTCCAAAGGCACCGTCCAGAGCAATTGCGAATCCATCTGCGGTAATCAATGGTGTCTCCGTTAGAAAGGTGCTCTCTACGTTTACAAAATTTGTAAAATAATAGGCAAGGGCATTTGCTTCTGATGCAGGTCTTTCATACCAGAACATAAGAATATCTACTAATTTGTCATAATCTTCTAGAGTGGTTTTGTGTTGCCCGCGCACCTCTATCTCATGTGGCATAAACCAGAATCTCTCAAGACTTTTGGTTATATTCTTTACTTTTTGGGTGTCTTCCCCGTCTGCTCCAAAATACTGCGGGCTATCATCGGTAATGGTGGATAGAAAGTTCATTTCTGCATAGAGGTCATACCAATCAAAACCAATGGAATCCAGATTGCTGGAAACCGAAGCAGCAATTACGTCGTCTAAAGGAGTTAAGGTGCATTTACTGGGCTCTACAATAGAGGCTAAATTAAAGGGAACGTCATGAAACATTGACTTTTCAGGAAGTTTTTTAATCAATGACGGGGCTTTAAAATTAAAGTCTGAAGAGGGAATGCCAATTTTTGAGGTAAAAGGGGTTAGGCTGTCTTCGGTGCTTAGTTCAAATTCGTCTTTGGTACATGAAACAAGAAAAAGTCCGGCGCCAATAATAGTTCCGGCAATTTTTAAGTAAGCATTTTTCATATAGTGTTTTTTAGGTTTATTTTAACTAAAAATAAGAATATTCAGATTTAATCACTTAATAAAATTGTAGTTTTTTCTTACTTTTTTGATGTTAGGTTGTTTTTGTTGTGCATAAACGTGTCTTTGTAATTAAAACAAACCTTTGTTTTTAATAGAAATAGGTCGTTAATAGATGCTTTTAAGCGAGGTATCCGTTCTTTCTTAGCTCCTTGTAAATAATTCTTATATTAGGTCAAAACTTAGACTTGAATGAGAAAACTTAAGCGCTTAGGGTGGGGCTTCCTCGCTCTTATTGGTGTGCTAGCTGTTATTTTAGGAAGTTTCACCTATCATTTAAAACCTGACTATGATGGGGAAAAGTCCCTTCAAAATCTTTCCGGAGAAGTACAGGTATATTATGATACTTATGGGATTCCTCATATTTATGCGGAAAATGATACGGACGCATTTAAAGCGCTTGGGTATGTTCATGCCCAGGACAGATTGTGGCAAATGGAGCTTTTGCGGCGTATAGGAAAGGGTGGTTTGTCAGAGGTGTTCGGGAAAGACTTATTGGGTACGGATAAGTTCTTTTTGGCTTTAGGAATAGATGAGTATTCTACGGAGACTATAGCAAAACTTAATTCATCCGATGTGGCAGTGCAACTATCTCAAGCGTACTTGGATGGCGTAAATGAATTTGTAAAGGAAGGGCCCACTCCCGTGGAGTTTTATCTAACGGGTTTAGAAAAAACACCGTTTGAACTAAAGGATGTCTACAATACCCTTGGGTATATGGCTTTTAGTTTTGCTATGGCTCATAAAACGGACCCGTTATTGAGTAAAATAAAGGATAAATTGGGGTTTGAGTACTTAAAGGATTTGGCGGTTCATAGTGATACTACAACGTTATGGATAAAAAACTACCCCAATACTAAAAACGATTCCATACGTAAATCTATTTCAGAGGTGATGTCTTCTCTAGAAAAACTATCAATTCCATTGTTTGAAGGAAGTAATGGTTGGGCCATTGCTCCAGAAAAAACAAAAAGCGGAAAGGTAATCTTTGCGAACGACCCACATATTGGGTATTCGCAACCATCAGTTTGGTACGAGGCTCATGTAAGTACGCCAAATTATGAGAAATACGGGTATCATCTTGCCGGAGTTCCTTATCCCATCTTGGGCCATAACCGAAAGCTGGCCTATGGCATGACCATGTTCGAGAATGATGATGTAGATTTTTATTATGAGAAAACACATCCAACGGACCCAAGAAAATATAAAGAGGGTAGTGGGTGGAAGGATTATGAGGTTATCTCAAAAACCATTAAAGTGAAGGATTCTGAGAACGTTCACTTTTCTTATAAAAAAACGAATAGGGGTCCGGTATTAAATGGTATTGCTGATCAAATTACCGGTGATAGACCCATTTCTATGTGGTGGATTTTCACTAAAGTTGAAAATAAGTTACTTACTTCCCTTTATAATATGTCGTACGCCAAGGGATTGGGTGATTTTGAGCAAGCTTTGGGTGACTTACATGCTCCGGGATTAGGTATTGTTTATGGTGATGCTGATGATAATGTGGCATGGTGGGCCGCAGCTAAGCTTTATGAGATTCCGGACAGCGTGAATACCAAATTTGTATATGAGGAAGGAAAAGGTCTGCCTGTGGAAAAGAAATATTTGGATTTTAGTAAAAATCCGCATGCGATAAATCCACCGTGGCACTATGTGTACTCCGCTAACAACCAACCGGATTCTATTGCTGGTATGTTGTACCCTGGTTATTATTTGCCTGAAAATAGAGGGAGAAGAATTGAGGAACTATTGGAGGGTAAAGACGATTGGGACAGGAAAGCTGTGGGCGATATGATAACCGATAATACCTCGCCTGTAAATGTAGAAATAGTATCCCAATTGCTCAAAAAGGTGAATGTTGAGGGTCTTAACGATAGTCATTTGCAAATTCTGGATAACCTTAAAGCTTGGAAAGGCGATTACCCTGTGAAAGGTACAGCTGCAACAGTATACCATAGATGGATGTATTTTATTTTAAAAAATACATTTAAGGACGAATTAGGGGAAACACTTTTTGAGGAGATTTTAAATACACACTTTATAAAACGAACCATAGCGCCTATAATAGGTAAAGAGAGCTCTATTTGGTGGGATAATACAAATACATCCGGTACCATTGAAAGTCAAAGCTATATTGTTACCATTTCTTTTAAGGAAGCAATGGAAGCTCTTGGTGATCAATTGGGCAAAGATACAACTGCATGGGTTTGGGGTAACGTGCATACCCTTGAACATGGGCATCCTATAGGCCAGGTTGAAGCGTTAAAATCTTTTTTCAATGTAGGTCCGTTTGCTATAAACGGAACTCGGGAGGTTATAAACAATACCTATTTTCCATACACGGAAGACGGTATTAACAAGGTAAGTTCTGGGCCATCAACAAGAAGGGTCGTAGATTTTTCGGATGTTGAGAATAGTATGAGTATCCTGCCTACGGGACAATCAGGAAATCCTTTTAGTGAACATTATAAGGATCAGGCGGAAATGTATGCAAAGGGAGAGTTTCGTAAAATGATGCTCAATAAAGAGGAGATACTTTCTACATCAAAGTCTCAACTTACATTAATGCCAAAGAATTAGCTTGAATAAAAGCCAACTATAGAATTTAAATAGATAAAGAATATGCTCACCAAAGTTTTTGGAAGTGCCGTTTTTGGCGTAGATGCAACAACTATCACGGTAGAAGTCAATGTAGATAAAGGCGTTGGGTACCACTTGGTAGGGTTGCCGGATAATGCAATAAAGGAAAGCAACTACCGCATTGCGGCAGCACTGTTGAACAATGGCTACAAAATTCCCGGCAAGAAAATAACGTTGAATTTGGCTCCGGCAGACCTTAGAAAGGAAGGTTCGGCATATGACCTGACTTTGGCTATAGGAATTCTAACCGCTTCGGGACAGATTAAGTCGGATAATGTAGAAAAGTACATTATCATGGGCGAACTTTCTCTAGACGGTAGTCTCCACCCTATAAAGGGAGCATTGCCCATAGCCATAAAGGCACAAGAAGAGGGTTTTGAAGGTTTTATTCTACCCAAGGAAAATGCCAAGGAAGCGGCTATTGTTTCTGATTTAAAAGTTTTTGGAGTTGATAATATATCTGAAGTGATCGAATATTTTGACAATGGAACACCGTTAGAGCAGACCATCATTAATACTCGCGAAGAATTCTATAAAACCCTTGATTTTCCGGAGTTTGATTTTGCCGATGTAAAAGGTCAGGAAAGCATCAAGCGGTCTATGGAAATTGCGGCGGCAGGTGGGCATAATATTATTTTGGTCGGTCCTCCAGGCGCGGGAAAAACGATGCTTGCGAAGCGATTACCTTCTATTTTGCCACCTATGACCTTGCATGAGGCACTTGAAACTACCAAGATTCATAGTGTTGTAGGTAAAATAAAAAATATGGGGCTTATGAGCCAGCGTCCGTTCAGAAACCCACATCACACAATAAGTTCCCTGTTATTAGACAATGTGCACATCTTTTAAGACCTACTACATGAACACCTACGCCTGACACCACGAATCCAAGGGTTTTTGAACCTGCTATAGACTATTGCAAAAAGCTTTTACTTATGTGCGTATGGGGTTTTCATAGGTATTGGCCTTTAGTGCGCTTTTATGCATTCGTAAGTGCTTTCATGCTCATAACCACCTCTTTGAAAGAAACATGAAGTCTTACAGCTTTTTAAGCCTTATTGGGTGCGCTCTATTGTACATGCGTATAGGTTTTTCATAGGTTTTGTGTCTCTAGGGACTATACAGATAGAAGAGCTTTTAACTCTGTTTTTTTGAGGTACCCCCTAGGTCACTTACTACTTTAAATGAAAAACCCCCATCAAATTAATGATAAGGGTCTTTACAAACTAAAACAAGACTTCTCGACAACTATTTATTTGACTTCGTAGAGGTAATAGCGGTTCGGTACGAGTTTACCGTTCTCTGTACCAACCTTACGGCTAAACTCTTGAAGTTTGTAAAGATTTGTGTGAGATTTAAATTCTTCTTCACTATCATACATCGCTTTTAATGCATCTATAGCCTTCTGTATACGTTTGATTTCTTTGTTCTGATTCTCGTTCTTTGTGTAGGTCGTATAGTCTTCTTTGCGTAGCACGTAATTTACGCCACTTCCGACCGTAAAGGATAGTTTACCCTTGTGTCTGTCCAAGGTTGCAATAGCGTTATGTAACGGCCTCAGGTTGATTTCCAACAACTCCAATAGTTTATCCTGACTTATCGGCAACTTATTAAAGTCAGGTCTATGAATATCATCTAACTTTTGTTTGACGTATTGCAAGGGATTTTCCAACAATAGTTCAAATTGCTGTTTGGTCTTTGGTAGTGCGATTAGCTTGCTTGCTTCTTCTTGTACGTCTTCCCATGCAGCGAGCCTTTTCTTTGCTGCTTGTTCCGCTAGTGAAAACTTAGAAGAGTCGAAGTAGTAGGCTATTTTCTCAAATTGTTCTTCTGTGATTTCTGTGTTTTTCATATCTATAATGTTTTGATTTTTAATTGTTTATGTATTTAGCTACAAGAGCCTAAAGAGGTGAAAGAGCTACCGTTCCAATACCTCGATGCGTACCCGTCCGAGTACCATTGTGCAGGTGCTTTGATAGTGCCTTGGTAATTAGTCCAAATAGAGTTGGTATTTACCCATGACTTACCGTATTCGGTATAAAAGTTAAAACGGGTACTACCACATGCATTGGAAGAACTACCACCATAGCCAACACTTTGTATTTGTGTGCCGTAACTCTTATTGCGGTCATACGCTCTAAAGTTCCTTAACCTGTCTTTTGAACCTTGATATGTACTGTTGAAACCTCCACTTCTTGCAGCATTAAAACAATCTTGTAATGATGCTGTAGAACCTAGGTTAAGTTCGGTCTGCACGTCCTGTAAGCTGAAACTATAGTTATTCGGTACACTCATAATACTATGCTGATTGTCTGTTTTGTTTTTGTTCTTTGGCGTACTCATCCATATAGTTGAACCTATATGTGGCTATCCTTCGTGCCGTGCTAACATCGTTACCTCTATGAATGCAATAAGCCCAATCTCCAAAGGCTTCATCCCATGGGTAAATAACCCTTTTTGGCACTCTATTTCCATTTGGATACGTTCTAGCTTTTTCGATACGCCTAAAAAATACCTCAAAGTAAGTATGACTATTTTTATCTGGTTCAATGTCATTTACCTCATAGAGGTACGCACTATCATTTTTGCCTATTTGTATATATTTTTTACCTTTTTTGGTAAAGATTTCGGGTAGTTCTTTTATTAATTCCATGGTTAAGCTATTTTAATCTTTGGTTGTTCGTTTAATTTATACTCGTGGTCTAACTGACCTCTGAAACCTATTTCAATGAAATGGTCGTGCATTACTTTCTGTACTATATCTGCATCTTTACGATTATAGATAATGCTATCATGTTTAGTGAAGAATGGTATATTCAACGCTCTTAATTTGGGATAGATACCATCTATAAAAACCTCACTTTCAATTGTTTGTAGCATAATAGCGAAATCATTGTATTGGTTACCCTCTTTGGTTTTAAAGTCGTCTATGTACCCCATTACATTAGGGAACTCATTTCTGAAAATCTCAACATCTTGAAACGTTGAAGTAGGCTTGGAAAACAAGATTTTGAACATCATGGTTTTAGCTTCACCTCTACTCATTCCATCTTTGGCAAAGTGTAGGTATATATCACTTTCATTTACCAATCTCTGGAACTCGTTAATGTCGTGGCTTCTTATTCCTTCTTTATCCAACAAATAAGCTAAGAATGCAGGTTGACTACTTTTTACATCGCTTTCACCCAAATTGTTCCTCTTTTTTATAATCTCTAATAGCTTTTTGGGAAAATTGGTAAAGTTGCTGTACAATCTATTCTTTCTTTTAGCGTAAAGATTACCCTCTTTAAGGTTGTCTATTGCTTCTAACCATGAATTGCGTACAAAGGCTCTTTGGTCTTCCATGTACATTGATTCGTACATCATTTTTATTTTACCACCGGAGCTAAATAGCACCATGTTCTTTTGGTCGGCATAGAGCAAGGCTTCATTAAGACTCATTCTAACTGGTGGCAGTTCTACATAGGTACTATCTATTTCGTGTACATCTTTATACCCTGATTTCCAGTACATTCTTTCATTGACCTCGTAGTTATCTATTTTTAAGCTGTTTACATGGTCTTCTACTGCCTTGTAAAGTTCCATAAATGGTATGTCCAACAAATTAAAGTCTTTGATAAACTGCTCTCGGTACTCTCTTTGCCTGTTGAATTCTTTGTAGGTTGGGGTTCTTTCGGTGTACTTGAATTTTACCTTCACCGATTCTTCACTATCTGTAAGGTCAGGATGTATACGGTACTTGTAGCATTCAGATTCTAAACGTTTACCGTTATCGTTGGTAAAGGCAGGAAAAGCCTTGCCAGATCTCTCTAATATTCCATTGTCTAATAGCAAGTTCAATGGCTTATTATATGCTTCACCTATCATCGACTTAAACCTACTAGATGGTACAGATCTAAAGGTTTTGTAGTCTCTATATTTCTTTTTTTGATTGCTAGTAATAGAACTGATGATATATAGGCAATTATATAGTGTAGCATTACCCTTTATAATTTTTTGTTCACTTAGTTCAATAAGTCTGTTATTTAGTGGTATAGGTATTCTAAGGTTCTGCCATATAGGTCTTTTATGATTATTTGCCATAATATTAAAATTTAGGACATCCTCGCTTAGTTACCGTGGAGGACTTAACGGCTTGTATTTATTTAGTTGCTTGTAGGTTTTGAATCTTAGCGTTAAGCCTTTTTAGTCTAAATGATTGAAGATCAATACTTAGTTGCATCTTTTTTCTTAGCGTGCAAGCAAAATCTAGGGCTCTATTAACCTCATGTTTTTGCAAGCTTTTAATCGGTACGGCTTCTTTACCGTCTTTTAACCATAATGTTGGGTCGTTGTGTACTTTGTTTTTCTCTTCTTTAGTCATTGTATCCGTATTGTTTTAAGACAATTGTGAGGTTGTCTAGTACCCTCTGTGGAACTATGTCCGTTTTGTTTCGTATCCACTTTGAAAAGTCGAGTTTGTCCCATTGAGATTCACGTGCCAAATAGCTGTGATTGAACGCTTTACGCTCCTGAATGAATTTTCTTAGTTTTTCCATTTACTTAAGTGTTAAAATTTTATGCATTTCATCGATTATTTTTCTATTTAACATTTCGTTATCATTTTTATTGTTACTTTTGCCTTGTAGCAACGTACAATGTGCGGTGGCGAAGCATATAAAAAAATGAGCTAATTACAAAATTACGCTTATATATTCATTTTTCCAAAAGAATCACAAAAAAAATTATTGCTATTTACCCTTGGTGTCGTGAGAGCTTTGGTTTTCAGGTCGCTAAAAGTCGATTCTTTTCGGTTTTATCATATTGTTAGGAGTATTCATTTATAGTAGAGGAAGTTCAATCATTAAGCACGGGCTTGACAAAACCGTTGTCTAATCTAAGCAGGTTCAGACAAGGAGCAACACCTTTGTTTAAAGTAAACCCAAATAGAACCATAGGTAGGTCTCTTGCTAAGAACCGACTCGACTAAGCACGGGCTTAGCAAAACAACGGCCTTACTCACCAAAACCTGTTTAAAAGGGCACCTGATGAAAGACTATAGCAATCAGCAGTGCAGAAGAATGCCCAAAACCGTCCAAAATAAAGCCGTTACTAGTCAAAGTCATTAGTTCCTAACAAATACTGTAGAAAAGATACGTTATAAAGGATACGTTGTAGAAAGGATACGTTGTAGAACAGATACGTTGTAGAAAGGATACGTTGTAGAACAGATACGTTGTAGAACAGATATGTTGTAAACAGATATGTTGTAAAAGATACGTTGTTGAATGGATACGTTGTTGAATGGATACGTTGTTGAATGGATACGTTGTTGAATGGATACGTTGTAGATTGATATATACATGTACGTACTACGAGTATAAAAGCTGTAACGGTAACGGTGGTGGGGTCTAACAAATTGGTTGTTTTAAGATATTGCCATAAAAGAGTGTTATATATTCACTTAATTAAAGCCTTAGTGACAGTACCCCTAAATAGGGCTTATCTTTTATCTAGTCAGTACATTATACCTTTTTCAAAAGAAACGCTCTCTCATCTCGAACGCTTAGCTAAATAGAGCGTGTTACGTGTTTAGGACAAAGTCCTTAAAAGTTATCCTGAAAAAATCAAAAAATTTCCGAGCCGGTAGTAGTAGACTGAAAAACCCCAAAAACACGGGTATTTGGCTTATTTTGGCTATCTCTATCAATTTGTTGGGCAATTATTAAAGAAGGGCTATCTCTCTCTGTAACGTTTTGTTTTCGTTCGATGGTAACATAAGACCAAAGAGAAAAGATAATGCCGTATAGGTTAAAGGGTGTTGGTTATTTGATATGAATACTTTGTCAACCCTGTTAAATAACAGACCTAACCAATAAAAAGATACTATTTTTAAATACGGCTCGTTATGTATTAAGTGTAAAACAAACACCCAAATCTATTCCCCCGACCAATGAATGCACCAACCGACATTACATTTGAAGTAGTCTCTTCCAACAACAATATGGCTACAGGGCTATTTTATAGAAGAGGTAAACCGATAGCCTATGCCCATTACAGCCCAAAGAACCTCAACATTTACCTTTGTTTTAGAGAGGGTGAAAGCAATACTTACAATCATCAATCCTTAGTGGCCATAGCTATTAAATCTACTGGTTTAAATTTTGATAGGAAAGGTTATCTAGTAAGTGAGCAAATTGGGATGCTAGAAAGAATCGTGGCTAAACATGAATGTACTATCTAGGTATGCAGAAACTATTGTAGGGTATCTTCGTAGACGGCAATCAACATTTGAGCCTTGTATAGCTCTTCTTTCAAGTCTTGATTTTCTTGTTGTAGTTCCTTGGTTCTTGTCCTATCCTCTATAACCTGTACTTCGTATGGTGGCTTTGGACTTGAAATGCTTTGAATAGCACCTATAACAATTGCTGCCACGGCCACAAAGATTGAGAACAAAGAAAAACCCGTTGCCTGTTTTGCATTCTTTCTTGCTTCTTTTAACTCTAAATAGTCTAAATATTGCTTTGATGTTATTCCATTCAAGAAGTAATGTGTGTTAAGTATATTTTCAACATCTTTCCAGTCTCTAGATTCTTTAAACCTACTATCGGGGTTTACATATTTATTTGTGAAATAGTTTCGAATTTTCCATCTGAACATTTGCTCTTTCAATTCATCATTACCCCCTTTTTTGATAAAGCTATCTGTAAACCAATCGTAAAATGTTGCTTCGCTTGACTCGTTGAACTTTCTATCCAAACCCTTTTCAACTTCCTTCACCAAATCAAAATAGGTTATCCCGTTTTCTTCGTTGGCTCGCCCGATTTCCATGGCCTTAATGTACCGATTCATTTTTTTAGTTTGACGTTAATAACTTACTGACAACTGTTTGCAATATAGACGAATATACTTACAATGACAATGTATCTTTGTAGTATGACTATTTCATAATTTCCCTGAAAGTTTTATGGGTTTTTATAGGATAGGTCTTTGCATGTATAATGAAGTGAAAAGTTATAGTCTAAATGAATGAGTTTTGGAAGGTAATTAGAAATTTTGCTGCTTTAGTAAGTTTTATTTGGGTGTGTTTTCAGCTATATAATTTAGTTTTTGACAACAGGTATGACTTAAAAGCTATTGCTGACACAAGTGAATTTCGTATACCTACTCAATATGTAAGTTCAGGAATCAATAGTAGTTATGACCTTTATAACGATGTTATGAACACAACTATATCTCAGTTGAAAAACTTAGGTCTATCGTGGCATCATCAGACCATTATTAACATTGCTAATGAGGGTGATAAGGAAATTAAAAATATCAACCTACTAACAAATGGAATGGATTGTACCTATCAATTTGAAGATAGTGAGGGTAACTTAAAATCAGGACAATCTAAGAGTAAGATTTCTCTTGGGAACTTGTTGTCGAACGAAAAAATCGAAATAGTTGTTTGGCATACATACATGAACTCTAGCAACGAGTTTAGCATTTCATTCCCCGAAGGAAGTTTTGAAATCGAGTACTCTAAAAAATTCATAGGTACTGCTGCAACAATTTTAGGATTCATCGACGGTATTAGCTTTTGGATGATTATTACCCTACTGTTAAGTTTTATAGGCTTCCTGCCACTGACCAATAAAGGTGAAGGTAAAGAAGAAAACACCGATGAGTTAGCAGTTGTGGAGAATGAACAAGAGGGTAGCAATTAATTCTAATTATTCACATAGCATCGAAAATATCATCTATCTCTTTTTGCCTGATACCTAGGTAACGTTTAGTTATGGCTAGACTAGAATGATTGAAGATTTCCCCTAACTTGATTAGTATATCTTCACAACTGCCATTGGACTCATACACATAACGCCCAAAAGACTTTCTTAGGCCATGGGAACTAATGCCCCATTGGTCATTTAAAAATCTGTTTATAGCTTGTCTACTGTATACCGTACCTTTCTGTGAAACAAAGATGAATTGGTCAGGCTCTTTCATTTCTTGTTGGAAGTTGGCTAGAGCATCCTTCACGTAGTGGTTAATTTTACGGTCAACCTTCTTACCAGTTTTTTCTTCTTCCAGTTTTAACCGTTCCCCTTGCAAATCGGAATACTTAAGTTTTAGTAAGTCGCCAATCCTAAGACCAAAGTTAACGGCACAAATAATATAAAGACCTAATACTTTTCTTTTGGGGTTCTTCATTAACCTGTTGCCTATATGCAAAGCTTTCTCAAATTCTATCCAGTCACTACCTACCATAATTCATTATATTAATGATGTAAATATAGTTCATTTATATAGTATTTTCAAATACAAATGAACTTTAAATGTTGATGAAAAACCCAACTCACTGAATATCAATTATAAAAATGTTCACTTTTGTTATATGTGAATATTCTAGGGGAAAATTGCCCGTGTACATGTAAGGGTCTCGGAATGGGACGTTTTTTCTGAATTTTTCTACAGGTTTTCTGTTTAGGAAGGGGGTAAAAA
The DNA here is from genome assembly GCF_030549125.1 of Zobellia sp. 1_MG-2023. Classification (NCBI taxonomy): domain Bacteria; kingdom Pseudomonadati; phylum Bacteroidota; class Flavobacteriia; order Flavobacteriales; family Flavobacteriaceae; genus Zobellia; species Zobellia sp. 1_MG-2023. Next base: position 96,078 of record NZ_JAUOSY010000003.1, on the reverse strand, counting down.
GGTTGCTTAGTGGCCGTAAAACAAAGGGCTAAGGAATCGGTCAACTATTCGGGAGCGAAACAAAGTGCTTTTGAATGTGAAAAAGGTTAAGAAAAATACCATTCAAATATTTGGCTTTTTATTGGTTAAAGTTGAAATTTTGAATACTTATCGATTATTTTAAGCTACAATTCCCTATGTCCTATAGCGGTCTTATCTATTACTATTTGGAACCTGATTAGCTAAACAATCTAGGTATGTTCTTTTTAGGTCTTTGCGGCTTCCTGTGTATCTTGCTCAATACAATTAGCTGAGTAGTTTCTAAGTAACTGCGTTGCTTGCATAACCTTAATGTGTGTAAAACGTCTAGTTATTTCGGGGTAGTATTGTACACTTCTTTTTTTAGTGGCATTGTAGTATGCTATATAGTTCCAATCAATTAGGTAAGTTTCTTGTTCAATTGGTAGGTTGTACTCAACTCTGATTATGAAAATTCTGTTTTGCTTGTCACTCTCGATATAGATTCTTTTCAAGTACTTTCGTACTATGCGCCTTTTTTCGTTCCAGTTGGGGTTAAACTCTTTTAGGCGTTTTTGTTTTGTTAGATGTCTCTTTAAGTCGGCTCTAAGCTTCTCTTTACCTTTCTCAAACAATGTTTCTTTTGTTTCCTCTGATAGAAAGCCCCAATCAAAAGCAATATCATCCAGTATCTTTGTTTCACTCTCTAACTGGTATAGTTCCTGTGTATCTTTGTCCAATCGTTCGTTCACATCGTTTTGCGCCCTCGTAATCCTCAGTTTTTCGTCTTTTACATCGTCGTCGCTCAACGTACCTTTTATTAGCGCTTGCACCATTCTTTTATGCTCCTTAGTTAATTCTAACAAGGATTGGTTATGTGATTCTATCAGCGTTTCAAGTTCTTTTTTTCTTTTATCGCTACCACCTTCGTTAAATGTCTGTACCATCTTGTCATATATAGTACCACCATCAAACATGATGCTCCATACAAAGCCCTCGAATAAGTCAATGTTAATGCTCCTGTTTGTACAGGTTGATTCTTTGTATCTCTTTGAGGAACACATGTAGTAATTGTCCTTTTTATTGGTTCTAGTTCGTCCGTAGTAGTTCCTTCCACACTCTTTACATTCGAGTAAACCTTTTAACATGTATTTATGCTCAACCTTCTTGCCCGAGTTGTTAGCATTGTTCTTTAGATTATCGTTTACCCTCTGCCAGTAAAATGCATCGAAAAGAGCAAGTTCGGGTAATTCTACTTCAATTTCAGGTTCAATTTTTACCCCTTCTTTTAAACGTTCTTTGTTGGATTTTGAATCTTTGGAGTTCCATATCCTAAGACCTTTGTATATTGGGTTGGTTAGTATGTTTCTTATAGTATTACCTGCCCATTTTACATCTTTCTTTTCGGTTGTGGTTAGTTTGCCTGTGTCCTTGTTGACCGTGGTAATGCTGCCTTTTTTTATTTTATTGTAGCGTGTTGGGACTCCTTCTTTGTTTAAAGTTTCAGCAATAGTACGCGTACCTACACCAGATAGGGATAGTTCATAGATTCTTTTAACTGTCTTGGATTCTTCAGGGTGCTTAGTTAAATAACCTCTCTTGTCCGTCTCGTAACCATAGGGTGTAATGCCAAACCCTTTACCTTCTTTTGCATTTCGTTCAAGAACCGCCTTAACCTTTAGTTTGGTTACGTCTACGTGTAAGACATCGGTTGCAGAAAGAACCTTGCCCATAAAATTCATGTAGGGATCTGACCAATCATATAATCCATTATCAAAATAGAGTTGGATGTCCTTCTTTTTGACTGCGGCGAGAAAACTTAGCCTTGTTTCGTCATTTCTATAAAGTCTACTTGGGTCTAATGCGTAAACCGTGGTAATTTTACCTTTTTTATTGAGTAAATCACTTACTAGTTTGAAGAAAGCAGGTCTGTCCTTTAAAGCCCATGTACCCGAAACCCCTTCGTCAATAAACACTTTGTACTTTATTTTTAGCTTTTTAGCTAGTTCAATACCTCTTAACCTTTGTTCCTTTATAGACCTGTCTTTTCCTTGTGCTTTCTTCTGCGAAATCCTACAATAAATAGCTAACATAGGTGTTGTTTTAGTATATAACTGTCAAAGCTATATACTATTGTACACATTGTGTACTATACCTCAGCAGCATTAGTTGGAGGGGGAAGTTACCCACAACCCGGAGAAATCTCATTATCGCACAACGGAGTTCTGTTTTTAGATGAGTTGCCAGAGTTTGAACGTAGGGTGTTAGAGGTAATGCGCCAGCCCATGGAAGACCGTGAGGTTACTATTGCTAGAGCGCGTTTTACGGTTACCTATCCAAGCAGTTTTATGCTGGTGGCAAGTATGAACCCTAGTCCGGGTGGATACTTTAATGACCCGGATGCACCCGTAACTTCGTCTCCCGCGGAAATGCAGCGCTATTTAAGTAAGATATCCGGGCCTTTATTGGATCGTATAGATATTCATATAGAGGTAACACCGGTTCCTTTTGATAAATTGTCAGAAGATAGAAAAGGGGAAAGCAGTGTGGAAATCCGGAAACGGGTAACCGCTGCAAGAGAAGTGCAGACCAAGCGTTTTGTTGATTTGCCCAATGTGCATTACAATGCCCAAATGAACACCAAACAGATTCGGGAATTTTGCAGGTTGGATGAAGCTTCTAAGGAATTGCTCAAGAATGCTATGGAGCGCTTGAATCTTTCTGCAAGGGCCTATGACCGTATTTTAAAGGTTGGGCGTACCATTGCTGATTTAGAAGGTGTAGACGCTGTAAATGGCACTCATATAGCGGAAGCTATTCAATATCGTAGCCTGGATAGAGAGGGTTGGTTAGGGTAATTTGGTTAGACTGCGTACAAATAAAGAAAAAGCTCCTATCTGTAAACAGAGTAGGAGCTAGATAATCTAAGCTTGAATTTTAAGGGACTCCTAGAACGGGTGATTTTTGTATAGGAAAATCGCCATTACGATTATAAAAATTACATTGAATGCAACATAGGCGTAAGTGAGTTTGTCTCTTGTCTTCATAGAATATTTATCTGTTGTTCCTTCACAAAAATAAAAGTATACACGGATAATAGAACAAAGAAAAACCCCACAATTTTTGGGTTATTTTTTACAAATAGTTGAGGTATTTGGTGATTGCGTTGAGTTTAATACCTCGTAGCCTATGACTAATGCTATTGCATATAGGTTCTTACAGGTACTTATGTCACTGTTGTGTAAAAGATGACATACAAAGACCATAAAAAACAAAAAGCGCAGAAAGCATAAACAAGGTAATCATTAAGAGTAGTTTTTTCTTTCATAAGAATTGGGTTTGTATATAAAACGCTTTTATGGGCTAGTGACACCTTTATCAATCGGGCAAAGGGGATTAAATTCGATTGAAAACATGAATGTCGGTAAGTGGTATTTATAGCTCCACAAACGGAATAAATGTAAAAACACCTTATCCTTTTTTTAAGCAATACAACCTAAGGTTTGAGCTCTAATTGATAGTTTGTGTTCTTTGTTTTTTGAAAAAAATCTAGATAGAAAAGAGAAATGATATAATAAGCCCTTTGGAACAATAGATGTTTCTGTCAAGGGTCTTGTAGTTAGTTTAGATAAGTTCTTTAGACAAGCTAAGAAGAGGCCTTAAATAGGCTGGTGTTCAATTCTGAAAACGAGTAGGTAGGGAAAGAGTGGTATTGAGTAAGAAGTTGTATGTAGATGCTATTACAATTGAAGCTCTCCGTTGCCGTGACCTTCTTTTCCTTTGTTGTTGGCAAATACGTCCTTTAAAATGTAAGCAATGATTATAGTTATTCCTACAGCTAGAAGCGGAATGGCATAAGATTCGTTTAACATATTCAAAAGGCTTCCGGCTATAATGGCAAGAGCTCCAACTACCATGGCTAAATTCCACAATACACGGGCCATATTATTTTTTTGTCTGCGGTCCTCGTCCAGAAAATAGGCAGTTCCTTCCATAATAAACCAAGTAATGAAAGAGATAGCAATTAGTATTTGAAAGAGTAGGGTAAACGGTAGGTCAACTATCCGGAAAAGCCCATTAAGTGCCCAACTGGTTACCATTACCATTTTAACGATATCAACAAACAGTTTGGTTTCCTTTTTCCAAAAACGTATAGTATATAGGATAAGAATGGCTGTAAATGCCAGGAAGATAGTTTCTGACGCGTACGGCCAATGAAAAATGCGAGATAGCATGCCCAACAACAAAATTGCGATTGAAATTCTCAATGGAGTCTTTAAAATCTTTGTATTATTTGACATGGCAATAGGTTTTAAGTTTATATCGCTTTGATATGTACACGCAAGCCTTCCATTATCCCTAGAATATTTGTAACGGTTTCTTTAAGATAATATTTTATAAGTACATGGGGTATTCGTATGGTGGTAAAGCCATTTTTAAACGAATGCATGGCTTCTTCCAAGTCGTTAATGGCTTGTTCATGGGTCATCATATGATATTCCGTATCTATTTCAATATTGAGTTTTACTCTAGATATGGCAATATCTATTGATTTTGAACCGTCCCACCATTCTAACATAGAAGGCACTCCGGCTTCTTTTAATCCATAGTATAGTTGTATGGCTTCACGAGGGGTATCGTTAAGTTCTACTAGTTTTATCATTCTTGGTCTATGTTCACTACACAATTCAACACCAAGAAGGTCCATTGAGTGTTTGTGATCTGTATAACCAAGTTTTCTATTACATTCTAAACAATTCATTTCGGTAGGTCAATTAGGCCCCGATTAAAATGAGGGGGAAGTTCGATTTGGGATAATAATAACCCGTAATTTTTCTGGATATTATGTAGACTCGATATACGGCACCCTAGTTTTAGATGAACTGCAATTTTTTAGATAAACGGCATTAAAAAATGTTAAAACTGTGGTGAAATGAGGGGTTGCGAAAGAAGTGTTGGTAATTGTTTTGTGCGTTAATAGAAGGTCGTTTCTGACAGGAAGTCTTAAAGTTTATCAGTATTTTCGAAATTAGAAATTCCAAAATGGCAAGAACTTATATTGATTTAAATTCTGATGTGGGCGAAGGTGTTGGTAACGAAAATGAGCTGTTACCTTTATTGTCTTCCTGTAATATTGCATGTGGAGGTCATACGGGGGATAAGAGGACTATGACTCAAGTAGTACGGCTGGCTAAAGCACATAATGTGGCGATTGGGGCTCATCCCTCATATCCGGACAGGACTAATTTTGGACGATCTTCCATGAAAATGGGTGCCAAAGCGCTTATGGAGAGCATAAAGTTTCAGGTACAAAGTTTGGTTGAGGTTATAAAAACGGAGGATGCAAGACTAAGTCACATTAAGCCTCATGGAGCACTTTATAATGACATAGCAAAAGATAGCTCCTTGGCGCTTTGTTTTTTAAAATCGATTGAAAAATATAAAGATGAAGTGTCTGTTTATGCGCCATATGGTTCGGCAATCGCAAAAGAGGCTGTGGAGTTAGGTTTTAAGATAAAGTACGAAGCGTTTGCAGACCGTAATTATGAACCGGATTTAAGTTTGGTTTCCAGGCAAAAACCAAATGCGCTAATAATTGATAAAGAAAAAGTTTTAGCACATGTGGTTAAAATAGCAAAGTTCAATAGAGTGAGAACTGTAGGGGAAACTGAACCATCAATTTTGGCAGATACTTTTTGTATTCACGGAGATACTCCATCGGCATTAGAAATAGTATTGTATCTTACTAAAGAATTACCCAACCATAATATTTATTTAAAAAGTGAATAAGTACTCCATTTCAATACGGCCCTTTGGTATCCATGCAATTTTGTTAGAGTGGCCTGGTAGGGTAGATGTAGCTATTCTTGAAGATATACTTCAATTTACCCAGTACCTTAAAGAGTGTTGCTTAAAGGATAAGGATTGGGAAATAGTACCGGCCTATAACTCGGTAGCCCTTATCTACAGAAAAGAACCTATAGATTTTGTTGAGTTAAAAACCAAGCTGCTTAGTTGGTACAAAGAGGATATTAAAGTAGTAGCGCGCGAACAGGTTTTATGGCGCCTTCCCGTCTGTTATGATAAAGATTTTGGTATTGATTTAAAGGAAATTTCTCAAAAATCCGGTCTGTCCGTTACGGAAATAGTGAGCCTTCATACATCTCATGTGTATACCGTTTTCGGAATTGGTTTTCTTCCTGGGTTCACCTATTTAGGGGGGCTTCCTCAGGTTTTGGAGTTTAACAGAAGGCCTCAACCACGTTCAAAGGTTATAAAGGGGTCCGTAGGCCTAGCGGGTAAACAAACAGGAATTTATCCTCAAGATTCACCGGGAGGTTGGAATATTGTGGGGAACTGCCCTGTACCTATGTTCGATCCCAAGGCGGAAGAACCTTGTTTTGTAAGTGTGGGTGACCAGGTTCAATTCTATGAAATAACAAAGGCCGAATATGATTTGCATAAGATAGAAAACGAAGTAGGCATTTATAAACTTGAAAAAATTATAGTAAATGCTTAAGATTCTCAAATCAGGACTTTTTACTACGGTCCAAGATAGCGGTAGATATGGGTATTTGAACAAAGGAGTGCCCGTGGCGGGTTATATGGATGCATTTTCGGCCAGAAAGGTGAATCAGCTTTTGGATAATGAAGATGATGCTGCCGTATTGGAAATAACCATGACCGGACCTACTTTGTTGTTTGAAAAAGAAACCTATGTTAGTATGGGGGGAGCTTTGCTTTCGGCAACTCTAAATAATGAACCCGTAGGTAATTACGAGGTGTTGAAAGTGAATAAAGGAGATATTCTTTCTTACGGAAAACTCGAAAAAGGTTTTCGTAGCTACCTTGCCGTAAAAGAGGGCTTTAAAACGCCGGTGGTTTTAGGTAGCCGGTCGCTCTTTTCCTCGGTAACCCAAAAGAATCATTTTGTAGATGGGGATGAGGTGGAATATGACGCCTGTTCTCATTTTGAACCTAGGATAAGTAAGTTAAAGGTGGATTCTTTTCTAAGCGAAACGGATTTAAAGGTTACCCGAGGGCCTGAGTATGAAAGCCTTTCGGATAGACAATTGGAAATGTTGTTCGCTAAAAAGTTTAGCATATCCAACGAAAATAATAGAATGGCTTATCAGCTAGAGGAAAAAATTGAGGGCATTCAGACTTCAATGATTACATCGGCCACGCTTCCTGGTACGGTTCAGTTAACACCGTCCGGTAAACTCATATTATTAATGAAAGATGGGCAGACTACTGGGGGGTACCCTCGCGTACTGCAGCTCTTGGACAAAGCCCTGTCAATACTGGCGCAAAAAAAATATGGAGACGAAATTCAGTTTAAATTAAATTCATAAATAATCGGTGTTATTTCTGCGAATAATTTATTGTTAAACCCTATCTTTTTGATTAATATTGTTCCAATGAAAACAAACACACATACAATTGTTGTCGTAAACGTCATTCTCGTAAGGGGGTGATGCAGTTTTTCATTGTTTAGAAAGGCCTGTATCCAATTGATTCGATACAGGCCTTTTTTTGTTATTGAAGCCCTGGTATTGAGAAAACCGTTGATAAGAGACAAATTTAATGATGTATTTTGATGAATTAATGTGAATTGAATATGATAAAATATATTGGTTAAAAATCTGTTAATCAATATTTTATATATTTTTTTTAACTATTGGATTTAGATACGAAAGACACACGGCAAATACCAAAATAAAGAAAACAATACCTTTGAATGTAAAGAGTACATATTGTAAACTGAACAACCAATTATATAGCGCTTAATGGAACTGAATAAATACAGTAAAAACGTAACACAAGATTCAACACAACCAGCTGCACAAGCAATGCTTTATGCAATAGGTTTTAAAGATGAAGATTTTAGCAAACCATTAATTGGTATCGCAAGTACCGGTTACGAGGGCAACCCTTGTAATATGCACTTGAACGATTTGGCCAAGTTGGTAAAAGAGGGTGTCAATTCAAAAGAAACGGTTGGCCTTATTTTTAATACTATTGGAGTTAGTGATGGTATTTCAATGGGAACTCCGGGTATGCGTTTTTCACTTCCATCAAGAGATATTATTGCAGATTCTATGGAGACCGTTGTTCAGGGTATGTCCTATGATGGTCTTGTTACCGTAGTAGGTTGCGATAAAAACATGCCTGGTGCGTTAATGGCTATGTTGCGTTTAAATCGCCCTTCAATTTTGGTGTACGGTGGTACCATAGCTTCAGGATGTCATAACAGTAAGAAATTAGATATCGTTTCCGCTTTTGAGGCATGGGGCGAGAAAGTTGCGGGTACTATGGAAGAGCCCGAATATAGAAGTATCATTAAAAAATCTATTCCTGGTGCGGGTGCCTGTGGGGGTATGTATACCGCTAATACTATGGCTTCTGCAATAGAGGCTTTGGGTATGTCCTTGCCTTATAATTCTTCAAACCCTGCTATTAGTAGTAATAAAGAAGAGGAGTGTATTGCTGCTGGTAAGCAAATGCGCATTCTTATAGAAAAGGATATTAAACCTTTGGATATCGTTACACGTAAATCCCTAGAAAATGCTATCCGTTTAGTTACTATAATGGGGGGGTCTACCAACGCTGTATTGCACTTCTTGGCAATAGCAAGAGCTGCGGATATAGATTTTACGCTTCAGGATTTCCAACATATTAGTGACACTACTCCGTTTATAGCAGATTTAAAACCAAGTGGTAAATACTTAATGGAAGACGTTCATAGAGTAGGTGGTATACCTGCTGTTTTAAAATATCTTTTGAAAAATGGATTGCTTCACGGAGACTGTATGACCGTAACGGGAAAAACTTTGGCGGAGAACCTAGAGGAAGTTCCGGATTTGGAAGAAGGGCAAGATGTAATTATGCCTTTGGATAACCCTATTAAGGCTACGGGGCATTTGCGTATGTTGTACGGAAACCTTGCTAAAAATGGTTCTGTAGCAAAAATAACTGGTAAGGAAGGTTTACTCTTTAAAGGCACGGCTAAAGTTTTTAATGGGGAATATGCCGCTAATGACGGTATTCGTACCGGTTATGTCAAAAAAGGAGATGTTGTGGTTATTCGTTATGAAGGTCCAAAGGGTGGTCCTGGTATGCCTGAAATGCTTAAGCCTACGGCTGCTATTATGGGGGCTGGTCTTGGTAAAGATGTAGCTCTTATTACAGATGGTCGTTTCTCCGGTGGTACACACGGTTTTGTGGTTGGGCATATTTCGCCTGAAGCACAAGAAGGAGGTAACATTGCCTTAATAGAAGATGGTGATATTATTACGATTGACGCGGAGACCAATTCAATTAATGTTGAGGTTTCGGATGAGGAATTGGCAAAGCGTAAAGAATCTTGGGTAGAACCTGAGTTGAAGTTTAAAAAAGGAGTATTGTATAAATATGCACGATCTGTGTCATCTGCTGCGCAAGGTTGCGTAACTGATGAGTTTTAATGAACATGAAAGGGTTTCTTGAAAATGTGATGAGAAACCAAGAGCAGAGAGGTCTCTGCAAATTAGCTATTATAAGGAATGAAGACCTATGGAAACAGTTAAAATAAAAACCGAAGTGAACCCAAAGAAAACAAAGCTTAAGATTAGTGGTGCAGAAGCCATTATACATTGTTTGTTGGCTGAAGGAGTGGATTTGCTATATGGTTATCCAGGTGGAGCCATTATGCCCGTTTATGATGAATTATACAAGTTTCAGGATAAACTTACCCATATATTAACCCGTCATGAACAAGGTGCTACGCATGCGGCACAGGGGTATGCTAGGGTTTCCGGTAGAGTGGGTGTGGCTATGGCTACGTCCGGACCTGGGGCTACAAACCTTGTTACGGGATTGGCCGATGCTCAGATAGATTCTACGCCAATGGTGTGTATTACAGGGCAGGTTACCCGTCATTTGTTGGGGTCGGATGCTTTTCAGGAAACTGATATTATCGGGATTTCTACACCGGTTACTAAATGGAATTACCAGATAACCGAAGCTTCTGAAATTCCTGAAATAATGGCTAAGGCATTTTACATTGCCAGGTCGGGTAGACCGGGTCCGGTGTTGGTTGATATTACCAAAAATGCACAGATTGATGAGTTCGAGTTCAGTTATGAAAAGTGTACTGCTGTACGTAGTTACAATCCCGAGCCTAAACCAAAAGTTGAATCTATAGAAGCTGCGGCCCAACTTATAAATAACGCTAAAAAACCGCTTATTGTTTGGGGTCAAGGTGTTATTTTGGGTAAAGCGGAAGAAGAGTTGAAAGCTTTGGTTGAAAAGTCCGGCGTGCCGGCAGCATGGACCATAATGGGGGCTTCGGCCATGGATAATGAGCACCCTCTAAATGTGGGTATGGTGGGTATGCATGGTAACTATGCACCCAATATGTTAACGAACGAATGTGATGTTCTCATTGCCATAGGTATGCGTTTTGATGATCGTGTAACTGGTAATCTTGATACTTACGCCAAACAGGCCAAAGTGATTCACTTTGAAATTGATAAAGCTGAGATAAACAAGAACGTTCATGCAGATGTGGCGGTTTTGGGAAATTCAAAAGAAACTTTGGGTCTATTGTTGCCATTGATCAAGGAGAATAAGCATGAAGCTTGGCGCAATGAGTTTGAGAAGTTGTACAAAATTGAATTTGATCAGGTAATCAAAAACGATATTCACCCTACTAAAGAAGGGTTGACTATGGGTGAGGTTATTGAGCAAATAAATGTAGAGTCTGAGCAGAAAGCTGTAATCGTAACAGATGTAGGACAACATCAAATGATCGGTTGTCGCTATGCGAAGTTCAAACAGACTAAAAGTAACATTACTTCAGGTGGGTTAGGAACCATGGGCTTTGCCCTTCCAGCGGCAATTGGTGCCAAAATGGGAGCTATGGAGCGTGAGGTGGTCGCTATCATTGGTGATGGTGGCTATCAAATGACCATTCAGGAGCTTGGTGTAATCTTTCAGCATAATGTACCTGTAAAAATAGTGGTATTGAACAATGATCACTTGGGTATGGTACGCCAGTGGCAAGAGCTTTTCTTTGATAGGAGATATGCTTCAACTATTATGACCAATCCAGATTTTGTTAAGATTGCCGAAGGCTATAATATAGAGGCCAAAAGAGTAAGCACCCGAGAGGAACTTAAAACTGCCGTTAAGGAAATGATTGCTTCTAAAGGGCCGTATTTCTTAGAAGTAAAAGTAGAGAAAGAAGACAATGTATTCCCTATGATTCCTTCTGGGGCATCAGTTTCTGAGGTTCGTTTAAAATAACCGATTGATAATAGGCGAACACGTAACATTTATAAGCGAAAGAAGTGATAGATTCCAACATACAGGATAAACCTGCAATCCATCAGAAAATCGAACAAAAGTCGGAAGAAATTGGTTTTACCATGCCTTCGGATGTGTACATAGGTACATTGTTAAAAACGCTGGTATCCTCTAAGCGAAAAGGAAGCTTTTTGGAATTGGGTACGGGAATAGGGTTGAGTCTATCTTGGATGGTAGATGGTATGGATGCTGAGTCTAAATTAATTTCGGTAGATAATGACCCAAAGTTGATCTTTATTGTCAAAGACTATTTTGAGTCTGATAAAAGAGTTCAATTGTGTTGTGAAGACGGTTCGGAATGGATAAAAAACTATACGGGTGAAAATTTCGATTTAGTTTTTGCCGATGCGTGGCCGGGAAAATACAGCGAAATTGATGAAGTTTTAGATTTGGTAAAAGTGGGTGGTTTTTATGTGATTGATGATATGACCGCTCAACCCAATTGGCCGGAAGGGCATGAGGATAATGTGGCGCGTTTATTGGCTTATTTGGAAAATAGAAAAGACTTTACACTTACCAAATTAAACTGGTCTACAGGGTTGGTTCTTGCGGTAAGAACCAGTTAGTAAAAGTGTTTGTGAGTGAAAATAATGGGTTGTTCTAAAAGAAAATCCGCTCTCAAGTGCAGTTGAGAGGTTAAAAAAATACAATGTTAGTTATCGGCTGCGCTCGATAAAACCCTATTAAATTGAACAATGGAAAAACAATGGTTTACCATATCGGTATATTCGGAAAACAATGTGGGTTTACTGAATAGAATCTCTGGTATATTCTTAAAGAGACACATTAATATAGAGAGCTTAAATGTTTCAAAATCAGAAATAGAAGGTGTTTCTAAGTTCACGATAGTTGTGCATACTACGGAGAAGTGGACGCGTAACATCGTAGGGCAAATAGAGAAACAGATAGAGGTGATAAAAGCCTTTTATCATACAGATGAGGAAACCATTTATCAAGAATCGGTTCTATTCAAGATTGCTTCTAATCTACTTTTTGATGAAAGACAGATTCAGAATATTATAAAAGATAACAATTCGCAGATCGTTACGGTTGCCAGAGACTTTTTTGTAATTGCAAAATCGGGCAGGAGAAACGAAATCAATGAAATGTACGATCAATTGAAGCCCTTTGGTATTATGCAGTTTGTGCGTTCTGGGCGTATTTCGGTTTCTAAAGAAGAAATGCAGATTACCGCTTTGCTAAAAGAATTTTATCAAGACTAATAACTAAATAAAAATCAATAATTAATTTAATAAAGGATTCTGGTCAAAAGCTATACTGGTATAACTTTGGGCGGAATTTGAAAAACACGATTGAAAAATGGCAAATTACTTTAATACATTATCATTAAGAGATCAACTGACGCAATTGGGCAAGTGTAGGTTCATGGATGCTTCAGAATTCGCAGATGGTGTATCAGCTTTAAAAGGAAAAAAAATAGTTATTGTTGGTTGTGGAGCCCAAGGCTTGAACCAAGGTCTAAATATGCGCGATTCAGGTTTGGATATCGCTTATGCCTTGCGTGATGCTGCAATTAAAGAAAAAAGACAATCCTTTTTAAACGCTAGCGAAAACGGATTTACCGTTGGTACGTACCAAGAATTGATTCCTAGTGCCGATGTGGTTATCAACCTAACTCCGGACAAGCAGCATACTGCTGTGGTTGGTGCAGTAATGCCATTAATGAAAAAGGGAGCTACGTTATCCTATTCTCACGGTTTTAACATTGTAGAAGAAGGTACTCAGGTTCGTGAGGATCTTACTGTAATAATGGTAGCGCCAAAGAGTCCAGGTTCTGAGGTGCGTGAAGAATATAAAAGAGGTTTTGGCGTACCTACTTTAATTGCCGTTCATCCAGAGAATGACCCAGAGGGTAAAGGCTTGGAGCAAGCTAAAGCATATGCCGCAGGTACAGGTGGGCATAGAGCTGGTGTTCTTGAGTCTTCTTTTGTAGCGGAAGTAAAGTCGGATTTAATGGGTGAGCAGACTATCCTTTGTGGGTTGTTACAAACAGGAAGTATCCTTTGTTTTGATAAAATGATCGAGAAAGGTATAGATGCCGGTTACGCTTCTAAATTGATTCAATACGGATGGGAAACCATTACCGAAGGAATGAAATACGGTGGTATTACCAACATGATGGACCGTTTGTCCAATCCTGCAAAAATCAAGGCTTTTGAACTTTCGGAAGAATTAAAGGATATCATGCGTCCACTATTTCAAAAACATATGGACGATATTATGACCGGTCATTTCTCTAAAACAATGATGGAAGACTGGGCCAATGACGATAAAAACTTATTGACTTGGCGTGCAGCAACGGGTGAAACCGCTTTTGAAAAAACTCCGGCAGGTGATGATAACATCTCTGAACAAGAGTTTTATGATAACGGTGTGTTAATGGTGGCTATGGTTAGAGCTGGTGTTGAGTTGGCTTTTGAAAGTATGACGGAATCTGGAATCATTGGTGAGTCTGCTTATTATGAGTCATTGCATGAAACTCCGTTGATTGCGAATACAATCGCAAGAAAGAAATTGTTTGAAATGAACCGAGTAATTTCAGATACGGCCGAGTACGGTTGTTATTTGTTCGATCATGCGTGTAAACCATTATTGACCGATTTTATGAAGAAAATAGATACGGACGTAATTGGTAAGGCATATGCCGGTGACAAAGGTAACAGTGTAGATAACGCAAAATTAATTACAGTTAACAAGGTACTTCGTGATCACCCAGTAGAAATTGTAGGAGCAAGACTTCGTGCCTCTATGACGGCTATGAAGCCTATTGTATAATTAATAGAACAACCCTGTCCGGTTATTTTATCTTCCTTATCATGGGGAATTAAAATTCTAGACAGGGTTTTTTAATATGACCTATTTTCCAAATATATCTGATGTAAGAAGGGCCGCAGAAACTATTGCCCAAGTGGCCACGGTTACGCCTTTAATGTCCAGCATACGCCTATCCAAAATGTATGATGCCAATGTTCTACTGAAAAGAGAAGATTTGCACAGGGTACGTTCGTATAAAATTCGTGGAGCGTTCAATAAGATAAGTTCGCTTTCGGAAAAGGAAAGACAAAACGGAATTGTTTGTGCCAGTGCTGGAAACCATGCGCAGGGAGTAGCTTTTGCATGCAATCACTTAAAGATTCAGGGTACGGTATATATGCCATCCGTAACTCCTAAACAAAAGATTGAACAAACCAAAATGTTTGGTGGTGAGTGGGTGACGGTCGTGTTGGAAGGAGATACTTTTGATGATGCTTCCAAGAGCGCTAAAACGTTCTGCGAAAACAATTCAAAAACGTTCATTCATCCTTTTGATGACCCTAAGGTAATAGAGGGGCAAGGTACTGTAGGTTTGGAATTATTGGAACAATCCAAAGAGCCGATAGACTATATTTTTGCTGCAATAGGGGGTGGTGGACTGGCCTCAGGATTAATAGGTGTTTTTAAAGAACTATCTCCCAATACCAAAATTATAGGGGTAGAACCAGAAGGGGCGCCCTCTATGAAAACTTCCATAGAAAACAATAAGAACACAGAACTTTCTAAAATTGACAAGTTCATTGATGGTGCTGCAGTGCAGAAAGTGGGCGACCTTACTTTTGAAATCTGTAAGAACGGACTCCATAACATGGTTACCGTTGCAGAGGGTAAAGTATGCCAAACCATTCTAGACCTTTACAATAGGGATGCTATTGTGGTTGAGCCTGCAGGAGCTTTGACCATTGCTGCCTTAGATGGCTTTGCTGAAGAAATAAAAGGGAAAAATGTAGTTTGTATTCTTAGTGGAAGCAACAATGATATCACCAGAACTGCAGAAATCAAAGAGCGTGCACTACTTTATGGCCAGCTTAAGCATTATTTTATAGTTAGGTTTCCGCAAAGACCTGGTGCTTTAAAGGAATTTGTGGCTGAGATTTTAGGTCCGGACGATGATATTACCCACTTTGAATACTCTAAAAAATCCAGTAGAGAAAATGCCCCGGCTATTGTAGGTATTGAATTGAAAAGTCCTGAAGACTTAAAACCATTGGTGCAGCGTATGAAAGCCAATAATTTTTATGGCGATTATCTAAATGATAAACCAGACCTTTTTCAATATTTGGTCTAGGGTTTCACAATTTGCGACTCTTTTATGAAAATCTGAAAAGCTAGGCTTATTTAAAATTTTCATAACCTTATCTAATTTGTTAATTATGTATTTTCGTTATAACTACTTTCTTAGAGGTAGTTTACATGACTATAATAAACCATTCCTAAAATGAAAGCAATACCCGAAGAATACCAAATAGAAAATACAATAGACCAAAGAAAGTATTTGGTAAATGGCGAACTAAAAACGTGGTCCGGTAATACTACCGAAGTATACTCCACTATATCATCTACAGAAGAATACAAGCCTACATTATTGGGTACTATTCCAGATATGGGGGAACCGGAAGCAATCGAGGCTTTGGACGGGGCCATGAAAGCTTTTAGTAGAGGGCAAGGGGTGTGGCCAACAATGCATGTAAAAGACCGTATTGAGTGCATGGAAAATTTCGTGCGCCAAATGAAGACTAAGAGAGAAATCATTGTAAAACTTCTGATGTGGGAAATTGGGAAATCGTTACCTGATAGTCAAAAAGAGTTTGATCGTACCGTAGACTATATAAACGATACTATAGAAGAATACAAGCAGTTAGACCGTAACTCCGCTAAGTTTCAAAAGCAAGATGGAGTTTATGCTCATATAAAAAGAGGTCCGTTGGGTGTTGTATTGTGTTTAGGACCTTACAACTATCCTTTAAACGAAACCTTTGCTTTACTTATTCCCGCTATAATCATGGGGAATACCACTATTTTTAAACCCGCAAAACATGGGGTCTTGTTGATTACACCATTGTTGGAAGCTTTTCAATCTTCCTTTCCAAAAGGGGTGGTGAATATTATTTTTGGTAGAGGTAGAGCAGTGGCGGCACCTATCATGCAAACGGGAAAAGTAGATGTCCTTGCGCTTATAGGGAATAGTAAATCTGCCAATGCATTGCAGGAACAACATCCTAAGAGCAACAGACTTCGGTTGGTTTTAGGGTTGGAGGCTAAGAATCCGGCAATTATTCTGCCCGATGCCGATTTAGATTTAACTATTGATGAATGTATTGCAGGTACCTTATCCTTTAACGGGCAGCGTTGTACGGCACTTAAAGTAATATATGTACACGAAGATATAAGGGAGGAGTTTTTAAAACGTTATGGCAAACGGGTAGATGCTTTAAAATTTGGAAACCCATGGGACAATGGGGTGAAGCTGACCCCTTTGCCAGAGCCTGGAAAACCGGACTATATTCAAGAGTTGATAGACGACGCTGTTACCAAAGGAGCAAAAATAAAGAACAAAAAAGGAGGCCAGCGGTTTGATAATTATATATGGCCAGCAGTTTTATATCCAGTTACAAAAGATATGAGGGTGTATCAAGAAGAGCAGTTTGGTCCTATTGTACCCGTACTTTCCTTCTCGGATATTGAAGAACCGTTAAACGATATGGCCGAAAGCAACTACGGTCAACAGGTGAGTTTATTCGGGAAAGATGTATACGCGCTTTCGCCACTTATAGACACTTTGGTGAACTTGGTATGTCGTGTAAATTTGAATAGCTCTTGCCAGCGTGGGCCGGATATGTATCCGTTTACCGGAAGAAAAGACTCGGCTCAAGCTACTTTAAGCGTTCATGATGCTTTGCGTTCATTTTCAATTAGAACGTTTGTGGCCTTCAAGGATAACGACCTAAACAATGAGACTATTCAGCAGTTATTGGAAGCAAAGCTATCCAACTTTGTTAGTACGGATTATATATTGTAATCTATCCCTTTAAACTACAAAAGCACAAAGGTTTCAATCGTAGCTTTGTATATCTTTCAAGGTTTCCCCTGAAACGCTAACATAGGTTTGAAGTATAAAATTTTACCCCTATTTACAGGGGTATTCTTTTTTTATGGGTAATTATGAACATAAATCTGATAATCGCGCATGTTTTTAATTGATTTTCTCGCCATAACTTTGCTTAAAATTTTTATTAATTTTTAATGTAAGCTCCAAATCTTACAAAACAATTATGTCTAACTAAAAAGATGTGTGCTATGAAATCAAACACAGCAAACAGAAAAGCGCTAATAGCCCTAGCGATTGGTGGCTTTGGTATTGGATTAACGGAATTTGTTATCATGGGAATTCTTCCTGATGTAGCTAAAGGTTTAGGTATTACCATTCCTCAAGCTGGTCATTCTATTGCGGCTTATGCACTAGGAGTAGTAGTTGGAGCTCCGTTATTAACCAAAATAGGAGCCAAGTTAAATTCACGAACGGTTTTATTATTATTAATGGGGTGGTTCACCTTATTTAATACACTATCCGGTTTTTCGGATAGTTATATCACATTATTGATTACTCGATTCTTGTCGGGATTACCGCACGGAGCCTTTTTTGGAATAGGTGCTGTAGTTGCCGGTAAGTTGGTTAAGGCAGGAAAATCAGCTCAAGCAATTGCCGTAATGTTCTCCGGGTTAACAATTGCCAACGTTATTGGTGTACCAACGGGAACGTATATAGGACATCACTATGATTGGAGTTTGTCTTTCTTTATGGCTGGAATCGTTGGGTTTATGGCAATTTTAAGTGTGCTTTTTTGGATGCCAAAAATAGCGCCAGACCTTCCTAAAGAACGATCTAACGAGAACAAGGGGTTAAAAAATGGTGAGTTATGGGCACTTATTGCTTTGACAACGATTGGGACCGGCGGATTTTTTGCTTGGTATAGCTATATAGCTCCATTAGTGACCGATATTGCCGGAATGGGAGAACATATGGTTAGTTATGCTATGATTTTAGCCGGTCTTGGTATGGTAGTCGGTAATTTCTTGGGGGCAAAAATGGCTGAGTGGTTCGCACCGTTAAAGGCAGTAGCTATAAGTTTAAGTATTATGGTTATTTTATTGTTGATAAACGCGGTAGTTGCATCAAGCCCGCAGTTATTATTGATTATGACCTTTTTAATGGGATTGGCTTCTTTTACGGTTTCAACACCCATACAGATGGCAATTATCAATACCTCAAAAGGAAATGAAATGTTGGGTTCTTCAATGAATCAAAGCGCTTTTAATATGGGAAATGCCTCGGGTGCTTACTTGGCCGGTTTGCCAATAGCCTATGGTTTTGGAGTAGTATATTCTGGAATTGTAGGAGCAGTCCTTGCCGGAATTGGCGTGGTTATGGCTGTTTCAATTTTGGTGTATAGAAGGCAAAAAGCAAATAAATATAGAAAATTGGCTTATAATAGTTAGGCGAAGTATATAGTGGAGTCAAAAATATAAATTACATTATTGATGATAATAAAAAACCTCCCAAGTTAATCTTGGGAGGTTTTTAGTATTATTTTGATTATAATCTACTTAAACGTTCTTGGCCAACCAATCACCAACTTCGCTTGTTTTGTACGATTTGGCGTCTTCGGATAGGTCTTCGGTTACGATGCCTTCGGCTAAAGATTTGTTTACTACACGACGGATATCCTCAGCTTCTTCCTGTAGACCGAAATCTTCAAATAGCATAGCTGCTGAAAGTACGGTTGCCAATGGGTTGGCGATATCCTTTCCTGCGGCTTGTGGGTAAGAACCGTGTATAGGCTCGTACAATTTTGTTTTTTCACCTACGGAAGCAGAAGGCATTAATCCCATAGAACCTGAAATTACAGAAGCTTCATCCGTTAGGATATCTCCAAATAGGTTTTCAGTGATGATTACATCGTATCCTTTTGGCCATTGTACCAAACGCATGGCAACGGCATCCACAAATTCATAAGAAACTTCAACCTCAGGATAATCTTTTTCCATGGCCTGTACGGTTTCTCTCCATAAACGTGAAGATTCCAAAACGTTGGCTTTATCAACGCAACAAAGACGTTTAGACCGATTCATGGCCATTTCAAAACCTTTTTTTGCCAAACGCTGAATTTCGGCACGAGTATAGGTCATGGTGTCAAAAGCTGTATTCCCATCATCTTTTCTTCCTCTTTCCCCAAAATATACGCCACCTGTTAATTCACGCAGAATAATCAAATCGGTACCTTCTATACGTTCGCGTTTTAAAGGCGACTTATCAATTAAAGAAGGGAAGGTAAAGGTTGGACGCACATTGGCAAAAAGACCCAATTTTTGTCTCATTTTCAATAGACCTTGCTCAGGACGCACCTTAGCGGAAGGGTCATTATCAAATCTTGGGTGACCTATTGCTCCAAAAAGAACGGCATCTGCACTGGCACAAACTTCGTGGGTTTCATCTGGATAAGGCTCTCCAACAGCATCAATAGCTGCAGCACCTGTTAGTGCAGGTTTCCAACTTATTTCGTGCTTATATTTTGTTGCGATAGCATCGCAAACTTTTACGGCTTGGTCAATAACTTCGGGGCCGATACCATCTCCGGCCAATAGTGCAATGTTTAATTTCATTCTTTTTTAGCTTTACGCTACACGCCAATAGCTTTATTTAATATTATCTATTTGTTGGTGTGTAAGGTTAATTAAATTTTATTAATCAAATTATTTAAACTTCTCCTGATTCTATCAACCTTGTTATTAAGGTCTGAAAAAATTTGGTTTTCAATATATCCTAAATCCTGCGCTAGAACTGTAAAGTATTCCAATTCATTGGCCGAGCCTTGTGAAATTATAAGAAATCTTTTGAACTCAGCGTCTGATTCCCTTCCACATCCCTCTGCAATATTTGACGGAATTGAATACGCAGCTCTTCGCATTTGACTTACTATTCCATATATTTCATGTTTAGGGAAATCTTTGGTTAATTGATAGACCATTAAGGTTATTTCGTGGCCTAACTCCCAAACCTTATATTTTCTATAATCCCTCATTTTTTATTCAACTCTCAATTTTAATCATGCTATTAGCGTATGGCGATTAGCATGACTAAATAATATTAAGCATCTTTTCTGTTGCTTTGATTGCGGATACCGTTTGATCGGAATCCAAACCTCTTGTAATCAATTCTTTA
The DNA here is from genome assembly GCF_030549125.1 of Zobellia sp. 1_MG-2023. Taxonomy (NCBI): domain Bacteria; kingdom Pseudomonadati; phylum Bacteroidota; class Flavobacteriia; order Flavobacteriales; family Flavobacteriaceae; genus Zobellia; species Zobellia sp. 1_MG-2023. Next base: position 75,677 of record NZ_JAUOSY010000003.1, on the reverse strand, counting down.
CTTCCATTCTGCCAAGTGATTATGGTCTCACACAAAGCATCGGAATTACTTCCTGGAGGAATCCTTACAGCATAATCGACTAAATTGGGCAATTCTATTTTTTTGGAAACGTATAGTTTTCGAAGGGCGTTCATAAAGGCATCATATTGCCCGTCTCCTTGTGCATGTGCCTCCAAAAGTTCTCCGTTAATTTCTAAAGAAACGGTTGTAGACGGTCTTAAGCCCATTGCGTGGGTAAGAACATACGATTTTATAAAAACCTTTTGTTGATGATTTCCGCTATCTAAAATATCGGAAATGATATATGGTAAATCGTCTTTGGTAACTTTTTCTTTTTTATCACCCAGCTCAATAATCCGTTGCGTAACCTTTTTTAGCTCCTCGTCATTTAAGGTAAGCCCCAGCTCCTGAAGATTCTTTTGAATATTGGCTTTTCCAGATGTTTTTCCAAGAGCGTATTTGCGCTTTCTTCCAAACCTTTCGGGTAATAGGTCGTTAAAATAAAGGTTATTTTTACTGTCTCCATCCGCATGTATACCAGCGGTTTGGGTAAATACATTATCACCAACGATTGGTTTGTTATATGGAATGCCTACACCGGTAAATGCAGAAACAAGTTTACTGACTTTATATAAAGATGATTCATTTACATTGATTTTGACATCCGTCAAAAAATCATTTATTACCGCTACGGCACTCGCCATAGGAGCATTTCCTGCTCGTTCGCCCATTCCGTTTACCGTAAGGTGCAGTCCGTGGCAACCGGCTTTAACCGCTTCCATTACATTTGCCACACCAAGGTCATAATCATTGTGACCATGAAAATCAAAATGAGTATTTGGGTAACGTGCTACAATTTCTGAAATAAAATCGAATGTTTCGGTGTGTGTCAATACACCCAATGTATCCGGAAGTAAAACGCGTTTAACAGGCTGTTGCGTAAGAAAATCCAAGTATTGAAAAACGTATTCTTTGGAAGTGCGCATACCATTACTCCAGTCTTCAAGATACACATTGGTGTCAATGTTATTTTCGGAAGCCAAGGCAATTGCCTTTTCAATATCGGAAAAATGTTCTTCCGGAGTTTTTTTGAGCTGATGGGTAAGGTGGTTCAATGAACCCTTGGTAAGCAGGTTTTGCACTTTGGCGCCTGCCTTTTTCATCCATTCTATTGAAACGCCACCGTCTACAAACGTAAGAACCTCAACTTTGTCGATACAGTTTTCTGCCGAAGCCCATTCCGCTATTTGTTTAACGGATTCCAATTCGCCATCGGAAACACGTGCCGAAGCTACTTCAATACGGTCTACTTTTAATTCGCCTAAAAGTAATTTGGCCAAGGTGAGTTTTTCGGAAACGGAAAAGGATACGCCAGAGGTTTGTTCGCCGTCGCGCAGCGTAGTATCCATAATTTCCAGTTTTCTTTTCATTTGCTCTAGGGTTTCTTTAGAACTGTATTCGTATTAAGGTGATGTTGTAGTAATTGGTGTAAAGGAAAAAACAACCTGCCGAAACTCCAATGGTCCGGCAGATTGCGGTAATCGTTTATCAGGTCTGCAATAGAAAGTTATAAAGGTCTATCCTCTGCAAATTCCTTGATTTCTTCCTGAATGTTCAAAAGGTAGTCAATGTCATCAAAACCGTTCAACATATTTGCCTTTTTGTATGCGTTTATGTCAAAGCTTTCAGACTCTCCGCTGCCTTCTATGGTAATGGTTTGTTCCGGTAAGCTAACTTCAAAAGTTGCTTCTGGATTAGCTTCTATCGCCTTGAATATTTTATCAAGAAAGTCTGCGCTCACCTGAACGGGAAGCACGCCAATATTCAGACAGTTGTTTCTGAAAATATCCGCAAAGAAACTAGAAACCACACAACGGAACCCATAATCATAAACAGCCCAAGCTGCATGTTCACGAGAGGAACCTGAACCAAAGTTTTTTCCTCCAACTAGGATTTTACCACTGTAAGTAGGATTGTTAAGAACAAAATCCTTCTTTTCTGAACCATCGCCGTTATAACGCCAATCTCTAAAAAGATTATCGCCAAAACCTTTACGCTCGGTAGCCTTTAAGAATCTAGCCGGTATAATTTGATCGGTGTCCACATTCTCAATAGGAAGTGGTACTGCCGATGATTTTAAAGTATTGAATTTATCGTATGCCATAATTTCAAATTGTAATTCTGATTTTAGATATAAATAAACTTAGGCGGTTTCAACTTCCAATAATTCCCTTGGATCGGTAACCTTTCCTGTAACAGCTGCCGCTGCTGCAACTAACGGACTCGCCAATAGGGTTCTGGAACCTGGGCCTTGTCTTCCTTCAAAGTTTCTGTTAGAAGTACTTACCGCGTATTTCCCAGCTGGAACCTTATCATCATTCATTGCCAAACAAGCGGAACAACCCGGTTCGCGAAGTTCAAAGCCAGCTTCGTTCAAAATGGCCAAAAGACCTTCGTCTTTAATTGCTTTTTCAACTTTATGAGAGCCAGGAACCAACCATGCCGTAACGTTAGGCGCTTTTGAGCGTCCTTTTACCAATGAGGTAAATAATCTAAAATCTTCAATTCTACCGTTGGTACAACTTCCCAAGAAAACAAAATCGATAGGTTTGCCCATCATACTATCGCCTTCATTGAAGTTCATATACTGCAACGATTTTTTATACGTAGCAACACCGCCTTCTACAGCATCCGCCTGTGGAATACCATTAGAAATTCCGATGCCCATACCAGGGTTGGTACCATAGGTAATCATTGGTTCTATATCGGCAGCATTAAATGTAATTTCTTTATCGAACTCAGCACCTTCTTCGGTCGGTAATGATTTCCAATAAGCCATAGCTTTGTCCCATGCTTCACCGGTTGGTGTAAATTCTCTACCCTTTACATATTCAAAAGTTTTTTCGTCCGGAGCAATCATTCCACCACGGGCACCCATTTCAATACTAAGGTTACAAACCGTCATACGGCCTTCCATAGTCATATCACGGAAAACTTGTCCGGCATATTCTACAAAGTAACCTGTAGCACCGGAAGTTGTTAATTGTGAAATAATATAAAGTGCAACATCTTTAGGTGTAACGCCTCTACCTAAGCTGCCTTCAACATTAATTCGCATGCTTTTTGGTTTGGTCTGCATGATACACTGCGAGGCCAAAACCATTTCTACTTCCGAAGTACCGATACCAAAGGCAATAGCCCCAAAAGCACCGTGAGTAGATGTGTGAGAATCACCACAAACAATAGTAGCACCGGGTTGTGTAATACCATATTCAGGTCCTACAACATGAACGATACCGTTTTTTTCATGGCCAAGTCCCCAATATGAAATACCAAATTCATTGGAGTTTTCTTCTAGCATACGCAACTGATTTGCAGATAGAGGATCCTCTACAGGCAAATGTTGGTTAATGGTAGGGGTGTTATGGTCTGCCGTAGCAAACGTCTTTTCAGGATACATCACTGGAATGCCCCTAGATTTTATACCTAAAAAAGCAACGGGACTTGTTACTTCATGTACCATGTGGCGGTCTATGAAGAGCACATCTGGTCCATTTTCTATGTGTTGTACCACATGTGAATCCCAAACTTTATCGAATAATGTCTTTTTTGTATTCATTTTATTTAAATTCTAAGCACACAAATCTAATGAAAGTGGACGTTGTTAAGAAATTAATGTAGTTGAAAATTACGATGTTCAACTTATATAACACCCAAGTATTTTTGTGTTATGTAATTTTATTTTAGGGTAGTTTATCGATTATATTTCGATGAAAATGTTGCATTTGGTCGGTAAAACAAATTAAAGAATCAGGACAACGAAAAAATTGTGTGAACTAAACAAGAGGTTATAATTTTACCGCGCTATGTGCCTAAACGGCAAGGTAAAATATCCCAAATTACCTTAAAACCTACTTGTTTATGAAGCTGAAAAATACATTTTTTGTTTTGTTCATTGCGTTTACTACAATTGCAATGAAAGCGAATAACTTGCCTATACCTGTTACCGTAAATGAAAGTATAACGGTTACTTTATTTTTTCCTTCAGCAATTGAGAAGGTAATTGAGCCAGCTCCCCATTATAAGTTTGATTATGAGCCTAACGCAACAATGGCCACTCTTGTAGCCAGAAAAGGAGCAACAAGTAATCTTACCGTGATTACCAAGGATGGGAGTATTTTTTCGTTTTTACTGCAATATGATAATGAGGTGAACAACTTTACGTATGTGTTGGCCACGGATCAAGCTATTGGAACGTTAAAAGGTTCTAGTGCTGTTGCAGTAAGTAGTAATACAAATGAAGATGTAGTTGACCATAACGAAGAGCCCAACAACAAAAAGCCGGTTGTGGAGGCTGGCTCTAACGAACCGTTAACACGCACCACATCCAAAGAAAAAAGAAATGTAAATAAAAAAACTCCAGCTAAGGAAGAGATCTATGACTCTGAAGAGGACGAAACGCCAGAAAATACAGGAAGCAGTCTCTACAATTCGGATAGGGAAAGCTATTATCAGATTTTTTGTGAAAATAGTTATTTAAAAAAATCCCGCTTTAAGAAAAGCTCCAACACTATTAATTTAATAGGGCTGCACCTAAACAATATCATCAAGGACCATAATGATTTGCATTTTGTGATGGAAATTAAAAACGATTCATGGACCGATTTTAAAGTGAAGTCATTGAAGTTTTTTATAAAATCACTAAAAGGGAATCACGAAATAGAAATGAAAGAATTGTTCGTTTATAACTTACAAGAATCCATTGCTGCCCACAGTGCCAATAATCTAGTATTTATCTGTAAAGATTTTGCTTTGGGCAAAGGCCAGAATATTTATGTGCTGCTCAAAGAAGAGGAGGGTAGGGAACGCTCTGTAATGTTAAGTTTAAATGCGGAACAAATTAAGCCTGGCAAGTAATATGTATCTATAACCTACAATTGGTTTTGTTTTAATTGTAGGTTACTAATTCTTCCATGGGAAAACAACTTTCCTATACACGTTTCAACTCACTGGGCTTTTAAGCTTGTGATATGATGTTTCTCCATACCCAATACACTACAATAGCAATTGTATTAAGTAGCGTTGCTCCCCATTTTTTTTCTGAAATTGTAGAGCGAAAATAAGATACCCAGACCAATTAAAAGGTAAAGCCCGTAGGACTGTATAAAAGATGTTTCGGGAGATTTTGCTAACGTTGGATTTACGGAATCATAATAAATAGTTACCGAATCGTTTACGGATTTTAAAGTGCCAATAAAAGGGATTGCCAACAGTTCAACTCTGCTTTTATATTGGTTGCCGTCTTCGTCCTTATAGGAAACTGTAGCAAACGACCTTGTGCCCCTTGCCTTTATATTGTTGTGTATTTCGGTAATCTTGGCTTTGGTTTCAATCCAATTTTCAGAGGTGTTCTGTGCACTTAAGGGCCAGTAGAGTAGTGCGGACAGGAGAACTAGTAGGGAAATTTTCATTAGGGCTGTTATTTGTATAAATAAGGTTTCAAGGTATGGTTTAAAGACAACAAATACAATTATTATTAGTTATCTAATCTAAATGCTTACTGAAGTATGTACCTATTTTTATAAGTAAACCTAAAAATTAGATTTATGGCTAGAATTCAATATAAACCGATGTACTCCAATGCAATAGTATTAATAGTTGTATTGATAACAATGTTATCGGCTCTTAGTTCTTGCTCAACAGAAAGCGATAATCCAAGCCAAATAAGCGAAATAGAGGATTTGCCAGAAGAACCGATTGTTGATACAGAGGCAAAAATTACCGAATTCACTTTTAAATCCGTTGATAACGAAGGGCTTTCTACCGACATAATCGGCACCTTAAATGAAGATAATAATACCATCCATGTTACGCTCAATTCTTTAATGCTTTCCATAGAAGAACTGACACCAACAATTACAGTTAGTTCTGGAGCCAATATTAGTCCGCCATCAAAAGCTGTGCAGGATTTTAGCAATGAAGTCACTTATACCGTAACAGCAGAAAATGGAACAGCGGTAACCTATAAAGTTTTGCCTAATATTACTAGTAATCTCTGTAAATCTAATTTACAAGAATCCGGACCTATTGTTGTTAACGAGGATCATCAACAAATAGAAAATCTATTTATTAAAACATCCAGTCAGCATGGTATAGAGGTCAATAACTACAAGGGCGTGGTAATCTCTAATTGTATTATTGAATATACAGGTGCATACATGGGAATTAAATTTTCAAACGCCGATAACCTGACCATAAAAAATTGCTACGTTAAGTATACCAATGCACCTTCTGCAGGTCCTTTAGAGGATTTTACCAGAAACTGTATTGAAGGCTTTGATTCTCCTAATCTGGTCATTACTAATGTAAAAGTTGAAGATGGTTCTACCGGAATTCGATTAAACCAATGTGATGCATCTGAATTAACGTACATAGAAGGGCATAATATGAGAGGTCCTTATCCTAGAGGACAATTTGTACAGTATGACAAATGCATAGGCGGCTTACTTGAGAATTTTTCTGTCATCAATGATCGCAATGTAGCTTGGACAGAAGACAATATAAGCATCTATAAAAGTGCAGGGCAAGAAATAAAGAAAGGTCTTATAATAGGTAATAACAGTCCAACAGGCGTGGGTGTTTTGTTTGAGGACCAAAATACCGAAGGTGCCCGTGGCGGTTACGGTGGTGTAGTAGAGGATGTGGACTTTTTAGAAATGGGTAACGGCGTTGTTTCTTCCGTAGAAGGTTCTAAAAATGTTACGTTCACTAGAATTCGCGCTAAAGAAATCATTTGTGGCGAGCTAGGACAAGGAAGAGGTAATCCTACCTCTAACTCCTTAATATTCGCAGCTTTCGGTACTGCCGAAAACACAGGGAATAATAAAATAATAGATTGCCTTGTTTATGATTCCTGTAACCCGACCAATATTGTCTGGCCCGAGCATAATTTTGAGGTAATAGATTATAGGGATGATATTGATTTTGAACCGAGAAGCCCAATAGTTCTCAATTTTGATTGCTTAGCCGATGATTAGAAGAAGTAAAGTGATGCCGTAGGGTTTGCCTGGACCGTTCTTTCAGGATATCCCAACTTTAGTTCTCGTCTAAAAATAAAAAAGCTATCTAAATGTTTAGATAGCTCTCAGTTTGTTGTTTCTTACTCCGTACGGCACTCGTTACAAACGAGCGATAGCGGGGGAATAAAATTTATCCTTCGTGTGGAGGAGGTGTAATCTCTAACATTTTAATAAAATCAGAAAATGACTCGGCCACATAATACGTATTGAGATCATCTGTTGATTCATCGAAAAAGTTGGAATGGTCATAATACCAAACACCATCATTTTCTCCGTCAAAAATAAGTAAAAGCCAAGCTCCACCAGGATCACTACCAATTAATAAAGAATTTGTTAAAATATCATCTTCAAATTCTTTGTTTTGATAAAGAATATCAATAGATTCATTTTCCTTTCCTAAATCAATTCCATAAAATACCCCCATCATTATTTTTTGTTTCAAATCTTTGACGAAAAAATAAGCATCATGGATTGCAGCTCCATTATTGTCTTTTAAAAACAATTTATAGTCACTTGGCAGCTTAATATTAAAAGTACTTTCTACTTTAATGATATTTTGAATATCCCCGTTCTTAAATTTATTTATTTTCATTAAGATTAATCTTGATTAAATATAATTATTTTTTACCTAATGCAACTTTTTTAGTTTTGGAAACACCTCCTGAGTGAGTAAATCTATCATGTATCTTTTTATCTACTTCCATCATAGTTTTTCCATCTTCATGATGATGCCATGTTGTATTGTCCTTTTTAGGAGGAATTTTTTTTGATGCTTGATTTGCTTTAGTATAATCTGTTGAGTGGTTTCCTTTTTGTTTACCAATATCAACGGATTGTCTTGAATATGGACTGAAATCTGGAAAACCATTTTTATAATCTACTACATTACCTTCCCAGTCAGTGTATCTCCAAGTGCCGTCATCTAAGTTTTCAACCTTTCCTCCCTTAGCCTTCCATTTTTTAACGTCCGGAGAGTATTTTGGTTTAGGTGTTTTAATTTTAGTTACTGGAATATCTTCTACGGTTTCCTGTAAATACTGCACATCCCCCAACTCCTTAGGTGGCGGGAGCAATTTAGTCCCATCCGAAATGTCTTCCAATTTATCGGCAGCTTTTGCGGCATCTCCAAGGTCGTCCAATTTGTCCAGTACCCTAGCGGCATCAATGGTTTTATCCGCCACCTTTGCTGCGGTCAGTGCCGCTGCTCCTCCTGCAGTGGCTACTTCCATACCCACTTCAAACAAAACTTGTCCCGTAAAGTCTCCCCATTCCTCCGCGCTCATATTAGCGGCCTTGTCCATTAATTGTTCAGCCATTACGGCGTTTTCTTGTTGGGTGGCCATATAATCAGCTGGGTCGGTGAGCATATTTACGGCTGAGTTACGGTAAACGAACGTACCTGCTTTTTTTGCCATATTGCCCATGGCGGTAAAAGTCTCCTTATCTTTTTGCAGTTGCTCGGCATAGCCAGCAGGATTCATAAGCTGGTAGGCAACGGTATGCTTTCCGGCCCAAACTAAAAGGTCTGCAACGCCGGTTACTGTCCCTTTGGCACCTTTCCAAAGGCCAGTGCCCAGTCCTTTGGTAAAGTCCCATGCATTGTCCCAAAAGCCGTTTTCTTCTTCTTGTGGTGGCAGGGCGGCCGTGGCAGCTGCTAAGGAATAAAATATCTTTACGGTACCGCCCAAGGTACAGGGTAGTTCACTATTTTCCAATAACAATTCGTTTCCGCCCAAGGTAATGCCATCGGTAACATTGGTCCAATCGAGTACTGGCGCTGTACATGGTGCCCCGTTGGAGGCGCTACAAGCACCCAAAGGTTCAAAGTTCACAATAAGGGTCTTGTCCATTTTGGTGCACATATGCTCACCAAAAAGGGTGGTCTCCGTATAGGATATGCTGCGCAGTTCCGCAGGAACGGTACCCATGTCGCAGACCAGATAAACGCCTTCCGGTACGTATTTCTTTCCGCTCATAGGTTTTTTCCTTTAGGTGTTATACGAACTATTTGTTCGTAGTTGAACAGGGAGGGAACATTGACTGTAATAAGTTGCCCGGCATGTGCTATGTGGTAGTTTTTGTCCAAGTCATACGTTTCCATATAGGCCGCTTGTACCGGTACTGCCAGTTGTATATTGTCTGCCAGTTTCCTAAAGTGTTTTCGAACATTGTACTGGTCAAAATTTTCCTCGTCCAACATTCCCTTTCTAAAAACTTGGACTTTATCTTTTGATAGATTTCTTTCTTTTAGAGTAGTTGTTAGCTTAAAGGGGAGGGGGGAAGTACCGAAAAAATCCGTAAATATTTTGGTTGATTCTATTGTATCGCCTTGGTAAGATAGAGAACCATAGAGATCGGGAAAAAACAAAGTGCCAATTTCTGATTCCTTAAAATTTTCGGTAAACAGCTTATTGTTATTCAAAAGAGAATCGGTGGCGGTGAGCACGGCTTCCAGCCCTTTTTGCGCCCGCTAGGGCTCGTATTTTACGAGTACCGTTCCAGTTGCTTATTATTCTAAGAAACCAATATCATCAATTTTCAGAACTGTATTGTAATTTATAATGTTTCGTAGTTACTAGAATTCCAATGTATTAAAAATACAAAAGCTATCTAAATGTTTAGATAGCTCTCAGTTTGTTGTTTCTTACTCCGTACGGCACTCGTTGCAAACGAGCGCTAGCGGGAGTTAGCTTTTCAAAGAAATCGTATAAGTTTCCCCCTGTTTTAGTAAAGCCCAAACCTTTGAAATCTGTTATATAAATATCAAATTCCTCAGAGTTTTCACTTTCTATGTCCCAAAAAAGATAATGTCCGTTTTCACTCATAGCAAATGGAATCAAATCTTTTAATTTTTTATATGATAAGTCCGGTTCCATGTCGAACCAGAGTTCGTCTTCGTTGTCAAGAACTTCTTGATAAGTGCCAATGATTTCCTGACTTCTTATAAAAAAAGAATCGGGATAATTTTCCATTGGAATATAAATTATAAACAGGTCGCATGATAGACCGTAACCATAATTTTCTACAAAATTTATATAAGACTGTGGAAATTTTCTACCATTAAAAAAAGTATGGCTATGTAGCAATTCTATGCTACCCAGAATTAAGTTGTCACTTACTTTCTTTAAATCGTAACTCATATTATTTGCAACAAAATGTATTTTACCTTAACCAGTTTTATTCTAAGAATCCAATATCGTCAATTTTCAGAACTGTATGGTAATTAATGATGTTTCGTGAGTTACTATAATTCCAATATATTAAAAATACAAAAGTTATCTAAATGTTTAGATAGCTCTTAGTTTGTTGTTTCTTACGCTGAACGACACTCGTTGCAAACGAGCGCTAGCGAGGTTTTCTTCTAAAAATATTTTTTATACTTGAGTTCTTTAAAAGAGCTTTCTTTTCAATCCTCCACCAAGTCCTTTCCCCAAATGGACCAAATCGTTTAGCCCACGCTAGCGCTCGTATTTTACGAGTGCCGTCACAGTTAATACTTATTGAAAATCTGAACACCAATTGTAAAACCAAGGCTTTTATTGGTTAGGTTTCTCGCATTACCATTTTCTGCTTATTGATTAAAAATACAAAAGCTATCTAAATGTTTAGATAGCTTTGTTTTAACTCTTGTTTCTTACGCTGTACGGCACTCGTTACAAACGAGCGCTAGCGAGGGGAGGCAGCAAACTATTGCAAATAAATGACTATTTAATTTTTTTTAATATCCTTATTGAGGTACCATCTAAAACTGTTAATCGTGCCATTGGCATATCTAAAATAAGGTTCCCACACTTACATTCCGAAAAATTTTCTGGCATACTGAAAATTTCGTCATTGCATTTGCCACACTCATAGTATATATCTTTACCTGCTGGATAACCTTTTGTTATATCAAAATTTATATATTCTTTTTTCACTTATATTTTATTTACATTTTATAATTTTTCTATCAATTAGTTCTAAATGACCTGAGTCAATAAGTTCTCCAATAGTTTTGTTCTTCGTGAAATATTGATTTGCCCCCCCTTTTTGTCCAAACCACGGAGCGATTTTACCAGAATCAACTTTAAACGGTTTCTTCACCCTATATTGAGAAAGAATAGTACTATTTTTAATAGGCGGCATAGCTCTTTCAGGAAACGGTGTATTAGCATCCGCAAGAAATCTTCCTCGATCATTAAAAGCCCCACTATCATCGAACCATCCACCATATCTATCAACTATCATATTTTCCTTCAGACCTTGCGTCTTCTTAGGACCATCAAATCCCCGCTAGCGCTCGTTTGTAACGAGTGCCGTACCAGTTTTATTCTAAGAAACCAATATCGTCAATTTTTAGGACCGTATGATCATCCGCAAAATTTTTAGCACTAGAGTATTTCCAATCTATTGGGTCGCAAACAAATCCGGAAACAACCGGGTTGCTATGAATATATTCTATTTTTTGTTTTATAACGGCAGTACTCCATAGTTCAATGGGCTTGTTGTTGTGCTGCCAAAATTGATATTTAGATATATTTCCTTTTTGTTTTCCAGCTCTTTCAAACATCCATAGTAACCATTCTATTCTACTTTCGGTAGGGTTCTCCTGAATTGCTTTTAGGATTTTTTTAGAGGTATGTTTTTTAAAATCTCTTAATAGATTCATTGGGTCTTCATTAGAATCCCTGAAAACTAAATGTTTATGGTTAGGCATAAAACAATATGCATATAACTCCATGCCTTTTTCTTTTCTGCAATAGTCTATACTTTCCAGTAGGATATTGAAATATTCTTGTCTGGTAAATACATCTATCCAATATACCGTAGCAAAAGAAACAAAATAGGCCGCTGTTGGATTTTTAAACTTGTACTTTCTGCTCATTATCTAAAAATACAGAAGCTATCTAAATGTTTAGATAGCTTTGTTTTAACTCTTGTTTGTTTCTTACTCAATACGGCACTCGTTGCAAACGAGCGCTAGCGAGGGAAATTTGAAAACCACAACTTGAAAACTCTTAAGCCGTAGCTAGTACGTTTTTACCAAAAAATGCGCGCTATCCTACTTTTGAAAAAGGTTTAAATGTGGGGGATAAGGGAAACTCGTTAAAAGGTATAATACTTTTAAAATCAGACTTAGACGTAATTCTATCAAAAAATTGATATAAATTCTCAGCAACTTTCGTAAAACCTAAACCACGAAAATCTGTAATATATATATCAAACTCTCCTTCTTCGTTTTCACTTTCAATATCCCAGAAGAGATATTCTCCATCCACACTTTTAGCGAATGGCTCTGCTCTTTTTAATAATTCAAGGCTTCCATCGGGATACAATATGTCTTCATTCAGTTCTTCTGGGTCACCCCAAGTCAAAACATCCAAAAAACCTTCTTTGAAAATTGGATTCTGAATATGAAACGAATCGCCGTAATTTCCCATAGGTATATATACAATGAAAGATTCACCAGTTAATCCATAGCCATAATTTTCTACAAATTCTTTATATGATTTAGGAAACCCTTTCCCATTTTTAAATTTATAGGTATATAGGGATACTAAATCCCCTTTTTCGTAAATTTTATTCCCTATTTTTTTTAAATTAAAACTCATAATTAATTACAACAAGCAGTATTTTTTCTAAGTCCATTTTGTACAGTTGTGTCCGCAATTACATTTCCATTTTGATCAATAGCATACATGTTTATTGAATCTGGAATAGGATTATTTCCCGAATAATTTGGTGTTACTTCAATAAGTACAGTATTTCCTGATCTCACATGTCTAGTCACACTATTTTCAAACCTTGTCATACCAGGGTGATTGGTTCCGTCTGTTATGGTAACTATATTTCTTGGGTCTGTTCCACTTCCTCCATGATTTCTAGCTATTAAGTGGCCACGTTCTTGATGGTATGGATGAGCTCCCCCCTGCCATCCTGGTGGATCATATAATCCTGCCTTGGTTCCAGATCCTAAGGTAGAATTATTAACTTCCGCAATACCTCCAGTTGCTCTACCTTGGCTATCTAGAGGGTAATATTCAACATTCAGTCCGAATTTATCAAGCCAACTATTTACATCTTTTACATATGCATATTGATTAGGGTTATTCCCTGCAAGCCCTATCGGGGCCATTCAACCAAAAGCATATATAGGTCTCATATTTATATCCGATTCATTTTCGTATTTAGATAACCTTATCCTTGATAATTGGTTATTCTCTGTTATAATTAATTCATATCTCAAATTAAGGTATTCAAATACAATTCGCTTTATTGTTTTTAAATCATTTATTTTATGAAAAACTCTAATATGCGAATAAGGTGCTAATTGTTTTTTAATCGAATTTAAATTAGAAAAGTCTTGATTAATATCAATTTTCTTTTCAAGGTAATTTATACTACTAGGTTTATTTTCTATATTTAAATCAATATATTCTATTCTCGGTGGTACTTTGATAGTTTCTGCACCAAAACCAATCATAATTCCTTTGTCATCGATATCAATTGGATACTCATCTATTTCATCAAGTTCATAGTCTGCTAAAACTTCATCCAAATTTATAGCTAAAGAAGCATTAATTCGTTTTTTTAAATTATTATCTCTTATATCTTTCAGAACTAAATCTGCCGTTATTCTTTGTGAATTTTCCTTAGTCATAATAGATTATTTTCTCTCAGTGAGTCGTAGTAGTCACCGTCACTTTCTAATTTTTCTATAATCTTTTTTGAGATTTCATCAACCGATAATGTCGGTGCTTTCTCTCCTTTGACTGGATGAATAAAAAAATGATGATTGGAATTACTCAATTTTATAAATTTCAAAAATTCTATAGTATCTATTTTGCTTAAAACAATATCCTTTCCAGAGGAATTTAAATATTCTTCCATATAATATTCATCCTGCCATAACATTAAAGTATCACTTTTGTCATTGCCTACAATCAATTGAAAAGTAGATTCAGATGTCACTGTCTTGATGAAATTTCTCTCTCTTTTTTGATATTCTGAAGTTTGAATTTTTTGTTTTGCAATCATTTACAAATAAATTTAAGAGTCTAATGACATTTTATTTTTCCTTTCTTTTTACTCTTTTTAGATATACCTTTTCCTTTTTTACTTACTCCTTATTTATTCTTAGCCCCATAATCATCATACTTATGCTGTAATTTATGGTTTGATTCTAAATTTAATTCTGAATACCTGTAATCATAACCTTTAGCACTTTCATAACCTCTAAAATGAGAACGATCGTAACCTGGTGGAACAGTCATTTTACTAAATGGCACACCTTTATTATGCTGTTGTTTGAACCAACCTCTAACATGACTAGGTTGTTTTGGGTCATTCATTATTCCTTTGTGTAGAGCAGCTTTTCCTGCATTAGATCTTGCTAAACCAAATGGGTCTACCCAAGAATTACTATCAAATACGTAAGCATAAAAGTTAGGCTCTCCACTTTCAAGCCCAATTGGATCCTGAGAGCAGTAAGTCCCAGTATCTGCCGAGTAATACCTAAACCTATTATAATACAGTCCAGTTTCTTGATCTTCATATTGTCCTTGATATCTAAACGGACAATCTTCCAAAGAACCTTCAACAAGTTTACGTACTTTTCCGTAAATATCATATTCAACCGCCCAAGTTTTTTCGCCTTGCGCGTTGTACATTTCAACGGGGGTGCCTAAGTAATCCGTGATGATACTAAAGTGTTCACCATCTACAATCTTGGCCGCAGGTTTAAAGGTACCTTCATCAAATACCCAGGTAATTAAATTCTCAACGGGTTCTTCTTTATCCTTTGTAAGCAGGCCCCATTCATCTACCATCCATTCTGGGCGGTCCTTTAAAGGGTACTTCCATTGATGTAGCGGTACGTTGCCGTCCCAAACAAAGCGCGTTATGCCGCTTCTCGACTTGGCCCGTGCCGGTATTACATTTTTAGCCGTACGCCTTGCTAGGGCGTCGTATTCAAATTCTACTCTTTCTCCATTGGTTTTGGTTACCGCTTGTAGCATACCATTGCCGTACCAATCGTATAACTCGGTTCCGCTAGGTGTCCGTTTCTCGGTCAGGTTACCTTCATCGTCATATTTAAAAGTGGTACGGCCATCTTTCAATATTTGTCCACCTGCACCATATTTACGGTCGCTTTTGCCTTGGCTTCTATAAAGGTTGCCCACTTCATCGGGCAGCTTATAGTCCATATCATTATTCTCGTACTTAGCAGAAGCCAAATTACCGAACTGGTCATGGGTGTAAGAGACTTGTCCTTTGGTCAACTGGTCTACCATTATCTTAAGCCGGTCGTTCACGCTCCAGTTATAGGTTCTGTGGCGCATTTCGCTTCGGGCACGGGTAACTTTTTGGCGTACGGGACGCCCGGCCTCGTCATATTCCATCTCGGCCCTTACTCCGCCCGGAAGTAGGCGTTCTATTTCCATGCCTACACTGTTGTAGGCAAAGTTGGCGGACCAGGTTCCCGCCTTTTTGTGTAAAGCGGAACTATTTACTTTACTCTCCTTAGCCGCTGCATCGGAGACTTGGGCGTTCATCGTTTCAATCTGGCCCATTTTGTTTCGCAATAGGTCTATTTCCGCGCCTAGACTACTTGTAATTTGTATTCGGTTGCCTAATTTATCATAGGTACTTTCAACAAGGTGCCCGTCTTGGTTTTCAGCAACAACTCTTCCGGCTTTGTCGCGGATAAGCTGTACGGTACTATTTTGGTTAACGGCTTCAATAAGATTGCCGTTACGGTCGTAACTATAAGTCTCCCATGTACCATCGCTGTGTTCGGCCCTAGTAATTCTACCATTGTTGTCATATTCATATTCGGTAAACTTGCCACCGCTAGCGCTCGTATTTTACGAGTGCCAATCCAGTTGCTTATTATTCTAAGAAACCAATTTCGTCAATTTTCAGAACTGTATGGAAATTTATAATGTTTCGTGATTTACTAGAACTCCAATGTATAAAAAATACAAGAGCTACCTAAATGTTTAGATAGCTCTTGGTTTGTTGTTTCTTACTCCGTACGGCACTCGTAAAATACGAGCGCTAGCAGGGGGGACTTTTTAGAGATGGGTAATGGCGTTGTTTCATCCGTAGAAGGTTCTAAGAATGTAACGTTCACTAGAATTCGGGCTAAAGAAATCATTTGTGGCGAGTTAGGTCAAGGAAGAGGGAATCCTACCTCTAACTCTCTAATATTCGCAGCTTTTGGTACTGCCGAAAACACCGGAAATAATAAAATAATAGATTGCCTTGTTTATGATTCCTGTAACCCGACCAATATCGTCTGGCCCGAACATAATTTTGAGGTAATAGATTATAGGGATGATATTGACTTTGAGCCAAGAAGCCCAATAGTTCTTAATTTTGATTGCGTAGCTGATGATTAGAAGAAGTAAAGTGATGCTGTAGGTTTTTCTTAGGCCATTCTTATAGGATGTCTCAACTTTAGTTCTTGTCTAAAAATACAAAAGCTATCTAAATGTTTAGATAGCTTAGTTTGTTGTTTCTTACGCTGTACGGCACTCGTTGCAAACGAGCGCTAGCGAGGGGAGTTTTCATAAAAATAAATTTTACAATCTATTTTTCTTCATTAAGGTTGTTATTTCTACTACTTCATAAATTAAGTTTGCAAATTTTTCATAATTAGATTCGAATTCTTTTACAGCAAAAATACCTATTGTCAAATCAGTTAGTCTTGTACGTTCTCCTTCATTTTTCAATGCTTCTAGAATATATTTTAACTGAATTCGGGTAGATACGATGGGTTCCCAATCAGAATTTCGGCTAAAAAGCTCTTCCGACATTTGAATCGCTTTCTCAACAGTTTCTATTGCTTTTAATTTATTCATTTCTTTTATTTTTTTGGAACAAAAACATCAATATTATCCGTAAAGTATTGTGTTCCTCCACCTGTTGTTTCAAATGAAGCGGACTTAACGGACCAAGTATCGATTATACCACCCGCTAGCGCTCGTATTTTATGAGTGCCGTTCCAGTTACTTATTATTCTAAGAAATGAATATCGTCAATTTTTAGTAGGGAATGATTACCTGCAAAGTTTCTTGTGTTACTATAATCTCATTATCTAAAAATATAAAAGCTATCTAAATGTTTAGATAGCTTTGTTTTAACTCTTGTTTGTTTCTTACTCAATACGGCACTCGTTGCAAACGAGTGCTAGTACTAAATTATAATACTTAGCTCTTTATTTTACCATAACCAGCCTCAATAGCCAATTGTTTTGCGACAGTCAAATCGGCTAGGGAAATAGTTGTTAATGGGTAACTGTCGCTATCGATATCCAACCAAATTAATTGCACCTTACTCGATTCAAGTTTCCGGTTCAGTTGTGGTATAAACTCCTCTACATCCTCGTCTATAAAAGGTTCTATTATTAATAGTTGTTTAGAAATTGAATCATAATCAGTGTGGCCCCTAAGTAATTGAAGTGCTGTCGAGACAAGTTCTTCTGGGTCATCTTTCCAATCCAGTTCTATTAAAAGGTCGCGTCTGGCCAAACCGTCTACCATGGCAAGCCAGGGAAGCTCGGGTACAGGTTTATCAATACCACGTTCTTGTAATACATTGGCAAATTGGCTCAAGTAGTTTAAAGGTTGGTTTTCGGCCAGCTGTACCTCCGATATTAAGGAGGTGTCCTCAGTTAGTAATTCTGCTAAGTCTAATAGGGAGCTAATTTTCTTCATTAGTCTAGTCTTTCCAATGTACCATATCGTATGGGTAGTATTGCTGGTCTTTTAGGCTACTATCGTCAAGACCGAGGATTTTTGCTATAGCACCTGCTTCCCAACACCAATAGCCTGTATGTATGTTCCATTTACTTTCGTGGGTCTTGATTTCTAGGTTTCTATACCATTCGCTAAGATACTTTTTTAATCTTTCAAGGGCTTTTGCTTTATCTTCTTGTGATAGGGTTACGATTTCAGAAATTCCCTTATAGGGTTTGTTCCAAAGGAATTTATCTGATTGTGGCCAATCAGGTTTTCTATGACGAATTAAAAAATCGATTAGATAATCGTTTACATTATCTCGTTCTACCAATCTAACTAATTTGTCGAATTTGGAATTTTCAATTTCTACTAAAATCCCTATAGATAAGGCGTTTACCATTTGAACGTAACCACTTTCAATTTCCCAAGAGTCAACTAGCTGCAAATTAAAAATTTCTACTAATTCAATAATTTCTTTTACAGGTTCACCAATTGAATATTTGGTGAGGAAAACATCAAAATATTTATCAGCAAAATCGTCTTTTATGGCCTTTATTATTTCTTTGTTGGGCCTAGGATAATTCTGTATGCCATTTTCTATATCCTTGGTTAGAGATATAATTCTCTCTTTATCTTCTTTAATAGTTTCGATTGAGTCATCGATTAATTCTTGATATCCTTCTCTTGTGTTTAGTGTATCTCTCAGGTTCATAATATGTTTAGGGTTATGGCCAATTGCCAATTATATTGCCAGCACTGTCTAACTGCTTTGTTGATACATTACCTGCTTTATCAACTCTACTTAGTACTTTTTCTACTTCTCCATTTTGCATTGCCCTGGAAATTTCCTTGGCTTTTTTAGGACCAACTTGATTTTGTAATCTCTTATAGTTATCACTCTTAATCCAATCATCAGACATTTGTTTACCACTTTTGGTTTTCCCTAAACCGGCAGTGTTGAACTTGGCTTCATCAATTACAAATTTAGGTGGTGGTGTGGCATTTTCATAGATACCATCAATACCTTTAACCCCCGCTAGCGCTCGTATCTTACGAGTGCCGTTCCAGTTGCTTATTATAAGAAACCAATATCGTCAATTTTCAGAACTGTATGGTAATTTATAATGTTTCGTGAGTTACTATAATTCTAATGTATTAAAAATACAAAAGCTATCTAAACATTTAGATAGCTCTTAGTCTGTTGTTTCTTACTCCGTACGGCACTCGTTGCAAACGAGCGCTAGCGGGGGATTCAAGTTCATTTGAACAATCTACGCAATAAAAATCACCCCCCACCATTTGCAAAAATAGGAAACCAATTTGAATCCCACCGTTTATCGTCTTTTAAAGCGTTATAGTCTAGGAAGGAATCTTCCAAAGGCATAAAATAAAATCCAGGAAAAAAATGAAAAAGTTCTAATTTATCTCCCTCTTTAACATCAGAACCTTGAGAATTTTTGTATAAAGCTTACAAATCATCAGGAATATTCATGCCTGTTTCTTTTTTAAACCTATATGCAAGTTGTCCGTCTGCTCCAGGAAGAAGAGTTCTAAGAACTATATCTCTATTGAGTTTTCTCAGCCAATTTTTTATATTAGTAAAAAATTATTTCATCCTAATCAATTATTTCAACTATAAATTCGTCTCCGTCTTGAATATTATTTTTTTGTAAAAGCTTGACATGGTCCCCCCTTGAATGTTCTGCTCGCTTGCAGGTACGGACTTTACGTTTGCTCCAGCGCCACCTTGCTTGGAAGACGCGAATGGATATTCATCTAAAGAATTACCGGCTTTTGCTTTCTCGGCATTTTTCATTGCTGCTTTTTTATTTTTTTTTATTGCAGCCTTATCAGTTTCTCTAGCAAGCTTACTGGGTTTTCCTAGATTAAATAAATCTATTACTCTACAAAGCGTCCAAGAAAACTTTCAAGAATTTTTTGGAAGAAGTCTTTTGAATTAAGAGTTTGATAAACAATAACATCGAGACTATCTTTAGGGACTACATAAAATTTTGAATCTTCCAGACTTTGAAAGAACAGGTACATATCAGATTCAGCATATACTAGAAAGGATTTTTTATACTCGTCCTCGTGCCAAATTTCATTAGCTTCAAAAAAACCATCAATAAACCTGTCATCATACCCGACAATTTTAGTTGTTTCTGTCGCATATAAAACTGTCCCGTCATAATCTATTCCGTTAGTAATTTCAAGAATATCTAGATAAATAGGACTCAGGTTGAAATTAAAAGATTCTAGTATTTTTAATTTTAATTTATGAGTATTTTCTATTTCGGCAGGTGGTTGCAGATTTTCTCCATATTCTTTTTGTTCATTTTTAATTTCTACAATCAACTCTTTAATAATTTCCATTATTTATTTTTTTATGGGTATACTGACCCTTCCATAGTATACCAATTAACGTTTCTTGTATCACCCGCAGTCATTCCTCTTGTAACAGCATTTTGATGATTTGTTAGCGCTTTGTGATAAGGGTCGTTTTTGATTAAAACAAGATTATCAATTTCGTTAGTGCCACCGTCATCTAATGGATACTTATGGTGTACTTGATAATCTTTTGGTACTTTTCCATTTTTTATTTTAGCTATGTCTATATCTGAGAAACCTTTATTTCTAAGTAAATCTTCATTCTTTCCTAAATCTTCTAAGAATTCTTTTCTCGCTTTACTATTAAAAGCTTTTCTAAGATCGGCTACTTCATCGGCACTTCTCTTTACATAGTTAAAAATACTTTTTTGAATATTAGGAAGACTAACAACCTTGCCTTTTAACATAGGCTCCAAACCTTCTCCGAATACTTCAACAAGTTCATCTCCAGCCTTACCCGCCTTCCACATTCTAAATCCTTTCTCCAGCACCTTCCCAGCACCCAAAAATAAGAAACCTAGTGCAACTTCCTTAAAAAGAGCTTCTTCATCGCCATCTTGGGAGTAGTCGTACAATGCTTTTACGGTTAAAAGACACCCTGCCACTTCCAATGCGGCAACGGTTACGGCTATACCCGTTGCCAATGCTCCCGAAGCCGCTGCTACGGCCCCAATGGCGGCAATGGCCATTCCACCTGTAACTACAATGAGTGCTACGGCAGCCACCACAAGTACTACTTTTCCTAAAGTCTCCCAAAAGCTGGATTCCTCTTCGGCACAGGCAGCTGTGGCTTCTTCCAAAGAGTAAAAGATTTCTATTTTTCCGCCAACACCGCACGGCAATACCGAGTCTTCCAACAAAGGGTTAAAGAGGCCTACGAAGATGCCATCTTCAAAACCGTCCCACATGATAGGTGCGGGTACACATGCACTGCTGGTAACGGTACAAACCCCCATGGGCTGTACGTTTACCATAGGAACCATGTCTCCTGTATTAGCTACGGGCTCGTCAAACAAGAAAGTGTTGTTATTGTTCGTAATTTTAAACTCTACCGGAACCGTACCTTTATCACAGGCCAAATAGGTGCCTTGCGGAACATATTTTTTATTCGCCATGTGTATCTTTTTCTAGTTCAATGATGTCTTGTTTGCTTTCGGTCATATAAAAACCGGGAATTTTCACCTTTACTTGCTGTGAACCCTTTGTAAGCCAATGGTCTCGACTGAACTCCAACCGTTCTTTATAGTCTACTTGAAGCTCCACCTTCATGTCTATTTTATCCTTAAGTGTGCGTATGAACTTGGTCAGTTCCTTGGCATCTAACTTCTCTTCATCAACGGTTCCAATACCTTCTATAACTATGGGGTCCTTGGCGTTGCCCGGTGAAATTAACTTATATTCTATTTTTAAAGGTAAAGGCTGGGTGACCAAAAATTTAGCAAGCTGCCGCTTTACTATGGTTTCAGAATTAGAACTATAGGTTCTGTATAATCCCGGAAATAAAAAGTAAAGTGCGCCTTGGTTCGCTACTTCCTTTTCAAAACTGCCATTGGTAAGGTTTTCTTCTACAATGGCGATGGTTTTGTTTATTTGCTCACGAGTATCTTTGTTGGCTTCTTTTTTCCATTGTTTTCGAACTTTGTTCCATTTTTCGATTACGGTTGGCTTGTTATATATTTTTTTGAAACTTCCATTTCCATCGGTACCCACAGTAATCTCATGTAATAAAGTATTCATTTCTCGGTTAAGCTTCTCCGTAGCACTCCCTTTCCCAAATTTTTCGGAAATTGTTTTTACATCAAAAACGAGTCCCTTACCAGATATGTTGGGCTGTTTGTAGGTTTTTTGTAAAACGGCTTCAGATGAGTTTTTCATCATCATATCCTTAGTTGCTACAATGGATTTTGCTGTATGACGGTAGTTTTTATGCTGTAGGGCATAAGGGTTTATCTGCAGTTCTACCTCCATCTTAACCTTTATTTACATGAACTTCACCACCGGTAAGTTTACTTGTAGACTTGCCATGCATGGCTAGCTCGTTTCCAGAAAGGATATCCACTTTTTTGTTTCCAACAATATTGGTGGTGGTCTTCGCTTTGATTTTGACCTCTGCTTCCGTACTTCGAAAATCTACATTTTCTTTACCACTAATTTGAACCGTAGCTTCCGTACTGTGCATACCAATTGCATCTTTGGCGCCAATGGCAATAGTAGATTCTTCTGACTTCATCGTCAATGCCTTTTTTAGCCTTAATATCAATAGTATCGGCATTTAAAGATAAATTCCCGGGAGCGGTAATACTAATGCTACTGTCTTTGGTATTCAAGAAAATCTTGTTGCTGTTTTTGTCCGTTATGGTAATGCTTTCCTCGCCCTCCGTATCGTTAAGCTCAATCAAGTGTCCACTGCGGGTCTTGATAGCTTTAATGTTGTTGTCCGGATCATCAAAGCCCCCCCGCTAGCGCTCGTATTTTACGAGTGCCGTTCCAGTTACTTATTATTCTAAGAAATGAATATCGTCAATTTTTAGTAGGGAATGATTACCTGCAAAGTTTCTTGTGTTACTATAATCTCATTGTCTAAAAATACAAAAGCTATCTAAATGTTTAGATAGCTTAGTTTGCTGTTTCTTACGCTGAACGGCACTCGTTGCAAACGAGCGCTAGCGGGGATTAATATTAATGGGGTCAAAGGTAGCTGGTAAAGAACTTTCAGTGAAAGGTAAAATTTCTTTAAACTTATTTTTAGATGTTAGCTTTTCAAAGAAATCGTATAAGTTTTTCCCTGTTTTAGTAAAGCCCAAACCTTTGAAATCTGTTATATAAATATCAAATTCCTCAGAGTTTTCACTTTCTATGTCCCAAAAAAGATAATGTCCGTTTTCACTCATGGCAAATGGAATCAAATCTTTTAATTTTTTATATGATAAGTCCGGTTCCATGTCGAACCAGAGTTCGTCTTCGTTGTCAAGAACGTCTTGATAAGTGCCAATGATTTCCTGACTTCTTATAAAAAAAGAATCGGGATAATTTTCCATTGGAACATAAATTATAAATAGGTCGCATGATAGACCGTAACCATAATTTTCTACAAAATTTATATAAGACTGTGGAAATTTTCTACCATTAAAAAAAGTATGGCTATGTAGCAATTCTATGCTACCCAGAGTTAATTTGTCCCTTACTTTCTTTAAATTGTAACTCATATTATTTGCAACAAAATGTATTTTACCTTAACCCGTTTTATTCTAAGAATCCAATATCGTCAATTTTCAGAACTGTATGGTAATTAAAAATGTTTCGTGAGTTACTATAATTCCAATGTATTAAAAATACAAAAGCTATCTAAATGTTTAGATAGCTTTGTTTATAGTTTATTCTTACTCTATACGGCACTCGTTGCAAACGAGCGCTAGCGGGGGGATTTTTAAACTTGTACTTTCTGCTCATTGTCTAAAAATACAAAAGCTATCTAAATGTTTAGATAGCTCTCAGTTTGTTCTTTCTTACTCCGTACGGCACTCGTTGCAAACGAGCGCTAGCGGGGGGTACTATAATTCCAATGTATAAAAAATACAAAAGCTATCTAAAATGTTTAAAT
The DNA here is from genome assembly GCF_030549125.1 of Zobellia sp. 1_MG-2023. NCBI lineage: Bacteria > Pseudomonadati > Bacteroidota > Flavobacteriia > Flavobacteriales > Flavobacteriaceae > Zobellia > Zobellia sp. 1_MG-2023. Next base: position 51,885 of record NZ_JAUOSY010000003.1, on the reverse strand, counting down.
AGCTCTCAGTTTGTTGTTTCTTACTCCGTACGGCACTCGTTAGAAACGAGCGCTAGCGGGGGGACTTCTTAATTCTTTATGCCTTACTCAATACTTTACTAAACATCTTCTTCCTCTTTTTCTTCAAGATTGTCTACAAAGTATTGAAAATTATCTGCTATTTTTCTTATTGCTCCTTCTACTTCCATTGGATTACCTAAATCCATATACACAATATAAACTTCTCCTGTATCAGTATTGATGCATATTTGATTCCCTCCTAAATCATCAGCAAAAGGAATAAAGTTATTTGGAATAGCTTTTTTGTTTATAAAATTTGAGTAAGCTTCTTCTATAGTCCAATCATCGTCACTTTTTTTAAAGGAAAAAAAACTATTGACCCATATATAAGCTTGATAATCTTCCATTAAATAGTGTTCATTAACAGGAGAACCACCATTATATTTTAAATAATGTTCTTTCAGTTCTATAGGAAATGATAAACCTATCTCTTTTTCTATTTCTTCTAATTCTACGTTCGATATTGGATTTGAACAATTTAAAAACATATTCTTGAATTTTTAACCGCAGGATATTTTCGTTGGTTTTTTTCTCCAACCTTGTTCATAAGCCTTCATTTTAGATTCATAAGTATCATATTCTACTCCAAAATGGTCTGAAAATTGTCCAGCAGAACCTTTATGCGGAATAGTAGCTTTATGAGCTTTAGTTGTAACCAACTCCATAGTAGATGTTCCCGTTACTGGATCAAAGTCATGCACATGATGCCAAGTATACTTACCTTGCGCTTTAGCTTCAGCCCTTGTAATACCAGCTTCTTTAAAAGCACGTGTAAAATCAGCATCTCTATCACCAGTAAGGACAATTTGGACTATATTTTTTTGATTACCTGTTGTAGGAAATAAATCTGGACTTCCTGCAAAACTTACATCCGTTGGAATGGGCATTAAGCCTAAAGAGTCAACCCAACTATTACTATCATTGACATAGCTATAAAAATTAGGCTCTCCAGAATGTAACCCTATTGGGTCTTGACTCAAATAAGTTCCTGTGTCAGCAGCATAATACCTAAACCTGTTATAATACAACCCAGTCTCCGCATCCTCATACTGCCCTTGATATCTAAAAGGACAATCATCAACATCACCTTCAACAAGTTTACGTACTTTTCCGTAAATATCATATTCAACCGCCCAAGTTTTTTCGCCTTGTGAATGCCACGCGCCAGCTGGCTAGTTCGCTAAAAATGTCCACAGGACATTTTCTTAACGCTCCTCCCTATTTCAACGGGGGTACCCAAGTAATCTGTGATGATACTAAAGTGTTCGCCATCTACAATCTTGGCGGCAGGTTTTTCCCCGCGCACCATCTCGCCCCTCACTAAAATAGCCCACCGGGCTATTTCTTAACGTTCGGTCGCATCAAATACCCAGGTAATTAAATTCTCAACGGGTTCTTCTTTATCCTTTGTAAGCATGCCCCATTCATCTAACATCCATTCCGGACGGTCTTTTAAAGGGTACTTCCATTCATGTAGCGGTACGTTTCCGTCCCAAACAAAGCGGGCAATCTTGCCTTGCCAAAAAATACAAGAGCTATCTAAATGTTTAGATAGCTCTTATATTGTTTCTTACTCAGTATGGCACTCGTTGCAAACGAGCGCTAGCGGGGAGCTTTTCATATTTAATTATTATTCACCTTTAGCTATACATCTTCTTCTTCTTCACCTTCTTCTTCAAGATTATCTATGAAATTTTGAAAATCAGCAGCTATTTTTCTTATAGCGTCTGGGTTATCCATTGGGTTACCTAAATCCATATAAACAACATAAATTTCCTTTGTGTCTATGTCGATACAAACTTGATTTCCCCCATAATCAGCAGCAAAAGGAATGAAATTTTTTGGTATGGTATTTTTGCTGACAAAATTTAAGTATGATTTTTCAATCGTCCAATTTTTAGTCTTTTCGTTTTCATATTTTAAAGGAATAAAACTGTTAATCCATAGGAAAACTCCGTACTCTTCCATATAAAAGTATGGATTATCAGGAATCCCTCCATTAAAATTTAAATAGTGATTTTTAAAATCTAAAGGAAATTTAATATTCAAATTATATTCTATTTCTAATATTTCTTCCTCAGTTATTGGTTTAGCTGTAGTTCTGAACATTTCATCAATTATTAATTACAAACCTTTACTTTAGGTTTTCTCTTTTTAGGTTTTTTTCTCCAACCTTGTTCATAAGCTTTCATCTTTGCTTCATAAGTATCATATTTAACTCCAAAATAATCTGCAAATTGACCCGCCGATCCCTTATGTGGTATTTTTGATTTATGCGCTTCAGTAGTTACTAATTCCATTGTTGAAGTGCCTGTTGTTGGGTCGAAATCATGAACATGATGCCAAGTGTAATCTCCAGCGTCGCCGGAATTTATCCCTGCTTCCTTAAAAGCTCTAGTAAAATCAGAGCTCCTATCACCAGTAAGGACAATTTGGACTATATTTTTTTGATTACCTGTTGTTGGAAATAAATCTGGACTTCCTGCAAAGCTTACATCCGTTGGAATGGGCATTAAGCCTAAAGAGTCAACCCAACTATTACTATCATTGACATAGCTATAAAAGTTAGGTTCTCCTGAACTAAGTCCAATTGGATCTTGACTTATGTAGGTTCCCGTGGAACTATCGTAGTAACGGAACCTGTTATAATACAATCCAGTTTCACAATCCTCATACTGCCCTTGATAGCGAAAAGGACAATCACCAACATCACCTTCAACAAGTTTACGAACTTTTCCGTAAATATCATACTCCACTGCCCAAGTTCTTGCGCCCTGAGCGTTGTACATTTCAATGGGGGTGCCCAAGTAATCCGTGATGATACTAAAGTGTTCACCATCTACAATCTTGGCGGCAGGTTTAAAGGTGCCTTCATCAAATACCCAGGTAATTAAATTCTTAACTGGTTCTTCTTTATCCTTTGTAAGCATGCCCCATTCATCTACCATCCATTCTGGGCGGTCCTTTAAAGGGTACTTCCATTCATGTAGCGGTACGTTGCCGTCCCAAACAAAGCGCGTTATGCCACTTCTCGACTTGGCCCGTGCCGGTATTACATTTTTAGCCGTACGCCTTGCTAGGGCGTCGTATTCAAATTCTACTCTTTCTCCATTGGTTTTGGTTACCGCTTGTAGCATACCATTGCCGTACCAATCGTATACTTCGGTTCCGCTAGGTGTCCGTTTCTCGGTCAGGTTACCTTCATCGTCATATTTAAAAGTGGTACGGCCATCTTTCAATAATTGTCCACCTGCACCATATTTACGGTCGCTTTTACTTTGGCTTCTATAAAGGTTGCCCACTTCATCGGGCAACTTATAGTCCATATCATTATTCTCGTACTTGGCAGAGGCCAAATTACCGAACTGGTCATGGGTGTAAGAGACTTGTCCTTTGGTCAACTGGTCTACCATTATCTTAAGCCGGTCGTTCACGCTCCAGTTATAGGTTCTGTGGCGCATTTCGCTTCGGGCACGGGTAACTTTTTGGCGTACGGGACGCCCGGCCTCGTCATATTCCATCTCGGCCCTTACTCCGCCCGGAAGTAGGCGTTCTATTTCCATGCCTACACTGTTGTAGGCAAAGTTGGCGGACCAGGTTCCCGCCTTTTTGTGTAAGACGGAACCATTTTCTTTGCTGTCCTCAGCCGCTGCATCGGAGACTTGGGCGTTCATCGTTTCAATCTGGCCCATTTTGTTTCGCAATAGGTCTATTTCCGCGCCTAGACTACTTGTAATTTGTATTCGGTTGCCTAATTTATCATAGGTACTTTCAACAAGGTGCCCGTCTTGGTTTTCGGCAACAACTCTTCCGGCATTGTCGCGGATGAGTTGTACGGTACTATTTTGGTTAACGGCTTCAATAAGATTGCCGTTACGGTCGTAACTATAAGTCTCCCATGTACCATCGCTGTGTTCGGCCCTAGTAATTCTACCATTGTTGTCATATTCATATTCGGTAAACTTGCCACCGGGGCGGTTTACCCGGTATACTTTACCTGCCCGATCGCGTTGGTACATGCGGGTAAGGCCATCAAAACCGGTTTCGGTAATAATCTCCCCATTGGGGTTGCGTTTAAAGCGGTAGCGCTCTCCGTGCTCGTTATCTATGTAACTTAGTTGTTCTTCCGTATCATAATTAAAGAATACTTTTCTCCCACGTTCTTCCCTCATTTTGAGGCTTCCCATAGGGGTGTATTCGAACTTTACTTTTCCGTTTTTTTGATGTAGCTCTGTAACCTCGTCATAAGCGTTGTATTTAAACTGTACGGCATTATTATCGGCTTCTACCACTTGCTTTAGCCGATCTAGCTCGTCATAATCAAAATTCTGTTCGTGTCCGGCGGCATTTTTGGTTTTATGACAACGGCCCCAAGCATCGTACTTCCAAGTGGCTGCTGCTTTGTTGGGCAGCACCATTTTAGAAAGGTTAAAGTCTTTATCGTAGGCTAGGGAAGAAGTGTTACCAGCATTGTCACGTACCTCGTTTATAAGCCCGTGTTCGTTATAATCAAAAGAGGTTACCCCGCCATCAGCGGAAATAATAGCATGTAGGCGGTCTTCTTTAAAGGTGCGTACCGTAGAACCGCCAATAGGTGGTTTTGTCAGTACCAAACGGTCTTTCTCATCGTACACAAAAGTGGTTACAGCGCCATCCGGACTGTGCAGCCCCACCAAGTTTCCACGTTCATCATAGCTGTATCCGGTAATATTACCTTCTTCATCTATATCTCTGTATGGTTCCATAAATGGGGTGTATTCATGAAAGATGTGCCCGCCCATTGGATCGGTGACCTGCGTACAGAGATTCAAGTCATTAAAGTAATAAATACTTGTTTCACCAAGTGAGTTGGTAATGATATTTCTACCCTTGCCATATTCCAAAGTTCCGGAAAGTATATCCCCGTCGCCACGGGTGGCAATACATTTGGCACCTGTTTTTTTACCATCATATTCCCAATAGAAGGCCTGCCCGTTACGGTCGGTCTTTTTAACCATTAAATGGTTTTCATATTCCATTGTAGTATACTGGTCTAAAGCATCGCCAATTCCTATAAGGTCACCTTCTTTATTGTATCTATAAGAGACCAATTTTCTGTATTGACCACGGTGTTCGGCAGAAATTTCGGTAATTCGGTTTTTATTGTCCAACCGCATCTCTACAGTTCTGCCAACACTATCAATTATTCGGGTAAGCGCATTACTTGCGTTATATTCCAGTTGCAATTTAAAGCCGTCAGGATTTCTTATTTCCGTAGGCTTGAATAAGGCGGGAGTACGTTTGCTATAGACATAGGTAAGTTGCTCTTCATGATTTTCTATTTCATAGGTGTTTCGGTCTATGTAGGTAAGTGTAAGCTTTTCACTACGGTGATAATATTGTTCTCCGGGTATTGCTAATATTGGCATAACTGTAATCCGGCCATCTTCTAAGCGCAATACGGAAGCATCTTCTTTTTCGTCTATGTGGAGGGCTAAATCATAATTTGAATGAAAACCATGCCCCATTAACCCTTCGTACTTTGAATCTGAATACCAGTTGCGTTCCCATGTTATTGGGATAGGTCCCGTAAGACTAAAATCCTCTCCATCATACACCATGCGTCCGGTTACCAGGTCTACGGGTTCAAAGCCCATTTTACAAAGCTTTTTGCTTAAACCTTCGGTTGCCGGGAAATTTTTAAAGACAGAATGGTTCAGTTTTTTAAGGCCTTTGCCCAAACCTTTACCCACCCCTTTCATAAGGGCACCAAAACCGAAACTCATTGCCAGTCCTGTTAACATACCCAAAAGATCGGGTGCATAAGGCCCACCCACCATAACCGGTTGGCCCATGGGTAAGGGAATGGTCATTGATGACGGAAGATACATGCTGGGTATGGGCTTCAATTTTTTTCCTGGAGCCAACGTTAAGGGCAGGCCAATATCATTACAGGTCATTAGCATATGGCCAGATGGAGAAAAATAGTTACCCTCCGTACTTACCGTAGTACTACCAAAAAAGTTAACGGAATCATGGCCGATCATGGGAGCCATTAAAAATGGCCCTCCCATTGGAATATGAAAATAAGTGCCCAAAATACCTGCTGTTTGGCTATTGCCTTTAGGAACACTGTTTACGTTTACCGTAGATCCAATAAAGGGAATATAGTCCATTGGGTCCATTACCATTCCGATAAAGGGATGGGGCAGGGGCGTAGGAACACCGAATAAAATAATGATGTGAATATCTATTCCTAAAACCGGTGTAAAATGTTTGTTGGCCAGTAGCATTTTCTATGGGCTTAATCGTTAGTTAAAACTGTTATACTGATCGGGCATTTGCTCCTAAAACTATCAGAATTGCAAAAGCTGTTCATTAATGAAATAATCTTGGCCTTGCACTAAAAGCAATAGCCGTATGATAAAATTCGTATGACCCTTCATTAGGCAGAAACACTTGATTTAAGGTTATGTTCCTGCATTTCCAATTGTTCTTTCCAATTTTTGTCCTCCAGTTCTGTCATGAAGGAATCTATTTGTTTTTGGACCTTTGGGTCTGAGAGCGAATGATGTTCCAAGGCTATATGACCTATGGGACTTGTTTTTAACGCTTCGGGAGTAAGGGTTTGCGCAAAGTTGTAAGCTTTAGCCACTATTTCCCGATAACGTAACGTATTCTTCTTCTTTACTAGCGTATAGGCGGTCATGTAGGCGGTTAATGCTTGTTGCGCCATTTTAAAAGATATGGCCAATTCAGCCTGCTGGCAAAATAAATCTGCCGCTTTCTCAACTTCCTTTTGGTGCTGTTTGCTGGCCGCCATAAAACCATAAGTCTGCAAAAGTATGGGCTTTACGGAATCATCCCCCGATGAGAAGGCCTGCTTGGCTATGGTCTGAGCTCTTTTCAACAATTTGTCAATTGTATCAAACTCCTTAAAATTGAATAACATGCCAGCATAAACGGTATGTGCCGTTGCAAACGAGGCTTTATTTCCTGTTTTTTGGGTGACCTCAATTCCCTTTTCGCCCCACTGGTGGAGGCGTTTTCTGTTGTTTTTTGCTGCACTATTGCCCATTTCGAGCATGCACTCCCTAAATTGTACTTCCGGGTCGTTTGGGTCACCGGAAAGGGCTAGTTTTTTGGTAGCAGCCTCTAGGTCCAGATCAACCATGAGCGATTTTGCTATATCCTTATGCTTTATTTGTATGGGTTCAAAATAATTTTCAGGACTGTGGTCAAAAACCATTAATCGAACATTATTGGGTAAACCGCTAGTAAGAATTGTATTCATCCATTCTCTGTAGTCTTCTATTGATTGTACCGTATAGGGTAGTAACGAAAGAACTAAATGCTGTCTGGAATTGGGCAACGACTTTTGAAAATTTTCTAGCAGTTCGATTAAGAGTAAGTCAAAATTGACATCATCTTTCTGAAGTTGGTTTTGAAAATAATCCTTGTTCCAGGTCAATTTCAATTCTCCTGTTCTTATCTGTTCCTGAACTTTTTCATCCTTTTCATAATTGTCCAACCAATCTTTTAAGAGCGCTTTGCTATATGACTTGCTGTCTTCAAAAGGACTAAGAAGTACAATGGGAATATCGGGAATAGCCCCATGTGAAGTTGATTCCAAACGAAGAAACCCCTCGTACAATCGGGCATGGTCAGGTTTAATAATCCACCGCACCCATTGAATATGTTCGTGTGGACTTACCTCTGAAATCCATTTCTGTTGGATCCGGGTTACCAATTGTGCTACCGGATTATGCTCGTTATTCATAATTCCAGGTATCAATTAAGATTTAAAAGTCCGCCTTTGATATTTGTCATGGTCGTGCCATCTGCATCTAGAATACCATCACTTTTCAACTTAAGTTCGGCGCTGCCTTCTACTTGGGTACTAGGTGCGGTCATTTCAACTTTTGCAGCACTATTCACGGTTACCTTAGATGTGCCGTCGGCCAATACTTCCTTAGAATTTATATTTACATTATTTGAGCCATCTATATTGACAGTCTTGGATGCTATTATATTTATTTCCTCTGAATTGAGGGTTAGTTTTTTGTTCGCCGAGATTGTAATTTCTCCCTTTCCGTTCATTACTACCGTGTTACCATCGGCATCGGAAATGGTTACGCTCCCGTCTTTATCGTTCATAATAACCTCGTTCCCACTACGGGTTTTTATTGCCTTGAGGTCATTGTCAGAATTATAATAATCACTTTTAGATTTCGTATTGAAGCCTGCACTTATTACATAAGGTTTTTCAGGGTTGCCTCCCTCAAAACCTACCAACACCTCTTCGTCTTTTTCCGGGATAAAATAGAACCCTTTTCCATTACCAGCGTAAGGAGTAGTCATTTTAATCCACGGTGTAGTTGTAGCCATTGGTTTTTGCCATGGGAACTGTACTTTTATCCTACCTAATCCTTCAGGATCGGCATTGTCTAGTACAAGCCCGCGTTGGTCGGCAGCCCGAGGCATAGCAAAGCTATTAGAATAGGGTAAGTGTTCGGTACCTTCGGGTACGCCCTCAAAGGAATTACTGTAATGTCCGCTATGGTCAAAACGGTGCACCACTTTTATAATATCGTAAGATCCGTAAGGGTCTTGGTTTTTTGGGTTCGAAAAATTAAGTCCGTTTAATGAAAGCGTATCGCCTACTCGCAAAGCTACTATCTCAGAAGTACCTGAAGCGGTAACCATACCCGATGCCCTTCCAAAGGTGTTTACCTTAGCAGCCGTATCAAGGCCGGATTGGGCGCTATATTCATGCTGGCCCATAGTATAATCGTAACTACTCTTTTTATTAAATACAGTATCCGATTCGCCTTTGACAGGGGAGAGGTAAGGATGAGATGAATTAGCTATGTGGGACGTTGAACTTGCTTCCAAAAGCGTGTCGTTTACCCAATCATGGCCTTTAATATCAAAAACTTGTTCTTTCAACGAAGTGGATAGGTTAAAGGAAAGTACGTCAACTCCATATACACCATTCAGCGTAGTGCTATCTTTTCGCCCTATGCAAAAATCCCGGCCGTTGTGATAAAGCCATACCCCGTATCGACTACAGAGTCTTTGTAAGAATGATAAGTCGCTCTCGTTGTATTGCACGGTATACGGTAATGTAACATCGGTACCTGTTCCTATGCCTTTTTTAAGAATATCGGTGGAATGTCCTTTTAAGGTGTCTTCTATTACTTGTGATAGCGATGTGCCCTCATCATAACTGAAGCACTGTACTGAATTGGCCAGCAAAACGGATGGTCCATGACCAGAAATTACAAGGGTGCCCGCTGCACCGTTTCCTTTTTGAAGGTCTACATTGGTGATAATACCTGTAAATTCCATTAGGCCCGAATTAAGCCCAATAGACATTTTCTTGCCGATGTAGCCCAAGGCATTTTTCATAAGAGGACCGGCATAGGTCTCTGTGGCATGGGCCGGAAAAGCGATACGGAAAGTACTATGGCCACCTATAGCCTGTTCTACGGAAACGGAATAACCAGATTTTGGAAGAAAAGCATTACCATTTAAAATAAGCTTGATCTCTACGATTTTAGACATGCGGTTGTGTTTAAGTGGTTTAAGGTATTTAGAATTATACGAGTTACCAAAAAATCAGAATTGAAATCGATGAACGGCATTTCGTACAAGTACTCTTTTTACATACGGATGAATGTAGGGTAAGGGATGGCGTGGGTTTTAATTTGTAAACTTAAAAAAGGAAAAGAAATAAAATAAAAAACAGTTGGGTTGATTCTAGAAACTATAAAAGCTATCTAAACATTGAGGTAGCTTTTATGCTTATTTATTACCGGTGTCATACGCTGCGGTAAGAATTACAACTACTAGAGGAATAATAAAAAGCGGCCAGGCTGGACTTACTATATTTAACTGGACGGTAAGATAAGAGTGTGTTGGCTGTATAAATTAACTTTGAAACATGTCAAGATACAGTATTAAATTACAGTTACTTTACTTTGTAATAGTTGGTGGTAACCAAATTGATCGACTTTACATTTAAAAATCTAAAGTCCAAAAAAAACTTAACACCTGTGGTTTTCCCTGACCCATTAAATTCTTGTACATAAACAGGGATTTCTTTCTGCATATAAAATTTCATTCTCAACGTTATTTGGTCTATTGGCAGATTTGTAGAGAATTTGTATTCCTGATTTTGGTAAATGATGGGGATATAAAAGGTTGCTTTAAACCTAGTGATAGTTTCCTGTTTATGGAACCTTTTTCTCATGCTATAGTTGTTTAAACCAGTGCCCCTATAAAAAGTAGAATCATCTGGGTTTAACTCTGTACCATAAACATCTACGGGTACGCTTTCATTATAATTAATGCCATCTACAATTATGGTATCTGTATTAACCTCAATACGTTTTAGTTTTTCTAACAAAGCTTTGGTCTGCCAAGTTTGTTTTTTTAGCTGCCAGCTTGATATCCATTTGATAGTGATAGTTACCAAAGCAAATAACACGATAGAGAATATTATTTCTTCCATTGTTGGATGTTGAAAGTCTTAAGTATTAAGAACAATTACTACAGTTCTACTTCTTTCCTGATGCTTGGATATTTTTTTTAGTATAGAAAAAACTTTAAATTATTTATTATAAACAAACGGACTAGTGGAATCATTTAATACTCTACCGATTTAGTCTTTATTCTAAAGCCAGTTTCAGAGTTTTCATCTAAAAATAAAAAGGAAAGACTATCGTTCTGTAAAAGATTGTCAAGCAGTTCTTTATGTTTAGCTTCCAATTCTGATACAGTACCAATGTTTAAGCTATCTTGATTTAAACGCTGTATATCTTTCATGTAGGGCTCAAAAAAAGCTTGTTTTGATTTTGTGGTATCCACATAATGTTTGGTCCTGACTCTATACGGATTGGTTTTATAACGATCAATATAAATATCTTCAGAATTTTTTAATTTCTCAAAACTTTTATCTTTTCTTAGGAACAATCTAACTGGTTGTCCTTCCATTGTGTTACCGTAGTTGTAAGAAAAGCGAACCAGTTGTTCCTTTTTGAATCTATTGTTTTCAATATCAAAATTAAATGGGATGCTTACCGCTGATATCGTATTCCAACTCTCATTATAATGTAAGTAAACATCTTCTGTAGATGGCGCAAAAGTTATAGTAATTGGTTCTTTGGATGTATCACAGCAGACAGTAAGTATAGATATTACTATTAAAACGATTGTTTTTTTCATAAAAGATTATAAATTAGATATCAAAAAATATAGTTTCAATTATATCAATTTCATAGCCTTTATTTTTATTATGTACGGATCGGTAAAGTAAGGTTACATCCTTATTTTCATCATATAATTCGTAATCAAATTCCAATAATTCGTCCATTTTCCGAAACTTTCCTTCTAAAAGTAAATTGGCAGACTTTTTCGTAATTGATTTGAATTTCCATTTGTTAAGTCTGTGGAACCAACTGCCTACCTCTGCCATAGCGGCATCTAAACCTTGAAACTTCGCTTTATTAATTTGCCTTTGGATATCTGCAGTTAAGGTAGCATCATCTTCATCTTTTAATTGTTTGATCATTAAACCGGCAACGCCATTTAATAAAGAGAAAGCTGCACCAATAGGTCCGAGTCCTCCTACACCGGGAAAGGATAATGGGTTCTCAAAATCCAACCCATCGCTAACACCAAATTTAAATAAATCAAATAAATCAATTGCAGTTCCAGTATTAGCACCTGTTTTTTTCATAAAACCTACTACTTTCATTTTTGCTCCGGTTTTCCCATAAAACTGTAAAGTTCTTACGCCATTGTTCTTAATTAATTTTTTAAAATCATGATGTTTTAATTCCTCAATTATTTTTGGGTCTTGTGTATAAATGTCGTTAAAAATATTTGGGGAATACGGAGTGTTTTGTGCGGCAAATGTTGCTTTGTCAAATCTAGCCAATGCCACAGAACTGATTTTTTTTTCTAAAAACTCTGTAGTACTTCCAATTGCTTGGTCTTTAATGATTCCCCCCATGTGTTCTAAAACTTCTTTTTGATTTTGAGTTTCATCTTCAAATTGTGGGTCTATACTCTTGTTCTTATCTAGTTGAAAATGCGCCAAAGGATTTCCGTCATAATCAAAAAACTCAGGCATATGATACCCGTCTTTAAAGGGTTTAATATAGAGGCTCCTATCATTTTGTTCAACTAGTAGATAATGTTCTTTCTTATGAGGAAGTTCTGTTTTATATTTATTTTCATAAGTAACTTCCCAATATAGTTCTATTTGCTCATTAGAGAATCCCAAAAAGTTCTTATCGTCAGCAATTAATCCTTCCCAGCCCTCATCTAAGTAAAGTTCAACAAAACCTCTGTTATTTTTTATTCTAGCAGTCTTTATTATTTCTCTTACAGGAAATTTTTTGTCATCTGGATCTAACCAATCCAATCCTAAATAAAAATCACGGTCGTAAAGCTTTAAACTAACCACTTTACCTTCTAACCCTTTAGTCGTAAAATGAAAGTATACCGTATCGCCCAGAACCGCTTTTTTTATAAATTCATTTCCTGCTTTATCTTTTTTCCAATAGCCTTTTATAATTTCGGGATTTTCTTTTGGAGACATTTGCAATTTTTGGTTGCTAAAATCGAAAGTTCTACCGCCAGCTTCTACCTCTAAGGTAAGTACCCTGTCCCTACTTTCTTGGTTTGTTGTAGTGCTCATACATTGTCGGTTTTTTCATCGTTCCAATCTTCAGCGGTTTCAAAAGGTTTTAGATCGGCCGTACCATCGGCTTTGACCGTACCGGAGAACACGATGGTATCTCGGTCACCATCAATTGTTTGCCCTTCTTTTTCTTTTACGGAAATCTTGATATTTTCCCCGGGATCCAAATTTTCGGTCTGTACAAAAATAGAAGCTTTTTCTCCATAGGCTAAACTGTCTATTTTTTCTTTTCCGCTTTCGTTCATCCAATGGCTTTTTAAAACCTTTGGAGATTTATCGTTACCCAACATAGCTCCTGGTATAGTCATGGCTATATTTTTGAATTCTTCCATGACACTGCCGGCCGTATTGATTTGCATGGGTTGTAATATGGTGACCATACCCCCCGTGGCGCACATACACTCCGAATCTTCGAACAAGAATTTTTTGGTCTTGCCCAATGTGGCTTTTTCCGTGGTTTTCGTCCATTTCTGTAGAGCGGGAACGCAAGGTAAATAACTGCTACCAGAAGGTTTTAGTTTGCACTGGCCAAAGGTCTGTGGAATCTGAATATCCATATCCGTAGCCTTGAACTGACCCTGAATCTTTACTTTTTTATTTTCGGTAACCCTAAGCTTGGCAGGGGTAAAGCCTTGGTCACATTCTAATAGTGCACCATCTAATACATATATTTTACTACTCATCTTTCTCTAGATTAAAGTTAATGGTGGTTGATTTTGTATAGATATCCTTAATGCTGAAAGAATATGTTAAATGTCCCTCCGTTATCAGACCTATTCTGGGTTTGACCTTGTAGAAGCCATCGTAGTTGAAATTCAAAGAATGCTTACTGCCTTTAGTCACCAGCAGGTCCCCGAGAAACACGTTCATTTTCTCTAATGGAAATAATTTGTCTTTGGTGTCCAGTTCTGCCGAGGTTGAAATAGTTATGTTCTGGAACAGCAAATCTTGTTGGGTAATCGTTTTTTGCTCCAGTATTGGAACATCAAGATTATGAATACCGTTACTAAGTATCTTTTTATGTTTCAGAGATTTTTCTGTATTGAACTCCTGATAGAAAAAATTGGAAAAAAAGAAGTTATAGAAGTTATCGTTTCTATATATTTTTTGAATGTTCTCGGTTTGCATCTGCCAATCAAAATCACCGATAATAGTGTGTAGATCCGTAAAGGAATCTTGCAATATACCCTTAAGTTTATGCCATTTTTTTTGGACATCCTCTATATTGATGATTCCTATGAACTTATAGTTTTTGCTGACTTCAAGAATTAGTTCATCATTGATCTTGGCAACGTTTAGCGCTAATTTTTGGGCCTTGGAAGGTTTGAATACCGGCCTGTTTTTGTCATCTAAAAAGAATCTACGTTGTATACTGCTTTTATATCTTAAATTACCTTCTTCGGTAGTTCCAAGATATTGAAGTGTAAAAAATAGAACTACACACGAATGTTCTGTTTTTTTGCCCTTGGCCACTACATTTTTGATTTCAGCAGTATAACCACGTACTACAGACTCTCCATTGAGTTCTATTATAGATGTGTATGATGTTTGGGTTTTTAGCATTAAATGATTTTGTAATAATCTGTTATATTTAATTTGATGGATACATTTTAATGGCTGCCTTTTCAATTAAAATGGTGTCATTGGCACTCTCTAGGCTGATTTTCAAACTAGTATTGTATTTATCGATTTCCAAAACTAAGTCTGCCTGTGTTGTTTCAGGATTATCGTATACCGTTTTAAAGGCATTCCAGATTTCTTTTTCCTCAAATTTTATTTTAGCACCGTAGCCATTATTGTTTTTATCCTTCCAATGAAACCAAAAACTTTTAGAAGGGGGATAATGCTTAAATTCTTTTAGAATGGGGTTGTCCACACGTACCAGATAAGTTTCGCCGTTGTAAAATTCACTAGAAAAATCTACAAGAACTCCGTCATCCTTGTGCTTAAAAGTAGGTTTCCAAAGAAAGGATTGCCTGTAATCCGTCCATTTACCTATGGGAATCCCTTCCTGGGCTCTGACTTTTTTGGTTTCATCTGAAAAATAATTTTTTACATCTTGTACATATTCGTCACGGCTCATAGAGGAATGAGGTGAAAAATCTCCCATGGCCACTTCTGTTTTTATCGCTTGGTAATGCCCTATTTCTACACTGGCACCCGCACCCATAATCCAAACGGATACAGCACCTCCCGGGGCCAAACCAACCGTTAAGTTATCATAAGTTTGTGGTTTTCCTTGTTCGTCTATATATCCTTGTTCAAACAGTCCTGTTATTTTGTCTTTGGGCAAATTAAAATCTCCAAAATAAAATTGATTTTCAGTATAGGATATCCAAATTATTTTTAATTTATTAGGAACGGGCTTAAAATTAGGCCCGGTGACCCAAGTAGAGCCAAAGTTTCCCCAGCCGTTGGAAACCACACCACCACTGGGAATCATAATATAGTCATCGTTCTCGGCTATAAAACTACCTTGATAAATTCCTATAGGGTAATGCTTAGGGGCAGATTCGGTGGGTAGCCATTCAAATGTTTTTAAAGCTGATGCTTCTAAGTTCAGGGTTCTCTTATCTTTTCCTATTTGCTTACAACAAACAAGAATTAAACAGAAGCATACAAACCCTAATTTTTTTAGAAACATAAATTTTTATTAGTTTCGTCATGAAGATTTAGCAAATGTCCAATTTTTTTTTACTGGTTTGCTCCTATTTCAAAAGCTATAGTTGAGTTTTTAATTTCTCGGAATAAACTTATTAAGTGGGGTTATTTCAGGTACTTTCTGTATTTCATCTATTTGCTTTTGGTAAATAGTTTTATTTCCTTGATATTTTTGGTTTTCTGTTTTTACTTTTTTGTGTCTGAACTCATAATATTGTAATGGAACCATTTTAGGAGCTCTACCAGTATCAGAATAAATTTCCCTTGCTCTATAGCTACCGCTCCACTCTGGTTGCATTCCTATGCTGTCCATATTATGAAAGTATTGAGCTGAAAAATGGAAATATTTATTACGTAACGATAATAAAATGTTCCGGTCTTCCTCATTGCCATAAAAATCTAAGGGTTTGCCACCTTCAAAAACATACTCTCTTAATCGTTTTTCTGCCATTGCAAGAACAGGATCATCTGAAAATTTAAATTCTTTCTTAAGTTGTGTTAAGTTATCTTCTTTGAAAACTTTTTTGTCAAAAAGTTGTTTTCCCATAAAATGTAGGGGGATATAACTGTATTTGTTACTAATTTTTTCCCTATTTCCATATAGGATTTTGCAGGAGTCGTCATTGATACCGAGTAAGGTGGTTAAATCTAAAATTTCTTCTCGAATAGTTAGTTGTTCTTTATCATACCATCCTTGTTCTTGGAGGTATTCATAGTCTTTTTTAAACCTTTTTTGACTTGAAGAGCTAGAGGTGGCAAAGTTTAAAAATATATTCTCTTCGGGTTTATTGTGCTCGTAGCAACCACCAACGTCTGAGTGTACCCCAGGCAAGTATTTTTCGACTCCTTTACTTCCAGCACTGCTAATATCGGTCAGGCTAAATTTAAAACGATGTTCGTCTGCTGCTACCAAGTGAAAGGTGTGCTGAGCATGTTTAACGGCGCTCAAACCTAGGTCTTTAACATCGTTACTTTGAATAAGGCCATGGGAGGCTACGGAGTCAAAAAGTCCAGCAAAACGTATTGTGGCATTTTTTACCTTTATGTTGTTTTCTACAAGAAATTCCCCTAAAAAACCACCATCTGCCTTATATGTTTCTTCGGAATAGGTTATCATTGTTGAATAGGGTGTCATAGGAGTGGTTCCCGCATGTGCTACAAGCTCCTTGAAGTCCCCTTTCTTTTTATGTATTTCATGAAGAAAATTACGGGCCGCTGCAGCACCACGGCTGAAACCGAAAACATCAATGGTCAAATGATTGATATTTTTCGTAATTTTTTTTGATATTAGTTTGCCACATTTTTCACAGCCTTTTTCGACCTTGTCCCTAATGCCCGTGTTATAGAACTTCCATAAAGCGCTCATGCCTGTGGCCATGCCCGGTATGTCATCATCTTCGTAATCGGTAGTGCCAATACCTTCTATATAGACTTTTTCAAAGTAATTTTTCCCTTTGTCGGTATCCTCATAAAATTGCTCTAACCTGGCAACATTGCTCAGGTCATTTTCGTAACTACCGGTTCTATTCTTATGAAACCCTTTATTTTTATAAATATCTACACCTGAGGACCAAATATCAAATTTGCGATACTTAGCGGCTATCTCATTTTTATCTTCACCCAGTTGTTTTCCGTTTTCCCTTTCTTCATATAGTTTTCTAGCCTTCGTGTTTTTACGGTTATTTCCGGTACCGTCAAAAAATACCCCAATGGTTATATTTATGGCATCATCCTCTATCATTTCCTCATAGTCGGAGTCGCCTACATGTACCGGTGCGGTTTGAACCTCTATGCCATTTAAGACATTTTTAACTTCTTCCGCACCTACACTTTGTGATGATAATCCTATTTGACTCATTTTAGACTATTTTATTACCGTTGTAGATATACATTTTTTCGGGCCTTGACAAGCTCTATGGTCTGGGCCTCGTTTTTCAGGTAAACCTTGATTTCGGAGTTGTATTTATCGACTTCCACCATAAACTGGGGATGAGCGCTGTTTTCTTGCTCGAAAATATGTTGGAAGGCCTCAAAGGTTTCCGTTTCGTCCAGTTCTATAATGGCTCCGTAAAGGGTGTCAGCTGCATACCAATTCGGTTTTATATATTTGGGCACTCCCCAGCTCCTGTCTTCGGTCAGTATGGGGTTCGGTTTTTTTATAAAAAAACGCTCACCGTTATAATATCGAACCACTAAATCTAAGAACTTTTGATTATCATTGTTAAATTTAAAAATCGGGTGCCATGTGTAGCGCTTTCTCCATTTGTCCCATTGCCCAAAGGGAATATTGTTTACATCCAAGGCCGCTTTGGCGGTTTCATCCAATGTCGATAGCTGAAAATCTATGAAGTCGTCGGTGTCCTTATAATCGGATGAGGGCATATACCTTTTGATGTCGATAGGCGGTATTTTTTCCGCTTGGTAGCGTCCTATCTCCAGTTCTAGGTCGCCTCCGGATATCCATACCACTGCTACGCCGCCAGGAGCTACACCAACTATCAGTTCATCATAGGTTTCTTGTTTATTTAAACGATTTTTATAACCTGTCTTGAACAGGGAATCAATTTTTTCTGAGGGTAACTGGAACTTTCCTGTGTAGGACTGCCTTTCTGCCAAGCATAGCCAACTAATGCTAAAGGAGTCGGGTACGGGCTTAAAATCCTCACCGCTAACATGTGTGGTACTGGTCATTCCCCAAGTGCCCAAACTTAAGACACGATTATTTGGTATATATACGCTGCCCCCAGGATAGTAGAAGCTACCATTTATAATATAGGCAGGATAAAAACGTGCCGCCGTTATACCAGAGGTGTATTCATATTTGTTCATAAACAGATTGCTTTGGCAAGCTGCAAGGCATATGCAGCCTAGAATAAAAACGCCTAAGGCGCCTTTTTTTATAAAATTCTTTTTTGTCATCTAATTGGGCGTTTTGCTACTCCCCATACTCAATGGAATCACCACTTGCAATGGTAATCTTACCACCGGCATTGGTTGTTATCCCGCCGCTGGCGTCCGTAGAAATTTCTTGGGCCTCTTGCTTGTAGGAGCTGCTGATGATTTTAATGTCTTCGCCAATTTGGTGTTCTTCGGTATTGGCCATTAAGGTGTAGCCTTCGTTAATGCTTTCGGTCTTGTTGGCCCCTACGCTAATGTCTAGGTTTTCCTCAACGTTAATCTGCATGTTTTTGGAATTCAAAGTCATGTTTTCAGCTGCAGTTATCGAAATATCATTGTGTGCCGAAATAGTAATATCATTACTGGCAGTATTTATATTGATGATATTCTCATTCTTATCTGTGATTGTAATACTCTCCCCTCCATCGGTATCGTTCAGTTCTATGGTATGCCCACTTCTTGTTTTGATGGCCTTGATGTTATTGTCGGCATTTGCAAAACCGCTATTGGCACTACTGTTAAAACCGGCGCTGAGTACAAAGGGTTTTTCAGGATTATCGGCCTCGAAGCCAACCAAGACTTCTTCCTCCTTTTCGGGGATGAAGTAAAAGCCTTTATCGCTACCTGAGTAGGGTGTGACCATCTTGATCCAAGGGGTACTGGTGCCCATGGGTTTTTGCCAAGGGAACTGTACCTTGATACGGCTCAGTCCTTCCGGGTCTGCATTGTCCAATACCCAACCTCTTTGCGCGCCCGATCGGGGTGCTGCAAAACTGTTGGAGTAGGGTAGGTGTTCCGTACCTTCTGGTACGCCCTCAAAAGAATTACTGTAATGTCCGCTATGGTCAAAACGGTGCACTACTTTTATAATATCGTAAGATCCGTAAGGATCCTGTTTTTTCGGGTCCGAGAAATTAAGGCCTTTTAATGAAAGCGTATCACCTACGCGCAATGCTACAAGTTCGGAGGTTCCGGAAGCTGTAACCATACCTGATGCCCGCCCCAAGGTGTTTACTCTGGCAGCGGTATCCAAACCGCCCTGAGCACTATACTCATGTTGGCCTATAGTGTAGTCGTAACTACTTTTCTTATTGAACAAAGTATCGGATTCACCTTTTACGGATGCATGATAAGGGTGGGACGAACTGGCCGCGTGGGAAGTTGAACTAGCCTCCAAAAAGGTGTCGTTTACCCAATCGTGTCCCTTAATATCAAAAATTTGTTCTTTAAGTGAGGTGGATAAATTAAAAGAGAGTACATCTATTCCGTAAACACCGTTAAGCGTGGTATTATCGGCTTTTCCAACACAAAAATTCCTGCCGTTGTGGTATAGCCAAACTCCATAACGGCTACAGAGCCTTTGTAAGAAAGAGAGATCGCTCTCATTGTATTGAACGGTATAGGGGAGCGAAAAATCCGTTCCCGTTCCCATGCTTTTTTTAAGAATATCGGTGGAATGTCCTTTTAGGGTGTCTTCTACCACTTGAGATAAGGATGTGCCCTCTTCGTAGCTTAAGCATTGCGCCGAATTAGCTAGTAGAACTGATGGTCCATGCCCTGAAATTACCAGGGTGCCCGCTGCACCGTTTCCTTTTTGGAGGTCTACGTTGGTGACAATACCCGTAAACTCCATTTGGCCCGCATTTAGGCCAATAGACATTTTCTTGCCGATATAGCCCAAGGCATTTTTCATAAGGGGGCCTGCATAGGTCTCCGTGGCATGCGCTGGAAAAGCGATACGAAAAGTGCTATGGCCGCCAATGGCCTGTTCTACGGAAACGGAATAGCCCGAATTTGGAAGAAAAGCGTTACCGTTTAAAATAAGCTTGATATCAACAATTTTAGACATGCGGAGGTTTTTAAGCTGATTAAGATATTTAGAATTGTACGGGCTACCAAAAAATTAGAATTGAATTCGATGAACGGTATTTCGTACAAGGTTTATTGTATATATTGATTTTTGAGATAAGAAATCCCATTATTTTTTATTATTTGAACCGAAAATACTGTTGAATATGCAACTGATTTTCAAGTCATTTTTTACAGGCTTGCCCATTTTGGCCAAACACCAATTAGTAACATATTAAACAGAAAAGAACAATAAATTTATCTTACTAACCAATATTCAACGTAAACGGAGATTGGCTTATTGTATATTTCTAGGTATAGAAAACCCGAAAAGGCAAAACATTGGCCGATCTGGTTTTTATTCCTATAAGTAACTCCTTTTTCAAGTGCTCCCAATCTGTTTCGCTATAATCCGCATCTGCACTCCGGGTTATATGAATATCAGTGGTGGGGGTATAGCCTACGCTGTTGTTCTGTGAAACCATAACTCCTTTTTCTACGGTTACCTTTTTAATGGCATCCTTAAAGACGGCATAGCAATGGTGTATAATATCCTGCCGTGTTATAATACGTCCTCTTGATAAAATCTGTTCCCTGTAGGCATAAATCTTCTCGCTAGGGTTGGGTTCGTCATGACCGCCCAAGCTACCGGTTATAAACACTAATGTATCCGGTTTAAAAGCGGTTCCCGAGTACTGAAACAATTTACTGTAAGGGTTTATTTTGTTTGCTTTTTCCCCTGTAGTCGTCCAATAATCGGTAAAGACAATTTTGTCCCTATTCTTCTCTACACTATTTCGGTTTACTATTAAATAAGGAATTTTGTGTTTTCTGAAATTGCGCAGTTCTATCTGTTGCTCAATCCGTGAAACAATCTGTTTAAGGTCTTTTAAGTTTGAATTGATAAAATCATCGCCCATGGCCGAAAAAGCTACGCTGTCTTCTTTAAGTAGGTCTAGCGTGTAATTTAACAGTTCCGAAGCATCTCGTTCGTCAAATCTGCTCACACCACCATAACGCAAATAGGCTTGAGGTCTTGCATCATCCTTTTTGTTCCTATCTCGAACATAATATTCGTTTCCGCTATCACCCAGTACGTTTTGGACATCTAGAAAGAAATCGTCTCCAGATTCCAATGGAATGATATTAAAGTTGGGCTGTAGCCTTTTATTAACATTGTGCAATTTCTTATTCAACGCAGGAAAACAATTCACGTGAAAATGTAGGTTGTCCAGCATTTCGGCAGAAACCACTGTAGAAAATTCTATTTTAATCCATAACAGCGGAGTAGTAAGAGCATCAAGATCTTTTTGCTTCATGAAGGCCTTGAAAGCTTCAGGGTATTTTTTTAGCTTTCCTTTTATGTCAATACTTCCTTCTACGGTGTAAAAATGATTTCTATAGAACTCTCTTACGTATTCCTCGTAAAATTGAATCTTACTTTGAATGCTTTCGTTAATGTAGGCGCTATAATCGTCTTTAACGATTTCTCGCTGGGCATACCCTTTGGATACATTTAATGATTCCCCGTTTATAGACCAGTCCGCAATACCTAGGTGGTGTACCAAAAGCTCTTTATTTGCAAAATTTAGAAGGTCAAAATAACACAGTAAATCATCAAGAGTTTTTACACCAGGGGCGGGCTTTATACCAATATAAATACTCGAGTTTTCTGTGCTACCTTCAAAATCGGAACTTTTAAGCCAAGGTGTGGTCCGGTGATTTTGGTGCGAGACCACTTTATTGGGATAAGCAATATAATTTAGTTCGCAGTTGTTTACGGTAAATTCACCCGATGGGCAAAAGAAAAAATCCTTAAAATCTTCCTTTCCGCTATCTCTGAACAAGGGCATTCTTTTTCGGTGAAAGAACTGGCTTCGTTCATTGATTACCATTTTATCATCAATAGGCAAGGCATGCATAATGGCATGCGCTGGCTTAGCGGTTACTGATATTTCTGGGGTAAGGAGGTCTACCAAACGTTCCGTGACTTTGGTACGGCTCGTTTTTATGGTATCTGAAATACGTTCAAACTCATGTGCACAGGCATCAAAAAGAATACCCACAATAGGATCAAAGGAGTATTCTATTTCCATATCGTCCACACCCCAATGATCTGCGGCCCTGCGAATAAGCCTATCTTTTATTTCTTCTTTTGTAAGGCTTTTCATTTAGTTACGTTTTTGGCTGATAATTGAATTTGGATTTTTCGCTATCATTTACTGTGTGGTATCTATTTATAGGATAAAGGAGCTAAATAATAATCTCCATTGAACGTAAAAGGTTCATCTGTTTTTACAATGGTTCCCTTAATAGTTATATAGAGGTATTTTTTTAAACGTACCTTATTGGTCTTTGATGATAGGCTTTCCATCAATTCAATATTCAAGTCTACGTTAGACAAACGTTTTTCATAGGTTTTGATTTGTTTGGTCAATGACTTTTTGATTCTTTCTTTTAGAACGTTGGTATTGACTAAAAGGTCAAAATCTGTTTCCCATATTTCACTGCCAAACTGCTCATCAAAAGTATATTCTTCAAAATAGGTGGTTATAATAACACTTATGAACTGAGAAATAGAATCTTGGAGCGATAGTTTTTTAAGCTCTTTTTTCTCAAAAAAACGCTTAAAATCAAATGGTGCTTGGTAATACGGTTTCGCCATTGTTTTAAAATCAAATACGATTAGTACTGCTTGCTAAACTACATAGAACGGTATCTATCTACTTTTTTATTACTTTAAAGTCAAGGTCACCTTTTTTTAACGTAATTTTTACCGTTTGTGGTGCCTTTATCTCTCCAGAGATAATCATTTTGGACAACGGCCTTTTTAGTTTATTACGAATAACGGCCTTTAACGGTCGTACCCCATAAGTAGGGGAGAACCCATCCAAAGACAAATGGTCTTTGGTTTTTTTGTCTATTTCCAAGGTGATTCCCAATCTTTCTGTGAGCACCAATAATTCTTTTTTCAAATGGAGGTCAAAAATGAAAGGGGCATTTTTTTCGGAAATTGGAGCAAAAGGCACAATTTCAGTGATACGGCCTAAAAATTCAGGTCTAAAATAATTGGACATAATCTCCAATAACTCATTGGATTTAGGGATTTTGCCTCCTTCAATAGACTTACTAATAAAATCTGAGCCAATGTTGGAGGTAAATAGGATAACGGCATTTGAAAAGTCTCCTACCTTTCCTAAACGATCGTTTAATTTTCCTTCATCAAGAATTTGTAAAAACACATCAAAAACGGATTGATGGGCTTTTTCAATTTCGTCAAAGAGGACTATTGAATACGGTTTTTGGCGAATTTTGTTCACTAAAACTCCTCCTTCTTCATAACCTACATATCCTGGAGGCGCTCCATATAATAATGCTGCAGAATGCTCTTCTTTAAATTCCGACATGTCAAAACGAATAATGGCGGTCTCATCGTTAAACAGAAATTCTGCCAACGATTTTGCCAATTCCGTTTTTCCTGTTCCGGTAGGCCCTGAAAAGAAAAATGAGCCAATGGGCTGCCCACCTTTTGAAAGTCCGGATCTAGATTCTATAATTGCTTCCGAAACCGTTTGTATGGCGTTATCTTGACCAATAACCCGTTTCTTTAACGTGTCTTCCATTTCTAACAAACGCTCTCTTTCCTGGCTCTGTACTTTACCGGCCGGAATACCCGTAATACCAGCAACCATGGCTGCTAGGTCTTCTTCGTTTACTGCTGTTCGTTTTTCTTTTGAATGGTCTGTTATACCTGAAAGTATTTTTTTTATGTAAGCCGATTTCTTTTCATAGGTAGGTAAACGTAGGCTATCTTCCGTATCAAATTTGCCCGTTACAATTGGGCTTAATCTGTTTTTTAATTCAATATAGACCCAATCTATAGCTTGGATTTTGTCCGATTCCTGTTGTTTTTCAGTTTCTGACTCTATTTCAACAAGTTTGGTGTTCAAATCTTCCAAATCGGTCGGTAAAGATTGCGTAGAAACATTTGCTGCGGCCATAGTTCTATCAACCAGGTCCAAGGCAGAATCTGGTAGGCTTTTTTCTTTTAAATACCGTTTTGATAAACGAATGGATTCCTTTAAGGCTTCATCATCAATATCAAGCGCATGATGTTCTGTATAGGTTTGGCCCACACTTTTTAGTATGCGAAAAGCCATTTCGGAATCGGGCTCTTCCACAGTAACAGATTCAAACCTTCTGTTGAGTCCATCATCATTTGCAATGTGTTTCCTGTAATTATCCGCAGTAGTTGCACCTATCAAAATGACTTCCCCTTTGTTCAATTCTGATTTTATGACGTTTAAAATGCCTTGGCTGGCACTTGCATCTTGTAATAACACATGAAAATCATCAATGAACAAAATAGGTTTTACCAAATTTTTAGTTTCGTTAAAGATGCTTTGCAAGCGATCTTCTACCTCGCCTTTATAGGATGCACCCGATAGTAATACGGCAGTGTCTATTTCTAGTAAACTGGCTTCTTGTAAGGTGCCTACAATTTTTCTGGAATAAATTTCTTGGGCCAGATTGTTAATTAAAACGGTTTTGCCCACGCCGGACTCTCCTTGGACCATAACATTAGGTTTGGATTTTCGGCTTAAAATCTCGGCAATTTGCTTTAACTCACGATCACGATTAATGATATGATCATAATCACCGTTGGAAGCTTCAACAAGTAGATCGTTGGTGTATTTTTTTAGGATATCCGTATCCGGAGTAAAGTCACTAGTACTGTTGACGACTTTTTTGTTTGAGCTACCGGAGGTGTTGATTCCCGCCGAAAAACTATCGAACAGTTCCGAACTACTTACAGGCAGTGATTTTACTTGGTCAAAACTGAAGCCTACTCCAGGTGTAATTGCAGATATGAACAAACAAACAAGATCAACATCAGATCTGTTCAATTTGGTTTGTACTTCTTCCGCTTCAACAAAAACCATCTTGGCCTCTGAACTAGCCTTTACCGATAAGGTACGACTAGTACGTTTGGGATGGGATTCCATATTAACATCGGCCCATTCTTCAATAAAATATACATCTACTCCTTTTTCATGTAATATACGGAGTAAAGAAAGGTCTCTGTTTAATGAGGCCTTTATTAAATGTGCGGGACCAAAACTTTCATGTTGATGCTCTTCTGCAAGTTGCGTGGCAATGTGTATAGCTTTCTCTAGTTCGGTATTCATGCAATGGTTAGTTTCGGTTCATACGTTTAGCAAGATCTAATGCGGTATTGAGTCTGCTGATTTCTTTTTCATAATCTGCAACTTGTTCCTCAAGCTCATTTATTTCATGTCTTGCACTTTCTACCTGTTTTAAATCTCTCTTGGCATCTACAAGTTTATTATAGGTCAACACCAAATTCTCGTACATACTGCGATCGTCCAAGGAATCTTTTGGAATATCACTTCTAAGGTCTATTAAATTCTTGATGATAGATTGTTCTACAAAGAACCAGCCTTCTTTTACCGTGTCTAGAGAGTCTATTTGTTTGTCTACGTCCTCTAAGGCTTTTATGAATTTCTTTTGGTAAAGAAATTCATATTGCATTTTTTTATTGTCCTCACGTAATACGGCATTTTCTTTCCACGGCAGTTTATAACTGTAGAAAAATGCGGTAAACAGAATACCGACCGTTATGGCGAACATTAATAAAAATAGTAGAAAAGAAGAGGTTCTTTCCTTTTTGTTAAGTATTTCCATAGTATGTTTTATTCAGATAAAAACGAAGGCTTGTTTGATTTATCTTGTTTGTTCTGTACTATATTTTCATTTACGAAAATTCCCATATCCCTTCGTTTTCCAATATAATCTACTTGTGTTAGTACAGTAAGTAAACGATCAATAACGTTCATAAAACCAGTAGCTAAAAGTACATTTTGGTTTACATCGTTATGATTGTATTGCATATTGATCACATCTGTAAATATCTTTTCATAATCACCTCCTTTTAGGTCGGTCCATTCTCCAAAATAATTAAAAAGTTCTTCTTTGTTTTGTGGAGAGGAGACATCTACGGCTCCTTTAAAGACTCTTGCAAAACTTACTATGATCTGTAAAAGTTCTTTAGGATGCATGTCATATTCTTCCCATTTTATCTTGGTAATCTGTTGTGCGAGATAGCCATAGGCTTTATCAACGGCCAAGTGCATGGCATCTGCAATAGGATTGTCGGTCTGCTTGGCCATTATCTTTTGAACGATCAAGATTGCATTTCGCTCCGTCATCTTTACAAAGTTCTCGGCGTCATTATAAAAGTCTACTAAACTTTCATGAGCACCTAGAGTTAAACTGGGAGGAATATAGTCTGTTGCAATGGATAGGCTTTTACCTTCTTTATGAATTTTGGCGATCGGTAATTGGTTGCCGGATAATCCTGATTTTGCCAAATCATCACTTGTAATAAAAGTAAAAAATTGACCATTGGTTAAAAATGGATGCCTTGGAGGCATTTCTTTAGGGTCTTGCTCTCCAAAAGGTATGGTTTTCTCCGTATCTAAGTTTATGAGTAAAAAACCCTCATCCAACTTATTGTCGGCCAATTCATCAACAACAATTTCTTCTTTTACGGATGGTGTATTTTCCGTAATTTCTATTCGGTTACCGTTTGGGGTAATTGCCCGTAATTTTTTGATGCTTACTTTTAGGCTTTTGTGAATATCTAGATTAATAGCATATTCATTGTTGCCATTAAGATAGGAAGCCAAGAACCCATGACCGTATCTGCCTTTACGAACCACATACGCATCCTTTATGCTGTTTTCGGCAAAATTTTGAAGGCTTTCAAAATGCTCCTTGGAGATTTTCATGCCATCTACCCAATTGATTTTAAAATTTTTGATATCCTCTATCATGATGTTCTTTTTATATGCGTTGGCAAATGACTACATCGCCATCTTTTAGGTTATTATCTTCTACTGTAAGCTCTGAATCAATATGTTTAGAAGCCCCATACCACTTAGGTTTGCTATAAAAATACCAGCCGTGCGGGTCATCGGACGTGTCAGTAAGTTCTATTTTTGTGGTTGCTTTTTTGGCATTGTAATCATTAATAAAAAAATAGAACAATCTACCGAACTCCATATTTTTTGGAGCTTTGGCCTTAAAGCTAGTCATATTTCCGGCTTCGGTGTTTTTATAGAACATGAAGTTGAGTATAATCATGTTCTTTAGCTCGTAATGCTCCGGTGTGTCATATTTTTTCTGAAGAGGGTAATACCATTTTGTGTATAACTTTACAGGAATGGAAACGGAATATTTATAGAGTACAAAAAAGCTAGTAGGCACTGTAAATGCGGCCATCGTTAAAAAATAATAGGACAGATACTGCAAATCTTGATAGTGTGCTGCAATCATGATTACAGGAACCATTACAGCAAAAGAGGTAATTATCCCGAAAAGTAATTCTTTAAGACCCTGGTTGGAATCGAATTTTTCAAAGAGATAGCGATAGAAAAATACATGAAGCCCGCCCATAATTGTAGCAAAGGCAAGCATCCAGAAATAACGGAACATTACTGTAGACTGCCTTAAGTTGTATATAATAGCTAAAAATATACCCATTACCGCAATTAACGCCGCAAGGTAATAGTAGTATTTTTTCCTTCTTTTTTTGAACCCAGGGGTTTTTCGACCAATTAGGCCAAGTGCCAACAAAATAAAGACCAAGACAATCGCAAAAGGAATCAAGGCCTCTATGTTTATAAATCTCTTTAGGTAACTTCCAATCATAGGGGTCTAAATTGTAGCGGATACTCCAAGTCTTCCGGAATATACATCTTCACTAATCACAAATTTTCTTTTCTTCTCGGCCAGTGTAAATTTTATTTCAAAATCGGCTTCATAGGGCAATGTATGTTCTAAAAAGAATTGAATTAGCGTATTAATTTTTCCATTTGGCATGTAATCAACTATTTTATCAGGTCTTCTAATGTTATTGATGATAAAAATGTATTTTGGAAGAAACGTAACCGGTTTTCCTTCTGTTGCCATGTTTATGCCCAATTGCCACGGTTCCTGTTTGGTTTCCGTTGCTATTGTGGCGTAATCCTTCTCAATTATTAACTGTTCTTCAATAATATTTTCCAAAACTATTTTTAACAACGGTAAATTACCTGCTATCTTATACATGAAGGGCATAGTCTTTAAAATCTTTGCGGCTATGCTCCCGGGAATTCTTGAGTCTATCTGCCATAGATTCAACAAAAAATCTACTAATTCTGGGCTACCTAAAGATTTAAAGGTAAGGTCTTCTGCCGATTCTATAGCAACCCGCTGCAAGAAAAACTCAGTTTCCAGAGGGCTGAAAAACTTTCGCGCATTTTCTTCCTCAATTTTCCTTCCGTTGTAATCGGTAACCATTGTTTCCACATAAGGTGTACTAGAATAGGTGCGATGAAAAAAACGTTCAGGAAAAATATTGTAAAAACTTCTACGGCTAAGTTTAACCTCTAAAGTGTTTTTTTTGTCTAGACTTTCTTGTATTGAGGTAATGTCCTTACTAAAGCGTCTTTTGAAAAAATCAGAGAGGACAATATCTAGTTCGGTCTCTTCATTTAAGTAAGAAATAAAAGTTTCGGCCTTTAGGTCAAAATCAAGGTCAAATAACTCATGTCGTATTTTATCTGGAGATAAGGGGGTCATTTTTAAAGGTTTTTTAGCAAGCGTGCGCCAGAGACGAACCTATCTTGCCAATATTTTGAGTTCAAATCAGCAATTTGAACTCCAGTAGGGGAATTTGAGCCTGTAAATTTTCCGTTTTGAAGGTAAATGCCCACATGGGAAACCACTTTATCCTCATCTTTTAACCTAAAGAAAAGTAAATCTCCTTGCTGCAAAAACTTTTGACCGGAAAAGTGTGCTTTAAGATCCAAATTAAATTGTTCTATGGAAGTTCTTGGGAGCTCAAAACTATATACTTTTTGATAAATATCCCTCACGTACGCAGAGCAATCCACTCCACTTTTGGTAGTACCGCCCCATAGGTAAGGTGTGTCCATCCATTCATTTATACTGGCATATAGTTTTTCGTTTTTAATTTCTTCGTACGGGATTTCTAAAAGTTCGGAAAAATGCAATCTTTGTTCTTTGGTAAGGTATGAAGGTTCAACAGTAACTATTTGTTTGTTATCTTGTGCTTCTTTTTGGGCAGCTAAACGTTTTGATTTTTCTATTTCTTGTCTGTAATACTCGCCTTGTCCCGCTACCGAGGATTTATTGGCACAACCGGCAAGCAATGCAATAATTAAAAGAAAAGACAGTTTTAATTTCATATTAAAAATCGTACATTTAATTGAAAGGAAGAATGGATAAAATTAGAGATTAATTATGAATAATAAAAGTATTAAAACTCACTTTGATAGTAACGTGTTTATCACTTTTTTAGTATTGTTATTTGCTGGATTAGCCCTTTTTTCTTTTCGTTTGAACAGTGAGGTAGATTGTAGTAATGTAGATTTTGAGATTATTTCAAATTCCTACACTACAGAGGATTTAATAGAGTTCAAAAGTACAGATGCTTCAGGGTTTAACTGGACGTGGAATTTTGGGGATAATGAACCGGAAGCGTATAGGTCCGATGTTGTTCATCAATTTAAGAAACCCGGTAAATATTCCGTTTCCTTAAAAATGAACGGCGAATGTGTAGCTTCACGTGAAATAGTAATTTCCAAAGACAAAATAATACGTGATGCAAAGCTCATACCTAATATTGTTCTACCAAAAAAAGTCAGGGTAGGAGACGAAGTTGAATTTTTCAACGATTCTAAATTTGCCACTTCATGGCAATGGAGCTTTGGCGAAACTGCAGCAGTAGATGGTAATGACAGAAGGGAGAAATATACTTATAAAACTCCTGGCGAAAAAACAATTTTATTGGTCGTTAATGGTGATCGTAGACATGAAGCTAAACGTATTTTAACTGTATATCCTTCAAAAAAGAAAGAGCGTATTGGTAGAAGCAGAAATGCAAGTGCCCCTATAGAGAATGTACTGGCTACAATTCCGGAAGCGCCAAAAGAAGAGGAGCCTGTAGTTGAAGATAAGGATAATGTAGATGAACCACCTTATATTGAAATTTCAAGTGGAGAAATAGAGGATATGTTATTAAGGTACTCGGTAAGAAATCTTGATGACATTAGTATTCGGAATTATTTTTGCGTAACGAATATTCCCGTTTTCAATAAAAGCGGAGATCGCTTTACCGTTAGTCAGTTCTTTAAAGCTGTTCGAGACGTTAAGATTGAGATTAAGAGTCTTAAACTGTACAGGGACAAGAAAACAGGTTGCATAAAAAGTATGACTGTAGATATGCGCACCAAAAAAGGATTGTTTTGGAAGAATTTTTAGTGAGCGCATATAAGCAAGCGCAATCATAAAAAATGTATTTGACGCACAAATTTTGTTTAAACCGATAAATGGTGGCTGATTTAGTTTTTTTGATAAAATTGGATAATTTCTTTTCTGCGTAACCAAGAATCGGTTTTTAGAATAAGTTAGTTTTATGAATTTTCACCTATAATTGGGGTAGGGTGAGACTTAATAAAATTCAGTGTTGAGATGATATTTTTACAATGAATTTAACTTCAGAAATTAGTCGTATTTAGTTCTTTTGAAATAGCTGTTTTCCTACGTTATTTTTTCTGCAGAATAATTATAAAAGCTTGCACTTTATCGAAAAATATTTGGAGAGTATCAGATATTTAATAGTTTAGCATCGTCTTATTGACGTTTATATAAATTTTTAATCAGGTATTATTTACCACAAAAATCATTTTTTATGTCTTTTAAAGCTAAATTAAATTTAGGAGGAAAAGAGTACAACATCTTAAACTGTAACTACGATCTTTTTCAAGAAACAGATCCAACAGGCCGTCCGTCTTCTGTTACAAGAGGAGGTAAGATTACTGTTACTGTAGAGTCCAATGATGACACCGCTGGTGTTGAGTTAATGATGGATAACTTTGGTAAAAAGGATGGTTCTATAACGTATACAAAAAGAGATACGGATGCTACCCTAAAAGAAATCAAGTTTACTGAAGCCTATATGGTAAAGTACAGAGAGAATTTTGATGCTACAGGTACCAATCCTTTAACGGAGACTTTTACTTTGTCTGCTAAGGAATTGAATATTGGTGGTGGTCAGCACCAGAACGAATGGGTAATGTAATCCATTTTGCAATAAATTTTTTAAAAAGGAGGCAAGCAAACGCCTCCTTTTTTTTACTTTTCTAATGAATGCGCCAAGCTTTTACGATTGTATATTTTACTTTTTAGCTGATTAAAATGATTTCTAAATAGTAATAATGCCCGTGTACGGCAATACGTTACTGGTTTGGTGTTCTAAAATGCTTTAGTTGTGTTTTTGTTGTAGATGATATATGAAGCGTAGTAAAGAAAAAACTTACTCAGGCTCATTCAGGTACTTTGTTTGCGTATAACATTTTTTTGAGTAAATTTAAAACTTAAAACAATATATAAATATGGCTATTGATAACGTAGGTATTGGTGGTAATGAGGTAAAAGGTGACGCTAGTGAAGCCTTGAACAGCATTCCACAGAACAGGGCTTTAATTGCGGGTAAACTTACCCCTAATGCACCTGTAAAGCCCGAAGTGGTAGAAGGTCTTAGAACTGTTGAAGATATTTTTGAGCATTACGAACCCGAACTGAAAATCCCGTTTGAGGATAAAAATGGCGGTACCGTAAACGAAACCTTGAAGTTCAGAAATCTTGGTGATTTCGGTAAAAAAGGCATTATCAATAATAGTGTTTTCTTAAAAGAGCTTGAAATAGAGAGCGATCAATATAAAAAAATGATCAAGCAATTAAAGACCAACAAGATTTTGAAATCTGCTTTGGAAGATCCTGACGCTAAAAAATCTTTGGTAGATACCATAGATGCTTTGATCGCTGAAATTAAAAACGCTAAATAATTTTACATGGCCGATACACAGAACAACCAAAAAGCCGCACAGTTAAGTGAAAAACCTTATGCGGAACAGATAAAGGAAAAATCGGATGGACTTGTCAAATACGGCGGGTACGATCTTTTGGAATCTGCCATTGATGATGTACAGAATCTAAACCCCGATCGTAAGGCACGTCGGAAAATGTTCCTTACGGAAAATACCAAAAAACAAGAGCGCAATGATCTCTTGAAAAAATTGGAGCTTTGGTCAGAAACACTTAAATCTGGTGATGATATCATAGATTTAGTACAGGCAGCAGATGATAAAGCAGCTTTATCGCAGCAGGTACTAACAAAAAATTTAAAATCTGCTCTTGAGGAAACTCGTGAACTTGAAACGTCCTACCGTTCCGTAGCCTTGTTCTATAAGAATACAGATTTACCATCTTTAAAAAATGTTTCCATTATTAATGCGGAACTTGATCAATTAACGGATTTGGATAATACCCGTTTCTTTGATCACATAAGAGAAGAGTTGGTTTCTAAATATGATCGTTTGGATCTTCGTGAAAACTACTCCCTTATGGTTCTTCCTGGGTATTTGGGCTCTAAATCTGTTGTGGATAAATGGGCAAAAGTAGCACACGACAATAAAGTTACCTTAGTGACAGATTTTGCACATTTAGATGAGCCGGACGATGTAATGGAAATGTTTGAAAGTGCCAATTTGGCTAGTGGAGATATGTATTTGTCTAACACTATCATGACCTGTAACTGGTTGGTAGGCCGTGGCAAACACGAAGAAGTAGGCGAAGAAGAAGACGTACATGTACCGCCTTCTGGAGCCCTTGCCGGTAAAATATATAAAACCTTAATGTCTCAGGTAACCGCAGGTAAAAAACACGGTGGCCTAAGTGAGGTAGATGGTGTAAGTTTTGATTTGAGAAAAAGTGAAATTGCCAATCTAGAGAACCTAGGTCTTGTACCTATGGTTAATGAATATGGTAAGGTTATGGCCTTTTCTGCCAAGACGCTCTTTAACGGAGATAACTTAGGGCTTCAAACCTATTCTGTAGTACGAGTGTTTGATTATGTGGCCAAAGTATTAATGGACTTTTTAAACCGTAGGGCTTTTGAAAACTTTAGCACAAAGACCCGTAATGAAATACAATCACAGATTGTACGGTTTTTAGATGATATTACAGGGCCGGACAAACTAATTGAAAATTTTGAGATTAGAAGGTTTGAGCAAGACCCGAACCAAAAAGACCGTATTTATTTAGATGTACGCCTAAAACCTTATTTCCCGGCTAAAAACTTTATGATTAAAATGGATGGTCAAAAAGGAGACGAAGGTACGGATTGGGATACGGAATACGCACAACAGTAAGACAGTTCTAAACGAAGTTATATCTTCTAAGGTCTTGTTATAGAGAATAATAAACAAAAACTTGGGTTTTGTAAAGGAGGCTTTTGCTTAAAAGTTAACTTGTAAACAGTAACCCGCTACTTTAAAAAACTGAAAAATTATGTCATTTTTAGCAAAGCTTACTGTTGATGGACAGATTTATAATGTGCTTCATTGTCAATATCATTTTGAACAACCCATGGATAATACAGGGAAGCCCGCAGGTAAACCTTTGGGAGGAAGAATAATGGTTACCGTAGAGTCTCAGGGGAAATATGATCTTTTTCATTGGATGAAAGAACCGGAGCAAACTAAAGATGGTTCCATTGTATTTTTTAAACGTGATGCTTTATCAAAGCTGCAAGAGGTGAAATTTTCAAAGGCTTATTGTGTTAGTCTTGAGGAAGAATTTAGTGCTATAAGTGATACACCAATGACGAAACAAATTATCATATCGGCTAAAACTATTACTATTGGTGATATGAATTTTGAAAATAGCTGGGGGGAGTAGTATTATGGAGCAAGCTTTAAAAAAGGCACGGATTCAGCGATTGAATAATGAGCTTAAGAAATCAGTGTCCCGTGTCAAAATCGATTGTAATCGGTCTTTGACATTGGCTGATAAACAAAAAGTTAAACTTGCAGCAGAAAAAGGGTTGCAGCAATATTTTTTAAATGAATTGAGACGTACGCATACGCGGGGTCTTGATTGGTACTTTGATAAAACCTTAGGTAAAATTTATAGGCAAAAAAACGGAACGCCAAAAAATAGGTATTTTGTAATAGAATTTTATGATGAAGTTTTTTTAAACTCACAAGTAGGGACTTGGCATATTCGGAAAAGAGAAATTTTTCCTGAAGATGTGGAGTTTAGTAGGATTGTTTCTAGTTCGAAAAAAATATTTTCCAAACTATATAACATAACGGTTGATTTAGAGGATAAGAAAAAAATTTATAATTCTTATAACTCTGTTGATGAGAAAGGGATTATAATGGTTACTTTAGGTATTCCCCTAGCCACTATTGGAATAGTTGAAATAATGCCAGTGTTAGCTGTCGAAGCAGAGTTAATTTCTACATCTGGACCGGTTTGGAGTAATCTTTGGACCAACTATGTTTCATCTACAATGACTATTAATGGTGTTTTAGAAACAAATGCTTATCTAGGAGGGGTTAATGCAGCTACAAATTTAGTGGGACAATTTGTAGTTAATGATTTTAAGTTTGATAAGGAAATTAACTTAATGCAACCTGTTTTTGCCGGTGCAACAAGAGGTTTGGTTTCTAATTTAGGTGAATCGTATTTCCAATTAAATTATGATTCTGTGGATGGATTTACCTTTGGTCCCAGTTTAAAATCAGATTTTTATGGAACATTTTTTTCTAATTTATTAGCAGGAAAAGCTTCTGATAAATTTAATGCTTTGGTCAAACCGATAAACGAATTTTCACCTGTCTTTAAGACTTCTTTTGATATTTATGGAGGTATAATTATTAATACAGGAGGGAATGCTGTAGGAAAAGGAATATCAGATGAAATTAAAAATCAAGTTCCTTGATGTCTATTCCAAAAAAATATTTATTCTCGATAACACTACTTTCTGTTGGCTTTTTTATCGTTGTTATTACCATGATAAAACAGAAAAAGAATAAAAATGAGATAAATTCAAACCTTCACGAAACTGTCGCAATGGTTACGGGCCTTCCTGATAATCGAAACATTACCATTGTGGAATATAAATATGTATACGATAACGAAATCTATAACTCTGATGAGTTTGCAGATATAGAAGTGACGCAGGCTATAGTAAATAAATATTATAAAGTATACATATCAACAAAAAATCCTTCAAAATCACTGATTCAGTTAGATAAGGAGGTAATTGATACAAATAGAATTAAAGCTGCTGGTTTTGATTTAAGTATTGCGAACTAAAACAATAATCAAGCTTAACATTTGTTGCATATACACAAGAATTGTAATTAATTTCATGTTTAATATGAATTTTAGGAAATTTAATCTTGTAATACTATTATTGACTTTAACAAACTGTCAATCCCAAGACAAAGTTGTATTGGTCGAACAACTTTCACAAAAATATTGCAAGGCTATTGAAAATATTGAAATGAATGGGAAATCTAACCAAGTCATTCTAGAAGATATGCTAGTAGCTGCAAAAGCGGTAAGCAGTGAAAATACTGATTTGGTGAATACGATTAAAAAAGAAATAGCTAAAGAAATAAAATCGACGGACGAAAAGAATATCGGTTACGCTTTCGCAACAGATTTTGTAACGAATTTGATGGAGAATTGCCCTTCTTACTTTAAAATGGGAAGAGCAATAATTGAAAGACCAATTAAGACTAACGGTACGATAGAGTATGTTTCTAACAGAGTACAAGGCTTTATGGCAAAATGGCAAAATCTCCCATTAAACGAACTTTATAAAAGAGCTAATGACTCTATAATAACAAATATTGATTATTCAAATTCTTATTTCTCGGATTACAAATCAGAAGACCAGTGGACCAACATACAACCAATAACTGATATTCATATACATCTTTTAAACACATCTGATACTTATTTAAAAGCATTTTTAGTAAATGAACAATTTCGGGCAATGGGTTTACCAGCGGAAGATTTTCCCCGGGCAAATGTTATAGAATTCGAATTTCAAGAAATCGATTGAGCTAATTTTTAATTGACGGTATCCGAAATTCGGTTTACACAAAATTTTTAATACTTTATTGAGTTTGGATGATTTTATAAATCAATACTTTGAGGTAAAATATTCAAGAAAAAATCAATAAAAGTAAATTGTTGTTGAATCATCCAATCTCGGACACTGTAGCAATAAAGAAGGCTGGTTTTAGTTTGGATTAGAAGGGATAACATTAATATCCCAAAGTAATAGGACCTTTTTCATTGGATGAAAGAGCCAGAGCAGACAAAAGATGGTTCCATTGTTTTTTTTAAACGTGATGCCTTATCAAAGCTGCAAGAGGTAAAATTCTCTAAAGCGTATTGTGTTAGTCTTGAGGAAGAGTTTGATGCAAATGATGAAATGCCTATGCAAAAGACACTGGTTATTTCTGCCAAAAGTATCACGGTTGGCGATATGGTTTTCGAAAATAGCTGGGGAGAATAAATCCTTTGCTAGCCACTTTTCAAATTTAAATTTAAAAACATTTCGCTCATGATTGGAATGGAAGATGTAATTCAACGTTACGGTATAAAAAAGGCATTACAGAAAACAAAAGTTGCGGTGTCAAATATTAATACTGAGGATATTGATGAATTCAACCATTATGGTTTGGAGGGTGAAGAAAAACGAAAGAAAAGAACGAGTTCGGTTTTAAAACGAAATTTAAAACGGGCAATGTCCAACCAAGAGTTTAGAGATAACGATCCTTGTAATTGTGGAGGTTCAGATTGGTATACTTTTACCGATGAAAATTGTTATAATGAGTTGGATGAAGTTGTGGTGATAGGAGTGGATAAGTCTAAAAGGCGGCATAAATTGAACACTAATCTTGTGGAAAAAGATCATTGGTGGAATAAGTCAATTGATCTTAGTTTCAAAAACCCTTTTCCAGAAGCGCGTTGGGATTGGTTTGAAGACCGAGTTAGTGGAAACCCGGTCTGGGGTACTGGAGGCGGGAGTATGGAATTAGGTAATCGAAGGGGAAGAAACAGTGTCGTTGGAAGCCCGTATTATATGGATGAATTTGTTATACCTGGTGGCGGCGGAGCAGGGATGAAATTCTGGGCGCATTTAGATAACTGGGCAAAATATGGAATAAAAGCGGTTCAGATTGTTTCTGGAGGTATTGAGCAAGGTAGTAGTGGTGGGGAAGCAATAGAAATATTGAAAGAAGAGTTTCGGGAAGAGTCTAGTGTTGAAGCGCTCTAGATAACTCAGTGGAACTCTTATAAAGATGTTCATGGTAAGCTCACTACATGGGTAGACTCTACTAAAGTAAAGGTGATTTTAAAAGGTAGTCCTGCCCAAAGACAAAAAGTCCGAGATTCAATCCGTCGAGAAAATGATAGTAAAAGAGGAGGGGTAAACCATTGGTTAAAACAAAATTAATAATGTTTCGTACGTCAATTTTTCTACTCATTTTTTTTGTTATGTTCTCCTGTAAAAATGAAGTACACAAAGAGTTCTACCCAAGTGGTAATTTAAAGTTTGAATCTACGATAGGGGAAAATGGATTGTTTAATGGTGGATATACTGAATATTATGATTCGGGAGAAGTCAAAACCAAAGGGAAATACATAGATGGTAGTATTTCGGATACGGTTTATTTATTTTACAGAAATGGGAAACTGAAAGCAAAAGGACTTTTTCAAAATGATATTAAAAAAGGTTGGTGGTACTATTATCAAGAAGACGGGAAACCAAAAAGTTTGGAGGAGTACCTGGTCATCCATGACAGTATGTACAAGAATCAATCATTACATTATATGAATAATGGGGAAATAGACCTGAAAAATAGTTCTTTCTTTAGGTTGGAAATACCAGATACGATTGAGGTAGGTAAAAATATAGGAAAAGTTTTGAACTATAATTCCAACTATTCATCGGATAAATATTACCTGTCGGATTACCATTTCTTAACCGTAATCGTTGAAAATGAATATGAAAATGGGTTGATAAAAAAAGACACTTTTAGTGATGGGTCTTTTACTCCGGGTTTTGGGATTTTCGCTAGAAAAAAAGGAAATCAGACAGTTAGAGGTAGTATCTTGGAGGAAATAGTATACGACATTCCTTCCGATAGTTCTCTAGTTGCTAAAGAGCATATCAAATACTTCGAAAGAGATGTGTTCGTTCAATAACCCCCTCGCTAGTGGGGAAAATGACATATAGGAATGGAGCATTTTATGATATTGGTTTTCGAGAAATCAATGATACTCTGGTTGATAAACGACAGCTTGGTAAATTGAAGGACTTTATAATTACTACCAATAAAAAGAATCAAAAATTAGCTGAAGAAAAATTCGATAATGGAAATTACTAGAATCAGTATTTTAGGAGTTTTATTGATTTGTTTTGGATGTCGAGACAATAAGTATAATATAAAGCAAACAAAAAGTGTAGAAGTACTGGATGAGAAAACGTTTCAAATAATAGGAACTGATAAGGAAATGCGATATTATCTTCCTGATACTATTCAAATTAATGATACTTTGAAGGGGCATTTAATTTATCATTCTGAATTTGATGAGATGGGGAATGATGATACCCATGTCATTGATTTTCATTTTGCTAAAACGGATTCTTTATCTAATAATTTTGAAGAATTCAAAAGGAAAAGGTATGATACTTATGCAAGAATAAGAGATAGCATTATCCCTATTTATGATATAACTTTTGAGAAAAAAGGTAGTCAGTTATTTGAAGGGTACATAAGAGATTATCTATTTATAGATAGAGGCAACGATAGCATACAAATAAAAACGAGTACCCAGCATGTTATGTATAATGTTTATGTTAAATGAGAAACTATAGAAATGATTATCAGAGGTACAGACAATTATGAATATTAATGTAGAGGATAATAGATTACTTTTTTCATGTTTCAAACAATTGGAAGTG
This sequence comes from Zobellia sp. 1_MG-2023, assembly GCF_030549125.1. Taxonomy (NCBI): domain Bacteria; kingdom Pseudomonadati; phylum Bacteroidota; class Flavobacteriia; order Flavobacteriales; family Flavobacteriaceae; genus Zobellia; species Zobellia sp. 1_MG-2023. The sequence continues at coordinate 12,799 of NZ_JAUOSY010000003.1, read as the reverse complement.
TTTTCCGGTTAATTTTCATTTATAAATTTGATATAAAAAAATGAATCTAGCTCATAAAGCTGATGGTAAAATAGAAGTAGCGAAGGAAATAAAGATTGGAGGCATAATTTTTTTGATTCTTGTTTTAGCAGCTGTAATCTTTGGGTATTATAGTTAATCCTCACGCTAACGCTCGTATTTTACGAGTGTCATGCAAAGTAAGAACAGATATTATATGCCTAAAATTTAAGATTGATTTTATAAAGTAATTACAAGCTAAAACAATAGTAAATGCGCTATTTTGTAATTTTGGCTGTATTGTTTCCATTAGCTGTTTCATGCCAAGAAAAAGAAATCGATTTAAACGGAACTTGGCACTATGAGCGCCGTTCAAAGCCGGAATTAGGCTTTACCATGAGAATAGATGGTGTAGATGTTATCAAAGAATCAAACGATCCACCGGAAGACGGTGACGACATGGATCATTTTTATTTTGTTTTTGATAATCAGGGTCAAATGATTGAATACAAGGTAGGCATAGGGTTTCGTTCAAAATATAACATTGTTGACAATACTATTTATTCAAATGAAGAACCGTTGTATCAAATAGTGGCCTTTAGAGATAGTCTAATGGTCATAAAACAACCCAATGAAGTTGATACTGCCACATATGAAAAGGTAGATACAGATTTAGGTCATCTAGAAATCGTAAATTGAAAAAAAATACAACAGATTGTAGTAAAAGGAGATTGCCTGTCCGTAGCAGAAGGAAAATGGAATTTTTGACAAAAATTAGACCTCCAAGGTATTTAAGATATGTCTTTTATCGCCTTTATATGTTCGGCTTAAAAACAAACAACAGAACCCCTGAATTGTCAGCATCGATTACTTTAGCCTTCACACATTTTATACAACTTTTATTGATAATACTAAGTGTAGGGGCAATCCATGGAAAAGATTATTGGGGTGTTATATTTGAAGAGGTTAATAGAGTTGTTTTAGCCGTTATGCTCCTAGTTTTTCTTTATGTGGTTGAGATTTTTTATCAGCACGGTAACAAATTTATAACATATATTTCGGAGTTTGAAAGTGAAACAGAAGCCAAACATAAGCGAGGTACGATTTATTTAATTCTATATTTGGTTTTAAGTATTCCAATATCATTGTTCATTATAGGTTATATCATTATCAGTTTTTCGCCTTTTTATTAATTTTATCCCCCCGCTAGCGCTCGTTTGCAACGAGTGCCATACAGAGTAAGAACAGGGATAGACTAAAACGAAAGATATCTTAATTTTTTTGTGTTTTTAGATAATAAGATGAAATTAGTGACGTAAGTAATATAGAGGGCACTGGTAAAACACGAGCACTAGCGGGGGCAAGCCAAGTGGAATGTCACTGAGTGAGAATAGTTTACGAAATAAGATGCTATTTGACCAAAAATATGGATTTCTTATGAAAGACATGAATTTTGAAATTGAGTACCAACCAACTATGGAGGAAGAAAGAAAGTACTATATAGAAGAACGTACGGTGAAGCAAGATAATACAGGAGTCCCAAGGAAAAGGGTGCTTTTTTAAAAATTTTATTGATGAGCTGGATAGAAAATCTACGTCCGCCAAAGTTTTATAGGTATATGTTTTACCTTCAGTACAAGTTCTCTCTCAGTCTTTGGGACAATGACGCTCAGTTTTCTGCATTAGTGGGTACTGCGCTAACCTTAATGGCGCAGTTCGTATTTCTTATCGTTACGCTCTCCTATGTTCTTAAGTTTTCTTTCGGGATTAATTTGCTTAAGAATATTGGACCTAATTACGTTCTAATCTGTTATTTTTTATTTTTTGGTTTAAGTTATTTATTATTTTATAAAAATAATAAATGGAAAGCTATTATTAATGAATTTCGAAACCTTGAAGAAGAAAATAGGAATTTTCATTTTTTTATGTACTTATTTTTTTGTTTTTTCTTAGCGTTCTATCCTATTTTTTTTGATTTTTTCCTTGGAATAAACTTATCGAATTAGAGTTGCTTTGATTAAAATTTGAAACAAATATTTTCTTGAAGACGCACGGTAATCAAGATAATTTGTGAGTGGAAAGGAAAAATATGATTTTTGATAATAGATATTAATGGAGTTTTTGACAAAAATTAGACCTCTAAGGTATTTAAGATATATCTTTTATCGCCTTTACATATTCGGCTTAAAAACAAACAACAGAACCCCTGAATTGTCAGCATCAATTACTTTAGCCTTCACACATTTTATACAACTTTTATTGATAATACTAAGTGTAGGGGCAATCCTTGGAAAAGATTATTGGGGTGTTATATTTGAAGAGGTTAATAGAGTTGTTTTAGCTGCTATGCTTCTAACTTTTCTTTATGTGGTTGAGATTTTTTATCAGCACGGTAACAAATTTAAAACATATATTTCGGAGTTTGAAAGTGAAACAGAAGCCAAACATAAGCGAGGAACGATTTATTTAATTCTATATTTGGTTTTAAGTATCCCAATATCATTGTTCATTATAGGTTATATCATTATCAGTTTTTCGCCTTATTATCATTGATTTTAGCCTAATTAAATTCGATTGTTTCAACCCAATGTTTATTAATTGGTATAGGGGAGAAAGACAGGTTAAAATAGATAATACCTTTGTGGCTCCAAGCATAAATATTCAAAAAATGAAGTTTTAATGAAAGTTTGGCTAGAGAAATTAACTCCGCCCAAATTTCTAAGATATTTTTTTTATATATCATATAGATGGTATACTGGCTATGTAAGTGAGCGGTATCAAGCGCATTATACATCTGTACTTTTTTTGTCTTTTATTCATTTCTTCTTATTGTTTTTTCTTCTACTAGTCTTTTTGCCAAATGTTTTTGTTTCAATTTCTTACAAATACCCATTAGTGTTTTCAATAGTAATTATATTAGGTGTTATTCATTATTTTTTATTTCTATATAAAAATAAATGGCAAGGTTATGTAAAAGAATTCAAACATCTTAGTGACAATCAAAGATTTAAAGGGACAATTTTGTTGTTTACGTATCTTTTTTTTTCAATTACGCTTGCCGCTAGTCCAATTTACTTCGGAGAATTAGAGCGAAATAAAACGAGAAAAGAAAAGAGGATTAAAGATGATGCAAAAAATTATAATACTTATGGTATAGCAAAATGTATATCAATTCAAAAAGAAAATTCTTCAAATTTTGTATTTTTTGAATTTTATATAGATAATCGAAAAATATTAGGAACTACCAATGTAGAAGATATTGATGAATCATTGATCAATAAATACTTTAAGGTAAAATATTCAAGAAAAAAAATCAACGAAAGTAAATTGTTGTTGAATCATCCAATTACGGACACCGTAGCAATAAAGAAGGCTGGGTTTAGTTTGGATTAGAAGGGATAACATTAATATCCCAAAGTAATAGGACCTTTTTCTCGCTATTGAAGTTGAAATTAAAAAAGAAATGGACAAATGATGGATTGGTTAAATTCCAAAAAACCGGTGAAATTACTGCTGGTATTAGTCATTTGCTTTTTTTCGTTCAAATATTTTAGGTCAATTTATCATTTCAAATATTATTCGGCTTATACCATTGGTAAATTTACTCATTTTAAGTACCAAAATGCTTCTACTTATGCCATGTATGAATTTTATGTGGATAACAAAAAAATAGAAGGAGCAACTTACGATAGAGGAAATATAGATCAATTTTTGGTCAACAAATACTTCAAGGTAAGATACTCAAGTAAAAACCCTGAAATAAATGAGATTCTATTGGATGAAATGATTACCGATGCCTCTGCCGTTGAAGCGGCGGGCTTCAAGTTAAAAAGCAAAAAAGAATAGTCATGTTCTTTTTGTGTTTATGATCATACTGCATTCTGTTTTAGCTTAAAAAAATAATCTAGTATTTGCTACGTTTAAAATTTGAAAGTATCCCGTATGAAAAACAATTTGATTACTATAGCCTCCTATGCACCGGTCATAATTTATATGGTCTATTCTTCTTTAACAAGAGAGCCAAACAGTGGCATAAATTGGATAGAAGTTGTAACGGCGGCACTTTTAGGCGGTGTTGGTAATGCAATTGGAAACAGAATGAAGAGCAAAAATTAATAGGTAAAACTTCGGTATTTTAGTAGAGGAAAATATTGCATGGCACCGTTCAATGTTCGGACTGAGCAACCATTAGCTGGCATAACAAATTAACGAATATAGTGGGTAGTGAAAAATGGAGAAACCAAAAGAGTTGGTTACTTTTTATAATGTGAATAAAAAAAATAGCTATGAGGTTTATATTAATGATAGTTCTTTTTATTTCTGCTATTTCTTGTAAAGAAAAGGCTTTTTCGCAAGATATGTCTACAGAATTCTGTAAAGGCATTAAGCAGCTAGATTTATCGAATAGTTCCGCAGAAAATATCTTGAAGGATATGGCCAAACTTAGTTTAAATTTACGAAATAATAATCCTGATAAGGTTAAGTCGATAAGAAAAGAGATTGCCCGGCAAATAGGAACCGACAACCAAGAGGAAGTAGCATATGCTTTTGCAGTTACTTTTACTGGTAATCTAATGGAAAACTGCCCTGAATATCTAACCGCAATAAGAAAAATATTGCCTCAAAAAATAGACTCAAATGCAACTCTGGGCTATGTGTCAAGTAAGGTCGAATCCTCGCTAGCGCTCGTTTGCAACGAGTGCCGTACAGAGTAAGAACAGCAATAAACTAAAAAGAAAGCTATCTGAAATCTTTAGTATTATTAGATTATAAGATAAAAATGGTAATGTAAGTAACCCTCAGCTAGCGCTCGCTTGCAGCGAGTACCGCACAAAGTAAGAACAGGATTTAACTAAAAAGAAAGCTATCTGAAATCATTAGTGTTATTGGACAATAAGATGAAAAATGGTATTGTAAGTAACGTAGACGGCACTCGTAAAATATGAGCGCTAGCGAGGGGCTTTTTAAGAAATTTTATTAATGAGTTGGATAGAAAATCTACGTCCACCACAGTTTTATAGGTATATGTTTTACCTCCAGTACAAGTTCTCTCGGAGTCTTTGGGACAATGACGCTCAGTTTTCTGCATTAGTAGGCACTGCGTTAACCTTAATGGCGCAGTTCGTATTTCTTATTGTTACGATCTCCTATGTTCTTAAGTTTTCTTTCGGGATTAATTTGCTGAAGAATGTTGGACCCCATTATGTTTTAATTTGTTATTTTTTATTTTTAGGTTTAAGTTATCTTTTATTTTACAAAAATGATAAGTGGGTAGCTATTATAAATGAATTTGGAAACCTTGAAAAAGAAAATAGAAATTTTCATTTTTTTCTATATTTATTTGTGTGTTTGTTCTTAGCGTCATATCCTATTTTTTTTGATTTTTTCCTTGGAATAGACTTATCGAATTAGAGTTACTTTGATTAAAACTTGAAACAAATATTTTCTTGAAGACGCACGGTAATCAAGATAATTTGTGAGTGGAAAGGAAAAAAATGATTTTCGATACTAGATATTGATGGAGTCCTTACTTTTACTACAACCACCTAAATTTTTAAGATTTATATATTATAGTTTGTATAGTTATGCATTAGCTATAAATAATACTACGCCAAAGTTATCCAGTTCAATAACAATGGCTTTTACGCATGGGGTGCAATTTCTTTTTTTTATTGATTTACTAAATTTAGGGTTCGGGATTGATATATGGACATATTTTTTCGATGGGATTGGAAGATGGGCTTTTGGGATTGTAGCACTCTTATTTCTTTATCTGGTAGAGTTGTTTTATTCTTATAAAGACAAGCACCTTAATTATATTGAAGAATTTGAGAATACCCCAATTGACAGTAAAAAATCGGTCTATCTATTTATTTATATTTTTGTAAGTTTAGTAATGTTAATTGCTAGCTTTTGGATAATATCAAAGTAATGAGAGTAAACCTCTAAAATTTGAAGTGGATTATAAGGCTCCTATAAAATCTCAAGAAATTGATTTATACTAGGAAGAAAGACAGGTTAAAATAGATAATACTTTTGTGGCTCCAAGCGTAAATATTCAAAAATTGAAGTTTTAATGAAAGTTTGGCTTAAGAAAATACAGCCTCCAAAATACTTAAGGTATTTTTTTTTCATTATATACAGGTGGTATTCTTCATATAGTAGTGAAAAACCAACGGCCCATTATACTGCGGCGATTTTTTTAGCTATTCCTCATACGTTTATATACATACTTATTTGTAGTCTTTATAATGTTCAAAGGATAAGTAAGGGGAATATGCTGTTATTTATTGGTTTTATTCTTGTTTTACACTATTATCTTTTTTTTTATAAGGCTAAATGGAAGGGGTTTTTAAAAGAATTTAAACATTTGGATAAGAAAAAACGGGGTAAAGGTACTTATTTTGTCTTTTTATATCTCATTTTTTGTTTTTTTATAGCTATTTATTCTACAGTTATTCGTTCCAATGAAAATTCCGATTCATATAAGTTAGAGGCCTCAAGAAGTAATGGTCTAGATACTTATGGTATAGCAAAATGTGTATCAATTCAAAAAGAAAATTCTTCAAATTTTGTATTTTTTGAATTTTATATAGATGATCGAAAAGTATTAGGAACTACTAATGAGAGGTTTAATAAGACTATCGGTCATACCATGGAAAAAATATCCCCTGTTTTTGGTAACTTAATGAATGAAACAATACAGTTTAATATCAATACGACAATAGAAACTATTAAAAAGAAAAATTCCGAGGAAAAAACTAATTCGAACTATTGACTAAATGACTTTAAGTGGAAAAGGAAAAGGTATTGTCCTAGTTGTTATTATTACAGTACTTTTGATAGGTTATGATGAATGTAGAAAAAAAACCTTAAATAGTATTGATAGTTATGGTATTGCAAAAATATTGGGAAAAAGGGAAGGTAAGGGATCCAAATATGGTGTGTACATATATTATGTAGATAAGAAAAAGTTTGAAGGAAGATTTGATATACACTACTTTTCCAAAAACTCATTTAAGTTTTATAAAGTAAAATATGCTGAGAAAAACCCAAGTTGGAGTGAGATTTTATTAGACCAACCCGTTACTGATACCATCGAAATAAGGAAAGCGGGATTTTCTTTACCACAAAAGAAAAGAAATCAGTTTCAAGAATAAAATGTAGTTGACATGAAACAGAAAAATCTTAAAACATCTTTATTACTAGTTACACTGTTTCTTTTTACATTTCTATGTTCTTCTCAAAAGAACCTTGTCAGCGATAAAGCAAAAAGAGGTTTAACATTAATTCCTGGTACCAGAATATACCTTGAACTCCCTTTGGGGTTTCATTTGTCCAAAGATTTTATCGGTCTCGAAAATGGTAATGATGAAATAATCCGGTTTTACGATATGTACGGTACAGATTATTATGCTAATTCTAACAAATATTCAAAAGAAGCTTACGAGAACATTGGTGCAAAAGTATATGACTTTGAAGAAACGATAATTGATGATTACTATGGAAAAGTGCTCGTTACCAATAGTGATTATGCAAACCGATCGGTTACCTTAGTTTTTGGCGATGCTTTTTTTTCTGTATTAGCGGTTGCCGTTACGAACAATACAAATAATACTGAAGTTAGTCATATAATAAATTCATTTAAAAGCATAAAATATGACAAAGACCGAGAAATAGGTTCGATGGAAGCTGCATTTTTTTCCGTTGATGTAGAAAAAAGTGGCTTCGAACTATTTTTTCAGGCTAATGAAATATTTCACTTTACTGAAAACGGCGAATACCCCAACGACACAAGTTCTTCATATGTTATAAACCAAATACTCGTCGATCCCACTAACCCAAATTTGAAACTCGTAGTTGATAATATCATCAATTCCAGTATTGAGAAAGGGTTTAAAGTTACCAGCAGAAAACAGACTTCTAAAAATAAAATCAATGGTTATGATTGTTTTCAGGAAATGGTGTATGGCGAATCCGAAGGAGTGAAAACCCAGACTGTCTTTACGGCAATCAATAATGGGAGAAGAGTGGTGGTTATAATGGGAAGTGCCAAAGAAAACTTTCAGGAGAATATTGAAAAGTTCAATCAATTGACTTCTACTATAAAATTTAATTAGACTGTTTCCTTCTATAGCGCTCGTTTGCAACGAGTGACGTACATAGAAAGAGCTGGATTAAACTAGAAAAAGCTACCTAAAGTCATTTGTATTTTAGATAGTAAGATGAAAACTGTAATGTGAGTAGCATAGACGGCACTCGTAAAATAAGAGCGCTAGCGGGGGGGGGGATAATATTTCATTTCGAGAATGATTTTGGACAAAAGTAAAATTAAGGTACTTATTATAGTGGTTTTTTTGTTCCTGACCACTTATTTTGTTTCTAGGTATATCAAAAATGATATAAATACAAATGCAGAGTATACCATTGGTTTCGTATACGACTATATGGAAGGTGTTACATCAGGAGAGTATATTTACTATAGGTATTATGTGTCGGGTCAAGTTTATGAAAATAGTAATGCTTATGATAGTGATCATAAAGTCAAAATCGGTCAGTACTATACGGTAAAGTACTCAACGAGAAATCCGGAACATTCTGTATTACAGCAAGGATTTCTTATAACCGACACTAGCGAAATAAAGAAAGCGGGATTTTCTTTACAAAAAAATAAGGTAAATCAATTTCTGGAACGATAATTAAACTTTAAACTGAAAATTTTTGTAATAGTATACCTTAGCTTGTTCTCTATTTCCGTTTTATCGTTTCAAGATAGTAATAATGAAAAAGAAATTGGTTTAAACGGAACTTGGCATTATGCACGCCGTTCAAAGCCGGAAATAGGCTTTACCATGAAAATAGATGGTGAAGATGTTGTCGAAGAATCAAACGATGCACCGGAAGACGGTGACGACATAGACCATTTTTATTTGGTTTTTGATAATCAGGGTCAAATGATTCAATACAAGGTAGGCATAGGGTTTTGTTCAAAATATAACATTGTTGATAATACTATTTATTCAAATGAAGAACCGTTGTATCAAATAAGTGGCCTTTAAAGATAGTCTAATGGTCATAAACCAGCCCAACGAAGTTGATACGGCCACATATAAAAAAGTAAATACGGATTTAGGTCATCTAGAAATCGTAAATTGAAAAAACTACAACAGATTGAAGTAAAGGCTGAATACTTGTGCGCAGCAGAAGGAAAATGATTTTCAACTATAGATATTAATGGATTTTATGTTCAAACTACACCCGCCAAAATTTTTGCGTTACATTTATTATCGCCTGTACATTTTTGCAATGGAGACTAAAAATAGCACTCCAAAGACCTCAGTTGCTATTACATTGGCATTTACACATATCTTACAACTTTTTTTTCTCACTCTTGTGTTTCTATATGCAGTGAATGATAAAACTATTTTGGTGTCGGTCTTTACTGGAAATAGTAACGTAGTAATTGCTATTATAGCTTTAGTGTTTTTATATTTCTGCGAACTTTTTTATCATTATAAAGATAAGCACTTAAAATACTTGGCAGAATTTGAAATGGAAAGCAAAAAAGAGAAAAATGTAGGTACTTTTTATCTGATATCATATTTAAGCGCTAGTTTTTCACTTCTGTACATTGGTTTGATATGGTTGATTCCTAAAATATCACCTTATTATAATTGATAAAATTTTTAAGGTCAAAGATATTGATAGTTTAGTTAAGACTTATTTTCAAATATAGGTGATGGTTACCAACATAATAAAACATAATTGCCTCACGCAAAACTTATGGATATATACCTATAATTAAAGAAGTCTTAGAAAATACTTGAAGGGATGATTGTATTAGATTACGCAACAGGTTAACCCTTCGTATTCAATATGGATTATTGGGTTAAAAAAGTGTGTTGTAATTATTTCTTTTGGTGTCATTCCTCTTGTATATTAGGTTTACAGTACCTAAAACCCTTAAATCCTTCTCTTAATCGATTATTTGGATAGTTGTCCAGTTAATTAGTATTTTTGTGTTTTTCATTCTCGTGTAAGACACTAAATTATTCATTGAAAGAAATTACACCTACTTATGAAGTCGTTCCCTATAAAACTTATTTTTTTTCTGGGTAGCCTGTTATTTTCGAGTCACATCCTTTGGTCGCAGACCCCTATTTCTGTAAAAACTAATGATTTTGTAACTACAACCATATTTTTTCCATCTACTATTAAAAAGGTAGTTGAGCCTGCGGCAAATTTTAGTTTTAGTTATGAAAGTGGTTCTAACATTGGATTGCTGAAAGGAAGGAAGGGTAGGGCGAGCAATCTTTTGGTTATTACCGAACAAGGTTATATCTACTCGTTTGCATTGAGTTATGCAGAGGAAGTTCCGGAATTCAGTTTTATTTTAACAACAGATCAAGCAATAAGTAAAACCATGTCAGGTAATGGCGAGAGCTCTAAGAGGCCTGAAATTGTTGAACAACCTTCTGGTAATGACAGTCAAGAAACTGTGGAAACCAATGAAATTCCTATTGAAAATGTCACAGCCAACAATCAACCAAAAAATAAGGTAAGCGAAGCACTAACTACGAATGTTTCAGAAAGTCAAAAATATACGATTATTCAAGAACCGGTGTACATGAGTAATGATGATACGGAAGAAAAAGATTTGTATGATGTAGATCGTGAAGAGTACTATCGCATTTTTTGTGAAAATAATTATCTGCAGAAAACCGTATTTAAACGTAGTTTTAGACAAAACAAAAAAATTGCTGTTCGGCTCAATAATATTTTGGTGGATCGGAACGAGAAGTATTTTGTGGTGCAAATAGAGAATAACTCAAAAAGAAAATATGATATCGCGGGGCTCAGCTTTTTTAAAAAAGCAAAAGTGGGGCAACTTGAAAAAATCATGAACCCCCTATACACTTTTAATCTTCAAGAAAGTATAGATCCAGAAGGCATAAATGAGGTTGTTTATGTGTTTAAAAATTTTAATATTAGTGCCAAGGAAAAAATTTCTGTAGTTTTAGCTGATACAAATAGTGACAACTTGGTGATACTGCCACTCGATTATTTATTAATTAATTCTCCCTCGAATTGAAACATATCACAATTATATTTTCATTGCTATGTTTTCCAATACTAGCTTTTTCTCAAACTTATTCCAATACTTTCTCGGTGTCTGGGGGGTTATTTGGTGACGGTTATGGAGGAGAGATAACGTATAATACCAACTTAAGTGAAACAACCCATACTCAAATAGCTTTGAACGGTACGTATGCCAACTATAAAAGTGGAGCCGTCCGTATTCCATATATGAGCGTAACAGCCAGTTATTCCTATTTTATAACAGTTTATAGTAGAAACAGGAAAATGCAGTCACTTTCTTTGGGAGGAGGAGTCTTGGCAGGATATGAGTCGGTTAACAACGGAAACTTGCAGTTAAGCAATATCGTATCCGTTGATGGGGAGAGCAAGTTTATATACGGCGGTGTAGTTACGGCAGATTTGGACATTATACTTACGGAACATCTTTCGTTATTGATAAAGACCTCTGAGTTCTATCATGTTAATAGTGATTTCGGTAATCTTACGAACTATAGCGGTTTGGGTATCCGTTACTATTTCAATTGATCTATAGCGGTATGGATTTAGACTTTATTTTCGTCTTATCCAATAATCCTGCATTTGGTCCAGAGTTCCGATCAAAAAAGTTCCTTGGTTATGCAGGGTTGGAACGGATTGCATATCTTGTAGGACTTTCTTTTAAAAGCGAGAGTTTTATTGTTTACGGATAATTAAAAAAAGTCGTTGGTCCCCATACTGGAAAAATGAAGAACTACATAAAGATCCCGATATCCTTTTTTTGTCTTTTTTTGTTGGCCCTTGCCTGTACCAAGGAGGTAGGGCTCATCACCGAGGTGGAGTTCGAGCTCAGCGAGCAGCACACCGCCGAGGGCTATGTGAACCAGGGGCTTCCCAGCACCTTTACCATCGTTCCCGAGGAGGTACTGGAGAACTACGAATATACCATCACCTATGAGATACTCGACGGCGAGGGCCATTTCGAGGACATGGAGGGCAACCGCGTGGAACCCGGGAAGGGGTGGCCCATATCCGAGGGCCTTTCCGCTCCCTTGGTGTACATGGGTTCCAAGACCGGCGGCCACAGGGTAAAAATAACCGGGGCGGACAACTTCGGGATCTCACAGGATATAGAGGTCTCCTACGAGCTCTCCGATGTACCGGTGGTCTGGGAGGCCTCCAGCGAGCTCTCGGAGCTCGAACTGGAAAAACCGGTGGACGTTTCACTGGTGTTCGAAAGGCTGGACACCGACCTGGAGGTCGGCTACCAGGCCGTATACGGGCTCGGTTCGGGCGCGGGAAGCCTCGGGCCCTCGGAGGAGAACGGTTACGCCCCAAAGGGGGAATACGGCCCTATCGTCCCCGGCACCTACCCGCTCGTCTTCACCCCTTCGGAGATAGGCCCGCAGCAACTGGTCTTCACCCTGCGAGACAGCAACGGACAGGAGATCGAGGCCGGTGTGGACTTCAACGTGGTGGAATTTATAGAGGTAATATCGATAACCCTTTCGAGCCAGGATACGATCAAGATGAAGCTCGGGGACGAGATACCCCCTGCGTTCACCTTCGACCCGCCCAATGCTACCGATCAGGAGGTAACGGTGGTCTCCAGTGACCCCGATGTCGTTCTCATAGACGAAAACAATGTATGTATCGCGGTAGGGCTGGGCACGGCGGAGGTTACCGTAACCTCCGTTTCCAATCCCGATGCCAGCGATACGGTCAC
>NZ_JAUOSY010000029.1:0-766 GCF_030549125.1 Zobellia sp. 1_MG-2023 | reverse complement strand
CGCCATAAAAAAAGCCCCGTAAAGAGGCTTATATAAATCCGTTTTTTGACGGATTAATGGCTTGTGCAACGGTTACCATTGTTGTAGCTAGTGTTTTTATTTCGTTTCCGCTATTCAATTCAGTCATTTTTGATGATTAAAAATAAGTCCGAACTCCGATAAAATCCAAATTATTAAAACTATCAGGGCTATATAAAATCTAAAATCGGTCAGGAAACTCCAAAAATCAAATTTCTTTTTTGTCTCTTCTTTTTTTATTTCAGATTTGTTTTGCATTGAATCTACTTTTATTCTTAATTATTAAAAATCACATTTAATTTCAAAAAGATGGTTATTATCAAAATTATTAACGCTCGATAAAATGAAAAATTCCACCAAATTCCAACTTTGTCAAATTTATCCTTCGATTCATTTTAGATGATTTATTTCCATAATAATCTCAATTAGGTTTTGATTTTGTTTTCCCATCTTACAGTTTTTTTATGGCAAGATTTTTTTCACATTAGCTACAACGGTGAGGCTATGATTAGTGTGGGGCGGTGATTTACAATTCCCTTAGCGCCACAGCTCGTAGCCAAATCTTTTTGTTTTGTTTTATTTTTTCTTGTCTAAAGCAAAATCCCAAAGATTTTGCGACCTCATAAATATACACAGACCTTGGCGTAAAAACCTAAACCCCACATTAATTATAGGCATTGTGCCTGTTGCACAAGTTAACGAAAAAACCACATAGGGAGAACATGATCTTAACGTTGTGCGGTTAACT
>NZ_JAUOSY010000028.1:0-1007 GCF_030549125.1 Zobellia sp. 1_MG-2023 | reverse complement strand
ATGGTCGCCGTTGTGGGACCGTTGACCTGCGTCCAGGCGTAAGAGGCAATCGTACCGGGGGGCGTATCGCTACTTCCCGAACCGTCCAATGTAACGGAACTCGTAGGCAGGGTGATGGTCCGGTCGGGACCGGCATTCGCTTGGGGAGCCACGTTTTGTGCGGCATCCACCGTAACGTTCACGGTATAGTTCAAGGTAGTGTTATCCTCGGCGGTTACGGTGTAGGTTACATTGTTGGTGAAGTCAGTGGGGGTCCCTGAAGGTGGGTTGACAGACTGTCCAAAAAATTCAATAATAGGGGACAATGCGGTTACATCCGTTCCAAAAGGCAAGGTCACCGATATATCCGTACCGTTGAATGTTCCCGATACCCCATCAATCACGAAACTGTCAATTGATTTTTCACCGCTGGTTTCCGTGACAACGTTCACGGTCCAGACCTGTGGGTTACCGTTCTCTGCGGTCACGGTATAGTTCACGGGCTGGCTGAAATCCTGTTGTGATGCCGGCCCGGGGTCTATGCCTGCCCCAGTGGAAATATCCAATATGGAGGGAACTACGTTCAGGTCCGTTCCGTTCGGTACGTTCACCGTTATGGTATGGTTAACATCGTTTATGGCCACACTGTTCTGAACGGGCAGTTCAAAGCCCGTTATCGCGTTCAGGCCGCTTCCCGTGGGCTGGGATACGGTCACGTTCACGGTCCAGACCTGCGGCGTCCCGTTTTCCGCGGTAACGGTATAGAGCACCTGTCCGCTAAAATCCTGTACGGCGCCTATCGCGGGCAAGACCGTGGCCCCGGGCGAGACCCCTAGGACCTGTGGGGCGACGTTCAGGTCCGTTCCGTCGGGTACGTTCACCGTTACCGTATTGGTACCCGGGTCGATATCCGCACTGTTCTGGACCGGGAGCCCGAACGCGGTTATGTCATTGGCCCCGCTCCCCGTAGGCGGCAATACGGTGGTATTGACCGTCCACTCCTGTGTATCGCCATTTTCCGCTGTGAC
>NZ_JAUOSY010000027.1:0-1163 GCF_030549125.1 Zobellia sp. 1_MG-2023 | reverse complement strand
AACAGTAACGACCTGGAGCGGCTCGCGCCCATGGGCACCTCGTGCCCCGACCACTTTTTGAGAACCAAGATCCAGCCTTTGGTATTGAAACTGGATGCCAACGAGGACCTTTCCGATACGGAAGCCGTGCTCGCCAAGCTCCGCCCTGCCTTTGAACAGTACAGAAAGGAATACCAAGCGTACTACGACGACCATAAACGTGCCAATAGCCCTGCCGTTAGGGATGCCAGTCCGGTGATCATCATCTATCCGGGAATAGGTATGTTCAGCTTCGCGAAGAACAAGCAGACCACCCGTGTGGCCAATGAGTTCTACGTGAACGCCATAAACGTCATGCGCGGTGCGGAAGCCATTACGGAATATACATCGTTGCCAAGACAGGAGGCCTTCGATATCGAGTACTGGTTGTTGGAAGAGGCCAAACTGCAGCGTATGCCAAAGGAGAAACCTTTGTCACGTAAAGTAGCCCTGGTCACCGGAGCGGGGGGCGGCATAGGAAAGGCCATTGCCGACAAGCTCGCCGCGGAGGGCGCCAACGTGGTACTGACCGATATTGCCGAGGACAGGCTGAAGGAAGGCGTAGCCACCTACCCAAGGGATACCGCAAGCTATGCCGTGTGCGACGTCACCAAAAGCGCATCGGTAGCCGACGCCTATAAAAAGGCATGTCTGGAGTTCGGGGGCGTGGACATCGTGGTGCACAGCGCGGGTCTCGCCATTTCAAAACCCCTACAGGACACCTCGGAAAAGGATTGGGACATACTGCAGGACGTCCTGGTAAAGGGGCAGTTCGAACTGGCCAAGCAGGCCGTGGCCATCATGCGCAAACAGGACAAGGGCGGTGACTTTATAAGCATAGCCAGCAAGAACGGGCTCGTATCCGGGCCCAACAACGTGGCCTATGGAACGGCGAAGGCCGCACAGCAGCATATGGCGCGCCTATTGGCCGCGGAACTGGGGGGCGACAAAATAAAGGTCAATACCGTAAACCCGGACGGGGTGATCGTGGGCAGCAAGATATGGGAAGGCGATTGGGCCGAGGGACGTGCAAAGGCCTACGGGATCACCGTTGAGGAGCTTCCCGCGCATTACGCCAAACGCAACCTCCTGAACGAGATCATATACCCCAAGGATATCGCGGACGGGGTGTTTGCATGCGTGGG
>NZ_JAUOSY010000026.1:0-1187 GCF_030549125.1 Zobellia sp. 1_MG-2023 | reverse complement strand
TGTATCGCGGTAGGGCTGGGCACGGCGGAGGTTACCGTAACCTCCGTTTCCAATCCCGATGCCAGCGATACGGTCACCGTAGAGGTGATCCCCCCGGACAGGGTACCGGTAACGGGCATTTCCGTTTCACAGGCGGACCCCGGTGCCACGGGAGCGCAGCGCCAACTGGCGGCAACGGTCCTTCCCGAGAACGCAACGGACCCAAGTGTGACCTGGTCCTCCAGTGACGATGCGATAGCGACCGTGGACGAAAACGGTCTTTTGACCGGTCTTTCCGCGGGAACGGTCACGATAACGGCCACCTCGGTCTCCGACCCGGAGGTCAGCGGAAGCGTCCTTGTCGAGATCACGGGGGTATCGCTACAATCGGCGAACGATATAGAGGCCTTCGCGCTGAACGGCCAGATAGAGACGGCAACCATAGATACGCAGGCCCATACCGTTTCGGTGACCGTTCCCGAGGGCACGCCGCTGAACGTGGCCCCCGTACTGTTGATAGTCTCGGAAGGCGCCACCCTGGCACCCGCCCTCTTGCAGGTACGCGATTTCACTTCCCCTGTGGAATATACCGTCACATCGGGCAACGGTACCGGGCAGGTCTGGACGGTAACGGCCAAGGTACTGGTACTGCCCGTTGCGGGGGATACCGATATCACGGCCTTCGGACTTCCGGGCCAGAACGGTTCCGACATCGATACCGGGAACCATACGATAACCGTCAACGTACCCGACGGAACCGACCTTAATATAGCCCCGGAAATACTTGAGGTCTCCCCAGGGGCCACCGTGGCACCGGCCATCGGCCAGGTCCGGGACTTCTCCGGGGCCGTTGCCTATACGGTGACCCCCGAGACGGGAACGCCGCAGGTATGGACGGTGAACGTGACCGTATCCCAGCCCACGGGCAGTGGGGAGAACGCCATAACGGCATTCGAACTTCCCGGCCAGACAGGCGCGGACATAAACGCTACCACATTTACCATCAACGTTACGGTACCCGATGGTACCGACTTGACCGGTGCCCCTTCGGTACTGGACATATCGGCGGACGCCACGGTATCCCCGGCAAGGACCGTCGTTCAGGATTTTTCCGGTGCCGTTACCTATACGGTCACAGCGGAAAATGGCGATACACAGGAGTGGACGGTCAATACCACCGTATTGCCGCCTACGGGGAGCGGGGCCAA
>NZ_JAUOSY010000025.1:0-1418 GCF_030549125.1 Zobellia sp. 1_MG-2023 | reverse complement strand
ACGGTTACAGATAACGGAAACCCAGTTCGGAGTAGCACTGCAACAACAATCACAATAAATGTGGGACAGGCAAATCAAGTACCTACAGCCCGTGCTTCTGCAAATGTTACCGCCGGTACAGCTCCGTTGACGGTACAGTTTACAGGCAATACATCCTCCGACCCGGATGCTGGAGACTCCCTAAGCTATTTTTGGGATTTTGGTGATGGAAACACATCGAATTCCATTGACCCATCGCATCAGTTTACGTCAGAAGGAATATATGATGTTGTACTGACGGTTACAGATAACGGAAACCCAGTTCGGAGTAGCACTGCAACAACAATCACAATAAATGTGGGACAGGCAAATCAGGCACCTACAGCCCGTGCTTCTGCAAATGTTACCGCCGGTACAGCTCCATTGACGGTACAGTTTACAAGCAATACATCCTCCGACCCGGATCCTGGAGACACCTTAAGCTATTTTTGGGATTTTGGTGATGGGAACACATCGAATTCCATTGACCCATCGCATCAGTTTACGTCAGAAGGAACATATGATGTTATTTTGACCGTTACAGATAACGGAAATCCTGCACAGAGTACCACTGCAACAACAATCACAATAAATGTAGAACAGGCAAATCAGACACCTACAGCCCGTTCTTCTGCCGATGTTACCACGGGTACGGCTCCATTGACCGTAAAATTTACAGGCAATACATCCTCCGACCCGGATCCTGGAGACACCTTAAGCTATTTTTGGGATTTTGGTGATGGCAGCACATCAACTTCTGCCAACCCAACCCATAAGTTTTCGGCTGCAGGTACTTATGAAGTTGTTCTAACGGTAACTGATGATGGTAGTCCGATACGTAGTAATTCTCCGACACCTATTACGATAACCGTTGAAGAAACTCCCAATACTGCCCCAATTGCCGTTGATGATAATTTTACGGTAGCTGAATCGGGGGATTTGAATGTACTTATTTTAACGAACGACACAGATAGTGAAGGAGATGACCTGACAGTCAATTGGGTCGGGGGCAGCCCTGCTAACATTGGACAATCTATTAGCGGTTCAGGTGGTGGTGGTCTGTTTACCATAACCGCTGGCGGAAACCTTACATTCAATACGAATGGCGAATTTGATGGTCTAAACAATGGTGATAGCCAAACAACAACTGTTCAATATAGGGTAACCGATGGTAATTCTAATTCTAATATTGCTACGGTTACCGTAACAGTAACTGGAGTTGATGACCCAAAAAGCAGTGAAAATGATATCACCCAGTTTACCCTATCTCCGACCTCTGGAAATGCCATATTGGATGATGTGAACCATACTGCCACTATTACGGTGCCCTTCGGAACCGATTTGCTCGTAGCCCCTACGAACCTTGTTGTCTCCACAGGAGCTAGTGTATCCCCATTAGG
>NZ_JAUOSY010000024.1:0-1592 GCF_030549125.1 Zobellia sp. 1_MG-2023 | reverse complement strand
TCGACCAACGGAAACGAAATCGGTGTATACCAAAAGGAAGACGGGACTACGGTTTCCATCCAGGAGAGCATCGTACGAATAGAGGATAACAATGACGGGAACATCACTTTAGTGGATGAAGAAGGAAATACTGTAACGGTTTCCAAATCAGATATCACAGATTTGGGTGGCGGCCTTTACCGTTTCACCAATGGTGACGGCACGGATGTGGACATCAATACGAACGGAATCGATATTACTAATGTTATTGCGGGTAACCTGATTGCCACGGTAACGGAAGCGGATGGAACAATTACGGAAATAGACGAGACGGTTACAACATTGTCTACAGCAGATAATGTAACTTATACTTACGTTTCGGAAGATAATACTTCAACCAGTTTTGATGGTACGGATGATCAAGAAGCAACGGAGGTTAATTTAACAAATCCATTAGATGTTGATGGGGACAGTGTTAATGAAAATACGGTGGAAGAAGCAATTATTGATTTGGCAGCCAACGCTAGCGATAACCAAAATTTAACGGGTGCTACTTTAAGCGGAACAAATCAACTTCAAATAGATATAGAAAGAGGGAGTTCTGCAAATGTAGATTTATCATCTCTTGTAGAAACCGTAATTGCTGGTACAGGAGCTATTTCGGTAACTGATGACGGCAATGGAAACTATACGGTTAATTCAACAGATTCAGATGAAGACGAAACCAATGAGCTTACATTAATAGATAGTGGGGCACCAACAATAACACCGTCAAATGCTGGGGTAACTTATGTGGATGATGTTGCTGGGCAGTTATATGTTTTTGATGGTACTAACTGGAACCAAGTAGGGGGCAATGCCAGTCCTGATTTAGATGGTGATCCGAACAATGAGATTCAAACTATATCCTCAACAGATGGTTCAGTAACGTTGACTCAGACAGGAGATGATTACGATTTATCGGTGGCAGCTGCCGATGGTACGGAAACGGAGGTCGAGTCCGGAAATGTGAACGTTACCGTAACGGGAGATGGTTCCGCAGGAAACCCATACCAAATCAGTAGTGTAGATTTAGATGAGCAAAATGCTTCGGAAGTTCCGTTGGATGCTCCTTTTGACGTGGATGGTGATACGGTAAACGAAACTACGGTCCAAGAGGCTTTAGAGGATTTGGCCAACAACGCCAGTGACGACCAACAGATAACAAGTGCAGTGGGTACCGCTAACGAAACGGTGGACATCGATTTAGAGCGAGGTGGTTCAACTACTATCAACATTGAGGATGCGGATGCTGACCCAACAAACGAGATTCAAGATGCTACGGAGGTAGCTTTGAACACTCCTTTTGATGTTGATGGCGATACGGTAAACGAAACTACGGTCCAAGAGGCCTTAGAGGACTTGGCCAACAATGCCAGTGACGACCAACAGATAACAAGTGCAGTGGGTACTGCTAACGAAACGGTGGACATCGATTTAGAGCGAGGTGGTTCTACAACGATAAATATTCAGGATGCGGATGCCGACCCAACAAATGAACTTACGTTATTGGGCGACGGTTCTCCAACGGTCACACCAAGCAATAGTGGTGTAACTTATGTAGACGAGGTTGC
>NZ_JAUOSY010000023.1:0-1613 GCF_030549125.1 Zobellia sp. 1_MG-2023 | reverse complement strand
GTCACAGCGGAAAATGGCGATACACAGGAGTGGACGGTCAATACCACCGTATTGCCGCCTACGGGGAGCGGGGCCAACGACATAACCGCGTTCGGGCTTCCTGTCCAGAACAGTACGGATATCGACCCGGGTACCAATACGGTAACGGTGAACGTACCCGACGGAACGGACCTGAACGTCGCCCCACAGGTCTTAGCGGTCTCGCCCGGGGCCACGGTCTTGCCCGCGATAGGTGCCGTACAGGATTTTAGCGGACAGGTACTCTATACCGTCACCGCGGAAAACGGGACGCCGCAGGTATGGACCGTGAACGTTACGGTCTCCGCCCCTACGGGAAGCGGCCTGAACGCGATAACGGGCTTTGAACTGCCCGTTCAGAACAGTGTGGCCATAAACGATGTGAACCATACCATAACGGTGAACGTACCGAACGGAACGGACCTGAACGTAGTTCCCTCCATATTGGATATTTCCACTGGGGCAGGCATAGACCCCGAGCCGGCATCGCAACAGGATTTCAGCCAGCCCGTAAGCTATACCGTGACCGCAGAGAACGGCAACCCACAGGTCTGGACCGTGAACGTTGTCACGGAAACCAGCGGCGAAAAATCAATTGACAGTTTTGTGATTGATGGGGTATCGGGAACATTCAACGGTACGGATATATCGGTGACCTTGCCCTTTGGAACGGATGTAACCGCACTGTCCCCTATTATTGAGTTTTTCGGACAATCTGTCAACCCACCTTCAGGAACCCCCACCGACTTTACCAACAATGTAACCTACACCGTAACCGCCGAGGATAACACTACATTGGACTATACCGTGAACGTTACGGTCACAGCGGATACGAACACTGCGCCAACGGCTGGGGATTTCTCCGTTGATGTGGAGCAGGACAGTAATAATAATAGTATCGACCTTTCTCCCTATATTAACGATGCAGATGGCGATAAACTTACGATTACCGTAATATCCGACTTCAGAAACGGTACGGCTATAGTTTCAGGAAATACTATCGTTTATACCCCTACATCTAGTTATACCGGAGAAGATAATATTGTGTATACCATAAATGACGGAAATGGTGGAATCGCAACAGCAACGATTACCGTTACGGTGACGGCTATAAACCCTGCCAACCAGAGTCCTATAGCACGGGCTTCGGCTGACGTAACTAGCGGAACGGCCCCATTGACCGTACGGTTTACAGGAGACACATCCTCCGACCCGGATATTGGAGATACCCTAAGCTATTTATGGGATTTTGGTGACGGTAGCACCTCTACATCTGCCAACCCAACTCACGAATTCAGGGCTACAAAAACCTATGATGTAGTATTAAGAGTTACAGACAATGGAAATCCAGTTCGGAGTAGCTCCGCAACAACAATTACAATAAATGTGGGACAGGCAAACCAGGCACCTACGGCTAGTTCTTCTGCCGATATTACCTCCGGTACAACTCCCTTGACGGTACAGTTTACAGGTAATACATCTACCGACCCGGATGCTGGAGACTCCCTAAGCTATTTATGGGATTTTGGTGATGGAAACACATCGAATTCCATTGACCCATCGCATCAGTTTACGTCAGAAGGAACATATGATGT
>NZ_JAUOSY010000022.1:0-1643 GCF_030549125.1 Zobellia sp. 1_MG-2023 | reverse complement strand
GGAAAAAAGGAGTATCAAGAAAAGCTGTTCGCCCATTTCCAGTTGAGCGAACGTATACCGAGGAACAATTTCTACAGACGGTTAAAGGAGGTTTTGGAACTCCGGTTCCTTTACGGTCTTACGGAAGGTTATTATGGGAACAGCGGCCAAAAGAGCATAGACCCCGTGGTCTTCTTCAAGCTTTGCCTTGTTGGCTACTTGGAGAACATCATCAGCGACCGCAAGCTTATGGCCCATTGTTCTATGCGGTTGGACATCCTTTATTTCATAGGTTACGATATAGACGAGGAGCTCCCCTGGCACAGTACGATAAGCCGTACGCGCCAACTGTTCCCGGAAAGTGTATTCGAGGAAGTCTTCACCAAGGTTTTACGAATGTGCGTTGAGAAGGGCATGGTGAGCGGCCATACCCAGGCCATAGATTCCGCACCGGTGAAGGCCAATGCGAGTATGGACACCTTGGAGCTGAAAGTTCCGGAGGAGGAACTGGACGAACACCTGCGAAAGGTACGTGTCCTGAGCGCAATGGACAAAGGGGGACCGCACCGCAAGAGCAAGGACGACAGGTCGGACAAAGGCCAGCGCAGCGTTACGGCGGGCAAGAACGAACTGGCGGCTATAAAGGGCAGGAACAAAAAATGGGCGAAGGACCAGGACCAGCGTCCGGGGGCGAAGAACAAGGGGGCCAAGTATACGAGCAACAAAACACATTACAGCCCCACGGACCCCGATGCAAGGATCAGCGTAAAACCTGGCAAGGCCAGAAAGCTGAACTACCTGAGCCAATTGAGCGTTGATACGGCCCACCACGTCATTACGGACATCAGGGCGTACCATGCGGACGGGAAGGACAACCAACAGTTGCCCGACATCGTAAAACGCCTGCAAAGAAGGTTGTGGAAGCAGGGCCTGGTCTGGGAGAACTGCGTAGCGGACACCGGGTATAGCAGTGGTGAGAACTATGCCTTTCTAGAGGGAATCGGGCTAAAGAGTTTCATTCCGCCCCATGGCACGTACAAGGGCGGCCCCACAGGTTTTACGTATAACGAAATCGAAGATCATTATATCTGTCCACAGGAAAAGGTCATCCCGTTCAGAAAGGTATTCAACGATCACCGTACGGGTACGAAAAAGAAAGCGTACCGCGCATCGAGCCTGATCTGTAAGGGTTGCCCGTTGAAATCCACATGTCTGGGCAAGGTGAACGAAAAACAATTTTCGGTCACCTATTATCGTGAGGAGTACGAACGCAACATAGAGCGGGTGAACAGTCCACAGGGCAGGTATATGAAAGGTAAGCGGCAGAGTACGGTAGAGCCCGTTTTCGGTACCCTGACCCAGTTCATGGGACTGAGGAAGATAAATACCATTGGACTTGAACAGGCGAACAAGGTGATGCACCTCTCGGCCATGGCCTATAATCTTAAAAAGTACCTGAAGTTCCAACAGAAACGTTCCAAAAGTGGGGCGGGACGGCTTGGATTTTGTAGCCTTGGTAAAAAGTGCGCTTCAATACTTGTTCGGGACTTGCATAAAGCATCTAAATTTGGTGCCTCGATTCTGACCCGCCATAAAAAAAGCCCCGTAAAGAGGCTTATATAAATCCGTTTTTTGACGGATTAATGGCTTGTGCAACGGTTACC
>NZ_JAUOSY010000021.1:0-1956 GCF_030549125.1 Zobellia sp. 1_MG-2023 | reverse complement strand
AGTTAACCGCACAACGTTAAGATCATGTTCTCCCTATGTGGTTTTTTCGTTAACTTGTGCAACAGGCACAATGTATAAACGCAATTACGGCGGATTCGACTACGTCCGAATCCACTCGGAATTGCTTAAGCCTATGCTAAACCGAAATTAATCGCTAATTTAACCCGTAACTGACGGTTATACGAGACCGTTACCATACATACGAATGAACATTTTCGGATTTAAGAAAAAACAAG
The DNA here is from genome assembly GCF_030549125.1 of Zobellia sp. 1_MG-2023. Classification (NCBI taxonomy): domain Bacteria; kingdom Pseudomonadati; phylum Bacteroidota; class Flavobacteriia; order Flavobacteriales; family Flavobacteriaceae; genus Zobellia; species Zobellia sp. 1_MG-2023. Next base: position 1,720 of record NZ_JAUOSY010000021.1, on the reverse strand, counting down.
AATATTCATCAAAGGATATTTTAAAGCAACTGGACAAGTGTGCGGAGGATTTTACGTTTCCAATGTTGGATAATGGATATGTTTATCCAGTTCATTCTAAATTGAGTGCTTATCGAGATGAAAAACGATGGGCTTTGATAATTGAAGTAATCGGATTTAATTATCGTGGTGGTGGACATAACGGAATTTCTAATTGTTTACACATTTTTGGAAATTGTATTAAGACAAAACCAGGAACTGATAACAACAATTTCTTGTATATAACAGATGATAGTCCCGAGCATTCAACTTTTGATGAGGAATATCTGGAAAGTTTGAATCCCGAAACTAAAACAATGGTTTTAAGAGATAAAGAAATTGACATTAATCATAATCGCGATTTCTATTTAAAAAAAGGAATTGAACTTGAAGAAAACGACAAAATTTTAGTTTGGGAATTTTTGAGAGGTTTAGAACCTGAATACAATAAAGAATTTGAAGCAACTGAAAAGGAAATCAGAGACCGAATCCCAACGGATTTACCAAAGATTATGGAATTGACGGAATGGAATCATCCTGACTGTGCAGATTCTGAAATTCCGAGTAAAAACAAAACTTTTAAGCAAATAGCCAAGGTTCTTGAAACTGGACAAGCGAAATTTTACAAACCAACTGATAAGCCAAATAATCATTGGAAAAATTGGCCTGATGGCGGAACGTTGTAAAAAAGTACGTATGGTAACAACGTGTATAAAACATAGCTGTTAAGTGTTAAATTCAAAGGTTTGTGCTTATTTGCAAAGACCGCCAAATTTTTAATTTGGCTTTTAAAAAATGATAAATTAAAAACAAAATATAAAAATTCGGCTCTGTGTTAATCCGAAAAATCAGCGTCTATTTACACGCTACGTTTCATACACAAGACCGTTGTAAAACATTTAAAAAAGAGTTCAACACAATCCTCAATTTCACTAACTTTTTACGTTAATACTATTTTACAATTAATTTAACTTAACATTTAAAATACTTTAACATATTCAAAATCAAATTATTATAGGTTTGTTTAGAAATCAAAAAGCCTTTTTAATGAAAAAAAAATACCTAGTAATCATACTTTTCTTCTCCATATTCATAACCAAAGCACAAAACCAAAACACATCTAGCACAAATCAGTATGAACAGAATAATGAAATAAAAATTAATGTAGTTTTTACTCCATTAGGACTTTTGGATGTAGCATATGAGAGAAACTTGAATAGAAAATCCTCTTTGGGAATTTCTGGTCTTTATGTATTTAGTCAAAAACATGATGAAGACACAAATTTTCTGATTTCACCTTTTTACAGAAGATATTTTGGCAAAAAATATGCTTCAGGTTTCTTTGTTGAAGGATTTACAACAATAGGCTCAACAGATGGCAAACAATTAACTGATTCGAATGGAAATCTCACATTGAATGAAGGTCCTGACGTTATGGATTTATCGGTCGGATTGACTTTAGGTAGCAAATGGGTCACCAAACAGGGTATTACTTTTGAGGCTTTTTTTGGATTTGGAAAAACTTTGTTTAATACAGATAAAACAGACCATAGCCAAGTAAATAGATTTGGAATAAATATTGGTTACCGATTTTAGCCTGTATAGAAAAAACGTTTTACAACAAAGGTAACCGTTGCACAAGCCATTAATCCGTCAAAAAACGGATTTATATAAGCCTCTTTACGGGGCTTTTTTTATGGCG
>NZ_JAUOSY010000020.1:0-1965 GCF_030549125.1 Zobellia sp. 1_MG-2023 | reverse complement strand
TGGTCCATGACCTGTTTGAACTGCGTCCTTAACATGGCAATGGTGTGGTCGCCGCCTTTGTTTCCCAGTGCCCCGCACCCGTAGAGGAATGACCTTCCCATAAAGGTGAACTTTGCCCCGCTGGCCATGGTCCTTGCGATATCGGGACCCGAACGCAGTCCGCTGTCCATCATGATCTCTATCCGGTCACCGTATTTCCCTGCTATCTCGGCAAGGGAACTAATGGTGGACTGAGCGGCGTCCAGCTGCCTTCCGCCATGGTTGGAAACGATGATGCCGTCGAACCCCATGCGAATGGCGTCCTGTGTGTCCCGTTCCGATGCTACGCCCTTGAGCACGAGTTTCCCCTTCCATCTATCACGGATGGGCCCTATCCTTTCCTCGTTCAACCGTCCCGAAAAGGTTCTGTCCATGAACTGTCCCAACTGTTTCAGGTTGAGGCCTTCGGGCGTATAGGGCTTCAAGGTCTCAAAAGTGGGCTGCCCGTATTTCAGGGTGTTCATGGCCCAAGTGGGCCTGCCCAGAATCTGCAGGATATTGGCCAACGACATTTTCGGGGGCAGTGCCAGGCCGTTGCGGATGTCCCGCGGCCTGTAGCCAAAGGTGGGCACGTCGCAGAGCAGTACCAGTACGGGGCAGCCGGCGGCCTCGGCCCTGTTTATGATATCGTCGCGAAGGGCATCTTCTGCGGGATTGTATAGCTGGAACCAGGCATTGCCCTCTGTCAGTTCGCTGGCCCGTTCTATATCCATCGTGGTAACGGTGCTCAGGATAAAGGGTATGTTGTTCTTGAACGCCGATCTGGCCAATATCTCGGGCGAATTGGGCCACATCAGTCCCTGGAGCCCTACGGGGGCTATCCCGAACGGGGCATCGAACTCCATTCCCAAAACTTTGGTCCTGGTCGAACCGGTCCCCTGGTTCCTCAGGTACCTAGGTTGTAGCTGTACCTTGCGTATGTCCGAGGTGTTCCTTGCTATGCTCACGTCCTCGTTGCAGCCACCGTCCAGGTACTCAAAGGCGAACTTGGGTATACGTTTCATGGCCTTGTTTCTCAAATCGTCCATTGAAGGATATGCGGGGTTGAATTCCTTGTTCATAAGATAGGTCTATTTTAGGCTGAACGGCCGGTGTTTCTTGATAGCGTAGTTTTTGTCCAGGAACGAGGGCTCCAGCTCCGTATCGGAAATAACGATCGCGGCCCCAAGGGCGGACCCCAACGATGAATCCGTTGTGCTGAGCTTCATGTTCCCCATGTAATGGGATAGGAGCTGGATGTAGATCTTGTTGTCGCTAAAACCCCCGTCCACATAAAGTTGGCCTATTTCGGAACTTCCCATCGCCGCCCTTACACTTTTCTCCTGGAGCAGTACCAGTTCCAGCATCAGCTGGTGGTAGGCATGCTCGAACCTGTCGTAGGGTATCGAGGTGCTCTCGGGCATGTCCGCTGAGGACATGGTGTCCCATTTGAACATGTGCACGAAATCCTTGTTGATCTCGAAAAAGGTATCCTGATCGAACTCCACCTGCTTATGGGCGTCTGGGGATACGTTGAAGTGCTCCGCGAGCGCCCTTACCTGTAGCTTGTACTCGTTGCCCAGGAACAGGCGGGAAACCTTTACGGGACTTCCGTCTATCCTCATGTTGAACAAGGAGCCGTTCCCGATATCGTCTTCACTGAGCATCCCCCGGTTAAAAGGGTTGATGGAAATGCTCCATGTGCCCGTGGAGACCAGTATGAAAGGCTTTTTGGCGCTCTTGATGTAGGGCAACAGGGCGGAGGAACTGTCGTGTATGCCAACGCCTATTTTGATTGTCCTGCCCTTATAGTCCACCGGAACGGTCTTTCTGGAAGAGACCAGCGGCGGTAATTTCTTGTCGATGCCCTCCTGATAGACCCATGAATGGTAGTCCTTCTTTTCGAAGTCCCAGAGCATGGTGTGGCACCCGATGCTCGTATATTCG